>NZ_JBXALQ010000020.1:0-132338 GCF_058799615.1 Duganella sp. GW822-FHT06D06
CCGCCGGCCGCCGCGCCGGTGGCGCCGCCGCTGGCCGCCTTCAGCCCCGGCCCGACGCCGGCCCCGCGCGCGCGCAGGCGGCGCAAGGTGCTGCTGGCGGAAGACAACCCGGTCAACGTCGAAGTGGCCAGCGCCATGCTGGAAGGGCTGGGGCTGGAAGTGAGCCGCGCCTGCAACGGCGAGGAAGCGCTGCAGGCGGTGCAGGCGACCGAGTTCGACCTGATCCTGATGGATTGCCAGATGCCCGTCATGGACGGCTTCGCGGCGACCACGGAAATCCGCCGCCGCGAACAGCAGCGCGGGCGCGGCCGCAGCATGCCGATCGTCGCCATCACCGCCAACGCCCTGCAGGGCGACCGCGAATCCTGCCTGGCCGCCGGCATGGACGACTACCTGAGCAAGCCCTTCACGCAGCAGGCGCTGGGACAGACCATTTCCCGCTGGATCAGCCTGCCGCGCATGCCGGCCGCCGCGGAAGCGCCCGAGCCGCGCCCCGCCGCCCCCGCGGCCAACGGCCAGATCAACCGCCAGGCGCTGGAAAACATCCGCGCCCTCAGCGCCAGCAACGGCGACGCGCTGCTGGACCGGGTGCTGCACGCCTATCTCGACGACACCCCCAAGCACTTGCACACGCTGCGCCAGGCCATCGGCACCGGCAACATCAGCCAGATGCGCAAGGCCGCCCACAGCCTCAAGTCCAGCAGCGCCAACGTCGGCGCCGACGCGCTGGCGCAGCGCTGCAAGGAGCTGGAGCAGCTGGGGCGCAACGACACCACCGCCGGCGCCGCTGTCCTGCTGGCCGACATGGAACGCTCTTTCCAGGCCGTGCGGCAGGCATTGGGAGCCATCCTGGAAAAGGAAACCTGACATGGCAAGCCCAACCTCCCCCAAGCGCGGCCTGGTGCTGGTCGCCGACGACGATCCCGTGATGCGCCTGCTGATGCTGGAAATGCTGGGCCAGGTCGGCCTGGACGCGGTCGAGGCCGAAGACGGCCTGCAGGCCGTGGCCCGCTTCCAGAGCACGGCGCCGGACCTGCTGCTGCTCGACGTCGACATGCCGGGCATGGACGGCTTCGCCGTGTGCCGCGAAATCCGCCGGCTGGAAACCCAGACCACCGTGCCCATCATCATGGTCACCGGCGGCGACGAGCTGGAATCGGTGACCCAGGCCTACGAGGCCGGCGCCACCGATTTCGTCTCCAAGCCGATCAACTGGCCCATCCTCGGCCACCGCGTGCTGTACGTGCTGCGCGCCAGCGACGCCATCACCCGCCTGCGCATCGCCGACGCCCATCACCGCGCGGTGCTGGCGGCGATCCCGGACACCTTCTTCCGCATGAACAAGGACGGCTACTATCTCGACTACGAACAGGGCCACGAAGCCAGCAGCGTGTTCGACAGCGAGCAGTGCGTGGGCCGCCACCTGAACCAGGTGCTGCCGGACGACATCGCCAAACACATGCTGGAGCAGGTGCAGACCGTGCTCGACACCCAGCACATCCGCTCGCTCGACTACGAACTGCCGATCCCCGGCGCGGCCGCGCGCGCGCGCCAGGGCGAACACGCGGTGGCGCCGCCGGTGCGGCATTTCGAGGCGCGGCTGGTGGCCACCGGGCCCGACGAGGTGCTCGGCCTGGTGCGCGACATCAGCGAACGCAAGCGCACCGAGGAACAGATCCGCCGCCTGGCCTACTGCGACAGCCTGACCGGCATCCCCAACCGCCAGGCCTTCCTGGAGACGCTGGAGGCCGAGCTGGTGCGCTCGCGCAAGGGCAACAAGAAATTCGCCGTGCTGTTCATGGACCTGGACGCCTTCAAGCGCATCAACGACACCTTGGGCCACGACGTCGGCGACCACCTGCTCAAGGCGGTCTCCGAGCGCCTGCGCGAAACCACCCGGCCCAGCGACCTGGTCTCGCGCACCGAAGTGGGCGGCAACAACCTGGCGCGCCTGGGCGGCGACGAATTCACCATCCTGATCCCCGACCTGGAGCGGGTCGAGAACGCCCTCAACGTCGCCCACCGGGTCAAGGAAGCCATGCGCCGCCCCTTCCTGCTCGACACCAATGAAATCTTCGTCACCGCCAGCATCGGCATTTCGCTGTACCCGGAGGACGGCGAGGACTGCAACTCGCTGCTCAAATACGCCGACACCGCGATGTACCACGCCAAGAACTGCGGCAAGAACAACGCCAAGCTGTACAGCTCGTCGCTGACGATGCAGATCATGAGCCACGTCAGGCTGGAAGTCGGCCTGCGCAAGGCGCTGCAAAACAATGAGCTGTATCTGCTGTACCAGCCGCAGATCGACGTCTCCAGCGCCCAGATCGTCGGCGTCGAGGCGCTGGTGCGCTGGCGCCACCCGGAGCGCGGCATCATTTCGCCGACCGAGTTCATCCCGCTGGCCGAGGAGACCGGCCTGATCGTGCCGATCGGCGAATGGGTGTTGCGCACCGCGTGCCGCCAGGCGATGGCGTGGCAGGCGGCCGGCAAGCAAGCGGTGCGGGTGGCGGTCAACCTGTCGGCCAAGCAGTTCAAGGATGACAACCTGAGCCAGATCGTGCTGTCCACGCTGCACGAGACCGGCTTGCCGGCCGAGCTGCTGGAGCTGGAGCTGACCGAGGGCACGCTGATGGACGACGCCCGCGCCACCATGGTCACGCTGGAACAGTTGCGCGGCATCGGCGTCTACCTGTCGATCGACGATTTCGGCACCGGTTACTCGTCGATGAACTACCTCAAGCGCTTCGACGTGCGCGCGCTGAAGATCGACAAGAGCTTCATCAGCGGCCTGCCGCAGGATTCGGAGAACGCCGCCATCACGCGCGCCATCATCGCCATGGCGCACGGCCTGAAGATGGCGGTCGTGGCCGAGGGCGTGGAGACCGGCGCACAGTTGCTGCTGCTGGAGCAATTCGGCTGCGACCTGGCGCAAGGCTACTACCTCGGCCATCCGTCGCCGCCCGAATCGATCGACCTCATGCTCGGCAACCAGTTCACCATGAGCGGCCTGGCGGCCGGCGACGATGGCCACCCGCTTAAGTTCCGCGCCCAGCTTTGATGTCAGGTAGTTGGCCAGCCGTTACAGCACGCCGTCCTGTTTGAGGGCGGCGATGTCCTCGGCGCTGTAGCCCAGCGACTGCAAGACCTCGTCGTTGTGCTGCCCCAGCGCCGGCCCTATCCATTTGGTGTGGCCCGGCGTCGCCGACAATTTCGGCGAGATCGCCGGCAGCTTGACCGGCGTGCCGTCGGCGAAGTGGTGCTGCTCGAACATTTCGCGGGCGAGGAACTGCGGATCGACCATCATGTCGCGCACCGAGTAGATTTTCCCGGCCGGCACGTCGGCCGCCTTCAGCACGGTCAGCGCGCTGTCGATGTCCCGGGTGTCGCACCAGGCCTGGATCGCATCGTCGATCTCCTGCGTGCGCGGCACGCGGCCGTCGTTGCGTTCCAGTTGGGGATCGCCGGCCAGGTCGATGCGGCCCATGGCCAGCATCAGGCGCTTGAAGATCGCGTCGCCATTGCCGGCGATGACGATGTTTTCGCCGTCGTTGGTCGTGTAGGTGTTCGACGGCACGATGCCCGGCAGCGCGCCGCCGGTGCGCTCGCGCACCACGCCGGCGTGGTCGAACTCCGGCACCAGCGATTCCATCAGGTTGAACACGGATTCGTACAGGGCGACGTCGACCATCTGGCCTTCGCCCTTGAGCTTGCCGCCGGTGGCGTCGCGGTGGCGCAGCGCCATCATCGCGCCGATCACGCCGTGCAGCGCCGCCACCGAATCGCCGATCGATACGCCGACCCGCACCGGCGGCCGGTCCGCATGGCCGGACACATAGCGCAGCCCGCCCATCGATTCGCCGATGGCGCCGAAGCCCGGCAAGTCCTTCATCGGCCCGGTCTGGCCGAAGCCCGACAGGCGCACCATGATGGTGGCGGGATTGGCGGCCTTCAGTTGCTGGTAGCCGATGTCCCACTTCTCCAGCACGCCGGGACGGTAGTTCTCGATGATGATGTCCGCCTCCAGCGCCAGCTGGCGCGCAATGGCGCGGCCGCGCGCATCCTTCAAGTTCAAGGTCAGCGATTTCTTGTTGCGTGACTGTACCGACCACCACAGCGAGGTGCCGTCCTTCAGCACCCGCCATTTGCGGATCGGATCGCCGCCGTCGGGCGACTCGATCTTGATGACCTCGGCGCCGAACTCGCCCAGCATGCGCGCACAAAAAGGGCCCGCGATCAGCGTGCCCAGTTCCAGTACCTTGATGCCGGCCAATGGGCCAGCAGGGGTTTCAGGCGGCATGCCGCCTGCCTGCTTGCGGTCTTCCCATGCAGGGGAAGACTCCTTCCCCGCGGTGTTCTTGTCGGTCATGTCGCCCTTCGGTCCAGCATGGCGCGGGCGATGGTGCCCGCGTCCACGTACTCCAGCTCGCCACCGACCGGCACGCCGCGCGCCAGCCGGCTCACGCGCAGGCCGCGCGCCTTCAGCATCTCGCTGATGTAGTGCGCGGTGGCCTCGCCTTCGTTGGTGAAATTAGTGGCCAGCACCACTTCCGCGACCAGGCCGTCGACCGCGCGCGCCACCAGTTTTTCCAGGTGGATGTCCTTGGGGCCGATGCCGTCCAGCGGCGACAGGCGCCCCATCAGCACGAAGTACAGGCCCTTGTAGGTCAGCGTCTGCTCGATCATCAGCTGGTCGGCCGGCGTCTCCACCACGCACAGCAGGCGGCGGTCGCGCTGCTCGTCGTTGCAGGTGTCGCAGACGTCTTCTTCCGTGAAGGTATTGCACAGCGCGCAGTGATGCACGGCGCTCACCGCCTGGTGCAGCGCGCGCGACAGCATGTCCGCACCTTCGCGGTCATGCTGGAGCAAGTGAAACGCCATCCGTTGCGCCGACTTGGGGCCGACGCCG
Organism: Duganella sp. GW822-FHT06D06; assembly: GCF_058799615.1. Classification (NCBI taxonomy): domain Bacteria; kingdom Pseudomonadati; phylum Pseudomonadota; class Betaproteobacteria; order Burkholderiales; family Oxalobacteraceae; genus Duganella; species Duganella sp. GW822-FHT06D06. Next base: position 4,910 of record NZ_JBXALQ010000020.1, read on the forward strand.
GGCAGACGGCGCAACGCCTCCGTCAGAAATTCCAGCGATTTGGACATGGAGCCTGGCGGCAGCCCTTAGAAAGGCATCTTGAAGCCGGCCGGCAGATTCATGCCGGAGGTCAGGCCGCCCAGCTTTTCGGCGGAGGTGGCTTCGGCTTTGCGCACGGCGTCGTTGAAGGCGGCGGCGACCAGGTCTTCCAGCATGTCTTTGTCGTCGGCCAGCAGCGACGGGTCGATCGATACGCGCTTGACGTCGTTCTTGCAGGTCATGACGATCTTGACCAGGCCGGCGCCGGATTGGCCTTCGACTTCGATCAGGGCCAGCGCGTCCTGCGCCTTCTTCATGTTGTCTTGCATTGCTTGTGCTTGCTTCATCAAGCCGGCCAGTTGGTTCTTCATCATGATGGTGTTCTCCGTAGATTGAAAGTGAAAGATGTGATCAGTTGGCCGCAGCGGACGCCGATACGGCGGGCGGCGGCGTGATGGAACCCGGCACGACCCAGGCGTCGAACTCGCGGATCATGCTGTTCACAAAGGGATCGTTGGCGATGGTGACTTCGGCGGCGCGCTGGCAGGCTTCGCGGTGGGCCTGCGCTTCGGCGCTGGCGGTGTACCAGACGGCGCCCAGTTCGGTGTCCACGCGCACCGGACGGCCGAAGCGCTCGGTCAGCGCGACCGTGAGCTTTTCGACGTTGCCGGCCGTGCGCCAGGTTTCGATCGGCACGCGGACATTGAAGACCACCGCGTTGCCGTCGATGCTGCATTCGATGAGTTCGGCTTGCATGGCCAGCTGCTGGGCCACACCGCGCAACGGCAAGGCGGCGGCCACGGCCGGCCAGTTGCCGTCCCAGTTCAGTTCCGGCACCGGCGTGATGACGTAGGCGTGCGGCGCCTTGGCCGGCGCCGGCGCGGCGCGGGCCGGCATGACGACGGCTTGCGCTTCGTCGGCGTAGGCCAGCGGCGGCGGCGCCTGGTGCTGCGCCGCGGCGTGCGACGGCATGTGCGGCGACGCCTGCGACGGGCTGTGCGAGGGCGGCTGCGACGGCGCGTAGGCCGGCGCCGGCGCTACCGCGCTATCGTCGGAAAATTCAGTGACCCAGGGTGGTAGGTCATCCTCTTCGTCGGCCTGCTGCGGGGCTGGCCTGGCGCCGGGCGCGGCTTGCGGCGCGACCTGCTGCGGGGCGACCTGGCGCACCGGCGCTTCCAGGACAGCCGCTTGCGCGTCACCGCCCTTGGCGCTTGCCGGCGGCATGTCGTCCCAAGGCGCGGGACGCGAAGGCGCGACCGCAACCGGCGCGGCAGGCGGCGTGTACACAGCGCTCGGCGCCTGCGGTTGCGAAGGCCCACCAGAGGCGAACCCGGCAGGCTGCGCGGAAGCGGCAGGCGCGGATGGCGACGCGGCGCCAAACGATGACGTCGGCGCTGCAGCGGGAGCGGACGGCGCGGCGGCAGCCGGTGCGGCGCTCGCCGACGACGAACGCCCACCCGGTTTGGAAGCCGCACGGGCAGCTTCCAGGGCGGCGTTGATGGCGGCGCGCGCGGCACTGATCGGTGCGGCGGGTGCAGCGGGCGCTGCGGCAACCGGTGCCGGTGCCGCAGGTGCCGGGATCGGAGCCGTGTACGCGGCTGGCGCAGCAACCGGCGCCGGCGCTGGTGGTGCAATCGGCGCGGACGGCATCGCACTGGCAGACGGGGCCTGCGCAGCCGGAGCCGAATACGGCGCCGGAGCAGGCGCCTCGGCGCGCGCCATCGCGGCGGCCGCACCGGCGACCACCGCCGCCGGCGTCACGCTGGCATGGCTGGCCTGCATATGCGCAGCCGCGCGCGCCGGCGGCGCCGCCGCGGCGCGTGCCGCAGCCACCGCCGCCGGACGCGACATCGCGGGCGCAGCTGCCGGTTGCCCCTCAGCCCCGCCTACGCCGGGCCGAAAGGCCAGCATGCGCAGCAAGGTCATCGAAAAGCCCGCATATTCATCCGGCGCCAGGCCCAATTCATTGCGGCCATGCACAGCGATCTGGTAATACAGCTGCACCTCTTCCGCATCGAAGGCGCCGGCCAGGCGCACGATCTCGGCGTACTCCGGCAAATCTTCCGGCAAGGCGGCCGGCACCGTCTGCGCCAGCGCGATCCGGTGCAGCAGGGTGCCCAGGTCCTGCAAGGCGCCGTTGTACGACAGGCTGCGCGTGGCCATCTCGTCGGCCACGGCCAGCAGATCCGCGCCATCCTGCGCGGCCAGCGCATCGAGCAGACGGATCAGGTAAGACTGGTCCAGCGCGCCCAGCATGCCCTGCACCGCATCGAGCGTCACTGCGCCGGCGGCGTAGGCGATCGCCTGGTCGGTCAGCGACAGCGCATCGCGCATCGAACCGTGCGCGCCGGCGGCCAGCAGGCGCAAGGCCGGCGCTTCAAAACTGATGCCCTCCTGCCCCAGGATGTTATCCAGATGGCCGATGATATGACCGGGCGGCATCTGCTTCAGATTGAATTGCAGGCAGCGCGACAGCACCGTCACCGGGATTTTCTGCGGATCGGTGGTGGCCAGGATGAACTTGACGTGCTCCGGCGGTTCCTCCAGCGTCTTCAACATCGAGTTGAAGGCGTGGTTGGTCAGCATATGCACCTCATCGATCATATAGACCTTGAAGCGCGCATTGCTCGGCGCGTACACCGCCTGTTCCAGCAGTTGCGCCATCTCGTCGACGCCGCGGTTGGACGCCGCATCCATCTCGATGTAGTCGACAAAGCGGCCGGCATCGATCGCGGTACACGCTTCGCACACGCCGCACGGGGTCGGCGTGATGCCGCCGGTGCCGTCCGGGCCGATGCAATTGAGCGATTTGGCCAGGATGCGCGACAAGGTGGTCTTGCCGACCCCGCGCGTTCCGGTGAACAGATAGGCGTGGTGCAGGCGACCGCTGTGCAAGGCGTGCGTGAGCGCGCGCACGACGTGCTCCTGGCCGACGAGCGTTTCGAAATTCTTGGGGCGGTATTTACGGGCGAGGACTTGATAGGACATGCTGGGATTTTACCGTAGATAGCGGGTGCAAAGGGCCTATCCTGCTCAGCTAATAAGATGCGGCGCAGGGTCGCCAAAACGGCAATTGTAACAAGGCGTGGCCGGATTGGGTAATCGGGACGGACTGCCCTACAATGTGTTTTTCTTTTAACATGAAAATTTATGAAGAAACTTGCCCTGCTGCCGCTGCTGTTGCTGTCCCTCGCCGCCCACGCCGACGAACGCGAATGGGTGCCATATAAGAAGCTGGTGGAGGAACTGCGCCTCGACAAGTTCTACGCCATCCCCGCCGCCGAGCGCGACAAGATCAACCTGTTCCTGACGGTCAAGCCCAAGAACACCAAATACCAGCCGGCCGACGTGGTGCTGACCGTGGTGCACGGCGGCGAACGCACCCTGCTGACACCGCTGTCGCCCGACTACCGCATGGCGCTGGTGCCCAATCCCAAATGGATGACGGAAGACACCAAGATCATGACCAGCCTGCCGAAGGGCGAGAAGTCCGCAGCCGGCTACGAAGTGACGGCCGTGCTGCCCGAGGGGACGCAGTGGCAGTATGCGCAGGTGATGGGCGCGGTCGGCCAGACCAACAGCGCCATCAAGAAAATGGCTGGCGCGCTGAGCTTGTTCGCACCGAGCGTCAAGTCGGTGCTGTTCAAGTTCGCCAAGCCGGCGCAGCTGAAGTTGGGCGCCACCGTCTACAAGACGGACGCGAAGAACCAGATCAAGCTGACGCCTGAATCCGCATGGCTGAAGGAGAATCCGCTGATGGTGGCGTCGGAGCGGCCGCTGGAAGCGACGCTGGACGACGAATAGCTGAAGACGCACTGAAGAAGAACCAATAAAAAAAGCTGCCCTTGGCAGCTTTTTCATTTTCCCGAAGGAGGCGAGCCTGATCTGCGGCACTTATGGTTAATAGCCGTGGCTGCTTCGTTCCCGACCTGACCAGGTTAGCCATGCCACAATGCGCAGGGGCCCGCCGGAATCAATTATAACCTACAGCCCCAACTCCTGCCAAATCTGATCCACCCGTGCCTTCACCTCGGGCGTCATGCTGATCGTGGTGCCCCACTCGCGCGTGGTTTCGCCCGGCCACTTGTTGGTGGCGTCGATGCCCATCTTGCTGCCCAGGCCGCTCACCGGCGAGGCGAAGTCCAGGTAATCGATCGGCGTGTTGTCGACCAGCGTGGTGTCGCGGGTCGGATCGACGCGGGTCGTGATGGCCCAGATCACCTCGTTCCAGTCGCGGATGTTGACGTCCTCGTCCACCACCACGATGAACTTGGTGTACATGAACTGGCGCAGGAAGCTCCACACGCCGAACATCACGCGCTTGGCGTGGCCGGCGTACTGCTTCTTGATCTGCACCACCGCCATGCGGTAGCTGCAGCCCTCGGCCGGCAAGTGGAAATCGGTAATCTCCGGGAACTGCTTTTGCAGCAGCGGCACGAACACCTCGTTCAGCGCCAGGCCCAGGATGGCCGGCTCGTCGGGCGGCTTGCCGGTGTAGGTGGAGTGATAGATGGGATCGCGGCGCATCGTGATGCGGTCGATGGTGAACACCGGGAACGAGTCCTGCTCGTTGTAATAGCCGGTGTGGTCGCCGTACGGGCCTTCCAGCGCATGCTCGTAGCCGCTCGGATGGTTTTCGTCAGGATAGATATGGCCTTCCAGCACAATCTCCGCCGAGGCCGGCACGCGCAGCTCGCTGCCGATGGCCTTGACCAGCTCGGTGCGGCTGCCGCGCAGCAGGCCGGCGAACTGGTATTCGGACAGGCTGTCCGGCACCGGCGTCACCGCGCCTAATATAGTAGCGGGATCGGCGCCCAGCGCGACGCAGATCGGATACGGCTGGCCCTTGCTCTGTATCGCGTGCTCGCGGAAGTCCAGCGCGCCGCCGCGGTGCGCCAGCCAGCGCATGATGACCTTGTTCGGCCCCAGCACCTGCTGGCGGTAAATGCCGAGATTCTGGCGCTTCTTATTAGGCCCCTTGGTAATCACCAGGCCCCAGGTAATCAACGGCGCGACATCGCCCGGCCAGCAATGCTGGATCGGCAACTTCGACAGGTCGACGTCGGCGCCCTCCCACACGATCTCCTGGCACGGCGCGCCGCGCAACTCCTTGGGCGCCATGTCCCACACCGCCTTCACCAGCGAGCCCATGCCCATCAGATCCTTGAAGCCCTTCGGCGGCTCCGGCTCCTTCAGGCGCGCCAGCACGTGGCCGATCTTGCGCAGCTCGCCGACGTTGTCGGCGCCCATGCCCAGCGCCACGCGGCGCTCGGTGCCGAACAGATTGCCGAGCACCGGCATGCTGTGTCCGGTCGGATTCTGGAACAGCAAAGCCGGACCGGCGGCCCGCAAAGTGCGGTCGCAGACCTCGGTCATCTCCAAATATGGCGAAACGGGCACCAAAATAGGCTTAAGTTCGCCCATTCGTTGCAGTTGAGAAATAAAATCTCGCAAATCAGAATATTTCATCGTTTTTTAATTTTTTCTTACAACGCAGCATACTGTTTAAAAAGACAGGTCAAGTAGTTGATTTTATTGGTTTTAGGCGCAATACAAGCAAAAAAGTAAGATTTAAAAGTTATAGCTTTGATTGGCGTTAGTATTGACTTGATATAAAACGGCTTCTACAATTTGCCCTACTTGAAGAGAACACGGTTCAGCCCGGGATATTCCGGAAACGCGGACCACATAAATGTGTTGCTTATTCATTCACGGAGTCGGGGCTCCACATGACATTTTAAGGAGTGTTTTCAAAAGGCGTCTGCCTTACCCCCGAAAGAAGTTGTATTGCGACTGATCGAATACCACAGGGAAACATCAGCTCTAGCAAGCAATGACGGCGTCCAACGCGCGCTCCCAGCGGCGACGGACGATGATATTTCTGATGCACGGCATTAGCACCCGGTTAGCTGCGTTCGACGCTGGCGGGGACCCGCTTTTACGGACATTCCAGGGGAATTCTATGAACAATCGTTTTATCGGTGCAACGCAGTTTGCCCGCACCATGGCTCGCCAGCCAGCAGCGTGGATTTCCACGACTCGCGTTTCGGCAAAAGGCGTGTTGACCACCGCCCAACACACGCTGACCATTCTGGGTGTGACCGCTTTAGTAGTGATGGCAGTACTGTTTGTCCGTCCCGACCTGGCCAAGGCATTGAGCAACAGCCTGAACCACGAATCGGAAATCGAAGCCGTAGCCGTCGTGGCGCCTCCCCTGTCGGCACTGATGGAAACCCCGGCTTCCACCCCGGCTGCCAGCACCGCCCCGCTGACCGCCGAAGAAAAAGCCCTGCTGGGCACGCAGAAGCAGCAACAATGGGTCACCTCCTGGCTGTCCAAGCGTTACCGCGTAGCGGGCGACGCCGCCAACATGCTGGTGTCCACCGCCTACCTGACGGCGCGCGAGATCAAGCTCGATCCGCTGCTGATCCTGGCGGTGATGGCGATTGAATCGGGCCTGAATCCGTTCGCGGAAAGCCCGGTCGGCGCGCAAGGCCTGATGCAGGTGATGTCGAAGATCCACCACGACAAATTCCAGGAAATGGGCGGCCTGCAAGCCGCGCTGAACCCGGTGGCCAACATCCGTGTCGGCTCGCTGATCCTGAAGGACTACGTCACCCGTGGCGGTTCGGTCGAAGCTGGTTTGAAGATCTATGTCGGCGCCGCGGCGTTCGAACACGATGACGGCTACGGCTCGAAAGTGCTGGCCGAGTACCAGCGCCTGAAGCAAGTTTCGGCAGGCAAGAAAGTGCCGACCATCACCCCAATGATGGCGGCAGCGCCAGCCAAGCCTACCCCGCCGGTCGCGGTGGTAGACAAGTCGGTCAGCGGCACCCAGATCGCCGGCCTCTGATTTCGTAGCAACAAATAAAAAGCCCGCCAGCCTGAACGCGCTCAAGATCGCGCTCAGTGCCGGCGGGCTTTTTTACGTCTGGACCATCAGCGTGGACAAGTGCTGACCTTGGTTCTAACCCCGTCCCGGAAGGGGTCGCGGCCGCCGGTCAGCGCATTGGACTCCATCACCGCACAGTAACTGCTGCCGCCCGAGCGCACGCGCGTCATGAGGCGGCCGTCGGGCGTGGTGAAGTTCTCGAGCGTGGTGCCGTTGTCGCCGGCATAGGCGCCGCCCAGCTTGGCGGCCAGCGCGGTCGTGTCGTTGGCGATCTTCTTGTCGCGTGGATTCCAGGCTTCCTTGCGCAGTTGCCGGTCGACGGCGGCGGCGCTCTTGAGCGAGCGCTGCAACAGATCCTCGGCCGGCTTGGCGGGCGGTTGCGCAAACGGATCCGGCGGCGGCGTGGCCTGCGTGATGGCCTGCGGGGCTGGCGCCGGCTGCTGAACCGGCTGCGGCAACGGCGCGGGCGGCAGCAAGGTCATGCGCGACGGCGCAGCTTGCCGGACGGGTTTGGGTGCAGCCGCCACCTTGGGCGCAGGCGGCCGCAGCGGCGCCAGGATATAGGTGATCGCCTCATGGCGGCCCACGGAAGCCGCCAGAGGCCGTTCAGGCGCGCGCCAGCCGATAAACGCCAGCAAGTGCGCGCCGGCGATCAGCGCCAGCCAGCCGCGGCGGCGCCAGGCCGGCGCCCGGTTCAGGATATGCAGTTCGATGATGCGCCTTCGATATTGATCTTAAGTCAACGGATTCTGCGGCGCAGCCCCCTCCCCGTCAAACCCAAATAAAAAAAAGCCACCGCAAGATACCTTGGGTGGCTTTGGACAGTACCGGACGCTGCTTAGCGCTTCTTGTCGACGGCGACTTCGTCCGGGCGGACGCGGGCGGCCAGCTTGTCCAGCACGCCGTTGACGTATTTGTGGCCGTCGATACCGCCGAAGGACTTGGTCAGCTCGACCGCTTCGTTGATGACGACGCGGTAAGGGATTTCCAGGTTGTTCTTCAGCTCGAACGCGCCGATCAGCAGCACCGCGTGCTCGATCGGCGACAGTTCGCCGATGCCGCGGTCGACCAGCGGCGCGAAACTTTCGCGCAGCGCGACCGAATCCTTGATCGCGCCGTACAGCAGCACCGTGAAGTGGTCGCCGTCGGCCTTGTCGAAGCCGTGCGCGGCGCGGATGTTGTTGACCACGGTGGATGCGTCTTCATTGTTCAGCAGCCACTGATATAAACCCTGCAACGCAAACTCACGCGCGCGGTGGCGCGGCGTACGGTTCTTGCTAGGGTTGGCGTGCAAAATTTTATCTGTCATGGTTATACCTGTTCTTAAATACTTACAAAATCCGGCTCAGTGCGCCGGCGCATACCGGCACACCGCGCCGTTTCCTACCTGTTCTTACTCGTCCTCGCCCTGGTCCTGGCTCAGCTCTTCCAGCGCGATGGTCAGATTGGCCATTTCCACCGCCACGCGCGCCGCATCGGCGCCCTTGACGGCCATGCGGGCTTCGGCCTGCTCGTCGTTCTCGGTGGTCAGGATCGCGTTAGCGATAGGAATACCATAATCGAGGCCGATGCGGGTGATGCCGGCGCCCGATTCGTTCGAGACCAGCTCGAAGTGGTAGGTTTCACCACGGATCACCGCGCCCAGCGCAATGAGCGCGTCGAACTGCTGCGACTCGGCCATCTTCTGCAGCACCAGCGGCACTTCCAGCGCGCCCGGCACAGCCACGTGCAGCACGTCTTCATCGGCCACGCCCAGGTGCTTCAGTTCGGCCAGGCAGGCCGACAGCAGGCCGTGGCAGACATCTTCGTTAAAACGGGCTTGAACGATGCCGATGCGCAGTCCATCGCCGGACAAATTGGTTTCGTAGCTTCCTACAGTCATGGAGTGCCTCTTGTGTGTTGGTTGAATTAGTTAGGTTTGGCCATGTAGCCGGTCACTTCCAGATCGAAGCCTGTCATCGACGGCATCTTGCGCGGGCTGGCCAGCAGCTGCATCTTGCAGACGCCGACTTCGCGCAGGATTTGCGCGCCGATGCCGTAGCTGCGCAGGTCCATGCTGGCCGCGCGGCCTTTCGGTTTGGTTTCCGGCTTGCCCAGCGCGTCGAACTGGGCGAAGAACTGCTCCGCCGTTTCCTCGCAGTTGAGCAGCACGATCACGCCGCGCTCGGACGCCTTGACCGCCGCCAGCGACGACGACAGGTTCCACGAGTGGGTGGTCGCTTCCGATTCCAGGATATCCAGGATGGACACCGGCTGGTGCACGCGCACCAGGGTTTCCTTGTGTTTCTCGATGTCGCCGTGCACCAGCGCCAGGTGGGCCGAGCCGCTCGGCTTGTCGCGGAAGGCGATCATGCGGAAGTCGCCCTGGGCGGTCTTCAGCGGACGCTCGCCGATCTTCTCGACCAGCGACTCGTTGCGGCTGCGGTAGTGGATCAGGTCGGCGATGGTGCCGATCTTCAGGCCGTGCTCCTTGGCGAATTCCAGCAGGTCCGGCAGGCGCGCCATGGTGCCGTCGTCCTTCATGATCTCGCAGATCACCGAGGCCGGCGTCAGGCCGGCCATGGCGGTCAGGTCGCAGCCGGCTTCGGTATGGCCAGCGCGCATCAGTACGCCGCCCGGTTGCGCCTTCAGCGGGAAGATGTGGCCGGGCTGGACGATGTCCGACGGCTGCGTGTCCTTGGCCACGGCGACCTGGATGGTCTTGGCGCGGTCGGCCGCCGAAATGCCGGTGGTCACGCCCTCGGCCGCTTCGATCGACACGGTGAAATTGGTGCCGAAGGCGGTGCCGTTACGGGCCGACATCATCGACAGGTTCAGCTGGTCGCAGCGCTCTTCGGTCAGGGTCAGGCAGACCAGGCCGCGCGCATGCTTGACCATGAAATTAATGGCTTCAGGCGTCACAAAGTCCGCCGCGAGCACCAGGTCACCTTCGTTTTCCCGGTCTTCTTCATCGACCAGGATCACCATGCGGCCAGCGCGCAATTCGGCGACGATTTCTTCGGTGCTGGAAATTGACATTTTTAATCCTTTGTAGCGGAGCTAGAACAGGGCGCTATTTTAAAGGATTTACGCCCGCCCCACCGTAAAAGCCCGCTTTTATCCGCCAAATGGCCGGTCTTGCCGGACCAAAGCATGCCTTATTGAAAACATTGCGCCGATTGGCGGGCATAGACCGGGGCAGCGACGCTCAGGTCGACGCCAAGCTTTCGATTTTTCGCAACCATTCATCAAAATGCGGGCATTTCTCCCGAATGGCATCCAGTCCGATATCGCTCGCAATCGACGGACCATGCAGCGTTTTCTTGTATTTCGGAAAGGCTTTGAGTATGCGTTTCGACGGCGCAGTCTGCAAGCCGTCGTTGATATCTTCCGGCGCTTTCTTCCTGCTGATATCCCATAGCGGATTGAGTACTTTGTCCCGATCAACCCAGCCTTTGAAGGCGGCAATGTCGGAGAACAACAGCGCCTCAAACTCGTGGACCAGAAAATTAGGAAGGAAATTAGCTTGATTCATCTCCGCCGCCCATGCCCGCTCCAAGAACACCGCCTTGCGCAGTCCGGTCTCCTTGGCGGGGTAGCCGGTGCTGCCCTTGCCCGGGAAATCGCTCGGCAGCGCATAGAGATCGAATAACGTCGTGACGTAGCCGGCTGCTTCCTGCTTGCAGCGCCTTTCGATTTGCGGCCTCACCTTGGCATAACGATGCACGCCCCCGGCCCCACCGGAACTTGTGCGCACAAGAATCGGCGTGAACTCGAGACCTTTGCTCGCATAGAACGGGGTGAGCAGTCTTTTAACAAACGCCTCTTCCGTCTGCCCCTCCACAAATACATGGATATGGGTCATCGTCAGGGCCTTCCGCCCAGCAGATTCTTCTTCCACAGGTCGCCGAGACTGTAATCTGCCAGCCATTCGGACAGCGCTCCGGCGTCCGGGCGGTGCAGCACCGAGGCGCCGCCGGGCTTATCGACCACAATCAGATCCTCGGGGGAAAATTCATTGACCAACTCCACCGACTGTGTGGAAATGATCAGTTGATATGACTGTGAAGCGGACTTCATCATATCTGCGAGCACGCTGACGGCGAACGGATGCAACCCCAACTCCGGTTCGTCAATCAGGACGGTGGTCGGCATGAACTGTTCCGGCTGCAGCAGCACGGTCGCCAGGCAAATGAAACGCAGAGTACCGTCAGACAGCGCGCTGGCAGGAAAGGGCTCATCCTGGCCTTGCTCTACCCATTCAAGCTGAATCTTTTCCTTATTGTCGACTGTCGGCCGCAGGTGAAAGTCACCAAAAAATGGCGCCACCAAGCCGACCGTCTTGACAATGCGCCGGTAATGTTCACCGTGATGGTTGCGTAATCGAAGTAAGAAGGCCGCCAGGTTGCGTGCATCTTCGCGCAAATACTCGTTGTCGTTGATGCTGTGGATCTGCTTGACCCTCGCGCTGCCGCCAGTGTCATGAAAATGATAGACACGCCATCTTTTTATCGACTCGATGACCCCGTCTAACTTATTGTCCCCGCCATGGGAATTATAAAGATGCGCCTGGGACTCGGCATATCCTTGACTGGAAACTTCCTGTTCACCAATATTTGCGATGACCTCGCGCTGGAAGACAAAGCGATTATCGGCTGTCGGCGACAAGGCAAATTTGTACCGGGAATTGCCAAGGTAGATCTCAGCCGTCAACTCCTCAGTCTGCTTCCGACCGAAATGCAACACCCCGTCTGCGCCCCCGGCAATCCCGACCGTTGTCTGCAATTGCTGACTCAGGACTTGGCCGATGAAGCGAAAAAAACCGATATAGTTGGACTTGCCTGCGCCATTGGCACCAATCAGTACATTTAGCCTCCGCAGGGACAAGTCACTTTCGGCGATGGACTTGTATCCGGTTAAGACAAGTCGTGAAATTTGCACAGACTCATAGGCTTGCTTGCTCATATCGATGCCTTTGGTGTTATGCCTGGGCGGCGCCGACCGACACCATGCGCTCGACATAGCGGGCGATCAGGTCGATCTCCAGGTTGACCTGCTTGCCCACGACCAGGTGCTTGAGCGTGGTCATGGCGATGGTGTGCGGGATCAGGTTGATCGAGAACTGGCAGACCAGGTCCTTGCCGGTGCCGATGTCGGTCACGCGGTTGACGGTCAGCGACACGCCGTTGACCACGATCGAGCCCTTGAAAGCCAGGAACTTGGCCAGCTCGCGCGGCGCTTCGATCACCAGTTCCCACGATTCGCCCACGCCCTCGAACTTGCGCACCACGCCCAGGCCGTCCACGTGGCCGGACACCAGGTGGCCGCCCAGGCGCTCGTTGAGCGTCAACGCCTTTTCCAGGTTCACTTCGGTCAGCGTGTCGAGGCCGACGGTGCAGTTCAGGCTTTCGCGCGAGACGTCGACGCGGAAGCTGCTGTCGTCCTTCTCCACCACGGTCATGCAGGCGCCGTTGATGGCGATCGAGTCGCCCAGCGCGACGTCGGCCAGCGGCAGGCCGCCGGCGTCGATGTTCAGGCGCACGCCGGCGAACGAGCCGCCTTCCAGCGGCGTGACGGATTCGATTTTGCCGATAGCGGCGACAATTCCAGTAAACATGTGCATGCTCTTATCAATGGGTGAATCGTGCAAGGATACGCAAATCTTCGCCGATCTGCTTAACCTCGTGAAATTTCAGATGCTGCTTGAGCGACAAGTCGGTCAATGCCGGCAAGGCGAACATGCCCTGCGCATCGCCCAGCAGCGTCGGCGCCAGGTAGACCAGCAGCTCGTCCACGCAGCCTTCGCGTATCATGGAGCCGTTGAGCTTGCCCCCCGCTTCGACGTGCAGCTCGTTGATCTGGCGCCGGCCTAGCTCGCGCATCAGCTCGGGCAAGTCGACCTTGCCGGAAGCGTTGGGCAGCACGATGATTTCCGCGCCCACCGCGCGCAGCGCCGCCTCCTTTTCCGGATCGGCCACCGCCGCCGCGATCCAGGTGCCGCCGCCCTGCAAGACCTTGGCGGATGGATCGATGTCGAGCTTGCTGTCCACCACGATGCGGCGCGGCTGGCGCGGCGTTTCCACCGCGCGCACGTTGAGCTGCGGATCGTCGGCCTTGACGGTGCCGATGCCGGTCAGGATGGCGCAGGCGCGGGCGCGCCAGGCGTGGCCGTCGGCGCGCGCCTCCGGCCCGGTGATCCACTGGCTGACGCCGTTGTGCAGCGCCGTCATGCCGTCCAGGCTGGCGGCGGTCTTCATGCGCACCCACGGCAGGCCGCGCGTCATGCGCGAAAAGAAGCCGATGTTCAGTTCGTAGGCCTGCCCGGCCAGCAAGCCGGTGCTGACTTCGATGCCGGCGGCGGCCAGCCTGGCCATGCCCTGCCCTGCCACCAGCGGATTCGGATCCTCCATCGCCGCCACCACGCGCCCCAGGCCGGCGCGCACCAGCGCGTCCGAGCACGGCGGCGTGCGGCCGTGATGGTTGCATGGTTCCAGCGTCACGTAGGCGGTGGCGCCGCGCACATCGTGGCCGCGCGCCTGCGCATCCTTCAGCGCCTGGATTTCCGCGTGGTCGCTGCCGGCCTGCTGGGTCACGCCGGCGCCGATCACTTGCCCGTCGCGCACGATCACGCAGCCGATGTGCGGATTCGGCGAAGTCGTGTACAGCCCTTTGGCGGCCCACTCCAGCGCCAGCGTCATGCCTTCCCGATCGTTGCTGATGTTCACGTTGTCCTTAGTCTATAGCGCTGGCGCAGCTTGTCCCGTCCACCGCCGGATCGCACACGCGCACCCGGCCCAGCATATTGATTTTGATGTTGCGCGCAGTATCGCCCTGCGTCAGCGACAGCGTGCCCCAGCGCGCGGCCAGGCTGTTGCCGGCGCTGCAAGCACGCCCAGCAGCATTATAAGCAAGATATTGCGGCGCCGCCCCCGACGAAAAAACCGAGGCGATCATGACATCCTTGGCGATCGGTCCATGCCGGAGCAGCAGCAGCTCGCCGGCGTCGGGGCGGCGGTTGCCATTGTCGTCGACAAAAACCGTCCAGCCCAGGCGCCAGGCGGCGCCGGACGGCTCGATCGGCACCAGCAAGACCTGTCCACCGCGCGCGATGGCGTGCGAACGGGTCAGGTTGATGGCCGCCACCAGGTCGTTGACGGCGATGCGCAACTGATGGCGTTCCAGCGCGGCCCGGTAGTTCGGCACGGCGACGCCGAGCAGTATCGTTGCCAGCAACAGCACGATCAATAGTTCAGCCAGGCTAAAGCCAGTATTGCAAGGGTGACCTCGCATCATGCGGTCCTCAAGGCCAGCAGTGGATGGAAGGCCCGGTCGCCAGGCGCAGGCCGCTGCTGGTCAGCTTGAGCTGCCGGCAATCGTCGTCGCGAAAGCCGGCGTCGACCAGCGCGGTGCCCGGCGTGGCGATCAGCTGCACGCATTGCGAGATCAGTTCGCCGTCGCAAGCCTTGCCTTCGATTTCGTAGGCGCTGGTCGGCGCGCCATTGCCGCTCCACCATTTGAACTGGCGCGCCTCAGGATCCGTGATGCTGGATGAGAAAGCGATGTAGGTGTTGGCCTGCGTGAAAAACCGCTCTTCCTGCTGCATCAGTTGCAGCAACGTGGCCTGCGCCTCTGAGCGTCGCGCGCGGATCACGTGCTGCTGAAAGCCCGGCATCACCTGCGCGGCAAGCACGGCCAGTATCACCAGCACGATCAGCAATTCGATCATGCTGAAGGCCTGTCGGCGCGCGGGCTTCATTTGATAGCCTCGTGCAGTTCGCGCCAATTGGCCACTTCGCGCCAGCTGAGCCGGCCGGACCGCGACCGTACTTTGACGCTGCCCACCACGGTCGCTTCACGCGCCGACAGGTTGACCACGGCATAGCCTTTATCGACCACCACCCGCCCTGTCGGATCGGCCGGACTGCTGCGCGACGTTTGCAGCACCAACGACGGCACCGCCGAATAGGCCGATTGCAAAACGCCGACGATAGGCGCGGCCGGCATGATGGCCGCCATGCTGCGGCCCTCCGGCAGCCCGCTTAGTGCATCCAGCACGTAGGTGCGGCTGCCCGATGCATCGCATTTGTCCGCGCCCGGCAACAGCGTGTTGAACACGACTTGTCCGCCTACCAGTTTACCGCTGTTGATACTGCGCTCTCCCGTGAGCGCCGACTGCAGGAAGTCGACAAACCAGCCTTTGCGGCCGGGCGCGATCTCCGCGCCGCTGATGCCGAACAGGTCGGCCGCCGCAGGCTCCAGCACGCGCTCGGTCAACTGGCGCCGGCCGGCAACGGCATCCATCGGCACGGACAGGCTGTCGAGGATGGCGTAGAACGATTGCGTGCTGAAGCTGCTTGCCGCCAGGCCGGTCCGATCGAACAGCGCGCCCGTGCCGAACAGTATCAGGTAGCCGCCGCCGGAGGCATAGGCCAGCATGGGTTGTTGCGCAATCGGCTGTCGCCTGCCGTCGGCATCGCGGGCGACGAACAGCGCCTTGGCGGCCGCGCCTGGCCAAGTGTGGAAATCGAAGCGCCACAGATTGCCTTGCAGGTCGCCGGCGTAGGCGTAGCGCAACGCGCCATCGCGGTCGGCGACCAGCGCCGGCGCGCTCAGGCCGTTGGCCAGCGATGGGTCGGAGATCGGCGTGACGAGTCGGAAGTAGTTCACGTTGAGCGTCCACGGCACATCGCGTGGTTTATCCAATGCCAGCAGGAATAAGGCGCCCTTGCCCGTGCCGCTGGCATGGCCATCGCTGGCGTAGTTATTCAGGCCGCTGGCGACGATGGCGAAGTAGCGATAGTTGGGCAGGTCGGCGCCACGACTGGTGCGCACCTTGGCAAGCTGCGGCGGCGTGGTGACGTTGCCCATCAGTGGATCGTCGCGGTCGGTGAATTCCCAGAGCGCGGCGTTCTCGTCCAACGCGGCGGGGTCGCTGATGTCCAGCGCGAATACACCCTGTGCGCCACCGCCCATGGCCGCGACGAGGACTGTGCGCCAATTGCCGCCGATCTGGGCGTCGCCGCTGAACGACGGGCCGTCGACGTAGGCGCGGTGCACATACTCAAGGCTGGGCAAGCGGTTCAACACCGGCATCAGGGCGTCGGGCAAATAGGCGTAGAGTTCGCCGCCCGTGTTGGCGTCGAAGGCGTGCAGCATGCCGTCGTTGGCGCCGAGGTAGAGCATGGCGCGACGGGCCTTGTGGCGCGCGCGGAAAGCCTGATAGCCGACATCCAGCGCCGTGCCCGATGGTGGGCCGACCAGCACGGGAAGGCTGTTGACCGAATCGCCGAGCACGCTGCTGCGGCGACGGAACAAAGTGCCTTCGTCGCTGCGATCGCCGCGCAGGTAGGCCACGCGACGCTCGCCCAGGCCGTCGGCGGCCGCCGCATGCGGTGGCGGCGCCCGGTTGAGCAATGCTTGCTGTGCCGCGGACAAGGCGGGCCACGCAAAGGGAATACCGACCAGCTTGCCGTCCGCCTGCACGATGGCCGTGTAGAGCTTGCGTGAAGCCGGCTCCGGCACCGGCGCGCGGCCCGGTTCGCCGGTCAGGATGGCGCCTGCATCCCACGCAGGCGCGCCGGAAGCCGGCCAGCCGAAGCCCGCACCGGGGGCGGCGCCTGGGGCGGCATGGCAAGCGGCGGTCAATGGCTCGCTGGCGATATGGAGCACCGGCGGCGCGGCGCGCACACCGCCCGCCAGCGTAGGCAGCAACATCAACAGCGTAGCGATCATCAGCCACGCCCACCGCCGTCGCCGGCCATGCCCAGGCGGCCGTGCACTGTTTGCGATGCGCATATCCCCTCCTCATTCCGGCTTGACGAACACCGTTTGCAAGACCAGCTCCGTGCCTGGCCTGGCGCCAAACCCGATCGCCGTCACGCGATAGCAATAGCCGACCGTGCCGCCGGCCGACGCATCCTCGCCCGGCTGATGGCACTCCATGCGCTCGATCACATATCGCGGCCGCTTGAACGGCAGCACGCCTGCCGCCGTCGGCATCGCCGCGCCGGTATGCTCGCCGTAGCCCAGCGTGCAGGCGCCGTCGTCCTCGGCGCCGGACAAATCCACCCGCTGCCAGACGGGCGCCGTGGCGCAAGCGCTGGCCTCCGCCGTGCCGCTCCCGATATCGCGCTCCGCATCCGCCAAGGCATCCTCCGCCGCCTGAAACGCCACATCCCGATCGCGCTCGCCACGCGCCGCCTTCTCGCCCTGCAAGCTCATTTGCGCCGCCGACACGCCCAGCAGCATCGCCAGGATCAACATCATCAGGCACATCAACACAACCACGCCTTGCTGCCGTTGCGCCGCCATGAGCTAGCCGCTCCGGTTGCGCAAAGCCACCGTCATGCCGACCACCCGGCGCGCGCGCGTGCGCTGCGCCGGCGGCAGAGTCGCCTCCACCACGCGCACGCCCTCATCGTCGCCATGCGCATCGGCATACGCGGGGCCGAACAGATCGAACCGCGTGGTCGCCTTGTCCGCGCGCGTGTTGCTCTCGCCGTGCAGCAGCAGCGCCACCCTGACGCTGCACACGCGCTTCCAGAAAGTCTTGCGATGGAAGTCGCGCAGGCGTTCGCCGGGCGTGGCGCCGGACAGCGCCAGCGCCGCATCCCTCGCATTGATATTGCTGGCGTTGACATACGCATTGGGCACGCCGTCGGCCGGCATGTCGGTATCGAGCCCATACAGCACTTGAAAGGAATCGACGCCGCGCACGATGGCGTCCGCGCCCCAGCCGGAGGCGCCGCGATATTTGCAACGCAGCTCGGCCACACCATCGCCGCCCGTGCCGACATAGAAGATGCTCCAGCCACGCTCGGCGACGGTGGCGGGAACGGCGACGCCGAAGCCGGCGCAGTTGAGGCTGGAACCATCGCCATTGCCGCCCACGCCCGAACCGGAGAAGCGCAAGGCCAGCACATCGCTGCCGTGCGCCACCGCCGGCAACGTTGCGGCGATATCCGCGCCGCCCCGGCTGATGCTGCGCGCGTCCAGTCCCGCGATGGAGGCCGGCGCATCGGCCTCCAGCTCCACCGGCGCGGCCGTACTGTCCCAATTGACATACGCGCCTTGCCGTATCGCCCGCGCCATGATGTCGAGCGCATGGCGGCCACCGTCGTTGAGCCCGGCGCTCTCGCTGTGATTGCGGTAGTTGCTGCCGGCCGACAGCAGCAAGCCGCTGGCCAGCAAGGTCACAATCAGGCCCAGCGCCACCGCGATGGCGAACTCGACCACGGTCCAGCCGCGCGCGCTCATCGCGTCGCTCCAACGGCCACGGCAACGGCAGGCGCGTAGCCCCCGCCCGCATCCTTGCGCGGCGTGCCGTCGGGATTCTTGCCGTGCCATCCGACCTTGACCACCACCGGCGCGCCCGTGGCGGCGCCGCAAGTCCAACCTGGCTTGACGCTGCCGTCGCGGCAAACCTGTATGCGGCCCGCCGGCAGATGCTGGCTGACCTGGATTTTCACTTCATACAGGTCGAACATCGCTAGCTGCGCGCTGTCGCACGCGCCGCCGTAGCACAAGGCCGACGGCGCCGGCGGAGCGGGTTCGGCCAGCGCATCGTAGTCCAGCATCAGGTAGGGATTGGCGCCATCGGCCAGGTGCATTTGCGCGGCGTTGGCGCGCATGCGTTCGGCCAGGCCGGCCGCCACGTAGGTTGCCTGCGACAACAGCGCGGCCTGGTGCCGCATGCGCAGTGCCGTCAGCTGCATCGCCACGCCGCCGACGATGCCTACCGCCAGCAACAGCACGGCGATCAGGATTTCCAGCAGCGTAAAGCCCGGCATATAGGCGCGTGTGCGCATGGCACACCTCCGCAAGTCGACAAGGACAGTGCTAGACGGTAGCAGCGACGACTGTAGAGGATATGAGGTGTATCAAAGGTGCGTCAGCCGTAGGCCGACAAGAAACTAAGCCTTACGCGGCTTGCGTTCCTGCCCGACTTCGGCAATCGCGTCCTGGAACTCGGCCAGGTCTTCGAAGTTTTTATAGACCGATGCGAAACGGATATACGCGATCTTGTCGAGGCGCTTCAGTTCCTGCATCACCAGCTCGCCGATGTAGCCGGTGTCGACTTCGCGCTGGCCGCTGGTCAGCAGCTTTTCTTCGATCGACAGTATCGCCGCGTCGACGGCGGGCGCCGCCACGGGGCGCTTGCGCAAGGCCAGCGTCAGGCTGCCGCGCAACTTGGCGGCCGCGTACTCGGTGCGGCTGCCGTTCTTCTTGACCACATACGGCATCACCAGTTCGATCCGCTCATACGTGGTAAATCGTTTATCGCATTTACCGCAGCGCCGGCGCCGGCGTATGGAATCCCCTTCCTCCGATACACGCGTATCGAGAACCTGGGTATCTTCATGCTGGCAAAACGGACATTTCATATTGGCGCTATTCGGTGACGCGACACCGGCACACGCCGGCGTCGCGGTACTACAGATTACTTGGCGTAGACAGGGAACTTGTCAGCCAGAACCTTCACGGCCGCTTTCACGCGGTCGATGGTCGCGGCGTCGTGCGGGTTGTCCAGCACGTCGGCGATCAGGTTGCCGACTTGTTCCGCTTCCGCTTCCTTGAAGCCGCGGGTGGTGAAGGCCGGCGAACCCAGGCGGATGCCGGAAGTCACGAATGGCTTCTGCGGATCGTTAGGGATGCCGTTCTTATTGCAGGTCATGTGAGCCGCACCCAGGATCGCTTCCGCTTCCTTGCCGGTCAGGTTCTTCGGACGCAGGTCCACCAGCATCACGTGCGACTCGGTGCCGCCGGAGACGATGCGCAGGCCGCGCTTGATCAGGGTCTTGGCCAGCACGTCGGCGTTGATGACGACCTGTTGCTGGTAAGCCTTGAACTCAGGCGTCAGCGCTTCCTTGAACGCAACTGCCTTGCCGGCGATGACGTGCATCAGCGGACCGCCCTGGATGCCCGGGAAGATGGCCGAGTTGATGATCTTCTCGTGCTCGGCCTTCATCAGGATGATGCCGCCGCGTGGGCCGCGCAGCGATTTGTGCGTGGTCGAGGTGACGAAGTCGGCGTGCGGCACCGGATTAGGGTACAGGCCGGCGGCGATCAGGCCGGCGTAGTGCGCCATGTCGACCATGAAGTAAGCGCCAACGGCTTTGGCGACGGCAGCGAAACGCTCGAAGTCGATCTTTTTCGAGAACGCCGAGGCGCCGGCGATGATCAGCTTAGGCTTGTGTTCCTTGGCCAGCGCTTCCATGGCGACGTAGTCGATGTCTTCTTCGGCGGTCAGGCCGTAGGACACGACATTGAACCACTTGCCGGACATGTTCAGCGGCATGCCGTGGGTCAGGTGGCCGCCTTCGGCCAGCGACATGCCCATGATGGTGTCGCCTGGTTTCAGCACGGCGAAGAACACGCCCTGGTTGGCTTGCGAACCCGAGTTAGGCTGCACGTTGGCCGCTTCCGCGCCGAACAGCTGCTTGACGCGGTCGATCGCCAGTTGCTCGACGACGTCGACGTACTCGCAACCGCCGTAGTAGCGCTTGCCTGGGTAGCCTTCGGCGTATTTATTGGTCAGCTGCGAACCCTGCGCTTCCATCACGGCTGGCGAGGTGTAGTTTTCCGAGGCGATCAGTTCGATGTGATCGTGCTGACGGGTGTTTTCCTTCTGGATTGCGCCGAACAATTCCGGGTCAACGTTAGCGAGGGTGTGATCTTTTGCGAACATGTAAAAACTCCAAATGAATTGAGTAACTTGTTACTGGCAGGTTGGATCGAATGAGGGAAGCCGATAGCGGACAGGCAGCCTCTTCGTGCATTTCCATCGATGGCTGCCCAGGCGAACGGCTGATGAAATCTCACGTTTCCCGGTGGATGCCCACCTTTCGCTAACCGATCGCCACGCACCAAAATGGTGATGATCGGCGCTTTTCGCCAGTTACGTGAGACGTAATGGAAGCCTGATTGTAATTTATGCGCCAGCTTTGAGCAAGGAAATGATTGCTTAAAATGCAATCTTATGCCGATTTTGATGGGAGAGCCAAGCCATACTGCCATTTCGGCTACACTTGACCATCGTTTCCACCCAAGCTTTCACTTAACCGCAAGGATAGACCATGATCGTCTTCATCACGGGCGCCACCGCCGGCTTCGGCGCCGCAATGGCCCGCACTTTCGTCCAGAACGGCCACAAGGTCCTGATCAGCGGCCGCCGCGCCGACCGGCTGGCGGCGCTGTCGGCCGAGCTGGGCACGGCCGCCCACCCGGTCGTGCTGGACGTGACCGACAAGGCCTCGATCAAGGGCGCGCTGGACGGCTTGCCGGCCGAATGGGCGCAGATCGACGTGCTGGTCAACAATGCCGGCCTGGCGCTGGGCGTCACGCCGGCGCACGAAGCGTCGCTGGACGACTGGGACACCATGATCGCCACCAATTGCAGCGGCCTGGTCGCCATGACCCGCGCCATCCTGCCGGGCATGGTGGCGCGCGGCCGCGGCACCGTCATCAACCTGGGGTCGGTGGCCGGCGACACGCCTTATCCGGGCGGCAATGTGTACGGCGCCACCAAGGCCTTCGTCGAACAGTTCACGCTGAACCTGCGCGCCGACCTGGTCGGCACCGGCGTGCGCGCCACCAACCTGGCGCCCGGCCTGTGCGGCGGCACCGAATTCTCCAACGTCCGCCTGAAGGGCAACGACGAGGCCGCGGCCAAGGTCTACGAAGGCACCGAGCCGCTGACGCCGGAAGACATCGCCAACACCGCCTACTGGATCGCCACCCTGCCCGCCCACATCAACATCAACCGCATCGAAATGATGCCGACTTGCCAGGGCTACGGCCCACTGACGATCAAGCGCAAGCTGTAAGCTGTCGGCACCGACGAGTCGCTTCAGCCCTGAAGCGATTCGTAAGCGGTTGTTACAAACCTTGGCAAGTTGCCGGGAAAACGCTTTACTGTCGTAAGTGCAATCTTTTGCGCACAAGTTGTAAGATCCGCATAAAAATCGGATTTGACGTGTTTCACCCCGTCGCAGCTTCAACGACAACAATAAAATCGCGTAGAATGTTGCTCACTCTCACTAGTAGTCAAAATAACATGCCAGCAGAGTTTATCTGGAACGTACGGGTCTATTACGAGGACACCGACGCCGGCGGTATCGTCTATTACGCAAACTACCTCAAGTTCTTCGAGCGCGCCCGCACCGAATGGCTGCGTGCCATCGACGTCGAGCAACACGCCCTGCTGCAAGAACACGACGCCATGTTCGTCGTCAAAAGCGTCAACGCGGAGTATCATGCGCCTGCCAGGTTGGACGATGTACTAAAATTAACACTTAGTATCGAAAAGCTAGGCCGCGCCTCCATCCAGTTCGTGCAGCGAGCCTGGTGCGGCGAGCAGTTGCTGAACACCGCCCGAGTCAAGGTCGGCTGCGTCGGTTCGGACCTCAGTCCGCGCGCCGTGCCACCGTCGGTTGCAGAAAAAATGCGTAGCACCATTAAAACAGACTGAACCTATACATGAACGTCACCCAAGACCTCTCCTTCCTGTCCCTCATCACCAACGCCCACCTGATCGTGCAGTTGATCATGGCGCTGCTGTTCGTCATCTCGCTGACCAGCTGGAGCTACATCTTCAGCAAGATGTTCGCGGTGCGCTCGGCGCGCCGGCTGACCATCGAATTCGAGAAAACCTTCTGGGCCGGCGGCAACCTGCACGCGCTGCACCAGAACGCCGGCAAGGACCGCGCCAACAGCGGCCCGCTGGCGCGCATCTTCGAAGCCGGCATGGGTGAGTTCATCAAGAGCAAGGCCGCCTACGCCGCCGCCGGCGAAAGCATGGACGCCGGCGCGGTGCTGGACGGCGCCCGCCGCGCCATGCGCGCCGCCTTCCAGCGCGAGATGGACGTGCTGGAATCGCACCTGGCCTTCCTGGCCTCGGTCGGTTCGGTGTCGCCGTACATCGGCCTGCTCGGCACCGTGTGGGGCATCATGAACGCCTTCCGCGGCCTGGCCAATGTGCAGCAAGCCACGCTGGCCGCGGTCGCCCCCGGCATTGCCGAAGCGCTGATCGCCACCGCCATCGGCCTGTTCGCGGCGATTCCGGCCGTGGTCGCGTACAACCGTTTCGCCCACGATATCGACCGCCTGGCGATCCGCTTCGAAAGTTTTGTCGAAGAGTTCTCCAACATCCTGCAACGTCAGTCGCGTTAAGAAGGCAGAGCAATCATGGCTTCCTCTTTTTCCAGCAGCATGCGCGGCGGCCGCGGCCGCAAGTTCAAGTCCGAGATCAACGTCGTGCCCTACATCGACGTGATGCTGGTGTTGCTGATTATTTTCATGGTCATGCCCTCGGCCAACGACCCGAGCGTGGTCGACCTGCCGAGCGCGGAGCGCTCCACCAAGCCGCCGAGCGACTACGTGCAGGTGATCATCAAGCCCAACGGCGCGCTGTCGATCGGCGTCAAGGGCAAGGGTGAAGAGGCGCCGGAAACCGCGCCCAACCGCGACGCGCTGGTCAAGAAGCTGCGCGCCATCCACACCGACCATCCCGACTACCCGGTGCTGATCGCCGGCGACAAGGAAAGCAAGTACGACGACGTGATCCAGCTGATCTCGGAAGCGAAGAAGATGGGCATAACCCGGGTTGGCTTGTCCACCAAGTAAATTACTGTGCATACGATGAAACCCGCAACGGCAGGCGGCCCTTACAAAGTGCCGCGACAAAATGAAGGCTGGCGCTCGATCGCGCTGGCGGCGGCGGTGCACGCCGTGCTGTTGCTGTTCCTGTGGGTGGGCGTCAGCTGGCAGAACAACGAGCCGACCACGGTGCAGGCCGAGATCTGGGACATGAAGGTGCAGGAAGCCGCGCCGACGCCGCCGCAGGTCCAGCCCGAGCCGGAACCCGAACCGGAGCCGACGCCGGTGGTCAAGACCGCCCCGCCGAAACCGGTGGAGGCGCCGCCGACGCCGAAAGAACCGGACATCGCGCTGGAACGCCTGAAGGCGAAGAAAAAGCTCGAGCAGGAAAAACTCGAAGCGGCCAAGGAAGCCAAGCTGAAGAAGGAAGCCGAAGAGAAGCAGGCCAAGCTGGACGCCAAGAAACTGGCCGACAAGAAGGAAGCCGAACAAAAGCTGAAGGACGAGAAGGAACAGGCCGAGAAGGACAAGAAGAAAGCCGCGCTGGCCGAAAAAGCCGCCAAGGAAAAAGCCGAGAAAGCCGACAAGGCGGTCCGCGACAAAGCCTTCGCCGCCGAGATGAGCCGCATCACCGGCAACGCCGCCAAGGGCAGCACCGGCACCGCCGCCACCTCGACCGGCGGCAAGGTCGACGGCGGCTACCAGGCGGCGATCCGGGCCAAGATCAAGAGCAACCTGGTGTACGGCGCGGTCGACGATACGCTCAGCGCGACCTACCAGATCACCCAGCTGCCGACCGGTGAAATCATCGGCGTGCGCAAGATGAAGAGCAGCGGCTCGGCCGCTTACGATAGCGCGATTGAAAACGCGATTGCCAAATCGTCACCACTACCCAAGAAAAAAGATGGTACGGTAGAGCGCGAGTTTGTCGCCGATTTCAATATGAAGGATATGCACTGATGACCACCATGAATAAACTGAACCAAGTGATCCTGTCCGCCTCGCTGGCGCTGGCCGCCGGCGGCGCCTCGGCGCAGATGCGGATCGAGATCTCCGGCGTCGGCAGCAACCAGATCCCGGTCGCCGTGGCCGGCTTCGCCGACGAAAACATCGCCCCGCAACAGATTTCCGCCATCATCAAGGCCGACCTGGAACGCAGCGGCGCCTTCAAGCTGATCGACGCCGGCGTGATCGCCAGCATGAGCAACATCGACTACGGCACCTGGAAAGCCAAGGGCGCCGACGCCTTGGTGGTGGGCACGGTGGCCAAGTCGGCCGCCGGCGACTACGAAGTGCGCTACAAGCTGTTCGACACCGTCAAGCAAAGCGAGCTGTCGCAGCTGAACCTGTCGCGCGCGCCGCAGTTCACCCGCCTGACCGCGCACAACATCGCCGACGACGTGTTCCTGAAGCTGACCGGCATCCGCGGCGCCTTCTCGACCCGCATCGCCTACGTCAAGGAATACGACAAGCGCCACTACGAGCTGCTGGTGGCCGACGCCGACGGCGACGGCGAACAGATGGCGCTGCGCTCGAACGAGCCCATCATCTCGCCGTCGTGGTCGCCGGACGGCACCAAGGTGGCCTACGTGTCGTTTGAACAGAAGAAGCCGGTGGTCTACGTGCAGAACCTGATCACCCGCGCGCGCACCGTGATCGCCAACGAAAAAGGCAGCAACTCCTCGCCGGTGTGGGCGCAGACCGGCAACAAGCTGGCGGTGTCGCTGTCCAAGGACGGCCATACGCAGATCTACACCGTCAACGCCGACGGCGGCAACCTCAAGCGTGTCTCCAACAGCGCCGGCATCGATTCGGAAGCCAGCTTCGCGCCGGACGGCAGCATCTACTTCATGAGCGACCGCAGCGGCGGCCCGCAGATCTACCGCATGAACGGCGACGGCGGCGAAGCCAAGCGCGTCACCTTTGCCGGCAACTACAACATCAGCCCGCGCGTGTCGGCCGACGGCAAGACCCTGGCCTACATCTCCCGCCGCGACGGCAACTATCAACTGTACGTGATGGACCTGGCCAGCGGCCAGGAACAGCGCCTGTCGGACAGCACCGACGACCAGTACCCGAGTTTTGCCCCGAACGGCAAATACATCATGTACGCCACGCAAGCCGGAGGCCGCAAATCGCTGGCCGTGGTTTCGGTGGATGGACGTGTAAAACAACGCCTGACCACTCAGGCGGGCAACATCAAGGAGCCCACCTGGGGTCCATTCATGCAGTAATTTTTAGCCTTCATCTTTAGGAGAATCAAATGCGTAAACTCAGCAGCTTAGCTTTTATCGTTACCACCGCCGCCATCCTGTCCGCTTGCTCGACCCCGGTCAAAATCGCTGAGCCAGCGAAAGTAGAAGAGCGTCAAGTCGAACAGAAACCGCAGCCGCAGCCGGACACCCGCACCGTCGCCCCGGTCGAAACCAAATCGCTGGATCCGCTGGACGATCCTAAAGGCGTGCTGGCCAACCGTAGCGTGTACTTCGACTTCGACAGCTACGTCGTGCGCGCCGACGGCAAGCCAGTGGTGGAAAACCACTCCGCCTACCTGGCCAAGAACAAGGCCCGCTCGATCCTGATCCAAGGCAACACCGACGAACGCGGCGGCGCCGAGTACAACCTGGCCCTGGGCCAGAAGCGCGCCGAAGCCGTGCGCAAGGCGATGACCACGCTGGGCGTGCCGGAATCGCAAGTCGAAGCCGTATCGCTGGGCAAAGAAAAGCCTAAAGCCTCCGGTTCGAACGAAGAAGCATGGGCGCAAAACCGTCGTGCAGACATCGTCTACAAGTAATACAAAGCACTACCCTTTTGCCGGGTCACAGGCATAATACGGGGCGGCGCGCGGATAACACCGCGCCCCGCCCCGTTTCCTTTTAGATTTGTGTGAAAGCGCCCGACATGATGAAACTCTCCAAATCCGGCCTGAGCGCCGCCCTGCTGGCCGCGCTGACCTGGCTGCCGCTGCAAGCCCATGCCGGGCTGTTCGACGACGACGAAGCCCGCAAGGCCCTGCTCGACCTGCGTTCCAAGGTCGAAGCCATACGCGCCGAGCTGAACACCCGCATCGACACCAAATCCGACAAGTCCAGCACGCTGGACCTGGTCTCGCAAAACGAAATGACCCTGCAGGAAGTGGCCAAGCTGCGCGGCCAGATCGAAGTGCTGAGCAACGAGCTGGCCAACGCACAAAAGCGCCAGAAAGATTTCTACGTCGACCTCGACGCCCGCCTGCGCAAGCTGGAGCCGCGCGAAGTGACCATCGACGGCAAGACCGCCCAGGTCGACCCGAACGAGCAGCGCACCTATGAGGCGGCGTGGAAGACCTTCACCTCCGGCGACTACAAGGCGGCCGGCACGGCGTTCAGCGAGTTCGTGGCGCGTTATCCGGGCTCGAGCTACGCGGCCAACGCGCAGTACTACCTGGGCAGCTCCCACTACGCCCAGCGCGACTGCAAGGGCGCGATCACGGCCCAGCTGATGGTATTGAAGAACTACGCCGACAGCCCGAAGGCGCCGGAAGCCATGCTCAACATCGCCAGCTGCCAGGCCGAGCTGAAAGACAAGGCCGCCAAGAAGACCTTGCAGGACCTGATCAAGAACTATCCTGACTCAGCGGCAGCGGTAACGGCAAAAGAACGCCTCGGCGGCAAATAATTACTCGGGGGTATTTGACAGCAAGACTCATTACCCCCTATAATCTCGCTTCTTCGGGGGTCGTTAGCTCAGCTGGTAGAGCAGCGGACTTTTAATCCGTTGGTCGCAGGTTCGAATCCCGCACGGCCTACCACTCGAAGAAAACCAAGGTGTTACACCTTTGGGTCGTTAGCTCAGCTGGTAGAGCAGCGGACTTTTAATCCGTTGGTCGCAGGTTCGAATCCCGCACGGCCTACCAAGATTTCATCAAGAAAGCCCACGAATTTCGGTTCGTGGGCTTTTTTGTTTCTGGTCGCGCTCTGGTCGCTTCGAAGCTCCGCAACGGAGCGCCGTTCAAAGTCAGCAGTGGCGCTGTACCGCCATGACGGTGCGATGCGGCAAAATCAATTCTGCCCTCCGGACAGCGGGTAGAAATTCTCAACGATCTTGGAACCATACACGCCGTTCTCCAGATACATCGTCTGCGAGCCGGCCCAGACCACGTCCGGGTAATTGCTGAGCTGGGTAATCTGGGCCCGGATGTGAGGAAAGGTAATGGTTTCTACCGCTTTCGGTATGGGCAGCCACTTGATCTCGTCTATGAGATCAGGTGCTTTCAACTCACCGCTCTTGATTCTTGTAGTGTAGATGAGTCTGGTCGATAGCTGGCTCCCCTTCAGCGTAAAGACTCCCCGGAGCGTCGGCCTGGTGATTTTCACGCCATAGCTGGCAGCGAGCTCGTCAAGGCCCTCGGCGACGGTCAAGCGATCGTCCTGATACCAGCCCGGGGTTACCCAGCGATTCGAGTTCTTGATCTTGACGACCATCAGCTCATTTTTTTCGTTCAAAAGAAGCAGGCGATGGAAAGTGGAGGTCTTGGGCGCCTCCTGAGCGAAAAGCGCGTGCGAGGACAACAAACAAATCAGCAACAAGAATTTTTTCACAAGGGCACTCCGTGGATACTCAAGTGGTGCAGCGGGGCATGACGCCGCAGTCGGTCGCAAAACTCATCAGCCTGAAATGCGATGCTGACACAATTTCACAAGGGCATTGTGGGGCCTTTACGCGGGGAAAGGCAAGAGAAAGCGCGACTGCCTGCCGCTTTTTCGCTCCTTGAGCTGCAACCGCCTAACATGATTCGTTTTCTCTTTTTCGGCGGCACGGATTGGACCTTGAAGCTGTTGAATGAGCAAACCTTTGCACACCTTTTTTCCGAACCGCGCGGCGTACACCGCCCGTTCAAATTTCATCGGCATTTCAAGATAGACGGCAATCCTCAATCTGAATCACGCTGACAAGTGCGATTTGGCCGCTTCGATTTGCGTTACAGTGAGGGCGTTGGCGGGGTGCTTTGGCGGCCTTTGTCCGCGCGTCCCACTGATAGCTGAACAAAACCACTTGCATGCAGTTGCACGAACTGTGCAGTACTCGGTCCGGGGATCATGTCTTTCTCAAAGCGTACAACGTCATCCTGAATTGAGCAGTCACAAGTTGCGATTAGGCATGCTCCCATAATCTTTGATCTCCAGACTACGTTCCAAGGGGATCAAAATTATGGCTACGACAAATGAGTCCGACGATCCGGCGCTCTTTGAGCACACCATTAGCTCCTTGGAGGCGCAGATTACTAACGTGGGAGCGCATCTAGCAATCGACACAAGAGCGCGTTTACTCTACACCCAAGAGATCAAACGCATGTCTGACAAGCTGCGAGCCGATGCAATTTCTCGCCGGATCACCTGGGCTGTCGCCGCCCGTCGGGCGCAAGAAACACGAAATCTCATCATGGGAATAATCCGAGTACGCAGCACCCCGGTAGGTCGGGCATTTGCCGAAAGCATGAAACTAAAAGGGTATTCACTTAACCAACTTATCGCGCTCAAGACCTTAGAGCTGCACGGCGAGCAAGCTGTTTTTTCTCGCTTATCGGGCAGCAAACAAAACACGATTTATGCGAGCATAGTCACATCGGCTGGCAAATCAAATGCTCACGTCACTCGCGCAATGACGGGCCTTACTTATGCTGGACGTAGTGTGATTTTCCTTGCAGTAGCCTTATCCACTTACAAAATAGCGACTTCATCGAACAAGGTTACCGCGTTTCAGAAGGAACTTGCAATCAACGGCGCAAGCGTCGCCGGTGGAGTCGCTGGTGGTGCAGTCGCCGGCTTAGCATGCGGTCCAGCCGCCCCAGTTTGCGTTACAGTGGGAGCGTTTGTAGGCGGCGCGCTTGCAGCATTTGGTACAGGTTATATCTGGTAGGACTGTCATGAAATTGTTCCATGCTCCTGACTACTCTATTCGGGTAGTCACACCATCGACGTCAGACACCGTGCCGACGAGTGAAATCGTGGTTGCTGGAGTACCGACCGGAAAAGTCCTCGACGGCGCGGTGTTTGAAGCCGCACTAAGGTGGAACAAATACGTTCTGCTTTTCCTGACCGACGACGTCCCTTTTGAAGACGGCCTCAGCATCTATCTTCTGGACGAGAACTTAAACGTCATGGATTCGGCTCGTATGGTCTTCATGTACTCAACCGGCATATTTTCGGATCTGGATCTGACGCAACCTGATACCGTTCACTTCCGTTTCTTCGGCGGGATAGACTGGACGCTCAAGCTATTCCCTGAAAAAAAATTCACACTTCCCATCATCTCGGATCCTCTGGGGGTGAGCCGGCCGTTTACGTTCTTCCGCATGTTCCAAATATCCGGCCGGCCGCTACCCGAGACATCACAAACAGAGAATAAACCACCGCAGGACCATTCAACTGGCACGGACGCTTAATCAACGCCAACCACTCAAGAGCCAGCCACTTCTGCGCTTGATGTAGCGGGTTTAAGGCGCGGGTGCAGGAACGCCTGCCTGATGCTGCCCAGCAGCTCCTCGTGGGCCCACGGCTTGGTGTAGAAGCGATCGACCGATCCCCGGTTGACGGCAGCCATCATGTCTTCCAGGTTGGTCTCGCCGGACAAGACTATCCTGAACGTGTCCGCATACATGGCTCTCACCTTGTCCAGGAACTCCGTGCCCGCCATCTCCGGCATGCTCTGGTCGCACAGAATGACATGAACTTCATGCTGAGCCAGCAGCTCGAACGCCTGCGCCGCCGATTGGGCCAGCAGCACACTGTATTGCTCGCCACCCAGTTCGGTTGCCAGTAGTTCGCGCATGAATGGGTCGTCGTCCACGATCAGCAAGGCCTGCCGCGCCATACACGGCTTCACCAGCGGATCCAGCGTCTTGCGCAGCATCATCAGCTGGGTGATCTGCGCGGCCGGCAAAGGACGGCTGACCAGATACCCCTGGATCTGGTCGCACTGGTGGCGCAGCAGATAACCTTGCTGGGCCTGCGTCTCGACGCCCTCCGCGATCACCATCAGGTTCAGGCTGTGCGCCATCGTGATGATGGCCAGCACGATGGCCGCGTCGTCGGGGCTGCTGGTCACGTCACGGATGAAGGCGATGTCGATCTTCAGTTTATCGATCGGAAAACGGCGCAGATAGGCCAGGCTGGAGTAGCCGGTGCCGAAGTCGTCGATCGACACCTTGACGCCACGCTCGCGCAGGTTGCGCAGGCACAGGATGGTGCGCTCGGTGTTGACCATGAGCGACGTTTCCGTCAGCTCCAGTTCCAGCAGCCCGGCAGGCAGGTCGTTGTCGGCCAGGGCGCGCGCGACATCGGCTTCCAGGTCGCCTTCGATGAACTGGCGCGCGGCGACGTTGACCGAGACCTGCATCGGCCCAACCTCGCCCTGGCGCCACGCCTTGATCTGGCGGCAGGCGGTCGCGATGACCCAGCTGCCAACCCGAACGATCAGGCCGCTCTCCTCCAGCACCGGGATGAACAGCGCCGGCGCAACCAGTCCATGACCGGGCCTGGCCCAGCGCAGCAACGCCTCCAGCCCGACCACGGCGCCGGTGGTCAGCGATACCTTGGGCTGGTAATGCAGCTCGAACTCCTCGCGCTCGATGGCCTTGCGCAGCGCGCTCTCCAGGTCCTGGCGTTGCAGGACGTCGGCATTCATTTGCGCGGTGAAGAAACGGTAGGTGTTGCGGCCGGCGTGCTTGGCCTGGTACATGGCGGTGTCGGCATACTTGATCAAGGCGTCGGGATCGTCCCCATCGTCCGGGTGGATCGTGATGCCTATGCTGGCCGTCATGATCACTTCGTAACCCTGCAGGTTGAACGGCGGATTGAGCGCGTCGCGGATCTTGGTGGCGACCTGGGCCGCGCCCGAGTGGCCTTGCTCCATCACCAGTATCAATCCGAACTCGTCGCCGCCCAGCCGTCCGATGGTGTCGCGCATGCGCACGCAGGTCATCAGGCGATTGCTGAACTGGATCAGCAGTTCGTCGCCGATGGCATGGCCCAGGGTGTCGTTGACGTTCTTGAAGTGGTCGAGGTCGATGAACATCACCGCCACCTTCCAGCCTTGCTGGCTGGCCAAGGCGATGGTCTTGCGCAGCGTCTCGTAGAAAAAGGTACGGTTCGGCAGGCCGGTCAAGGCGTCGTGGTTGGCCTGGTGCTGAAGCCGTTGCTGCGCCTGCTTCCGTTCGGTGATATCGCGCACCACGCTGACGATGATCCAGTCGTCCCCGGATATCATGGCCTGGCGGCTCACCTCCACCTGGATCAACGAGCCGTCCTTGCAGTGCAGCGCCGTTTCGCTCAATTTCTTGCTGACCTGGCCGGCGATGACGTTATCGTACACGTGCGTCAGCTCGTCGCGCGTGACCGCGCCCAGCGCTACCGGCCCCAGCGCCAGCATTTCCTCGCGCGTGTAGCCGAGCATTCTGCAACTGGTGGCGTTCACCTCGATGAAACGCAGCGAGTCGCGACTGACCAGCATGATGGCATCGGCGGTGGCGTCCATCGCGGTGCGGAAGCGCTGTAGATCGGCGGTGCGTGCCGCGACCAGTTGCTCCAGCACGAAGCTATGCTCTTGCAAGTCGCCGAAAGCCTTCAGCCGCAACAGATTGCGCACGCGCAGCCACAACTCGGTACGATCGACCGGCTTGGTCAGGAATTCCTCCGCGCCCGCTTCGAGCCCGGCAAGCCGGGCGCCACGCTCGCCATGTGCCGAGATCATGATGATGGGAATGTTGGCGGTGGCCGGGTTGGCCTTCAGGATGCTGGCGACCTGGTAGCCGTCGATGCCTGGCATCATGATGTCGAGCAGGATCAGGTCGGGGGCCGAATGGGCCACCGCGTTCAGCGCTTCCTCGCCGCTGGCGGCGCTTTCGGTCTGGTAGCCTTCAGGGCGCAGCAACACCGCCAGCAAGCGGCGGTTTTGGGCTTCGTCGTCGACGATCAGGATGGTGGGAGCGACCACTGTCATATCTTGCCTCCGTCGGCAGGCGAGATAGGGTCATATCCGCCGTTGCCAAAACCCGTCGTACGCGTGGACGCCTTCCAGGGCATTGCAACTCAGCATGGATGTAGCGGTGTACGTGACTGCCGAGCGGGCTCGCAGATTGGCGCCGAACAGCGCTGGATGACGAACAGGCCGGTGGCAAGGAGGAGAGAGAAATTCAATATAACAGGATTCGGCCGCACCGCCACGTCTTCGTTCGCAAAAAAAAACGCCAGCATGAAGCTGGCGTTCTTTTTGCATCAAGCGCTTATTTTGCTTGGCGGCGGCGACGTGCGACGATGCCCATCAAACCCAGGCCTGCCAGCAGCATGCCGTAGGTCTCTGGCTCCGGCACTGCCGAAGTGAACGAGCGCTGGCCGGTATAGAAACCGATATTCGAGAAGCCAGGGATGCTGTTCGATTGCGCAGCGTTATTGAGCCATTTGATGGCCCAGTTGCCGGTCAGCGTCTGCCCGGCCAGGATAGCCTGGTCGTTGAACAGGAAGCTGCCAACGTTGTTGCCGGCGTGGAAAGACAAGCTCATATCGACCACGGTGTTCTTGGTCAGGTTCGTGTTCGTGACCGACCAGGTGCCGCTGGTGCTGCTACCCCGCGTAAAGGAGAAGCTCAAACCATCACCCAGCGCCTTGTCGGAAAGCACCAACGCGTTGTTCTTGTATTCGACAGTCTCCGCCAGGGTCCAGGCATTGGCTGCGGTACCGGAGCTGCTGACGAAGGCGTTGGCAAATCCGTCGGTCGATTGGATCGGGTTGATCTGGCTTCTCTGGACCAATTCGTAGTCGTCAGCCTTTTCCGCATTCAACTTGACGTCTTGGGCGGTGGAAGTGCCAGGACCGGGAGTCCCTGCCTGCGCCGCAACGGCAACAAAGCAGGTGCTCAACAAGGCGATTTTGAAGATGTTTTTCATTTTATAGTCTGACCAGGCTGGATGAAATTGCTAAATTGGAAGTAAAGTTTCCTAAATACATGCCGAAAGATACCACTACCCTCAGAACAAATGCAAGAAATATATTTATAAGTACTTAATTGCAACTAATCCACCCGCCTCTGCAAGCAGAAACCAGCATAACTTCCTGATGCACTTTGACAACACTTAATTGTTAAAGCGCCAAGCGCCGTGTATTGTGGTGTTTCTACCGCTGCTCGACTTCCAAGATGAAACCGTTCCATATCCTGCGCCCCCGCACGACCGACCGCAGCCCTGCCTGGCTGGTCGCCCTGGCTTTGACGGTCTGGCATCCGGCGTCGCTGGCCGCCGCCCAGCCCGAGGACGAGGACCTGGCCCTGTACGGCATGGACCGTTCCGCCATCAGCCTGGCCACCGGTTCGACCCAGCCGCTGCGCCGCGCGCCGGCCGTCGCCTCGGTGGTCACGGCCGAGGATATCGCCGCCATGGGGGCGACCGACCTGGACCACGTGCTGGAGGCGGTGGCCGGCATCCACGTCACGCGCGTGCCGACCATGTATGCGCCCAACTACTTCATCCGCGGCATCGGCGCGGGCGGCGTCACCAATCCCCAGGTGCTGTTCCTGCTCAACGGCCTGCGCATGAACACCGACTTCAACGGCGACAAGGGCAATATGTGGGCCAGCATGCCGCTGACCAATGTGGCGCGCATCGAAATCATCCGCGGCCCCGGTTCCGCCCTGTATGGCGCCGATGCGTTCGCCGGCGTCGTCAACATCATCACCAAGACGGCGGAACAGATGCCGGGCCTGCGCGTCGGCGCGCGGGTCGGCTCGTTCGACACGCGCGACGCCTGGCTGGAGTACGGCCACAAGCAAGGCCAGCTGTCCATCGCGGCCTATCTGCAAGTGGGCCGCACCGAGGGCGCCGGCACGCTGATCGAAGCCGATGCGCAATCCCTCAACGACCGCCGCTTCGGCACCCGCGTCAGCAAGGCTCCCGGCCCGATGAACACGGGCTACAACGCCTACGACGGCAGTCTCGACCTGTCCTGGCAGCGCTGGCGCTGGCGCACCAACCTGAAGTGGCGCAGCAACGTTGGCACCGGCCTCGGCGTCAACTCCGCGCTCGATCCCGACCACAAGCCGCGCAGCGGCTATGCGACCAGCGAGCTGTCATGGGCCGCGCCCGACTTCGCCAACGATTGGAGCGTGGGCGGCTCGCTGAGCTATATGTTTTTCACCGAGCAGACGCCCGACGGCTTGGCGCTGTTTCCGGCCGGCGCGCGCATCGGCGCCAACCTGTTCCCGAATGGCATGATCGGCGGGCCCGGCCGTTGGGAGCGCAATCTGCGCAGCTCGGCCTTTGCCACGTACAGCGGCTTGAACCGGCATGCGTTGCGTGTGGGGGCAGGCCACGACGATCTGTACTTGTATCAGGTCGAGACCCTGAAGAACTTCCTGATCAGCCCGGCGGGGATACCGATACCGACCGGTCCCGTGATCGACTACGGCATCCTCCAGCCGCACATCCGGCCCCAGCGCCGCAAGATCAACTATGTCTACGTGCAGGACGAATGGCAGTTCGCCCGCGACTGGGCGCTGACGGCCGGCGTGCGGCACGACGACTATTCCGACTTCGGCGGCACCACCAATCCGCGCCTGGCGCTGGTGTGGGACGCCGACCTCAACGTCACCGTCAAGCTGCTGCACGGCCGCGCCTTCCGCTCGCCCAGCTTCAACGAACAGACCGGCATCAATCCGGTCAACATGGGCAACCCGCAGGTCCGGCCGGAGGCCATCACCACCACCGAGGCGGCGCTGGCGTGGCAGGCGCGCGCCGACCTGTCCATCAACGTCAGCCTGTTCCGCTACACGCTGAAGGACTTGATCCGCTCCGTGCCGAACCCGGCGCCGGCGCCGGGCGCCGCTTACCAGAACAGCGGCGGAACGAAAGGCAACGGCGGCGAAGTCGAGCTGACCTGGGAGCTGAACCAGTACCTGCGCTGGCAAGCGAACTACGCGCGCCAGAACGCCCACGATTCGATCACCGGCAGGGATCCCGGCTATGCGCCGCGCCATCATGCCAATACCCGCCTGGACTGGACCATCGTCCCGGGCTGGCAATTCAGTCCGCAGCTGAACTGGGTCGCCGGCCGTCGTCGCGCGGCCGGCGACGCGCGCGCGCCCATCGCCAACTACCGCACCGTGGACGCCGCCCTCACCCACCCGCTGCCGCACGGCTGGACCGTCTCCGCCACCGTGCGCAACCTGTTCAATGCCGACGCCCGCGAACCCAGCGTGGCGCCGGGGCTGGCGCTGCCGTTCGATATCCCGGTATCGCCGCGCGCGCTGGCCGTGCAGCTAAGCGTCAAGCTTTAACTGTTTTTTCAAGAACGCATAGATGCGCGGATCGTGCGAGTAGGCCACGTTAAACCGCAGGCAATGGCCGGCGGTGTTGTTGACGCTGAACACATTGCCCGGCGCGTAAAGAATGCCGGACGCCAGTCCCGCGCTGGCGATCGCCGACGCGTCCATGCCCGGCCATCCCTGCACCCATAGAAACGGCCCGCCCGCCGACTCGGCCCATGGTTCCAGGCCGCAGTCGCGCAGCCGCTTGCGCACCGACACCGCCGCCTTGCGCAAGCGCTGCCGGATCGCTTCGGTGTGCTTGCGGTAGCTGCCGTCGAGCAGCAGCTTGCAGATGAGCCGGGCCGATAGTTCGTTGTTGCCAAACGTGGTGGCCAGCTTCAAGTCCAGGATGGCCTCTATCCATTCCGCCTTGGCAACCAGAAAACCGCAGCGCGTCGCGCCCGACAACGTCTTGGAAAAGCTGCCGATGTAGATCACCCGTTGCAACTGGTCCAGCGCGGCGAGCCGCACCGCAGGGCGTTCCTCCAGGTCGGCAAAGGTGTCGTCCTCGATGATGTCGAAGCCATGCTGGCGGCTGAGCAGCAATATCTGGTGCACCACGGCGGCGGCAAAGGAAATGCCGGTCGGATTCTGTAGCACCGCGTTGGTGATGTAGAGCCGGGGACTATGCCGGGCCAGTTCCAGCTCAAACTGCTGCATGTCCGGCCCGCTCGGCGTCAACGGAATGCCGACCACGTTGACCCGGTGCGCGCGCAGGCTGGCCTGGAAATTGAAATAACAGGGGTCGTCCACGAACACCGTGTCGCCGGCCTGCACCAGCAGGCGGATGGCGAGGTCGAGCGCCTGGCTGCCGCTGTCCGTCAACACGATCCCTTCCAGCGGCGCCTCGATGGCGCGTCCGCCCAGGTGGCGTTGCAACTGCTGGCGTAGTCCACGGTAGCCGGCCGGTTCGCCGTAGGAGGTCAGCGCGTCGCCCGGCTCCCGCCGCAGCGTGCCCAGCACGCGCCGTATGCCCTCGTCGTTCAGGTAGTCGGGCGGCAGCCAGCCGCAACCCGGACGCAAGGCGTCGCCCGGCAGCTGCAAGGCGTTGCGCAGCATCCAGAATTCATCGACCTTGCGTTGCGGTGCGCTGGGTGCGCGGCCTATCTCCAGCACCTGCCTCGGGGTGGAGACGAAAAATCCCGACTTGGCGCGGGACACCGCCAGCCCCTGCGCCACCAGCCGGTCATAGGCTTCCACTACGGTCGATTTGGAGATCCTGCCGGCCAGCGCGAAGCTTCTGATCGACGGCAACCGGGCGCCAGGCGTGAGCTCGCGCGCCGCGATCGCCGCGGCAAAATAGTCGACCACCTGCGCAACCACGCTTGCCCCGGCGACGGCGGATCGGTGGAATGGATGCATCTGTCACGCTCCTTGTACCAGTACAGTATCGAGCATTGTACCCAATCTGTACCTTACGCCACCGACCGGCCCACCCCTAGAATCGGCGGCATCTGAACTCTTGGGGCTAGGCTGTGCGTAAGGAATATTTGAAGGGCATGGCGCTGTGCCTGACCGCTGCGGTGGCGTGGGGAATATCGTTTCCGGTGATGGGGCAAGCCCTGCTGCGCATGGATCCGTTTAACTTCACGGCGTTTCGCTACGGCGCGGCGGCCGCCATCATGCTGGCGATTCTGTTGTACAAGGAAGGCGGCGCGGCGCTCAAGCTGCGCGGCGAACGCTATGTGCTGGCCTGGGCCCTGGGCTCCTGCGGCTTTTGCGGCTACGGCTTCTTCATCTTTCACGGCCAGCAGTTGGCGGGGCAGTCCGGCGCGCTGTCCGCGTCGGCGATGATCGCGACCACGCCGATGCTGACGCTGGTCCTGAACTGGGCGATCCGGGGCAAGCGCCCTTCGGCGGTGGCGTTCGGCTGTATCGGGCTGTCGTTCTACGGTGTGTTGCTGGTGGTATCCGGCGGCGCGCCGGGCAGCTTGCTGCAGCAGGGCGTCGCCAGCGACTCGGCGGCTTTTCTGCTGCTGGGGGCGGCATCGTGGGCGCTCTACACGCTCGGCACATCGTTCTTTCCCGGCTGGAGCGGCTATCGCTATTCGGCGATCACCACCGGCCTGGGGCTGACCACCATCCTCACCGCCGACTTTGCCTTGCAAGCGCTGGGCTATATTCCTCGTCCCGCGCTCGCGGAGTTGCCGGCCTTGCTGCCCTATCTGGCGTACATGGTGCTGGTCGCCGGCGTGCTGGCCGTGCTCTGCTGGAACCTGGGCAACAAGATCATCACGCCGACCAATGGCGTGCTGTTCCTCGACGTGGTGCCGCTGACCGCCTTTGCGGTGGAAGCGCTGGCCGGCACGCCGATCGCAGCCGGCCAGTTGCTGGGAGCGGCATGTACCGGCGCGGCGCTGCTGCTGAACAATCTGTACCAGCGCCGCCGCTAGCGACGCGGCCGCGCAACACTCATTTCATGGCTGAAATAAAATTTATGAAAATGAATAGACTATTTGACATGCAACATATACCATCGGAAACTGAATTGCATGTGTACCAATAAAAATCCATCAAAACGCCGTCATTCAAGCCGGCGCCAGTCCAGAAACCAACCAGGAAGAACCATGAAAATCGTCAAACTTTTGGCCGCTGCAGCATGCGCCGCAACGATGTTGCTGAGCTCGGCGGCCCACGCGAACACCCAGGCATGGGTCCTGTCCGGCGTCACCTTCGATGACGGCGGCACCCTGAGCGGCACCTTCGCCACCGACTCGGTGAGCGGCGGCCTGCTGTCCTTCGACCTGACCTCGACCGCCGGCTCGATACGCGGCGGCTTCCACTACGACGCCGCGTCGAGCAGCCTCTTCGGCAACAACGTCAGCGGCCCTAACAGCTTCCTCATCATCAACAACTCGCCGTGGGCGCAACCCTACCTGAATCTGCGCTTCGATGCGCCACTGACCTCGGCAACCAGCAGCACGACGGTGCAGCTTGGCGATTTCAACACCGGTGCCGGCTCCTGGGAGTGCGACAATTGCGACAACATGCGTCTCGTGACCGCCGGTATGGTCACGGCTGTTCCAGAACCGGAAACCTACGCCATGCTGCTGGGCGGCATCGGCTTGATAGGCGTGGCAGCCCGCCGCCGCGAGCGTCAGGCAGTCTGAACGCCGCACCGTTCCGGCAAAAAAACCGTCGGCACTGAGCGCGATCTGAGCGCGTTCAGGCTGGCGGTTTTTTTTTGTCGTTATCCCTCCGAATTCGCGCCCAGGGTGATGTGGACAGTCAGCTCCCGCGCCGTGTTCGGGAAATATTTGTTGACGCCGAAATCGGCACGATTCAGCTTGACCATGGCCTCGAAACCGGCTTCGGTCTCCTTCCCCTTCGGGTCGCGCTTGATCTTGTTGATTTTGCCGTCGAGAACCACGGCCTTGGTCACGCCATGCACCGACAGGTTGCCGCTGATTTTGAGGCTGTCCATCGGCCCCTTGACGATCTTGGTGCTCTGGAACGTGATGTCGGGGAAGGCGGCGGCATCGAGAAATTCCGCGCCCACCAGTTGCCGGTCGAGGGCGGCGACGGCGGTGTGGATGCCGTCCACCGCCAGCTTCACCGTGACCGATGACTTGCTCAAGTCCTCATCCAGCACCAGCTTGCCTTCGATTTTCTCGAAACGGGCCACCGGGTTGGTAAACCCATGATGATCCCAGCTGAAAACGACCGCGCTGTGGTTGGGATCGATCGTCAGCGTCTCGGCGCTGAAAGCCGGCAGGGTGAACAGCGAGAACAGCGGCAGCAACAGGTATTTCATTGGATACTCCTTCATGTGTGGGGAGCCATCACAATGCAAGCGGCCCGGCCGAAAGTCCTGAATTTGGCCTGAAATCGGCCTGAAATCGTTCTGAAATTCGCTGAAAAGCCCCGCAGGCGCCCGCGCTATAATCCAACCCTGTCAAAAATACAAAAATATCGGAGCACAATGGAAACTTCAGCGGCTGCCAAGCTACGCGTCGGCGCCTGGTGCGTCGATCCCGCCGTGGGCGAGATCGGCCGGGATGGCGAAACCGTGCGGCTCGATCAACGCACCATGCGCCTGTTGCTTTGCCTGGCCGGACGTGCCGGCGAGATCGTCAGCGCCGATGAGCTGCTGAGCCAGGTCTGGCCGGGCGTCATCGTCACGCCGGATTCGGTGTACCAGGCGATTGCATCGCTGCGCCGCGTGCTGGGCGACGATCCCAAGCAACCTGCCTACATCGTCACCGTGCCGCGCCAGGGTTACCGGCTGGTGGCGACCGTGAGCCCGTGGCGCGAACCGGCAGCCAGCCCGGCTCCGCCCCGCCCTGCGCCGCCGACCGCCGCCGCGCGCGGCCGCCTGGTTTTCCTGCTGACGGCGTGCGTTCCCATCGTGGTCGGCATCGTTTTCTGGCTGCACAATACGCTGGCGAACGAGCCGCACCCGGCGGCGCAAGCGGCGGTGGCGCAGAAATCCATCGCCGTGCTGCCGTTTGCGGATTTGACCGAAGGCATGCGCAACGAGACCTTTGCCGATGGCATGACCGAGGAACTGATCGGCAGGTTCAGCAAGATACCGGGCATGAAAGTACCGGCGCCCAGCGCCACGTTTTATTACAAGGGTAAGCAGATGGCGGTGGCCGACGTCGCCAGCAGGCTGGGCGTCGCCTACATCCTGGACGGCAGCGTGCGCAAATCCGGCAACACCTTGCGGGTCGCGGCGCGCCTGATGAAGGCCGACAACGGCTTCATCATCTGGTCGGAAACCTATGACAAGCCGGTCGACGACCTGTTGATGGTGCAGGACGACATCGCCGATGCCGTCACCAAAGCATTGAAAACGACGCTGAACTAGGCGGCCAAGGGACGCAGGCCGATCTTCCCGGAAGCGAACTGGACAGCACGTCCCAGCGGCGCCTCCACCCAGCGGAAGAACGCGGCGCCGGCGGCCAGGCTGGCGGCCCAGGCCAGCAGCATGCCCAGCCCCTGCCAGGCCGGTCCGGCCGGGGCAAACCGGCTGAACGCCGCGTTGACCAGCAGGCAGACCGGGAAGTGGATCAGGAACACCGAATACGATATCCGCCCCAGGCGGTTGACGACGGCCCAGGCGCGGCCGGTCGCCACCGTTTCAACGCGACCGAACAAATACAGCAGGCAAGCGACCACCAGCGCCAGCGCGATGCGGCTGCGGAAGTCCAGGAACAAGGCCGCCGCCGCCGGCAACGCCGCCATCGCCAGCAGCAGGGCGACGGCGCCCGGCGTGCGGCAGCGGTCGCTGGCCCACCACGCCAGCATGCCCAGGCCATAGCTGCCGAAGAAATACGGCGCCCAGTTGTCCCAGTCGGCATCGAGGTTGAAATACAGCAGCGACAGCGTGACGCCCAAGGCCGTCAAGGCCGGCATCAGCCACGGCATCCGGCGCCGACCGGAGGCGCGGCCGGCCAGCCACAGCACCAGGGCGGTGACTGCATATAATTGGAAATCGATGGCGACATACCAGGCGCCGGCCGACAAGGACGGGTAGCCCAGCACGCCGTGCAGCAGCAGCGCGTGGGCGCTCAGCTGGCTCAGGGTGGCTGGCGCGGAGATCGAACTATGCGTCATCCAGTTGCCGGCCCAGTAGGACGCGACGGCGGCCACCAAGGTGGCGGCCATGAACGGCGGCGCCAGCTTGGTGTAACGCCGCCAGATCGCACCCAGCGGATCGGACAGGCCGGACTGGCCGGCAGGCGACAGCGATTTAGCCAGCAGGAAGCCGCTGATGACGAGGAATACTTGCACGGCGATGCGCGCACTGCCGCTCAGACCATCTATCAATGCCGGCAACAGCGGCCGCACGTGATCGGCCATCGGCCCATAAAATGCCAAATGATGCAAAACAATCAACTGCGCCGCACCAGCTTTCAACAGATTAATCAAACCAAACTGCGGCTGGACCGCTACTTCCGCGCCAGCCCCTGCCCTTGCTACATTCATCCCTATCCCTAAACTTCCAGCGTATGCCGACCGGCCGCCATGATAGCCGAGCTTGGCTGATTGATGGCGCCAGCTTGGTGAGAATCCGCGTATTTCTTTGAGGTATTACTTCTTTCGCATGGCTTGCACGGTCCCATACATCAGCGTCCGCCACAGCCACTCCAGCGGGCCAAAGCGGTAATGCCGCAGCCACCAGGCGCTCAGCGCCATCTGCGCCACATACACGGCTATGCCGAGCAGGAACACCGGCGCGGCGCCGAGCTTGCCGAACTGCCCCAGTCCGTAGCCGAAGAAGATGCCGCCAAAAATCAGCGATTGGGCGATGTAATTGGTGAAGGCCATCCGGCCCAGCGGCGCGAAGCTGCGCAGCAGCCCGCGTTGCGTCAACAAAATCACCGTCGCGGCATAGCCGGCGGCCAGCAGCGTCTGGCCGACGCCGGTCGCCACATCCAGGCTGCATAACGCCGCCCCCGCTGCCAGGCCGATCACCGCGATGCCGGTCCACAGGCGCAGGTGCTCGCCCGGCCGTTGCATCACGCCGGTCCGCCACGCGAGCGCGCCCAGCAGGAACAAGGCCAGCGTCCTCGGGATGACATAGAGGTGCAAGGGCAGCAGATACGGCAGTTCATTCAAGCTGAAGCGGCATATCTCGGCATAGTTACCCGACGCATAGACCTGGTTGGCCAGCGCGACATGCTGCTGAAACCACGCCGGATCCGGCCACGGTATGCCGACCGGCACCACGCCGATGAACAGGTAGAGCGCGAACATGCCGGCCGCCGCCAGCGCCAGCGCCCAGACCGGCGCGGCCAGCAAGGGCAGCACCAGCAGGCCGCCGAGCGCATATTCGGTCAGGATATCGCCGTTCCAGACCAGCAGCAGGTGCACCAGGCCGAACATCAGCAGCACGCCCAGCCGCCGCGCCAGCCAATAAAATGGCCGCCCGGTCCGGGACAGCCGCTCGAACTGCACCGCCAGTCCCAGGCCGAACAGGAAGGAAAACACGGCGAAGGCCTTCATCTCGAAGCCGACGCGCACCAATCCTTCAAGCAGTTTATCCAGCATGCCCAGGCCCGGATCGGGCGCCACGAACTGCTGGAAAATCGATACCCGGAACTCCAGCACCAAATTCACCATGAGCACGCCGAACAGCGCGACGCCGCGCAGGATATCGATGGCGTCTATGCGTTCGCCCGCGCTGTGCTTGTTCATCGTTAGCGCCGGAACTTCTTCGGCTGGCGCTTGCGCAGGGCGGTATTCTGGTCCTGCAGCATCGCGTCGACGCGCTCGGAAGCCTGGCGCGACAGCAGCTGCGCCCGTTCCGTATCGGGAAAGAACTCCGGCTGCCGGTAGGCCAGCCACGCGTAGGCCGAATACAGGCGGCAGGCATCTTCCACCTCCTGCAAGGACATGTAGTGCAGCGGCGCCGGCTCCGCCTTGATCGGCGTGATCTTCTTGGCGGCCAGCGCCGTCGCCCAATGCTCCCACGCGCGCTGCAAGGACGGCACCTTGGACGAGATCGGCACCAGCGACAGCGCGAACTTCTCCGCCACCGTCAGCTCCAGCGTATCGAGCCAGGCCGCGCGCTCGAACTGGTCCTCGGTGATGCGCGGGTAGAAGAAGCCGTCCGGCACATCGATGTTGTGCACGAAGCGCTTGAGCAGCTTGGCCAGGCCATGCTCGTTGGTCACCGACGAAATCCGGTGCAGGTGCTCCAGCGTCGGCGCCACGGCGAAGCCGGTGGTCTTCAGCGGCACCGGCTTTTCCTTCAGCAGCGAGCGGATCACGTTGTGGGTCTCGTTGTCGTAGCCGGCCACCAGGCCTTCCTCGTGCACGCCGAAGCGCCCGGCCCGGCCGGCGATCTGGCGCGCCAGCGCGGCCGGGATCTCTTCCTCTTCATAGCCGTTGTACTTGACCGAGGTGGTCATGACGATGCGCGCGATCGGCATGTTCAAGCCCATCGCGATGGCGTCCGTGCCCACCACCACGTCGGCGGCGCCGTCGCGGAAGCGCTGCGCCTGGGCGCGCCGCACCTCGGGCGACAGATTGCCGTAGACGGTGGCCACCGCCAGGCCCAGCTCGGTCACCATGTCGCGCCACATCAGCACCTCGCGGCGCGAGAAGCAGATCACGGCGTCGCCGCGCCGCAGGTTGCTCAGCTTGCGCACGGCGCTCGGCTCCACCGACAGCGGGCCTTTGCGCTTGAGCACGTGGACTTCCAGCTCGCACTCCAGCCGCTCCGCCAGCACCTCGATGGCGCGCCGCGCTTCCGGCGCGCCCACCAGGTAGACCACTTGGGCCGGCGCGCCGCAGATGGCGGCGGTCCAGGCCGAGCCGCGGTCGCGGTCGGCCAGCATCTGGATTTCATCGATCACGGCCACGTCGACCGGCGTACGGGTGTCGAGCATCTCGACCGTGCTGGCCACGTGGGTGGCGCCGGCCACCAGGCGGCGCTCCTCGCCCGTCACCAGGCTGACCGCCAGCGGCTTGCCGTGCGCTTCCATCGCCTGCAGGCGCTCGTAGTTCTCCAGCGCCAGCAGACGCAGCGGCGCCAAATAGACGCCGCTGGGCGCCTTGGCCAGCGCTTCGATCGCCTGGTGGGTCTTGCCGGAATTGGTCGGGCCCAGCAGCGCGATGAAACGGCGCTTCATGCGCCGCGCCACGTCGAACGAGGCCGGATATTCGGCCAGGTTGATGCTCTGGCGCGTGCGTTCGGCGTGCTGCTCTTCCATGTCGCGCTCGACCGCGTGCTCCAGGCGCTGCCGGATGCGGTCGAACACGACGCCGGCCGGCTCGGAGATCTGCATCTCCGCCAGCGCGCCGAGGAAGGGTTGGGGGTCCAGCCCGCAGTCGTCGCAGGCGTCCGCCATTTCCTGCACGAAGGCGCTGACGTAGCCGCGCAACTCGGCGCCGACGGCGTCGCTGGCGCGTTCCAGCAGCAGCTGGGAGCGGGTATCGGCGTCCATCTTGCGCCATTTGGACGCTTTGGCCAGCACACCCTGCGCCGGCACCAGGTCGTAGGCTACCCGCAATCCTGCATAATCGACCAC
Source organism: Duganella sp. GW822-FHT06D06 (assembly GCF_058799615.1). Taxonomy (NCBI): domain Bacteria; kingdom Pseudomonadati; phylum Pseudomonadota; class Betaproteobacteria; order Burkholderiales; family Oxalobacteraceae; genus Duganella; species Duganella sp. GW822-FHT06D06. The sequence goes on from NZ_JBXALQ010000020.1 coordinate 49,709, forward strand.
CCCGCTCAGGCGCAGGAACACGCGCCCTTCCTGGCGCGCCAGCAGCACCCCTTTGGCGCTCAGGCCAAGCTTGCGCATCAGGTCGTCGTCTTCCCCGTGGTCGCTGTCGGTGGCGTTGTGGTGCGGCGCTGGGGAGGAATTGCTCATGTGGGATACTCGGGTAGGTGGGCTGGAATTTTAGCAGATCGTTACAGTTGGTGAGAAAGCCAAGCCGGCTGCCCACCTATAATATTCCGCCTAGGCAAGCAGCCTACAACAATTAGATCAAACAAAAGGGAAAACATGGGCATGGTATTCTGCCGCGGTTGTGGCAAAGAAATTCACGAAACAGCACCGACGTGCCCACATTGCGGCGCGCCGCAACATGCCGCCTCCGGCCCGCGCTCGGACAAGGATTACGTCGTCACCGTGCTGCTGTGCTTTTTCCTGGGCGTACTGGGCGTGCATCGCTTCTATGTCGGCAAGATCGGCACCGGCATCTTAATGCTGCTCACCTTCGGCGGCTTTGGCATCTGGGCGCTGATCGATTTCATTATCGTCATCCTCGGCAATTTCACCGATAGCGACGGCCTGAAAATCAGCAATCGCTAAGCACGCTTTTGTCTTTCCCCCGGTTTTCTGGCACCATAGGCCGGTTTATACCACCGCCGTGCCAGAAATCCCCGCCATGCCCTTCTCCCTCGCCGCCGCCGTTCACCACGAATTGCTGATTAAAAAAAGCCGCTTTATTGCCTGCGTCCAGCCGATGACGGATCGGAGCGCCGCGCAAAAAGTGGTGGCCGAATTATGGGCGCAACATCCGGGCGCCGCCCACGTTTGCTGGGCATTATTAGCCGGCGGCCAATCGGCGGCAGTCGATGACGGCGAACCCAGCGGCACCGCCGGCCGCCCCATGCTCGACGTTTTACGCCACCAGGATCTCGAAGGGGTATTAGCCACCGTGGTCCGCTATTTCGGCGGTGTTAAATTAGGCGCTGGCGGACTGGTGCGTGCATACACCGACAGCGTCGCCCAGGCATTATTAAAGTCCGAGAAAATCGCGATTATCAAGCTGCACTACCTGACCTGCACCGCGCCCTATGCGATGGAAGGCATGGTCAGGCGCGAAATTGAATTGGCCGGCGCCACCCTCGATAATGTCGTCCATTCCGACCACGTGCAGTTCGAATTCAGCCTTGCCGACAGCGCAGCCGCGCAACTGATCCACCGCTTGAATGAGGCCGGGCATGGCCGCATTCAATGGATCGCTCCCGACGACGAATAAGAGCTTGAATGGCCGCCGTCGCCGGCCGCCCTTCACAAGCTGCTTTTTGGTATATTCGCGCCAATATTTGGCACGGCCCCACTATGAGAACCGATCCATGTGGCTTTGTGCCACAGCGTTTCAAGCGGCCCCTGCTTGTGACGGCCCAGCCACCACACGCTGAACTGTCTTTGCAGCAGCGCCAGCGTCACTCCTATCGCCAGCGCGAAACTGGCGCCGGTGTAGCGATACATCCCCAGGCCGTAACCATAATAAATCGAGGTGCCGACGATGGATTGCACCACATAACTGGTCAAACTCATGCGGCCCAGCGGCGAGAATATCCCCAGCCATTTACCGGAATAAGACAGCAGCGTAAAGCCGGATACCAGCACCACCATGAACGCCACGTTCGACCATGAAGTAAGCATCACCAATAACGGCCGGCGCACCGCCGCGCCGATATGCCAGGCATCGGGTGAGGTCTTCAACAGATACAATGGAATAAACGCCAGCACCGCAATCAGCAAGGTTTTGCGCCAGAATATCCGGTTTGCTCCGGATTGAATAAACAGCGCTAAGCGGCCGGCCAGCATGCCCAGCATGAATAATGCGGGGATCTGCAATACGCGGCCGTTTTCCCAACTCCAGCGGATCACGCCGATTTTCCCGTTGGTTAAATTTCCGCTCCACACGTCGAATGCAGAACCATGCGCCATATATTTTTCGGCGCGGCCGAAATAGGCCCAGGAAGCGGGATCGGCGAGTTTCTCGTCGGGATGCGGCAAGGCCTGGAAGAATTCCAGCCAGGCCTGCGGCAGCAGCAATAAGAACACCGCGATGCCGAATACCACGCCATTGCGCAAGCGCGCCACCGGGATCAGGGCCAGTCCCAGCACGGCGTAAATGCTGAGTATATCGCCGTGATAAAACATGGAATTGAACAGGCCGAAACCCAGCAGCAACAGCATGCGCCAGGCAAACCGGCCGCGGAAGTCCTGGCCGCGCAAGGAGCGGTTGTGATCCTGGATGTAGAACGTCATTCCGAACAATAGCGCGAAGATCGCGTAAGACTTTCCGCCAAACAGGAAAAACAGGCTATCCCAGATGGTTTTGTCCACCGCCACCAGCCAGGGCGGCAATCCGGCCGGAACAAAGTAGAAATCGAAGTGTTCGATATTGTGCAAAAGCATGATCGAGACGATGGCAAAGCCACGCAAGGCATCGATCACATCCAGACGGGAAGAGTTGGCGTTCATAAAAATCCATCAACCTTGGCAAAGTGAACAGAATGCCAAGTGTAGAGTGGAATCGCTCCCACAGGAGCATCGGCCGCAAAATATTCAGGCGCGCTGGACCGCCGGGGCGCAGTATCTGGCCACCGTGACCACCATGTTTTCGAACTCGATCGGCTTGGCGATGAAGTCGTCGACGCCGGCGGCGCGACATTCGTCGCGCTCGGCCTCCAGCACGTTGGCGGTCAGCGCCAGGATCGGCAGGCCGCTGTAGCCCTGCGCGCGCAACAGGCGGGTGGCTTCGTTGCCGTCCATGACGGGCATTTGCATATCCATCAACACCGCGTCGTAGGCCGGGCCGCCCAGCACCTGGTCCACCCCTTCGCGGCCGTTGTTGGCCACGTCCACCTCGGCGCCTTCCAGTTGCAGCAGCGCGCTGGCGACCTGCTGGTTGAGCGGATTGTCCTCCACCAGCAACAACCGCAGCCCGGCCAGCCGCCGCGTCGGCGTCGCCGCGTCGGGCACCGCTGCCGCGGTCTCCGCCGGCGGCGCGTCGCCGCTGCCGTCCGCCGGCCCGATGCGGCGCAGCGCTTCGTACAACATGGCCGGCGTCAGCGGTTTCATCAGAACCTGGTTCAGCACGCCTGTGTCCTGGCGCATGCGCTGATGCAGCTCATGCGTGGCCTCGGCGTTGGCCAGCGCGACCAAGGGCGCCGCCGCCTGCCGGCGCAGGCGCGCCGCATCGTCCCAGCTGTCCACGCCGTCGAGCAACACCAGCCCATACGCGGGCTGCCCGCCCATCAAGGCTTGCGCCGCCGCCATGTCGCCGACCCCGTCCGCCTGGCCGCCAAAGCCGGCGATCATCGCTTGCAACAGCTGCCGCGACTGCGCGCTGGCGCTGACCACCAGCGCCTTCAGCGGCAGCGGCGCGCGCGCCGCGCCCGGCGTCAGCCGTCCATACGCCACCGAGAACGAGAAAGTGCTGCCGACGCCGGGTGCGCTGTCGACCCGCAGTTCGCCCCCCATCAGGCGCACCAGCCGCTGGCTGATGGCCAGGCCCAGGCCGGTGCCGCCGAAACGCCGCGTGGTCGAACTCTCCGCCTGGGTGAAGGAATCGAAGATGCTGCCCTGCTGCTCCGGCGCGATGCCGATGCCGGTGTCGCGCACCGAAAAATGCAGCCGCACCTGCTCGGCGTCGCCGTATTGCAGCCGCACGCCCACCACCACCGAGCCGCGCTCGGTAAACTTGACGGCGTTGCCGGCCAGGTTCACCAGCACCTGGTTGAGCCGCAACTGGTCGCCCAGCACATCGGACGGCAGCGCCGGATCGAGGTCGAACAGCACTTCGACCGGTTTGTCCTGCACGCTGGTGCCCAGGATCAGCGCCAGGTTGCGCAACATCAGCTCCAGGTTGAACGGCACCCGCTCCAGCACCAGCTTGCCGGTTTCAACCTTGGAAAAATCCAGGATGTCGTTGAGGATGCCCAGCAGCGAATGCGCCGCCGCATAGGTCTTGTCGACATAATCGCGTTGCTGCACGCTCAGCTCCGTCAGCCGCAGCAGGTGTTGCATGCCGAGGATGCCGTTCATCGGCGTGCGGATCTCATGGCTCATGGTGGCCAGGAACTGGCTCTTGACGCGCGTGGCGGTCTCGGCCCGGTTGCGCTCGACCAGCACCGCGTCGCGCTCGCGCAACAGCTCCTCGGTGCGTTCGCGCACGCGCGCCTCCAGCGTCTCGCGCCCCTGCAGTATCACTTGCGACATGTGGTTGAAGGCGCGCGTGGCCTGGGCGATCTCATCGTCGCCCACCACCTCCAGCTGGCCGCCCAGCTGGCCGGCCGCGATCATTTGCGCGCCGCGCGTGAACTGCGCGATCTGCCGGATCAGATAGCGTCCCAGCAGCAGCGAGAACAGCGCCACCAGCGTCATTTCCAGCGCGGCCAGGCCCAGGCTCCAGCGCCGCGCCTCCGCCAGCGTCCGCTCCAGGCTGGCGACGTCCAGGCCCACCCGCACGCTGCCGTAGTTGACGCCGGCCACCGCCACCGGGCTGCCGATGGCGAACATGCCGTCGCTGGCCTCGGCCAGCGAGGCGTGCGGCACGAAGGGCTTGGCCAGCGCCTCAGGCAGGCCCGCCTCCACCAGCACGCGCTGGTCGGCGTCGAGCACCTGGGCGTACAGCGTGCCCTCGGTGCTGCTGAGCTGGCGCGCGAACGACTGCAGGCCTTCCAGGTCATGGCTGATCACCGCGTCGCGCGACATGGCGGCAAAGGTCTCGGCCGTCACGCGCGCGTGGCGCAACACCTGCTGCTCGTTGGACTCGCGCAGGAAATGCAGCACGCTGAACACCAGGATGCCGAGCAGCAGCGCTTCGATCAGCGCAATGCCGAGGATGGTCTTGGCGCGGAAGCTCAGGGCCAGGCGCATACCTTATTCCTGGATCCGGGCTTCCGCCGGCGAGATCGCCAGGCGGCGCACATCGTCCCAATCCTGGTCCTGGGCCGGCTCGAAACCGACGAAGCCGATCTCGGCCAACAGCCTCAGCTGCTGCGGATCCATGTTCATCCGCATCATCGCCGCCAGCACGCGCTGGCGCACCGCCGGGTCCAGCTTGGGGCGGGTGGCGATGGCGTGTGTGGTGTAGGGCTGGCTGGCCCATAGCACCCGCAGCTCCCGCGAGACGTGGGGATCGAGCAGGTCCAGCGTGCGCGGCACGCCGCCGCCGGCCGGATACAAGCCCTTGGTCACGCCCAGGTAGACCGAATTGTGCGACTTGACGAAGGCGGCCTTGTGCGCCACGCCCAGGCGCCGCAACTCGGCCTGCACCAGCAGCGTCGCGCCGAACGCGGCCGGCGTCGGGAAGGCCAGCGTGGCGCCCGCCAGCTCCTTGAGGTCGCGCAGCGGGCTGTCCTTGCGCACCACCACCAAGGCCCGCAGACGCTCGCCCTTGGCGCGCGCCAGCGCCTGATAGCCGGGCCTGGCGTTGTAGACCACGAAATGATACGGGTTCATATAGGCGAAATCGTACTCGCCGGCCGCCAGGCGGCGCTCGAAGGTGGGCACGTCGGGCGCCGTCGCAAAGCTGATCTTGACGCCGGCCCTTTCGGACAGGGCCGTCAGCACCGGCGTCCAGTTGGCGGCCAGCTGCGAGGCCGACTCCTGCGGCACCACGCCGAAGGTAAAGCTGGTTTGCTGTGCCGCGACCGTCCCGGCCAAGGTCAGCATCAACAATCCGGCACACAGCCAGCGGCGTGATCGATGGGCCATGAGTAGTTTATTTCGCAAGAAACAGGAGTTTCGATCATAGCATGACGCCTCCGCCATGCAGCCGATTTATTGCCATGCAACAAATCTTAATGTATATTCACGGCCCACAACCTGAAGCACGGCGACCGCCCCATCCCCGCGATCGCCAGCCCTCCCTGGCCCCGCACCCGCCAACGCGCCCTGCTCCGCGCAGCGGAACGCATGTTTTCACGAGAAACAGAATCACACCATGAACATCAAGCATCTCACAGTAAGTACCCGGCTGGGCCTGGGTTTCGGCGCCATCCTGTTGATGCTGGCCATCGCCAGCGTGCAAAACATCGCCAGCCTCGGCAGGCTCAACGACGGCACCGACGCCATCGTCACGGAAAACTACACCAAGGTGGCGCTGGCGCAGACCATCCTCAACCACAACAACACGAGCGCCCGCGCGCTGCGCAACGCGCTGCTGATCCACGACGACGCCGCGGCCGCCAAGGAGCTGGCGGTCATCGCCGACCAGCGCAAGGAAATCGACGCCGGCACGCAAACGCTGGGCACCATGGTCAAGTCCGCAACCGGACGCCAGCTGTTCGCGGCCGTGCAAGCCACGCGCGCGCCCTACGAGGCGGCGCTCGATGAAGTGATGCGCAAGCGCCGCGCCGACGACTTCGACGGCGCCGTCGACAGCATGCTGACGCAGATGCCCGGCCTGCAACTGGCCTATATGAACAGCCTGGACGCGCTGATCGCGCACCAGAGCGCAGCGATGGAAAAAGGCCGCCTGAAAGCGGACGCCACCTACGTCGAGGCGCGCAACTTCGCCATCGTGCTGGGCCTGCTGTCGCTGGCCATCGGCGTGGCGGCGGCGGCGCTGATCTCGCGCCAGCTGCTGCGCCAGCTGGGCGGCGAACCGGCGCACGTGGCCGGCATCGCCAGCCGGATCGCCGCCGGCGACCTGGCCGTTCCCATCGCCACCCGCAGCGGCGACCAGCGCAGCCTGCTGTTCGCGATCCAGGCCATGCGCGACAGCCTGGCCGGCATCGTCGGCCAGGTGCGCGGCGGCGCCGATGCCATCGTCACCGCGGCCACCGAGATCGCGGCCGGCAACCTGGACCTGTCCTCGCGCACCGAGCAGCAGGCCAGCTCGCTGGAGGAAACCGCCTCGTCGATGGAGGAGCTGACCGCCACCGTCAAGCAAAACACCGAGAGCGCGCGACTGGCCAATACGCTGGCCGCGTCCGCCTCGCAGATCGCCGTCGAAGGCGGCGCGGTGGTGGCCAACGTGGTGCGCACCATGGGCGAGATCAACGACTCGGCCAGGAAGATCGTCGACATCATCAGCGTGATAGACGGCATCGCCTTCCAGACCAACATCCTGGCGCTGAACGCGGCGGTGGAAGCGGCGCGCGCCGGCGAGCAGGGGCGCGGCTTTGCCGTGGTCGCCACCGAAGTGCGCACGCTGGCGCACCGTTCGGCGGCGGCGGCCAAGGAAATCAAGGCGCTGATCGACGATTCCGTGAACAAGGTCGCCACCGGCACCGAGCTGGTCGGCGAAGCCGGCGCGACGATGGAGCGCATCGTCGCCGCCGTCCAATCCGTCACCGGCATCATGGGCGAGATCAGCATCGCCAGCCACGAGCAGGAAGCCGGCATCGAGCAGATCAACCAGGCCATCGCCGAGATGGACACGGTGACGCAGCAGAACGCCGCGCTGGTCGAACAAGCCGCCGCCGCCGCCGAGGCGCAGCAGGACCAGGCGCATCACCTGGTGCAACTGGTGGGCGTGTTCAAGCTGGCCTCGGACCGCCGCGCGACGCCGGTCCGCAGCCTGGCCCAACGCCAGCCATTCCCGCTGGCGCTGGGCGCGCCGCACCGGCGGCACGAGCGCGAAGCCGCCTAGGCCGGATGCTGGCGGACCGGGCGTCCGCCAGCTACAATCGGTCGATGAGCCAATTACACATCGACCTGCACATCGAGCTGCTGGAGCCTGCCGGCTTCGACGATTTTCTCCGCTACCTCAACGATCACCTGTCCGACAACGGCCAGGGCGACAGCGCGTACTTCCAGCCGCTGCCGCGCGCCGACTCGCGCTTCCCCGCCGACAAGGCCGACGCCTTCCGCACCGGCATGCAGACGCCGCTGGACTCGCCCGGCTGGCGCCGCGTGTGGCTGGCGCGCGCCGCCGACGGCCGCATCGCCGGCCACATCGACCTGCGCGCCCATCCCGAGCGCCACGCCACCCACCGCTGCCTGCTGGGCATGGGCGTGGACCGCGGCTTCCGCCAGCACGGCCTCGGCAGCCGCCTGATCGACCACGCCGCGCACTGGGCGCGCGCATCGGCGCAACTCGCTTGGATCGACCTGCAAGTGCTGTCCGTGAACACGCCGGCGATCCGGCTCTACCGCAGCAAAGGCTTCGAGCAAACCGGCGAGATCCCCGACCTGTTCCGCATCGACGGCCATCGCTTCGCCTACGCCGGCATGAGCAAACGCCTTGACAGCACCATATGAGAATGATTATCATTCGCGTATTTAACTGAGAAGCCCGCCGCCGCCAGCCCCACTCTCGTCTTTTTACGGGATACGGATGGACAAGCATAAGTTGGACCGGCTGGCGATCTTGATGGGGCTGGCCATGCCCCTGGCGGCGCAGGCGCAGATTGCGGCCGAAACGAGCACGGCGGTCATGCCGCAGATTGAAGTGCACGGCCAGAGCCTGGGCGCCACCACCGAAGGCACGGCTTCCTACACCACCGGCAAGGCCAGGACCGCCCTGCCGCTGAACATGGCGCTGCGCGACACGCCGCAATCGATCTCGGTGGTGACCCAGCAACGCATCGAAGACCAGGGCCTGCGGACGGTGACCGACGTCGTCAACAACGTCACCGGCGTCGCCGTCAACCAATACGAAACCAACCGCGCCGGCTTCACCGCGCGCGGCTTCGATATCGACAACCTGCAGATCGACGGCGTCCCGACCACCTGGGACCAGCCGTGGAGCTCGGGCGAAGTGCTGGGCAGCCTGGCCACCTACGACCGCGTGGAAGTGGTGCGCGGCGCCACCGGCCTGATGACCGGCGCCGGCAATCCGTCCGCCGCCATCAACCTGGTGCGCAAGCGCGCCGGCAGCAAGCAGCTGACCGGCTCGGCCGAGCTCGGCATCGGCAGCTGGAGCGAACGGCGCGCCATGGCCGACGTCTCCACCCCGCTGAACCAGGCCGGCAGCGTGCGCGCCCGCGTGGTGGGCGAATACCAGGCCGGCGACAACTGGGCCCGGCTGATGACGAAGAACAGCCATACGCTGTATGGCACGGTGGAAGCGGACCTGGGCCGCAACACCCTGCTGTCGGCCGGCTACAGCCGCCAGCAGACCGCTCCCAAGGGGCCGATGTGGGGCGGCCTGCCCTACTGGTACACCGACGGCAGCAAGACCAACTGGGACCGTTCGAAAACCTCGGCCGCCGGCTGGACCCGCTGGGGCACGGAGTACGACAACTTCTTCGCCAACCTCGACCACGAATTCGACAACGGCTGGAAGCTGCGCGCCAGCTACAGCCACGGCGACCGCAAGGCCGATTCCGCGCTACTGTACCTGTCCGGCATCCCCGACCGCGTCACCGGCCTCGGCATGGGCGCGTTCGCCGGCGCCTACCATACGCATACCAAACAGGACGACTTCGGCCTGCACGCCAACGGCCCGTTCACGCTGGGCGGCCGCAAGCACGAGGCGGCGTTCGGCGCCATGCATTCGAAGCAGCAATTCAGCACCGACAGCTACGACGCCGATTTCGGCCCCGGCGGCACGCCGGACGTGGGCAACTTCAACACCTGGAACGGCGGCTATCCGGCGCCGACATGGAGCGCAGCCCAATTCTACGAAAGCAGCGTCACCAGGCAGCAAGCCTTGTACGGCGTGGCGCGCTTCTCGCTGGCCGATCCGCTCAAGCTGATCGTCGGCGCCCGCGTGAGCGACTACGACAAGACCGGCACCGGCCGCTACACGTCCGCCTACCAGCTCAAGCACGACCATCAGCTGACGCCGTATGCCGGCCTGGTCTACGACCTCAACGACAACTACTCGGCCTACGCCAGCTACACCAGCATCTTCCAGCCGCAGAACCTGAAGGACATCGCCGGCAGGAACCTCGACCCGATCGAAGGCAAGAGCGCCGAGGCCGGCATCAAGGGCGAGTTCTTCGAAGGCCGCCTGAACGCATCGTTCGCGCTGTTCCAGATCAAGCAGAACAAGCTGGGCCAGGAAGCCGGCCTGGTCGACCGCGACGGCAACGGGCCGCTGGCGCCCGAGGCCTGGTACCGCGCCGCCACCGGCGCCACCAGCCGCGGCGTCGAGTTCGACATCGCCGGCCAGTTGGCCAAAGGCTGGAACGCCAGCATCGGCTACACCCGCTTCCACGCCGAGGATGCGGCCGGCAAGGACATCAACAGCGTCTACCCGCGCCAGCTGCTGCGCGCATTCACCACCTGGCAATTGCCGGACGACTGGAAGGCATTGACCCTGGGCGGCGGCGTCAACTGGGAGGGCCGCGGCTACATGACCGATCCGAACGCGCCCGCCAACAGCGGCGGCCGGATCGAACAGCCGGCCTATGCGCTGGTGAACCTGATGGCGCGCTACGACATCAACCGCCAGTGGTCGGCGCAATTCAACCTCAACAACGCGCTGGATAAAACCCACTTCGGCATGTTCGCCGCCTATGGCGCGATCACCTACGCCGCCCCGCGCAGCGCAGCGCTCAGCCTCAAGTACCGCTTCTAGGCAGACGGGGGTGTCCGTTACCGGACAGTGTTGAACGGAGACGGGCAGGCGCGCGCCTCCGGCCCGGCCGGCGGCCGCGCGCCGGAGCCTTGATTTGACTGGCTTTGCGGCCATCCGCGCCATGTGGCACGGCAATTGCAATAGTGAGCACATCTTCAGCTCTTTATCGCATCCCCATGGACCAGGCGCTCAACCCCTCTATCATCTCCGGCCGCCGGCGCAAGACCGTCATGGTGCTGGCCGCCGCGCTGGCCACGCTGTGCGCCGCCGCGTGGGGCATCAACCGCGTGGTCAGCCCCAGCGTCGACGCCGGCAGCGTGCTGCTGGCCGAAGTCCGCGTCGGCAATATCGCCAACACCATCAACGCCTCCGGCATCGTCATCCCGGTCCACGAGGAACTGGTCTCCAGTCCGATCCAGACCCACGTCGCCAAGGTGCACGCCAAGCTGGGCCAGCAAGTCAAGGCCGGCGAGCTGCTGCTGGAACTGGACAACCGCACCATCGTGCTGGCGATCGACAGCATCCGCGAACAACTGGCCCAGCAGGAAAACCGCATCCTGGCGCTGACCCTGGAAATGGAACAGAAACGCAAGCAGATCGTCAGCGCCATCGAACTGCTGGAGCTGGACCTGCAAGCGACCCGCGTCAAGCTGGGCCGCTACCAGACGCTGCGCAAGGCCGGCGGCGTCTCGGCCGAGGACTTGCTGACGGCCGAGCTGAACGTCCAGCGCACCGAGATCCAGCTGCGCCAGCAGCACGAACAGATCGACGACGGCAAGCGCGTCACCTCGTCCAACATCGAAGGCGCGCGGCTGCAAAAGAACATCCTGCAAAAGCAGCTGCAGCAGCAACAGGAACTGCTGACGCAAACCCAGGTGCGCGCGCCCTTCGCCGGCATGCTGAGCTGGTTGCTGGCCGACGAAGGCGCCAGCCTCGCCACCGGCCAGCTGGTGGCCAAGGTCTCCGAGCTGAACAACTACAAGGTCGAAGCCTCGCTGTCCGACTTCCACGCCCGCGCCCTCGGCGCCGGCCAGCCGGTGCGCGTCGAGCAGGGCAATGTGCGGCTGGACGGCGTGGTGCAGACCATCCTGCCGGAAATCCAGAACGGCAGCGTCAAGCTGCTGGTCACCCTGGCCCAGCCCAACCATCCTATGCTGCGCAACAAGCTGCGGGTGGAAGTGAACATCGTCACCGAGCAAAAACAGAACACCCTGCTGGCCGACTACGGCCCCGCCTTCAACGGCCGCGGCCCGCAGGACATCTTCGTGGTGCGCAACGGCACGGCCCACAAGACCACGCTCAACATCGGCGCCAGCGACGGCAAGGCCGTGGAAATTTTGGCCGGCGCCCGCGCCGGCGACCGCCTCATCATTTCAGACACCACCCGCTACAAGGAACGCGACAGCATCCGCGTCGCCCACTAGCCCCAATCACCGCATCGAAAGGACAGCATCATGATACGCCTGAGCAAAGTCAGCAAAACCTATCAAACCGACAAAGTCGAAACCCTGGCCCTGAAAGACATCGATCTGCACGTCGAGAAATCGGAATTCGTCTGCATCATGGGCCCCAGCGGTTGCGGCAAAAGTACGCTGTTGAACCTGATCGGCCTGCTGGACCGTCCAGGCAGCGGCGCCATCCACGTGGGCGGCGCGCCGGTGGCCTCGTACAAGGACAAGCATGTGGCCAAGCTGCGCAACAACACCTTCGGCTTCATCTTCCAGAGCTTCCACCTGATCAACGACCTGCGCGTGATCGACAACGTCGAGCTGCCGCTGCTGTACCGCGACCTGTCGGCCAAGAAGCGCCAGCGGCTGGCGCGCGAGGCGCTGGAAAAAGTCGGCCTCGGCGCCCGCATGGACCACTACCCCAACCAGCTGTCGGGCGGCCAGCAGCAGCGCGTGGCGATCGCCCGCGCCATCGTCGGCCAGCCGCAGGTGTTGCTGGCCGACGAGCCGACCGGCAACCTGGACAGCAAGATGGGCCAGGAAGTGATGGACATCCTGCTCAAGCTCAACAGCGAAGGCACGACCGTGGTGATGGTCACCCACGACGAGCAGGAAGCCAAGCTGGCCAGCCGCATCGTGCGCGTGTTCGACGGCCAGCTGGTCGCTTAAGGAGACGCCATGTTCAGGAATTACCTGCTGACCGCGTGGAAGGTCTTCATGCGCCGCAAGCTGTTCACCGCCATCAACCTGCTGTGCATCGTGCTGACGCTGGTGGTGCTGCTGGTGGTCACGGCGCTGCTGCAAAACGCTTTTTATCCGACCGGGGTGGAAGGCAAGAGCGACCGCTTCGTGCAAGCCATCATGATCGAAGCCCGCCACAGCGAGAACAAGGGCGTGCGCCGCAGCCCGCTCGGCTTCAAGCTGATCGACAAATACATCAAGCCGCTGCGGGGAGTTGAGGCGGTATCGGCCGTCACCCTGCCGGAAACCGTGTCGGTCTACCAGGAGGGCCGCGTCAGCGAACTGATGATGCGCCGCACCGACGCCGAGTACTGGAAAATCCTCGACTTCAAGGTGCTGCAGGGCCGCGTGCCGGACCAGGCCGACGTCGACCAGGGCCGCTTCGTGGCCGTGGTCAACGCCAGCACCGCGCGCAAGCTGTTCCCCGGCCAGCCGGCGCTGGCGCAGAAGATCAGCATCGGCGGCCAGTACTTCACCGTCATCGGCGTGGTCGAGGACGCCATGCACATCAACGCCTTCGCCGACATCTGGGCGCCGATCACCACCTTCCCGTCCACCGACTACCGCAGCCAGATGTTCGGCAACTTCGGCATGCTGGTGCTGGCGCACAATGCCGCCGACCTGCCGCGCATCCGGCGCGACATCGAAGCGGCCGCCAAGACCGTGGTGTTCGACGACCCCAAGGTCTACAACATCGCCCGCATCTGGGGCGACAGCAAGCTCGACCTGTTCTCCCGCATGCTGTTGCAGCGCGAAGGGGCCGATTCCGGCGCCGCCACGCTGCTGCTCATCATCGGCGGCCTGATGCTGCTGTTCATGGCGCTGCCGGCGCTCAACCTGGTCAACCTGAACACCGGCCGCATCCTCGAGCGCAGCAGCGAGATCGGCGTGCGCAAGGCCTTCGGCGCCACCAGCGGCCACCTGGTGCGCCAGCTGGTGCTGGAGAATGTGCTGCTGTGCCTGGCCGGCGGCCTGATCGGCCTGGCCTGCGCGCGGCTGGTGCTGTGGTGGCTCGAGGGCTCGGGCCTGATCCCCTACCTGCAGGTGGAACTGAACCTGGCCGTGTTCGGCATGGGCTTGTTGCTGGCGACCGTGTTCGGCCTGCTGTCCGGCGTGCTGCCGGCCTGGAAAATGTCCCGCCTCGACCCCGTCCACGCCTTGAAAGGAGCCGCATGATGCTGCGCCACTTATTGAAACTGATCTGGAAGCGCAAGTCGCGCAATATGATGCTGTCGCTGGAGATCCTGCTGGCCTTCGTGGTGGTGTTCGCCATCAGCGCGTTCGCCCTGCGCAGCTACCAGCTGTACCAGATGCCGACCGGCTTCGGCTACCAGAACCTGTGGTCGGTCGCGCTCAACGCCCGCACCGAGGGCGGCATCGAAGCCGATCCGCTGATCTACGACAAGCTGCGCCAGAGCCTGAAGGCCTTGCCGGAGGTGGAGGAAGTGAGCTTCACCAGCTTCCCGGTCTACCAGTCGTCGAACTGGACCAGCGAATTCACGCTGCGCGAGGGCAAGCGCAAGTTCGTCTCCAACCTGTTCGAGATGAGCGATGAATTTCCCGCCGTGGCCGACATGACGCTGGCCGAGGGCCGCTGGTTTTCCCGGGCGGACGACGGCGCGGTCGAACGGCCGGTGGTCATCAACCGCCGCCTGGCGCAGCAACTGTCCGGCGGCAAGCCGGTGCTCGGCCAGGTATTCAGCGAAGACGAGGACAATCCCAAGAAGGCGCTCAAGCAGTTCAGGGTGGTCGGCATCGTCGAGGAATTCCGCAGCCAGGGCGAGTTCATGTCGCCGACCAACTTCATGCTGGTGCGCCATCAGATCGGCGCCGGCGGCGGTTCGCTGGACGCGATCCAGCTCAAGGTGCGGCCCGGCACGCCGCGCACCTTCGAAGCGGCGCTCAACCGCCAGCTCAAGCTGGTGCGCAACGACTGGAGCTACACCATCTCGCCGACGGTCGACATGCGCACCTCGATGCTGAAGGCCCAGACCATTCCGCTGACGATACTGGCGGTGATCGCCGCCTTCCTGCTGGTGATGGTGGCGTTCGGCCTGTTCGGCGTGCTGTGGCAGAACACCACCCAGCGCATCCCGGAGATCGGCCTGCGGCGCGCCATCGGCGCCGATTCCGGCCACATCTACAGCCAGATCATCGTCGAGCAGATGCTGCTCAGTTCCGGCGCCATCGTCATCGCGCTGCTGTTGCTGGTGCAGCTGCCGCTGACCGGCGTGCTGGGCGACAGCCTGAACTGGGCGGTGTTTTTGATGGCGACCGCGCTATCGGCCAGCGTGATCTATCTGCTATCCTTGCTCTGTTCGCTCTATCCGGGCTGGCGCGCCGCGCGCCTGAGCCCGACCCAGGCGCTGCACTATGAATAAGGCTGTTTGAATTGATGGAACCATCCCCTAAGCAATGCATCCTGATCGTCGACGACGACAGCGCGGTACAGGTGTCGCTGGCGCTGCTGCTCAAGCAGTCCGGCTTCGACACCGTGTGCTGCGACGATCCGCAGCAGGCGCTGGCGCAGCTGGCGCGCCAGAGCGCCGACCTGGTGCTGCAGGATATGAACTTCTCGCTGCGCACCAGCGGCGAGGAAGGCTTGCAGCTGCTTGGCGACATCAAGCAGCTGCAGCCGGCGTTGCCGGTGTTGCTGATGACGGCCTGGGGTTCGATCGCGCTGGCGGTCAAGGGCGTGCAGGCGGGCGCCGCCAACTTCTTCACCAAGCCGTGGGACAACGCCCAGTTGGTGGAACTGATCCGCACCACGCTGGACATCGCCGCGCCCGCCCCGGCCGGCTGTCCGACGCGCGCCGCGCTCGACGCCCAGTTCGATTTCAGCGGCATCGTCGGCGAGCATCCGCGGCTGTTGAAGGTGCTGTCGACCATCGGCCAAGTCGCGGCCACCAGGGCGCCGGTGCTGATCCTGGGCGAGAGCGGCTGTGGCAAGGAGCTGATCGCCGACGCCCTGCACCGCAACAGCCCGCGCGCTGCGCGCCCCATCGTCAAGATCAACATGGGGGCGATCACGCCGTCGCTGTTTGAAAGCGAGATGTTCGGCCACGTGCGCGGCGCCTTCACCGACGCCAAGACCGACCGCAAGGGCCACGTCGCCAGCGCGCACGAGGGCACGCTGTTCCTCGACGAGATCGGCGAGCTGAACCGCGCCGACCAGGTCAAGCTGCTGCGCGTGTTGCAGGACCAGACTTACCAGGCGGTCGGCGCCAGCCGCATGGAGCGGGCCGACATCCGCGTGGTGTCGGCCACCAACCGCGAGCTGGCCGAGCTGGTCGCCAGCGGCGAGTTCCGCGAAGACCTGTTCTACCGCCTCAACCTGATCACCATCCGCCTGCCGCCGCTGCGCGAACGGCGCAGCGACATTCCGCTGCTGGCGCGCCACATCATCGTCCAGGTGGCGGAAAGTTATGGCCTGGGCCCGGCCAGCATCGCGCCGGCCGCGCTCGAATGGCTGAGCGCGCAGCCATGGCCCGGCAATATCCGCCAGCTCAAGCAGACGCTGGAGCGCACGCTGCTGCTGGTCGGCAAGAGCGAACTGAAACAGGCCGACTTCATCGCCGCCGAGCAGCATCAGAACGACGGCGGCGGCGTGCCGCGTTCGTCCAGCCTGGGCGTGGACGGCATGACCCTGGAACAGGTGGAGCGCCACATGATCGCCAAGGCGCTGGAACAGCACCAGGGCAATATCTCGCGCGTGGCCAAGGCGCTGGGCCTGAGCCGCACCGCGCTGTACCGGCGGCTGGAACGCCACGGCCTGGGCGGCGACGCCGGGTCCGAGTCCGAGCACGAAGCGCGCGCATGAGCCTGCGCCGCAGCCTGTATGGCTACCTGAGCGCCGCCCATCTGCTGTTCCTGGGCCTGACCATCAGCCTGTTCCACCAGGCGCCGCTGCTGATGCTGGGGCTGGAAGCGGTGGTGCTGCTGAGCTTTGCGCTGGGCGTGCTGCTGATCCGGCGCGCGCTGGAGCCGCTGAGCTACACCCGCCACTTCCACGACCTGCTGCAAGACCAGCACTACGCGGCGCGCCTGCAGCAAAGCGGCGATCCGCAGTTGAACGAACTGGTCCAGCTGTTCAACACCATGCTGGGCGCGCTGTACCAGGAGCGCTTGCAGCTGGGCGAGCAGCAGGGCTTCCTCGACCGCCTGCTGGAGGCGACGCCGAGCGCGGTGATCGTGTTCGATTTCGACGGCCGCATCAGCCTGCTCAACGCCAGCGCCCACGCGCTGCTCAAGCTGGACGACGCCAAGGGCAAGCCGCTGTCCGCCTGCCTGCCGGCCGACGCCGACCCGCACCACCCCGGCCTGCTGGCCCAGCTCGACGCGCTGCCGCTGGGCGACAGCCAGCTGTTGACCGACACCGACGGCCGCCGCTACCGAGGCCAGCGGGGCCACTTCTACGACCGCGGCTTCGCCCGCCACTTCCTGTTGATCGAGGAGTTGACGGCCGAACTGGAAAGTTCGGAGAAAGCCACCTACGACAAGCTGATCCGCGTACTGGCGCACGAGGTCAACAACACGGTGGCGGCCACCGGTTCGGTGCTCGATTCGCTGCTGTACTACCGCAGCCAGCTGGCCGAGCGCGACGGCGAGGACTTCAGCACCGCCATCGTCGCCGTCAAGCGCCGCAACGTCAGCCTGGGCGAGTTCATCGAGCGCTTCACGCGGGTGGTCAAGATGCCGGCGCCGGAGCTGCGGCCCAACGCCGTGCGCGCCATCATGGACGACATCCTCTACCTGTACCGCGAGCCGTGCCGCAGCCGCGGCATCCGCATCGCCTGGCAGCGCTGCGACGAGGTGCCGGCGATCGCCCTCGACCGCCACCTGATGGAGCAGGCGCTGCTGAACGTGGTCAAGAACGCGATGGAGGCGGTGGAAGCACAGGCGGCCGGCGAGAAGACGATCGAGTTCGTGCTGGCCAGCGAGGCCGGCGGCGTGCGGCTGTCGGTGATCGACTCCGGCGACCTGCTGGGCGACGTACCGGCGCGGCAGTTGTTCACCCCCTTCTTCACCACCAAGAAAGGCGGCCAGGGCATCGGCCTGCTGTTCGTGCGGGAAGTACTGAACCGGCACGGCTACAGCTACCGCCTGGCCGCCACCGGCCAAGGCACAACCCGCTTCGACATCTGGTTAAGCGGAGGTCAATAAGCGGGGGTCAAGTCTGACATTCGGACACGGGCTCTGCCGTAGCACTGGCTACGGCAGAGCCCGTGTCCGAATGTCAGACTTGACCCCCTTGGTTTATTTGATGCGCTTGACGCGCGGGGCGGTGCGGGCGCCGTCGATGTCCATGTAGATCGCGCCCATCAGGCCGCGCTCGACCTTGACCTTGGGATTGACCAGGCTTAGGTCTTCCTGGCTGTCGTCGTTGATCATCCACACCTGGCCGTTGGCCAGGCGGATGCGCTGCTTCGGCACCCAACCATCGAAGTTGCCGACGATGCTGCTTTCTATCGAGTCGAGCTTGATGGTGGTCGACAAGCTTTCAGCGCCGAAACTGCGCTCCAGATCCACCTTGGCCGGCGCCGCCGCCACCGCCGCCGTTGCCGCAACCGTGGCCGGCGCACCCAGCTGGATCGCATCGTAGCAACTCAAGCGGGCAGGACCGTCGGTCAACTGCCGGCAACGCAACATGGCGCCATCATCGGCCAGGGCCGCGCTCGAAACTAACATCAGGGCCAACAGGGATTTCATCGCAGCTCTTCCATGAATTTGATTGTGTGGCGATTATATAAGCGAAACGGCCTCTTCAGGCTAACCGGCCCCGGACCTGGAATGAAAACTGCATAACGATATCGCCAAATATTCGTCTTTTGGCGGATGGCGCCAGCGTGCCGGTCGGCATTCGCATATAAAATAAGCGCTTCACAGCGGCAGCAAAGGGCAATCCATGACGATCAACGTAATTCTCAACCTGCTGGCGGCGCTCGCCTTGCTGGGCGCGCTGTATGCACTGCAGCGCCGCCATGCGTCCTTTTCGGTGCGGGTGTTCACCGGCATGGGGCTGGGCGTGCTGCTGGGCGCCGCGCTGCAAGCGCTGTACGGCGCCAGCGCGACCGAACTGAAGACCACCGGCGACTACCTCGACATCGTCGGCTCCGGCTACGTCAAGCTGCTGCAAATGATCATCATGCCGCTGATTATGGTGTCCATCATTTCCGCCATCATCAAGCTCAAGGGCATCAACTCGCTGGGCAAGATCAGCGCGCTGACCATCGGCCTGCTGATGCTGACCACGCTGATCGCGGCCGGCCTCGGCATCCTGATGGCCAAGCTGTTCCAGCTGAGCGCGGTCGGCCTGACCGCCTCCAGCGCCGACGTCGCGCGCGGCGTCTACCTGCAAGGCAAGGTCGAGGCGGCGCAGGCGATCTCGCTGCCGGGCATGCTGCTGAGCTTCATCCCGGCCAATCCCTTCCTCGACATGACGGGCGGCCGCAAGACCTCGACCATCGCGGTGGTGATCTTCTCGGTGTTCATCGGCATCGCCGCCACCGGCATCCACGACAAGAAGCCGGATGTGTTCGCCTCCTTCGAGCGCTTCATCCAGGTCGCCCACGCCATCGTCATGCGCATCGTCACGCTGGTGCTGCGGCTCACGCCCTACGGCGTGTTCGCGCTGATGGCGCAAGTGGTGTCGAGCTCCAGCTACACCGACATCCTGCACCTGATCGACTTCGTGCTGGCCTCGTACAGCGCGCTGATCCTGATGTTCTGCGTGCACCTGGCGCTCGTCGCCGGCGCCGGCCTCAACCCGGCCCGCTACGTGAAGAAAATCCTGCCGGTGCTGACCTTCGCCTTCACCTCGCGCAGCAGCGCCGGCGCCATCCCGATGAGCGTGCAGACGCAGACGCTGCGCCTGGGCACCTCGGAAGGCATCGCCAACTTCGCCGCCTCGTTCGGCGCCACCATCGGCCAGAACGGCTGCGCCGGCATCTACCCTGCCATGCTGGCGGTGATGATCGCGCCCACCGTCGGCATCGACCCGTTCACGCTGGCCTTCATCGCGCCGCTGCTGGCGATCATCACCATCGGTTCGGTGGGCGTGGCCGGGGTCGGCGGCGGCGCCACCTTTGCCGCGCTGATCGTGCTGTCGTCGATGAACCTGCCGGTGGCCCTGGCCGGCCTGCTGATCTCGATCGAACCGCTGATCGACATGGGCCGCACCGCGCTCAACGTCAGCGGCTCGATCGCCGCCGGCACCGTCACCAGCCGGGTGCTGGGCGAGACCGACCTGGCCGTCTTCAACAGCGACGCCGAGCTGCCCATCGACAGCGACCGCAAGGCCGCCTGAACGATCGAAGCGCCGGCGCTTATTTCGCGTCGATGTCGACGTTGATGCCGTTTTCGGTGCCCGTCATCTGCACCCGGCTCAGTTTCGGTATGCCCGCAGCCGAGATCGTGTACGTGGTGGTGGTGGTGGCCCCGGCCTTGTTGTTGGCGTCGAAAACCTTGCTCAGCATTTGAAAATTGAGACTGCTGCTGTCGCTGCCGGCCGTGGTGACATAGGTGATTTTTTGCGTGTTGACCAGCGTGCGCCGGGTGCTGTCGGTGTAGCAGTTGAAGGACGCGATGTCGCCGCTCTGCCCGGCGGTGGCGCTGGCCGGATAGCCCGCCGAGCTGGTCGCCACGCAATATTCGTCCGACTCGGTCGAACCGATCGGCGCGTACTGGGGGTTCACGTACAACTGGCCGGAAACGCTCAGCGGCTGCGAAACGCCGGAACCGGCCAATGTTCCGCTGATGGTTTCCGTGGCTTGCAGCGCGGCAGCACCATTGAACGTGGCATTGACCGCGACGCCGAGCGTATAGGTGAGCGTGCCGCCCAACGGAATGACGGTGGCGCCATTGCTGGTGGTGCCCGTTATAGTCAGACTCGACTGCAGACCATGCGTGTAGGCGTAGCCCAGCGCTTGCTGCACGGGGAAGCTGGCGACCACCGGCGGCGCGACGGCGGCGCCGCCACCGCCGCCACCGCAGGCGACCAAGGTCATCGCCAGCAGCGCCGCCGGCGCCGTTTTTTTCGATAAATTCATGATCATGGGGTTACACCTCAGTTGGTTGGAATACCATGGCAGCCTAACATTGTTGCCATATGTAAAATCTATTCAATAATAACCAACATCGACGGAACCGCCGGCCGGCGGCGCGGTCTAATTTTTTCCCTTAGTTGAAAGGAAAAATGATGACTTCCCTAGCCCTTACCTCCCGACTTTTACTGGGCGCGGCCATGTCGCTTGCCTTGCTGGGCGGCTGCAACAAGCGTCCGGCGGACCAACCGCCCACGCCCAGCGTGACCACGCCTGAACCGGCCGCGCCGGCCACGACGCCGCCGCCGGCCACCACGCCGCCGGCGCAGCAAGGCAGCGCGCCGCCGCCCACCACCAATCAATAGGCGTAAAAAAAGGACCCGAAGGTCCTTTTCGCTACGACGTCCTGGATTAGAACTTGTAGTTGTAGGCGACGCCGATCAGCGACAGGTGGGTCTTGAACGTGCCGCGGGTGGTTTCACCGTTACCCGTGCAGGTGGTCGCCAGCGGGTTGCAGGCGTTGGTGTAGTTGATCTTCGCATCCTTGAAGTCCAGGAAGCTGTAGGCCAGGTCGATCGACGAGCGGGCGTTCAGCTTCCAGTTGGCGCCGAAGGAATACTGCATGCGGTCGCTGTCCGGCAGCGCCGGGTGGGTCAGCTCGGCGTTCTTGACCGGCGATTCGTCGTAGGCCAGGCCGGCGCGCAGGGTCAGGTTTTCGTTGTAGGCGTAGTTGCCGCCCAGCGAAACGCGCACGGTGTTCTTCCACTGCTGGCGGATCACTTCGGCGCCTTCGGTGGTGCCTGGGAACTGGATGTCCAGGTTGCCCAGGCGGTTGTGGCGCACGAAGGTCACGTCCGCCATGCCGGCCCACTTGGCGTCGAACTGGTGGAACACGTTGGCCGACAGCGTCTCAGGCGTACGCAGCGCTACCAGCGCGGCCGAGTTGGCCTTGTGCGACGCCGCTTGCAGCACGCCGTTGACGATAGGATCGTTGGTCACTGTCGAGAAGTCCCACACGGTGCTGCCGCGCAGCTGGTGCGAGATCGACGAGCGGTAGGTCAGGCCGAAGCGGGTGTTCTGGTCCAGCGTAAACAGATAGCCCAGGTTGAAGCCCCAGCCCCAGTCCTTGCCGTCGTTGGAGCCGTGGCCGTCGCGCGTCGCGCCCAGCAGTTTAGGGTTGCCGCCCAGCTGAGCGATCTGCTTGGCCAGCGCAAGCGAATTGGGCGTGCCCGCCAGCGCGGCGACCGAACCCGGCACGTCGACGGCCTGGCCCAGGTTGGCTTTCATGAATTCGGCGTCGATGCCGAAGCCGAAGGCGTGCTGTTCGTTCAGCTTGAACGACGCCGACGGGTTCAGCGTGACCGATTCCAGCTTGACGTCGGACAGCGCGTAGCGGCCGGTCCAGGTGTCGCCGTAGCTGATCTTGGTGCCGTATGGCACGAACATGCCGACGCCGACGGCCCACTTGTCGTTCAGTTTTTTGCTCAGGTAGAACGATGGCGCGGTGACCTGTTTCGGCACGTAGCCGCTGGCGGCGGTGCCGCCGGTCGGGGTGCCGGTGAAGCGGGTCGAGCCGCTGTCGGTAAAGGTCGAGTGCGGCACAACCATGGTGGCGCCGGCGCTGATCTGCATGCCGTCCAGGCGGGACATGCCGGCCGGGTTGTAGAAGATGGTGGTCGCATCGTTGGCTTCGGCGGCGCTGGAATCAGCCGTGCCTTGGGCCGCAACGCTCTGCGAGCCGAAACGATAGCCGGACGCGTTGGCGCCGGCGGACATGGCGCTGAGCGCGGCGGCAATGATCAGGGGGAGGTATTTGTGTTGCATGGTGGTCTCGCTTTTTATAAGTGGCGGCACTGCGCCAGGTTTTTCTGGATTCTTGCGCCAAAACCGGTGCAGGAGGCCAGCAGCATACTACATTTATAAAACGAAACAAAAGGCAAGTCGTTAGAGGAGAAACACTAATTAAAACCTTGAAACCGAGCAAGCGCTCTGCATCCTGGACGTAAAAAAAGGACCCGAAGGTCCTTTTTTAGTGTCGATGAAACAAGGACTTAATGCGGGTCCAGCGCGCCGGACGGCGGCAGGCCGCGGCCGCCCTTGCCGGTCACTTTGTACACCACCCACATCACCATGCGGAACACGAAGCGCACGAAGATCAGCGTCAGCAGGCCTTCGACCAGGGTCATGACCAGCGCCGGACCAGCCGTCCAGCGCAGCGCGCGGCGGTGGAACTTGGCGATGGCGCGGTCCTTGGCGATCTCGATGCTGTCGTAGAAGGTCGGCACCACCAGCAGGGTCAGGATGGTCGAGGTGATGGTGCCGCCGATGATGGCGATCGCCAGCGGACGGTAGAACTCGCCGCCCTCGCCCAGGCCCAGCGCGACCGGGAACATGCCGGCGATCAGCGCGAAGGTGGTCATCAGGATAGGACGCAGGCGCATGCGGCCAGCGTACATCAGCGCTTCCTCGCGGCCGTAGCCTTCTTCCTCGCGCTTGCGCGCCGCGTCCAGCAGCAGGATGGCGTTCTTGGCGACCAGGCCCATCAGCATGATGACGCCGATGAAGCTCATCAGGTTCAACGTGCTCTTGGTGGCCATCAGCGCCAGCACCACGCCGATCAGCGACAGCGGCAGCGACAGCATCACCGCCACCGGCGCCGTGAAGGAACCGAACTGCATGACCAGGATCAGGTACATCAGGCCGATGCCCATGACCAGCGCGATCCCCATTTCCGTGAACAGCTCGCTCTGGTGCTTGCCGTCGCCGCCCTGGTCCAGGCCATAGCCGGGCGGGAAGTCGATGGCGTTGGCCAGTTTCATGGCGTCGGCGTTCACCTCGCCCGGCGAACGGCCCTGCACGTTGGCCGACACGGTCACGGTGCGCTTGCCGTTCTTGTGCTCGATGGTGGACGGACCCTTGCCCATCGTGATCGTGGCGATCTGGTCCAGCGGCACCATCTGGTTGGTGCCGGTCACCGAGATCGGCAGGCGCTCGATGTTTTCCGCGCTGACGCGGTCTTCCGGCGCCAGCCGCACCGCGACGTCGCGCGATTCGCCGGTCGGATCGACCCAGTCGCCCACTTCGACGCCGGCGAACGCCACCCGCAGCGATTGCGCCGCATCGTTGACGGAAATGCCCATCGAGTTGGCCAGGCCGCGATTGAGTTCGATCTGCAACTCGTTCTTCGGATCCTGCTGCGACAGGCCGACATCCACCGCGCCCGGGACCTGGCGCAGCTTGTCCATAAAGGCGTTGGTGATCTCCATCAGGCGGCGCGAATCCGGGCCGGTGAATTCGATCTGCACCGGTTTGCCCTGGTTGCCCAGGTCGTCGACCACCGAGATCTCGGCGCCGGCGATATGGCCCATCTTTTCGCGCAGCTCGGCGCCGATCTGGAACGCGGTGCGCTTGCGGAACTGGCGCTTGCCGATGTCCAGGTAGATACGGCCGCCGCCGGCGCTGATGTTGGAGTTGGTGTCCTTGGTTTCAGGAATCGTGCGGGCGATGGCGGCGATGGTCTCCATCTTGCGGCGCGCGATCTCCACGCTGCCCGACGGCGGCATGCGCACGTCGATGGCGATGGTGCTGCGGTCGGCCGCCGGCAGGAAGCTGGAGCCGCCCCACTTGGCGTGCAGCACGATGGCGCCGACGAAGGTGCTGAACGCGATCACGGCCATCCAGCGGCGGTGATGCAGCGCCCAGGCGATCACGCGGCCGTAGCGGTCGGACTGCTGGTCGAACCAGTCGTTGAACCGCTGCAGCATCTTGCCCAGGCCTTTTTTCGGCGCCGTGTGGTGGTCGACCGGGTCGCCCCAGTAGGCCGACAGCATCGGATCGAGCGTGAACGAAATGCCCAGGCTGACCAGCACCGAGCAGGTCACCGTCAGCGCGAACGGACGGAACCATTCGCCGGAAATGCCCGGCATGAAGGCCACCGGAATGAACACGGCGATGATCGAGAAGGTGGTCGCGGCCACGGCCATGCCGATCTCGGCGGTGCCGTTCAGCGCCGCCGTGCGGCGGTCCGAGCCCATCTGCATGTGGCGCACGATGTTTTCCCGCACCACGATGGCGTCGTCGATCAGCACGCCGATCGCCAGCGACAGGCCCAGCAGGGTCATGAAGTTCAAGGTGAAGCCGCACAGCCACACCGCGATAAAAGCCGCCACCACCGAGGTCGGCAGGCTGAGCGCGGTGATCAAGGTCGAGCGCCACGAGTTCAGGAAGGCGTACACCACGAAGATGGTCAGCACCGCGCCCAGCACCAGCGATTCGATCACGTTGTTCAGGCTGCGCTGCGACTCGTCGCCGCCATCGCGGGTGATTTCCATCTTGGTGCCGGCCGGCAGCGTGGCGTTGATCGTCTTGATTTCCTCGCGCAGCTTGGCCGCCACCGACACCGTGCTGGCGTCGCGCGAACGGGAGATGGCGATGCCGACGTTGGGCTTGCCGCTGCGGATGCTCAGGCCGTTGACTTCGGCGAAGCCGTCCTCGATCGTGGCCAGTTGCGCCAGGCGCACCACTTCGTCGCCGCGGCGCTTGACCACCACGCTCTCGAATTCGCGCGGGGTGACGATGCGGCCCACCAGGCGGATGCTCTTCTCGTCGAGCACGCCGCGCACCTTGCCCACCGGCGCGTTGGTGTTCTGGTTGTGCAGCGCGCTGACCACCTCGCTGACCGAGACGTTGTATTCACGCAGCTTTTCCGCGTGCAGCAGCACCGACAGTTCGCGCTTGAGCGAACCGTTGACCCGCACCTGCGACACCCCGTCCACCGCGCGGAAGCGGTCCGACAGCATGTCCTCGGCCAGGCGCGAAATCTCGGCGTGGCTCTGGCTGGTCGACGACAGCGAGATCTGCATCACCGGATCCGAGGCCGGATCGATGCGCTGCAAGATCGGTTCGCGCATCTCCAGCGGCAGCTTGTAGCGCACCGAGGCGATCGCGTTGCGGATCTCGTCGGACGCCTCGATCAGGTTCTTCTTGAAGCTGAACTCGATGAAGATCTGCGCCGAGCCTTCGTCGGCCGAGCTCTCCAGCTTGGTCACGCCGGACAGCGCCTGCAGCGGCTTCTCCAGCCGGTTGACGATCTCGCGCTCGACCGTGTCGGGCGAGGCGCCCGGATACGGCACGCTGACGATGATGAACGGCACCTCGACGTCCGGATTCTGGTTGACGCGCAGCTTCTTCAGCGCCAGCAAGCCCAGGCACATCATGGCGACAATCAGGACGATGGTCGCGATCGGCCGTTTGATACTGAAATCGGATAAGAACATGGATCAGTTCCCTTTCGCAGCGGTGCTTGAGGCCGGCGCCGCCGAGGCCTGGGCCGCGCCGTTGCCGGCCGCCGCCACTTTCGGCGCGGTCAGCTCGACGCCCTGGCCATCCTTGTAGCCGGAGTTCGGCACGCGCAGCACGCGGTCGCCCGCGGCCAGGCCGCCGCGCACTTCCCACTGGCCGGTGCGCGGATCGCGCACGCCCATGTTCAGCGCGACCTTGCCCAAGGCCTTGCCGTTGACGCGCCAGGTGTAGGTATGGTCGCCGCTGGTCACCAGCGCCGAATCGGGGATCATCAAAGCGTTGGCGACGTTCGATTCCACCCGGCCTTCGGCGTACAGCCCGGCCACGCCCGGCATGTCCTTGCCGGCGAACTCGACCAGCACCTCCACCTGGCGCGTGACCGCATTGGCCGACGGATCGACCCGCTTGACGCGGCCGCCGAAGTCGCGGTTCTGGTAGCCGTTGATGCGGAAGCGGACCGGCTGGCCGACCTTGACCTCGCCGATCTTGTCGGCCGACACCAGGCCTTCGAAGCGCATGCTGGACGGATCGATCACCTTGATCAGTTCCTTGCCGATGCCGGCGGTGTCGCCGTTGGACACCTTGCGCTCGCTGACGACGCCGTCGAACGGCGCGCGCACCAGGGTGCGGGTCAGCTGCTGGCGGGCGGCCACCGAGCGCGACTTGGCGCCGGCCAGCTCGCTCTGGGCGTTGTTGCGGCGGATTTCGGAATCTTCCAGCGCCTGGGTCGACACCATGCCGGACGAACGCAGCGTTTTCTGGCGCTCGAACATGCGGGTGGCCTGCTCCAGCGTCTGCTGGGCGGCGCGGGTGGCTTCGTCGGCCGAGTTCAGGGCGTCGCGGATCGAGGTTTCGTCCAGCCGCACCAGGATGTCGCCCTTCTTGACGGCTTCGCCATTTTCTTTCATTACTTGCAACACCACGGCGCTCACTTCGGCGCGCAGGTCGGCCTTGCGTTCGGGCTGGACCGAACCGGTGATCACCGGACCGGACGCCAGCGCGTTGGTTTCGATGGTCAGCATGTCTTCCGGGGCCAGCGACAGCACGGCCGGGGTGGCGGACTTGCCATCCTTGCCGTCTTTGCCGTCCTTTGACGCGGTGGCCGAGGCGCTGGCGCCCGCCTTTTCAGGCTCCTTGGAGGACTTGCCGCAGGCAACCAGGGCTGAAGCGACGGCGAGAGCTAGAAGGGTTTTGCGCAACATACAGTTCTCCGAGAAAGTGGCACGTGGGTGCTCGACTACTTATTAAAGTTTTAGCCAGACTACAGGGCGCAGAGTATCTCCGACTGTCCGGTATCGGTCAATCAACGTGCGACTGGACGACAAAAAACGTGGCTGAATTGCCAAATGCTGGGATAAACGGTGAAATGTCAGAATAGCCGGGACCGGCCAAAAGAACAGGAAAAGCGGCGCGCCAGAGGGTGGCGCGCCAAGGCGGCGCGCCGCTCAATGGCGGGATCAGCCGCGGCCGAAGATGGCGTGGATGGCGTGGGCGATGGCGATGCCGGTGCACAGGCCGCCGCCGATTTCCACCAGCGTGTGGCCCATGCGCTCGCGCAGCCAGGTGTGGCCGCCATCTTCCTTGGCCAGCCGGTTGATCGCCGCCGCCTGCTTGCCGACGTGCTGGCGCAGGCTGTTGGCGTCGATGATGACGATGAAGCACAGCGTGACCGCCACGCCGAAGGCCGGATGGCCGATGCCCTCGCGCAGCGCGATCAGAGTCGCCATGCTGGACACCACCGCGCTGTGATTGCTGGGAAAACCGCCGTTGCCGACCAGGTTGAACGCCCATTTGCGCGCCTTGGCGCTATTAATCAGAAACTTGATCGGCCCGACCGTGATCCAGGTAATCAGCGGGGTGACGAGGTAAGCGATGTCCATCGGTGGTTCCTTTGCATTTTTGTGCCGCAATTATCGCAGATGGCCCTACAGCGACGGAAGCATCTGCTATAAAATTCAGGCCACCCTTCCCATTTCCATAAATACAACGATGCAACACTTCAGAATCTCATTTGCCGTCACTTTCGTCCTGATGGCGCTGGCCGCCTGGTGGGGCTACTCCCACGGCGGCGTCGCCGGCCTGCTGCAAGCGGTGTGGGTGGCCGCCGTGCTGGGCGTGATGGAAGTGTCGCTATCGTTCGACAACGCGGTGGTCAACGCCTCGGTGTTGCGGCACTGGGACGCGTTCTGGCAAAAGCTGTTCCTGACGGTCGGCATCGTCGTCGCGGTGTTCGGCATGCGGCTGCTGTTCCCGCTGCTGATCGTCTCGCTGGCGACCGGCCTGGGCCTGATGGACGTTTGGCGGATGGCCACCGCCAACCCGGCCGAGTACGCCCGCCACCTGACCGGCGCCCACGCCCAGGTGGCGGCCTTCGGCGGCGCCTTCCTGCTGCTGGTGTTCCTGAACTTCCTGTTCGACGAGGAAAAAGAGCTGCACTGGCTGGGCTGGATGGAGAAAAAACTGGGCCAGCACGGCACCGAGACGCTGGCCGTGCTGGTGGCGCTGGGGGCGGTGTTCGCCTGCGTCGGCCTGGTGCCGGTGGAGGAAAAGTACACGGTACTGGCGGCCGGCGTGATCGGCGTGGCGGTGTATCTTGCGGTCGGCTGGATCAGCACGCTGCTGGAGGAAGACCCGCCGGAAGAGGACGACGACCTCACCGAGGCCGGCGTCGGCGCGGTGGTGGCGACGGTGGCGCGCGGCAGCTTCGGCGGCTTCCTGTACCTGGAAGTGCTGGACGCCTCGTTCAGCTTCGACGGCGTGATCGGCGCCTTCGCCATCACCAGCGACGTCGTCATCATCATGCTGGGGCTGGCCATCGGCGCCATGTTCGTGCGCTCGCTGACGGTGTTCCTGGTGCACAAGGGCACGCTGGACGAATACGTCTACCTGGAGCACGGCGCCCACTACGCCATCGGCATTTTGGCGCTGATCATGCTGGCCAGCGTCAAATACCATATTCCGGAATGGTTCACCGGTTTGTCGGGGGTGGCGTTCATCGGCGTGGCGCTGTGGTCGTCGATCCGCCACAAACGCCGGCTGGCCGCGTGATAAGATTAAAAACATTGCACTCAACCCTAGCCATCCATGACCACTTCCAAACGCGTAACGCTCTACCTCGTCGGCCTGCTGGCCGCCGCCCTGCTGATCTTCATGGCCTACACCTGGATCATGCTGCACATGTCCTACTCGGACGGCGAACGGGCCGGCTACCTGCAAAAATTCTCCAGCCGGGGCTGGGTCTGCAAGACCTGGGAAGGCGAAATCCTGCTGACCTCGATGCCGGGCGCCATCCCCGAGAAATTCGAGTTCAGCGTGCGCGACGACGCCGTCGCCCAGCAGCTGATGGCGGCCACCGGCAAGCGCGTGGTGCTGAGCTACTCGCAGCACAAGGGCGTGCCCAGCCAGTGCTTCGGCGAAACCGAGTACTACATCACCAAGGTGCAGGTTCAACCTTGAATTCCGGCCGCGATTATTGCCGCATCAGCAATATGGCGCGGCATTTCCTGAGTTTCCGGTAATCTCGGCAGTATTCCTGACAGAAACCGAAACCACCTATGCCCAAACGCCTCCCCCTCCTGCTCGTCACTCTGCTGGCGGGCGCCGCAGTTCATGCCCAGGATTTGTCGCTGCAGGGCGGCGCCCTGCGCGTCAGCGGCACCAATGAGAACTCGTTCGCGGTCGGCGTCAACTACGCGCAGCCGGTGGGCGACTACCTGGCGCTGAGCCTGGGCTACCTGAACGAAGGCCATCCGCACAACCACCATCGCGACGGCGTCGCCGCCCAGCTGTGGTTGCGCTCGCACATCAGCGAACAGGGCCTGTCCTGGGGCGTGGGTGTGGGCCAGTACTACTTCTTCGACACCTCCCGTCCCGGCGGCGGCAGCGGCCAGCCCTACATCAACGACCACGGCTGGGCGCCGATCTACAGCGTGCAAGCCAGCTGGCACCATCCCAACCGCTGGTACACCCAGGTGCAGCTGAACCGCGTGGTGCCGACCGGCGCCAAGGATCCGAGCACCTCGCTGCTGGTGGGGGTCGGCTACCGCTTCGACAGCGTGCGCGGCGACAAGCTGCACCTGGACGGCGGCAAGTCGACCGACGACACGGTGACGGTGCTGGCCGGGCAAAGCATCGTCAACAGCCTGGAGTCGGAGCGATCAAAGGCCACCAGCATCGAATACCGGCGCGCGGTCGGGCGCTATGTGGACTGGACCGTGACGGCACTGAGCGAAGGCACCTCGGCCGGCACGCACCGCACCGGCGTGGCGACGCAGCTATGGCTGATCCGTTCATTGAACCGCGACATGGAGTTGGGGATGGGCGTGGGGCCGTACCTGGCGTTTGAAGTGCACGACGTGCCAGGCACGCGTTCGCACAAGGCGGGACTGGTGTCGGTGGCGGGCCGCTACCACTTCAGCAAGCGGATAGTCGGCACGCTGTCGCTGAACCGCGTCGTCACCGACTACCACCGCGACGCCGACCTGCTGCTGGTCGGCGTCGGCTACAGCTACTAACCCGGGGGGTCAAGTCTGACATTCGGACACGAGCTCGACCGTAGCGACCTGCTACGGTCGAGCTCGTGTCCGAATGTCAGACTTGACCCCCGGCGGTTTTAGCGGGCGCGCCAGACGGCTTTGCCGGCTTCGGCTGGCGGGGCCAGGCGGGCGGCTTCCTTGCGGGCGCGGGCGGCGTCCAGCGTGGCGACCACTGCGCCCTCTTCCGCTTGCTTGCACTCGCCGGCGGCCACGGCTACCTTCGCTTGCACCGCCGCCAGCGCTTTTTGCGCGGCGGCGTGGCGGCGGGTTTCCAGTTCCAGCAATTTCTGTTTGGCGGCGGTCATCGCGGCGGTGGTGTCGGCCACCTTGCGCTGCATCGCGGCGTGCGCCTGGGCGGCTTCCAGCAGGGCCAGCTGTGCCGCGGCCTTGTCGGCCAGCGCTTGCACGGTGGCTTGTTCGGCCAGCCCGCGCTGGTGCATCGCATCGGCTTCGGCCTGCTCGGCGTCGGCGCGCTGGCGGGCGCAGGTGGCGACATTCCGTTCCGCTTCCAGGCGGCCGGCGATCGCTTTCGATGCGCGGATTTCCGCGGCGGTGGTCAGGCGCTGCTGGGTCAGCTTCTGGTCGATCAGCGCCAGCGATTGACGCTCGGTTTCTATGAATTCACGCTCGGCCAGCAACAGCGCTTCGGCGGTGGCGGCCTTCTCCTGTTCGACGCGGGCGCGCTCGGCATGCACCACGCCCAGCTCGACCGCCAAGCGGGCTTGCGCCGCCAGCGCCTGTCCGGCGATGGCTTTCTGTTCGGCTTCCAGCGATACCTGCGCGGCCATCAGGCGGGCCGCTTCGGCTTCCTTTTCAGCGGCGGCGGCCAGGCGCTGCTCGGCTTCCTGCTGCTGACGATAGGCTTCGGTCTGCGCGCGCTCGGCGGCGATGCGGTGTTGCGCTGCGTCGCTGGCGTCCTGCTCGGCGTTCAGTTTCTCTTTCAGCGCGGCGATGGCTTGCTGCTCGGCGGCGGCACGGGCCTGCTCAGCTTGCAGCAGCGCTTGCGCCTGCCCGGCCTTTTGCGTGGCCACGGCGTTGGCCTGGTTCTGCGCTTCGACATGCAGCGCCAGCGTGGCGATTTCCTGCTGTTCGGCGGCGTTCCGGCTGGCGGCCAGTTCGGCGGCGGCGCGCGACAAGGCGGCGCGTTCCTCGGCCAGCTCGGCGGCGCGCTGCTGTTCCAGGCTGTCGGTGCGGGCGGCCTCGGCGGCGGCTTCATCGGCGGCCTGGCGCAGCTTGGCTTGCTCCAGCGCCAGCGTCTCGGCTTCGACCTTGGTATGGGTTTTCAGTTCGGCTTCCTGCTCGGCCTGCACGCGGGCCAGCGCCACGGCGCGCAGCTGGCTGTCCACTTCGATGCGCGCTTCGGTCGCGGCCAGGATGCTGGCGTCCGCATCGCGGCGCGCCTGGGCGCTGGCCGCGGCCACCATCTCCAGGCGTTCGCGGTGGATCGCGGCGTCGCGGATTTCCTTTTCGGTTTGCAGGCGCAGGTGCAGCGATTGCGCGGCGCTGCGCTCGGATTCTGCCCTGGCCTGCGCGATCTGCTCGCGCTCCTGCTCCAGGTGCGCCAGGGCGCGGGCTTCTTCCAGCGCGCGCACTTCGGCGGCGGCGCGGTTAAAGGCCGATTCCAGCGCGATCTGGTCGGCGCGCTCGCGCTGCACGGTCAGGTCCAGCGCTTCGGCTTCGGCCTGCACCAGCATCTGTGCGGTCTGGCGGGCGGCGTAGGCGTGGCGCTCGCGTTCGCGCGCCATGGTCGCTACGCGCGCATCGGCGGAGGCGATGCCGACCACTTCTTCCTTGGCGGCCTGCACGGCGGCAACGCGCTCAACCGCTTGCAGGCGGGCTTGCTCGGTTTGGCTCGCCAGCTCCTCGGCGGCGCGCGAGGCTTGTTCGGCCAGCTCGGTTTCGGCGGCGATCTGTTCGTGGGCGCGCTTGCGGCTTTCGCTTTCGGCTTTGGCGCGCTGTTCGGCGGCCACGCGGATTTGGGTGTCGGCTTCGACCCGGGCGCGCAGTTCGGCGGTTTCCTGTTTGACGGCGTCCAGCCGGGCCACGCTGGCCTGGGCGGCGGCGCGCAGCGATTCCAGACGCTCGCGGTTGGCGGCGATCGCCTCCTCCGACGCTTGCGCATTCTGCAGCGCGACGGCGGCGGCGGCGGCGTCCATCGCGGCGCGGTCTTCGGCCAGCGAGCGGGCGCGGGCTTCGGCGTGGGCGCGGTTCTCGGCGGCGCAGGCGGCCTTGGCGTCGGCTTCGACGCGGGCGATCGCTTCCTGGATCGCCTTCATTTCCATCGCGGCGCGCGGGGTGTGGGTCGGTTCGTCCGGGTCATGCAGCGCCATCATGGGGAGCAGTGTGACGCCGTCTTGTACGCTGTCTTGTTTGGCCAGTTGTGCTTGCATGAGGGTTCTCGCTAGACGATATGTCCCGGCACCAACCAGGACTTCTGAGTTCTCATTATCAAGCACGGGGCAGGCAAGCCGAACCGCAAGAAGAGCGGGAAATACCCGCCAATTCGACGGATCCGAGGCTAGATCTTGGGCACCGGAGCCTGCCGGCGTTTTTCCATCTCGTCCTTGCGCTCTTGCTCGACCAGCGCCTCCAGCGCCGCGGCTTCGCGGCTATGCGCAACGAAGTCCACCATGCTGACCTGAATCTCCTGGATCTCCGCGCCCTGGTTCTTAAACTCCGTCAGCATGACGGCCACCGTCTGACGGCACATCTCATAACTTTTGGCGAAACCGTTGTAATTGACATTTCCGGCCACAGCCACCTTGCAAACATCCGGGCTGTCATTGGGCTTGTAGCGATTCGACTCCAGGGACATCCACTCAAGCGGCCCCAGCTGGCCGCCGTGCTTGGTGACCGGTCCGTATTTTGCGATCAGGGCCTTTTCCATTTCAGCGCGCGATACCGGCTGGTCGAACCGCTCGCGGCGGGCGATGGCCTCCACCGTGCTCGTCTTCTGTCCAAAACCGACCTTGACGTAGCCCTTCTCATTCGGCAGCCTTCCAGGCCTCGGCACCAGATATTGGTACTCGCGCCTCTGCGGCCGGGCCGGCATGCCGAGCCGCGCCACATAGTCCTCCTTGCCGACCAGCTTGTAGCCCAGTCCGGTGAGCACTTTGTCGATTTGCGCCGGCGTATCGCCGATCTTGATACCCAGGGTTTCCATCACCAGGGGCGGGTTCTGGGCCTGCGCGGCGGCCGTCAGGGACAGCAACAGGGCAATTTGCAGACTACGTTTCAGCATGGTTTTCCTTTGGTTGGTCAGGCGCTTGCGGCCACGATGTTTTTTTACCTCAACGTTGCCTACTTTACACCAAGCCAACGCCGCTTGCTAGATCGGCAGCGGCGGCTCGTCCATCAGCGAAATCTGCTCCTTCAGCTCCAGGATGCGGTCCTGCCAGTAGCGCTGGGTGTTGAACCACGGGAAGGCCACCGGGAAGGCCGGATCGTCCCAGCGCCGCGCCAGCCAGGCCGAGTAGTGGATCAGCCGCAGCGTGCGCAGCGCTTCGACCAGGTGCAGCTGGCGCGGGTCGAACTCGCAGAAGTCTTCATAGCCTGCCAGGATGTCGCACATCTGGCGCACCTGGTCGGCGCGCTCGCCGGACAGCATCATCCACAAGTCCTGGATCGCCGGGCCCATGCGGCTGTCGTCGAAGTCGACGAAGTGCGGGCCGGCGTCGGTCCACAGCACATTGCCGCCGTGGCAATCGCCGTGCAGGCGCAGCTGCGGCAGCTCGCCGGCGCGCTCGTAGCTGCGGCGCACGCCGTCCAGCGCCTGCGCCGAGACGCTGGCGTAGGCTTCCCGCAAATCGGCCGGAATGAACTGCTTGGCCTGCAAAAACTCGCACGGCTCGGTGCCGAAGGTGGCGATGTCGATCGCCGGCCGCTGCAGATACGGCTTGATCGCGCCCACCGCGTGGATGCGGGCGATGAAGCGCCCGGTCCATTCCAGCACCGACGGATCGCTCAGCTCGGGCGCGCGGCCGCCGTGACGGGTGAACACAGCGAAGCGGAAGCCGTTGAAATGGTGCAGCGTGGCCCGGTCCGGGCCCAAGGCCAGCGCCGGCACCACCGGAATCTCGCGCGCGGCCAGTTCATCGGTGAAAGCGTGCTCTTCCAGGATGGCCGCGTCGCTCCAGCGGCCGGGACGGTAAAACTTCACCACCAGCGGCTTGTCGTCCTCGATGCCGACCTGGTAGACCCGGTTTTCATAGCTGTTCAGTCCCAGCAGGCGGCCGTCGCCGCGCAGACCGATGCTGTCGAGCGCATCGAGCACGCACTCCGGATTGAGCGCCGAATAAGGATGCGGCGCCGGTTCCTGCTGGCTGTCGGCCGCCCCGCCCTGCGGGTCGGCCATGCTGGCGGCCAGGGCCGCTGCGCGGGCGTCTTCTGCTTCGTCGTCGAAATGATCTTGGTTCATGCCCGCATTGTACGGGGCGCGGCGTGTATACTGTCGGCTTCAATCCAATAAAAAGAGCAAGCCATGCAACTCGACCAGCCACTGAGCGAAAAAGAATTCGACGAACTAGACAACTTCCTGTTGTCCGACCGCAGCCCTGAAGATGCGATGACGATGGATATGCTGCACGGCTATCTGACCGCCATCGCCATCGGCCCGGAACCCATCATGCCGGTGGAGTGGCTCAAGCGCGTCTGGGGCCAGGAAGATACCGACGTCCCGAAATTCAAAAACGAAAAGGAAGAGGAACGCATCCTCAACCTGATCATGCGCTTCATGAACGAAGTGCTGGTGACGTTCGAAGTGGCGCCGAAGGAATTCGAGCCGCTGTTCGTCGAGCACGAGCACGAAGGCCAGACCCTGATCGACGCCGAAGCCTGGTGCTGGGGCTTCTGGGAAGGCATGGAGCTGCGTCCCGGTTCGTGGGACGAGATCTGGGAATCGGACATCCAGGAACTGATGAAGCCTATCTACCTGCTGGGCGCCGACGAGATCGAGGAAGAGGAACTGCCGCTGGTGGAGGATCCGGTCAAGGCGCACAAGCTGGGCCAGGAACTGGAAGCCAACCTGCCGGCCATCTACAAGTTCTGGGTACCGCGCCGCAAGCCGGCCGTGACCACCCTGGTGCGCGAAGAACCCAAGGTCGGCCGCAACGACGACTGCCCTTGTGGCAGCGGCAAGAAGTACAAAAAGTGCCACGGCGCTGACACGGCGGAATAAGCCCATGTCCATGCGTGGTGTACTCCTCACTCTATTGCTGGCGGCAGGTTGCGCGTCGGCCGCCCAGCCGGAACTGCTGACCGACCGCACCACGCCTGCCAGCCAGGCCGCCGACGCGGCCCTGCTGAAAGCGCTGGACCGCGACGTGTTCTACAACGGCGCCTACGCCGGCCCGACCGGCAAGCTGAACTACCGCATCATGTCGCCGGCCACCCTGCAGCCCGGCAAGCGCTATCCGCTGATCATCGTGCTGCACGGTTCCGACGCCGTCGGCAACGACAACAACAGCCAGCTTGGCAAGCTCGCGCTGTCCTGGTCCGCCCCTGCGATCCGCATGCGCTACCCCGCCTACGTCGTGGTGCCGCAGTTCGCCGAGCGCAGCGCCAACTACTCGCCGTCTTCCACCGACGGCCTGCTGGCGGCCAAGCCCGGCCCCAACCTGCCTTCCCTGCAAGCGCTGGTGGAAACCCTGAAGCCGCAGTTCGCCATCGACACCGACCGCATCTACGTCACCGGTTTTTCGATGGGCGCTTCCGCCGCCACGCAGGCGGTGCTGCAAGACCAGGACATGTACGCCGCCGCTGTGGCCTTCTCCGGCATCGCGCCGGAACGCGCCGCCGCCGCGCAGCTGAAAGACCTGCCGCTGCTGTTGGTCCACGGCGACGCCGACACCGAGAATTCCATCGAGCCGGACCGCGCGCTGTTCGCCGCCTTGCAGCGCCAGCCAGGCGGCGCCAAAGCCCGCCTGCTCGAATACCGCGACTTGGGGCACACCGTGCCCGCCGACATGCTGCTCGCCACCGCCTGGCGCGACTGGCTGTTCGCCCAGCACAAGGCACGCTAACCGCCATACATGGCCATGCAATTTTTAAATTACCCCGTCGCTGACGTAATTTTCACGTTGTACCTGCTGGTGTATTTTCCTATCGATAGCATTTGGCGCAGTTTATCCAAGACACCGCCAAAGCCCAATCTGCCCGTTTTGCAGAGCTATTGGCGGCAGGGGCGTTATGTCCTGGCGCTGCTCGCTGTGTTCATGCTGGTCGCGTGGCTGGGAAATCACTCGGCGAATCAACTTGGCTTGGATATTCCGTTGTCGCCTCGCGGGGCCTGGGGGCTGGCGATAGTGGCCGTCCTCATGCTGGTCCTGCATGTTTTAGGCAAGCGGGCGGAATCCAAAATGAGTCCGGAAGACCGCATCAAGCAAGAAGACAAGCTACGCGAAATGCCATTTTCAATGCCCCGGACGCGCCTGGAAATTGTGGCGTACTTCGTGACCATGGTCGGCATGACGGCGACATGGGAAGTGCTATTCCGGGGGTATTTGCTGCTTGTGCTCACGCCGGTCACTGGTTTGCCGCTCGCAGTCTCGCTGGCTGCCATTTCCTACGGCGCGGGGCACGGATTCAAGAGCGTCAAGCAATTCCTGGGCTCCATCGCTGTAGCGTTTGCATTCACCATCGGATACGCGCTGACAGGCAGCTTGTGGTGGCTGATGGTGCTGCATGCCGCTGCTCCGATAACGATGTTCTGTGCGACGCGTAAGTTGGGCCTGGAGAAACCAGTGGATGCGGCATCCGCGTGAGCCCGGCTGACGAAAATTGTCAGCCTCCGCCTGACATTTTTTGTCCGACACTGGCAAATTTTGTCGCCTCTCCATGTAAATCAAGCACTTAGAGATTGGCACAGATGTTGCCAGATGACTCCCGTCGCCTGAAAAACAATGGGAGAAGTCGATGTCATTTTTACCAACACGTATCTGGCCGGTGGCCTGCCTGCTGAGCCTGAGCGGCTCGGTGTGGGCCGCCACCGCCACGGTGGAGAGCACCGCCAGGGGGCCTGTCGCACTGGGCAGCAAAGTCTGGTTCCTCGGCCGGGTCGATGGACACGGCGTCTACATGAATTTCGCCGTCAACGGCATCCCCGGCGGCAATGCCACCTACGGCAGGCTGAATTCGCAGAACGGCCAATACATCGCGCCGTCCGTGCTGCCGGCCAATGTCATGATCACGATCACCGGCACCACCACCAAGGATGCCAAGCTGGGCGCCAATCTGTCGGCCAGCACCACGCTGACTTTGAAGAAGGCGGGCACGCCGACACCCACTCCAACGCCCTCGCCGACACCTGAACCAACGCAAAGCCCAACGCCTGCGCCTACGCCCGCCCCTACGCCGACGCCAACACCCGCGCCAGCCCCGCCACCGATCGGCCAACAGCCTGCACCGGACGCCGCCAAAATCAGCGCCGTGCGCCTGCTGGAGCAAGCCACCTTCGGCGCCACGCCTGCCGATGTCGCCGCGATCAAGGCCAACGGCCAGACCGCCTGGCTCAAGCAGCAGTTCGCCATGCCGGCCAGCGCCATCCCCGTCACCACCGACATGAGGCTGCTGCAAAACACCTGGTACAAAAACATGGCGTCCGGCCCGGACCAGCTGCGCCAGCGCATGATCTTCGCGCTGTCGCAGCTGTTCGTCGTCTCGGCCGACAAGAACCCCTACGCCAACGAAATCCAGCCCTGGCTGACCACCATCTCCAACAACGCCTTCGGCAACTTCAACACCCTGCTGCGCGAGATGACGCTCAATCCTGCGATGGGAAAATATCTCGACCTCGGCAACAGCATCACGCCGTCGCCGAACGAAAACTACGCCCGCGAAGTGATGCAGCTGTTCACGCTCGGCCCGGTCATGCTGAACCAGGACGGCAGCGTGCAGACCGACCGCAACGGCGACCCCATCCCCACCTACGACCAGGCCCGCATCAGCGACTTCGCGCGCGCCCTGAGCGGCTGGACCTATCCCGGCAGCAGCGCCACCGGCATCAACTGGGAAAGCTACACCGGCCCGCTGCAACCGCGCGACAGGTTCCACGACAAAGGCAGCAAGACGCTGCTGCTGGGCGCCGTGCTGCCGGCCGGCCAGAGCGCCGCGCAGGACATGGACGGCGTGATGCAGAACCTGTTCCAGCATCCCAACCTGCCGCCGTTCATCGCCACGCGGCTGATACGCGCCTTCGTCACCAGCAACCCCAGCCCGGCCTACATCACCCGCGTGGCCGACGTGTTCGCCTACGGCGCGGCCGGACGCGGCGACCTGCAAGCCACGCTGACCGCCGTGCTGACCGATCCCGAAGCGCGCCAGGACCAGCCGGCCCCCACGCAAGGCCACCTGAAGGATCCGATGCTGCATTCGATCGGCCTGTTCCGCGCGCTGGGCGCCAGCATCACCGATCCGAGCAACCTGTTCTGGGACTACTTCCTGCTGGGCCAGAAGATCACCGCCGCGCCGAGCGTGTTCAACTTCTACTCGCCGATGACGCGCCTGCCCGGCTCGCCGCAATACTACGGTCCCGAGTTCCAGCTGTACGCGCCCAGCCTGGCCGTGGCGCGCGCCAACTTCCTGTACAAGTTCATCTCCGGCGAATACAAGGGCATGGTCAACCTCGACATCACGCCGTTTGTCAGCGTGGCCGGCAACGCCACCGCGCTGGTCAACCTGGTCGACGCCACCTTGCTGGCGGGCCGCATGTCGGCCACCGCGCGGCAGGCGATCGGCACGGCCGTCAACGCCACCACCGACCCGCGCCAGCGCGCCATCAGCGCGCTCTACCTGGCCGCCATCAGCGCCGAATTCGCCGTCGCACAATAAGGACAACGATCATGAACCAGCACTCACACTCCCGCCGCGGCTTCCTCGGCGCCAGCGCGCAGACCGGCCTGATGGGCGCGCTCTCCGCCCTGGGCCTGAGCGGCGTGGCCACGCCGGCCCGCGCCGCCGTCACCGACTACAAGGCGCTGGTCTGCCTCTACATGTTCGGCGGTAACGACGGCAACAACATGATCGTGCCGCTCGACAGCACCCGCTACGCGCAATACAACGCCATCCGCGGCAGCCACGGCCTGGCCTTGTCGAGCGCGGCCAACACACTGCTGGCCGCGCGCAGCGCCACCTTGCAGGCGACCGACCATCCGCTGACGCAGCCGTTCGGCTTCCACTACGGCATGCCGGAGCTGGACGCGCTGTACGGACAGGGCCAGGTGGCCGCCATCCTCAACGTCGGCAACCTGCGCCAGCCGCTGAGCAAGGCGCAATACCTGGCCGGCGCCGGCGTACCATCGCAACTGTTCTCGCACCCGGACCAGACCATCCAGAACCAGGCCGGCACGCCCTCTTCCGCCGCCACCGGCTGGGGCGGGCGCTTGCTCGATGTGCTCGGCACCGGCGGCCACCTGGATGCGATCGCGGTCGGCGCCGGCGGCCTGT
The DNA here is from genome assembly GCF_058799615.1 of Duganella sp. GW822-FHT06D06. Classification (NCBI taxonomy): domain Bacteria; kingdom Pseudomonadati; phylum Pseudomonadota; class Betaproteobacteria; order Burkholderiales; family Oxalobacteraceae; genus Duganella; species Duganella sp. GW822-FHT06D06. The sequence continues at coordinate 89,718 of NZ_JBXALQ010000020.1, forward strand.
TTGTCGAAGGCGCCAGCACCCACGGCAATCTGCTGCCGGGCAACGGCCAGTTGAACCTGGCCGGCATGAATTTCTGGCCGCAGAAGGAAGCCGATGCGCGGCGCGCGGCGCTGGTGCAGATCCTGTCGGCGCAGCATCCCAACCTGATCGCCGGCGCCGCCAACAAGGCGCTGCTGAACGGCATGGAACTGGTGACCGATCTGAAGAACGCCAACGCCGGCGCGCCGCTGTCCACCGCATTTCCCGGCACCTCGCTGGGCCAGCAGTTGAAGACGGTCGCGCAGCTGATCCGCATCCGCTCGCAGCAAGGGCCGGGGCGGCAGGTGTACTTCGTTTCGCAGGGCGGCTTCGACACCCACGGCGGCCAGGCCTACCAGCAGTTCGACATGCTGCGCCAGGTATCGCAGGCGCTGGCCGCGTTCCAGCTGGCGCTGGCGGAGATCCGCGCCACGCAGCAGGTGACCAGTTTCACGATGTCCGAATTCGGCCGCACCTTGCAGCCCAACAGCGGCGGCACCGATCACGCATGGGGCAATCATCACTTGGTGGTCGGCGCGGCGGTCAAGGGCGGGCTGTACGGCCAGTTCCCCGACTTCACGCTGGGCGGCAAGGACGACGCCACCGGGCGCGGCGCATGGATACCGCAGTTCTCCAACCAGCAATACGGCGCCACGCTGGGCCGCTGGTTCGGCGCCGACGCGGACATGTTGCAGAACCAGGTCTTCAAGAACGAATTGGCTGGCTTCCCGCAGGCCGACCTGGGCTTCATGCTGAGCTGACGCCATCATTTTGTCGCGTATTTTTAACATCCCTGCCCGGTGCAAAAACTTCATTCCCGTCAGCAAAACAACCCTGCTATAGTGAATTAGTGCTATCAATTAGGGAGTTGCATGTCGTTGACGCGCGCCGGCTGGAGAGATGGAATGAAATACCTGCTTTGCTGCCTCGTGCTGGCCTGCCGCCTGGCCTCGGCCGAAACCATCACCCTGGGCGCGGAAGACGACTGGGCGCCGTATTCGTCGGCGGTGGAGCGCAGCGCGCGCGGCTTCTCGGTCGACGTGATCCGCGAAGCTTTCGCCGCCGTCGGCGTCAGCGTCAACTTCGAAGTGCTGCCCTATTCCCGCTGCCTGGACGACACCAGGCGCGGCCGCCTGGTCGGCTGCTTCGACGCCGTCCCCAACGCGATGATAGGCGGCAGCTTCCTGTGGCACAAGCAGCCGCTGTTCACCACCCACATGAACGTCTACGCGCTGAGCGACTCGCCGGAAAGCGGCTTGACCGCCAGGCAGCTGGAAGGCAAGACCGTCGGCGTCGAGCGCGGCTATGAATATGGCGACGAGTTCGACCTGAACACCAAGATCGTGCGCCGCATCGTCGACAAAAATGTCCAGGGATTCAGGATGCTGCTGGCCAAGCGCATCCAATACATGGCGGCCGAAGAACGCATCGCGAAAGCCCTGTTCATCAAGGAGGCGGCGGAACTCGGCGGCAAGTTCAAGCTGGTGGGTACAGTATCCACGCCCGGCCTATTCATCGCCTTCAGCAAAATGGGGCCGGACGGCGCCAAATATCTCGCTCAATTCAACCGCGGTTACACGATCATTCGGGACAATGGCCGCTACAAGGCGATTGAAGCCATCTGGTTTTAATGCGCCAACGGAGGCCATGTGCAAGCGGTACCAGCCAAGCTCGGTCTACAGTCGCCTTCGGGTAAGGATGGCGGTCCGTCCGCCGCACCGCTGCTGTCCGGCGACTCCATCGCCGCGCGCCTGCTGCGGATTATTTTCTGCTGCTACTTCATCGTGACCGTGGTGGTCACGCTGGTGCAGCTGGCGGCCGAATACAAGCACACCAAGGAACGCCTGGTGCTTGAGATCCGCGCGATGCAGCAAACCTTCGGCCCCGGCATCGCCGACGCCATGTGGCGCTTCAACGACGACATCCTGCGCGGCATCCTGAGCGGCATGAGCGAGCTGCCGGTGGTGGCCGGCATCAAGGTGGCCGACGATCACGGCAAGCTGGTGCGCGCCGTCGGCACCGTGCTCGATCAGGGCGTCAAGGTGCACGCCGAAGCCGACGGCCATCTGAAACCGGAGCCGGCCAGCGACGGCTTGTTCGCGGAAATCTTCAGCCAGGACTTCCCCATCCTCTACAACGACGAGAACGGCCAGGCGCGCGTGATCGGCACCTGGACCGTGTATTCGAACCAGCGCATCATCGTCAAACAGGTCGAGTACGGCTTCTTCCTCATCCTGGTCAACTCGGTCATCAAGACTTGCGCGCTGTGGTTCATCTTCCTGTTCGTGGTGCGGCGCTACCTGGGCCAGCCGCTGCGCCAACTGAGCGAGTTCGTCGGCCAACTGAACATCGCCAACCTGGGCGACCGCGTGTTCGTGCTGAACGACCGCGGCCACCACGAGCTGCATCTGCTGACCAACAAGCTCAACGAAATGATCGCCAACATCAAGGCCTCGGTGGCGGAGAATGAGCAGCTGTACCGCCAGCTGCAAGTGGAGCAGACCGCCACCCGCCAGTTGAACGAATCGCTGGAACGGCGCGTCGCCGAACGCACGGCCGACCTGGTCACGGCCAACAAGGATTTGGCCCGGGCCATCGACACCTTGCGGATCGCGCAGGAGGAATTGGTCAACAGCGAAAAACTGGCGGCGCTCGGCTCGCTGGTGGCGGGCGTCGCGCATGAATTGAATACGCCGATCGGCAACGGCCTGCTGGCGGCCACGGTGCTGGCCGACAAAACGCGCCAGTTCGCCAGCGACTACCGCACCGGCCTGACGCGCAGCACCACCGAAGCCTACATCAGCGACATGACCCAGATCACCGAGCTGGTGGTGCGCAACATCGCCCGCTCGGCGGACCTGGTGACCAGCTTCAAGCAGGTGGCGGTCGACCAGACCAGCTCGCAGCGACGCCACTTCCAACTGGCCGAGGTGGTCGCGGAAAACATCAAGGCGCTGCTGCCGACGATTAACAAGACCGCCTACGTCATCGAGCAGGCCGTGCCGGAAACACTGACGATGGACAGCTATCCGGGGCCGATCGGCCAGGTGCTGATCAACCTGATCAACAACGCCATCGTGCACGGCTTTGCGGGGCGCAGCAACGGCGCCATCACGATCGCCGCCAGCGCGGCCGAGGATGGCTGGTTGGAACTGCGAGTCAGCGACGACGGCGTGGGCATCGCGCCGGACCACCTGGGCCGCATCTACGATCCCTTCTTCACCACCAAGCTGGGCGCGGGCTGTTCGGGGCTGGGGCTCAACATCAGCCACAACATCGTGACCGGCCTGCTGGGCGGGAAAATCCGCGCCACCAGCCAGGTCGGCGGCGGCACCACCTTCGCGCTGCACCTGCCGCTGGTGGCCCCGCGCCACGATGAACTGCCTGCCGCGGTGGAAGCGTGACGCCTGAGACTACTTGGAAAGTTTCAGTTTGGTGTACTCAAGCGCGATGCGTTTGTACTCAGCCTCTGCAAACCGTTTCAAAGCGTCTCGCATCAGCGGTTGGTAGCCGACCCCATGAAATTCCGCGATTTTTTTATAATCTTCAATCAGTTCCTTCTGCAACCGAATGGAGATTAGTTGGAGGCCCATGCCATCGTCGACCTGATGTTCAATGTCGATCGAAGCAGTTCGAGCGTGGAAAGCGCCGCGACCTAGCGCGCCCTCCTCCCAGGCCTCCGGCGTACTTTCAATTTTCTTTGCTCTTTGTCTCATAGATACGCCCCCGTTTGCGTATATACAAATTTACGCCGAATGTCATTGATAATCAAAAAATTCCTTGATTTACCTGACTGGCATTGTATATACAAAAAAAAACCGGCAACTCTGAGTTAGCTCAAGCCTTGGCGCTAGCCGGGCTGCGAAGCCGGGCGATGCCTTTGACCAGGGCGCCTAGCCCGACAAACAAGACCAGCAGCACGACCGCGTTCAGCATGGTCCGGCCGTAGCCGATGCTGCCGGCGTCGATGAAGTGATAGGGGTACATGCCGATCAACTCGCCCCGCAGCAGGACGTAGGCAAAATAAACTGCCGGATAGGCGCTCCAGGCCAACGGCGCCAGCGTGGAGTCGGGTTGTTGCGGCACGCGCCAGATCCAGTAAGCGAGCAGCATCAGCGGCACGACATAGTGCAGCGTCATGTCGGCCGCCCACTGCCAGCCCTGCGGGCTCCAGAGATGCTGCAGCAGGATATGGTAGGCGATGCAGACAAACATGATGGCCGTCGTGGCGCACCCCAGCTTGGCGTCCGTGGCAAACCAGCGCGCCATCCGCGTGCCACCGTAGACCAGTGGCAGTGTCACCACCAGGCCGACGAAGATGTTGGTCAAGATCGTGAAGAAGCCAAAGTAGAGCACCAAGCCATCGACAATGGACTCGCTTGCGCCCAGATAGCCGTTCAATCGCAGCAAAAGGCCGAACCACGTTACCACCGCGATCACCGTCAGCGCGATACGGTCGCGGGGCTTAGGTTTTGTCGTCATAGGCACTCGCTTATTCAACCGTCAGTTCATCGGGGACGTTGTAGACGAAGGCTTTGCTGTCGAACATCAGCTTCCAGATCTTCGCCTCCAAGGGCGCGCCGTATTGCGTGCCCTTGACGTTGACCGTCAGCGGCCCCGGTTGCGGACCGATGACGTCGGCGGTGCGGTAGGTCCAGCGGCTGTGCTCGCAGCGCATCGGTTCGGTATCGTCCATCGTCTCGGCTTCCTGCGCTGCCGGCTCGACGGCCTGCTCCTGGTTGCCCATCGCTTCCACCGCCTTGCGCCAGGTCTCGTGGTCGGCATTGGCTTGCGCGCAATCACCCGGGTCAGCATCCACCGAGGCCTTGAAGCGGGCCAGCAAGGCGATCTCCTCGCCGTGCGGCGCCAGCATCACGTTGCTGACCATGACCGGCTCGGAGACCTGCCGGGTGCCGGTCTGCACCTTCAGCACCCAGCCCCAGGTGCGCTCGGACAAGGCTTCAAAGCGCACCTTCTCCGGCGTCACCGGCACATCGCTCTCGTAGCGGAATGGCGAACTGATCTCGACCAGTCCGCCGCCGGGCTTGGTGTCGGGACGGATCTGGAACACGCCATAGAAATTCCGCCCATTGCCCTTCAGCGAAACACCGCTGGCGGCGAAGAACAGCTCGTCGCTCGCGCCCACCGCCTCGATCCGCGCCTGCTGGATCACCCGCACCAGGAAAGGTTCGTTGGATTCGTCCACATACACCCAGCCCTTTTTCTCCGCCGAGTATTTGCCGTAGGTGCGCGTCATCGCCTCGTCGATGGAGGCGGTCTCGTCGATTTTGATCAGCTGCGGCTCGGCGTTGGCCTTGATGAAGGCAGCCACCAGCAGCGCGATCATCAGCACGCCCAGCACCGCCAGCGTGTACAGCACGTAGCGGGGCCACTTGCGGCGCTTGGGCGGCGGCGGGGCCTGGACGGGAGTTTGTTCGGCGACGCCGGGTTCGATCAGATCGGACATGAGAATTCCTGCAAAGAGGTTGCTAATTTAACATTTGCATAATTGTAATGCCAAAAGGAAAAACCAGGCGCGCGATAAGTCTGCCCGTCACTTGACCAGCCTCCCGCCTCGCAGCTAGCGCCGCCGTTATCAAAACAAGTTTCAATTTTTTCATGGCTTTTGCCGCAGGCGAAAAAAAACAGGTTCGACGGAACCTGTTTCGGAGATGCATGCAGCTTACAGCTTGATGAAGTGCTCGCGGTAGTACTTCAGCTCGTCGATCGACTCGATGATGTCGGCCATCGCGGTGTGCTTCTGGTGTTTCTTGAAGCCGCCGACGATTTCCGGTTTCCAGCGCTTGCACAACTCTTTCAGCGTCGACACGTCGATATTCCGGTAGTGGAAGTAGGCTTCCAGCTTCGGCATGTAGCGCACCATGAAGCGGCGGTCCTGGCCGATGGTGTTGCCGCACATCGGCGCTTTGCCCTTGGGCACCCACAGCTTCATGAACTTGATCAGTTCCTCTTCCGCCTGGGCGTCGGTCACGGTCGACGCCTTGACGCGCTCGATCAGGCCCGAACGGCCGTGCGTGCCCTTGTTCCAGGCATCCATCTTGTCCAGCGTCTCGTCGCTCTGGTGGATCGCGAACACCGGGCCTTCTGCCAGCACATTCAGGTGCATGTCGGTGATCACCACGGCAACTTCGATGATACGGTCGGTGTCCGGCTCCAGGCCGGTCATTTCCATATCGACCCAGACCAGGTTAAATTCATTCTGGCGCGGGGTGATGGCCTCTGGTGCGGAAGCTTCTGGCAATTCGTTAGCTTGTGACATAATTCTCTCTTGGCTTCATTAATCCGAATCCGCCATTTTCTCACAGGCATAGAATGTATTCACTCGCGTTTTCGATTTTGTTTGTATCTTTCATCATTTTGACGCTGATGGTGCGCTTCTGGCTCGCCTCGCGCCATATCCGCCATGTGCTGGCCCACCGCAGCGCCGTGCCGGCCGAATTCGCCGAAAAAATCCCTCTTGCAGCCCACCAGAAGGCGGCCGACTACACCGTCGCCCGCACCAAGTTCGGCCTGCTGACGCTGCTGGTCAACACCGTGGTGCTGGTCGGCTTCACCTTGCTGGGCGGCCTGCAATGGCTGTCGGTGGAGCTCTTCAAACTGACCGGCCCCGGCATGGTCTACCAGCTGGCGCTGCTGGGTGCCTTCGCCCTGATCAGCGGCATCATCGACCTGCCGTTCGACTACTACAAGCAGTTCGGCCTGGAACAGCGCTTCGGCTTCAACAAGATGAGCCAAAGCCTGTTCTTCGCCGACCTGCTCAAGGGCCTGCTGCTGGGCGCGGCCATCGGCCTGCCGCTGGTATGGGTCATGCTGACGCTGATGGAAAAATCCGGCAACCTGTGGTGGCTGTACGCCTGGCTGGTGTGGAGCGGTTTCCAGCTGCTGATGATGGTGCTGTTCCCGACCGTGATCGCGCCGCTGTTCAACAAGTTCACGCCGCTGGAAGACCAGTCGCTGAAAGCCCGCATCGAAGGCCTGATGAGCCGCGTCGGCTTCGCCTCCAAGGGCCTGTTCGTGATGGACGGCTCCAAGCGCAGCGCCCACGGCAACGCCTACTTCTCCGGCTTCGGCGCCAACAAGCGCATCGTGTTCTTCGACACCCTGCTGTCGCGCCTGCAACCGCAGGAAATCGAGGCGGTGCTGGCGCACGAACTGGGCCACTTCAAGCTCAAGCACATCATCAAGCGCATCGGCATGATGTTCGCGCTGTCGCTGGCCTTCCTGGCGCTGCTGGGCTACCTGAAGAACCAGCTGTGGTTCTATACCGGCCTGGGCGTCGATCCGCTGCTGCTGCCCGGCCAGGGCAACGACGCCATGGTGCTGCTGCTGTTCATGCTGGTGCTGCCGGTGTTCACCTTCCTGTTCGGCCCGCTGACCTCGATCAGCTCGCGCAAGCACGAGTTCGAAGCCGACGCCTTCGCCGCCCGCCACACCGACGCCCGCGACCTGGTCTCGGCGCTGGTCAAGATGTACGAGGACAACGCCTCGACCCTGACGCCGGATCCGCTGCACTCGGCCTTCTACGACTCGCATCCGCCGGCCAGCGTGCGCATCCGTCAGCTGCACGCGGCGGCCGCATGATCAACACCCACGCCGACCTGCTGAACCGCAACTGCCATCCGGCCAAGGACGCGCTCAGCGCCGACGAGGCCGCGCGCCTGGTGGCGCTGCTGCCCGGCTGGTCGCTGGAAAACGGCAAGCTGGTCCGCACCTTCGGCTTCACCAACTACTATCGCACCATGGCCTTCGTCAACGCGCTGGCCTACCTGAGCCACGCGGAAGACCATCACCCGGAAATGACCGTGACTTATAAAAACTGCATCGTCCGCTACGACACCCATTCGGTCAACCACGGCCAGGGCGGCCTGTCGAACAACGACTTCATCTGCGCGGCCAAGGCCGGCGTACTGTTCCACTCGACGGCGGTCAAGCAATGAGCAACCCGACCCAACTGAACGCCATCATCATCGCCGCCCACGGCCGCCACTACCTGGCCGAGGCGGACGGCGTCAAGCTGCAATGCGTCACGCGCGGCAAGAAGACCAACGTCGCCGTCGGCGACCAGGTGCGCATCACCTTGACCTCCCCCGACCAGGGCGTGATCGACAAGATCGAGGAACGCAAGACCCTGCTCTACCGCTCGGACCAGTACAAGTCCAAGCTACTGGCGGCCAACCTGACGCAGCTGTTCATCGTCGTCGCCACCGAGCCCGGCTTCGCCGACGACCTGGTGTCGCGTTCGCTGGTGGCGGCCGAGGCGGCCGGCATCACCGCCCGCCTGATCCTCAACAAGACCGACGTCACCGAATCACTGGCGCGCACCCGCGAACGCCTGCAACCGTACGCCTCGCTGGGCTACCCGGTGCATGAGGTGTCGGCCAAGGCCAGGCCGGACGAGGCGCTGGCCGTGCTGAAGCCGCTGCTGGCCGGCCAGTCGTCGATCCTGATCGGCCAGTCCGGCATGGGCAAGTCCTCGCTGATCAACCTGCTGGTGCCGGACGCCGACATCGCCGTGCGCGAAATCTCCGCCGCGCTCGACACCGGCAAGCACACCACCACCTTCACCCGCCTGTACCAGCTGCCGGAACTGGGACCAGAAGGAGAGAACTGCGCATCCATCATCGATTCGCCCGGCTTCCAGGAGTTCGGGCTGTACCACCTGAGCGAAGGCATGCTGGAGCGCGCCTTCGTCGACTTCGAGCCCTACCTGGGCCAGTGCAAGTTCTACAACTGCCGCCACCTGATCGAGCCGCAATGCGCGATCCTGACCGCCGTGGCCGAAGGCAAGATTGCCAAAATGCGCCACACTTTGTATGGCCAGCTGTTGCATGAATCGTCGCAAACCCTATATTAAAAAAAACAATTGTCGTAGCACACGCATAATTTGCATTTGCGGACTATAATTCCCCAAGGCAATTATCCGTGTGGTGACGTACCGCAGCCCCATCCCCGCTGCCCCACCCGGTCCAAGGACACCGATGGACATGTTTGCGGTCGACGACGAAGTAACGCACTGGGAAGCGGCCCTGCTGCCGCTGCGCGGTCCTGCGCGCCTGCCGGTGCTGGTGCCGCTGGCCTGGCACCTGCGCCAGCGCGACACCATGCGCGCCGTCGCCCTGGCCACCGAGGGCCGCCAGCTGCTGCCCGCCACCGCCCTGTCGCCGGACGACATGCGCCTGGTTTCCGCCCGCCTGCTGCTGGTGCAGGCCGAAGCCGTCTGGCTGGCCGGCGAACTCGATGACGCCGCCGTCCTGGCCGAACAAGCCTACGATCAACTGTGCCAGCTGGGCGACCACCAGGGCTGCGCCGACGCCCACTGGCTGCGCGCCTGGATCGCCATCGACCGCGGCGACCACCGCGCCGGCGAGAGCGAATTGGAACTGATGGCCGCCGCCGCTCGCCAGGCCGGCGACGCACAGCGCGCCGACATCGCCGAAGCGGCCATCGCCCGCTGGGCCGTGCTGCAAGACCATCGCTCGGCCGAACGCCGCTGGGGCCAGCGCTTCGCCGCCGCCCCGGCGCCGCAGCATCCCGGCGCGGCGGCCTGGGTGTACGACTTCTTCGGCCTGTCCGCCAGCCAGCACAGCGACCACGGCGCCGCCGCGCGGCACTACATCCACTGCTACGAAACGGCGCTGGAGACCGGCCAGATCCGCGTGGCCGTCACCGCCGCGATCAACATCGGCCTCAATTTCACCATCCTCAACGACCACCACTCGGCGCTGGAATGGCTGCAAAGCGCGCTCGATCTGGCGCGGCCCACCGGCTGGCCGCGCAGCATCGGCGCCTGCCTGATGCACACCGCCGAAACCATGCGCCGCCTGGGCCGCCTCGACGCCACCGAAGAGCTGCTGCACGAAGCCCTGCAGATCATGACGCCGCTGCCGGGCGCGCGCAGCTACGCGCACGCGCTGTCCTACCTGGGCGACCTGGCGCTGGACAAGGCCGACTACCCGGGCGCGCTGAACGCCTTCCACCGCATGGCGGGCCGCGCCGACGCGCTGGGCCAGGCCGACTTCCAGTCGATCGCGCGGCGCGGCCAGGCGCACGCGCTGTGCTTCCTCGACCGTCCGCAGGAAGCGCTGCAGATGGCCGAACGCGCGGTGGAGCTGGCGGCCGAGCAGGCCAACCGCGACAACCACGTCGCCGCGCTGCGGGTGCTGTCGGTGATCCACGAACGCCACGCGCTGCCGCCGCCGCCCGGCATGACCGAGCAAAACGCCACTCTGCACTACCTGTACCAGGCGCTGGACGTCGCTTCCGCCATCGACGGCTACACCCTGCCCGGCGATCTGCACGACGCGCTCGGACGCGAATACGCGCGGGTCGGCGACTACGCCAAGGCCTACGCCTCGGCGCAGGCCGCGGCCGCCGCGCGCCAGAAGACCCACAGTCAGGAAGCCACCAACCGCGCCATCGCCATGCAGGTGCACCACCAGACCGAGCACGCGCGCGCCGAAGGCTACCACCACCGCGAACTGGCGGCCTCCGAAGCGCGCCGCGCCGAAGTGCTGCAGCAGACCAGCGCCACGCTGGAGCGCCTGTCGGCCATCGGCCAGGAGATCACCACCCACCTCGACGCCGCCGCCGTGTTCCAGGCGCTGACCCGCCACGTCCAGGGCCTGCTGCCGGCCAACAGCTTCGCCATCTACCTGTGCGACGCCGGCGACGAAACCGTCAGCCGCGCCTTCGGCATCGAGAACGGCCACGCGCTGCCGACCAACACCATCGCCATCGACAACCCGCGCGCCAACTCGGCGCGCTGCGTGCGCGAGCGGCGCGAGATCTATGTCGAGGAGGCGGGTCCGGACGACATCTTCCTGGCGCCCGGCACCGAGCTGATGGTCAGCGCGCTGTATGTGCCGCTGCTGGTGGGCGAGCGCGCGCTGGGCGTGATGACGGTGCAGGCCATGCACGCGCGCGCCTACGGCGAGCGGGAACGGCTGATCTTCCGCACGCTGTGCGCCTATGGCGCCATCGCGCTCGACAACGCCGAAGCCTACCGCCAGCTGAAGGACGCGCAAACCCAGCTGGTGTCGCAGGAAAAGCTGGCGGCGCTGGGCTCCCTGATGGCCGGCGTGGCGCACGAACTGAATACGCCGATCGGCAACAGCCTGCTGATCGCCAGCACGCTGATACAGAAGACCGAGGAGCTGGAAACCCAGGTCAACGGCGCCGGCCTGCGCCGCTCCGAGCTGGCCGCCTACCTGGCCGACGCCCGCAAGGCGCACGAACTGGTGATGCGCGGCCTGACCAGCGCGGCCGACCTGGTCAACAGCTTCAAGCAGGTGGCGGTCGACCGCACCACCGAGCAGCGCCGCGAGTTCAACCTGCAGCAGGTGTCGCACGAGGTGATCGCGACGATGATGAACCGCATCCGCGCCGCCAACCACCGCATCGAGATCGACGTGCCGGAACTGATCTCGATGGACAGCTATCCGGGGCCGTTCGGCCAGGTCGTCGCCAACTTCATCAACAACGCGCTGCTGCACGCCTTCGTGCGCGAGCGCAGCGGCTGCATGTGGCTGCGCGCGACCACGCCGGCCGAAGGCCGGGTGCTGATCACCTTCCGCGACAACGGCGGCGGCATCGCGCCGGAACACATGTCGCGCATCTTCGACCCCTTCTTCACCACCAAGCTCGGTCAGGGCGGCAGCGGCCTGGGACTGTCGATCAGCTACAACATTGTCACTTCGCTACTGGGCGGCCATATCAGCGTCCAGAGTTCGCGCGACGGCACCGCCTTCACCCTCGACCTGCCCGTGACCGCGCCCGAGCACCAGACGGCGGCCGCCAGCCAGATCTACACCTAGCAACCACAAGGCCGCGATACCTGTATAGACAGGAGATTCTGCGGCGATCCGCCCTATCTTCCGAATTGCCTTTATAATTGTTCGGCTAAGCCGGCCAGGCACCTCGCCCCACGCCCTGCTCTCCTGTCAGTTGTTAATATGTCTATCCAAAAACCGATCAAGCATTACCTGCAGTTTTCCGACTTCACGTTAGACGAGTATGAATACGTCATCGAACGCGCGCACCTGATCAAACGAAAGTTCAAAAACTACGAGATCTACCACCCGCTGATCGACCGCACCCTGGTCATGGTGTTCGAGAAGAACTCGACCCGCACCCGCCTCTCCTTCGAGGCCGGCATGCACCAGCTGGGCGGCGCCGCGATCTACCTGAACACGCGCGACTCGCAGCTGGGCCGCGGCGAACCGGTGGAAGACGCCGGCCAGGTCATGAGCCGCATGTGCGACATCATCATGGTGCGCACCTTCGGCCAGGACATCATCGAGCGTTTCGCCGCCAATTCGCGCGTGCCGGTGATCAACGGCCTGACCAACGAACACCATCCATGCCAGGTGTTCGCCGACATCTTCACCTACTACGAGCACCGCGGACCGATCACCGGCAAGACCGTGGCCTGGGTGGGCGACGCCAACAACATGCTGTACTCCTGGCTGCAGGCGGCCGAAGTCTTCGGCTTCCACGTCAACGTCTCCACGCCCAAGGGCTACGACATGGACATGTCGCTGGTCTCGACCGACCGCTACACCTTCTTCGAGAACCCGTCCGACGCCTGCCAGGGCGCGCACCTGGTCAACACCGACGTCTGGACCAGCATGGGCTACGAGGAAGAAAACGCCGCCCGCCTGAAGGCCTTCGACGGCTGGATCGTCGACAGCGCCAAGATGTCGCGCGCCGCGCCGGACGCGCTGTTCATGCACTGCCTGCCGGCCCACCGCGGCGAGGAAGTCTCGGCCGACGTCATCGACGGCCCGCAGTCGGTGGTCTGGGACGAGGCGGAAAACCGCCTGCACATCCAGAAGGCGCTGATCGAGTACCTGCTGATCGGCCGCGTGAATTCAAGCGCCAGCGCAGACAACACCTAACACTACCCACCAATTGGAACTAGCATGAGCGATATTAAAAAAGTAGTCCTCGCCTACTCGGGCGGCCTCGATACCTCCGTCATCCTCAAATGGCTGCAAGATAACTACCAGTGCGAGATCGTCACCTTCACGGCCGACCTGGGCCAGGGCGAAGAGCTGGAGCCGGCGCGCGCCAAGGCGATCAAGTTCGGCATCAAGCCGGAGAACATCTACATCGACGACGTGCGCGAAGAATTCGTGCGCGACTTCGTGTTCCCCATGTTCCGCGCCAACACCGTGTACGAGGGCGAATACCTGCTGGGCACCTCGATCGCGCGTCCGCTGATCGCCAAGCGCCTGATCGAGATCGCCAACGAGACCGGCGCCGACGCCATCTCGCACGGCGCCACCGGCAAGGGCAACGACCAGGTGCGCTTCGAACTGGGCGCCTACGCGCTCAAGCCGGGCGTGAAGATCATCGCGCCATGGCGCGAATGGGACCTGCTGTCGCGCGAAAAACTGCTGAAGTACGCGGAAGACGCCGGCATCGACATCGACATGAAGCACAAGAACGGCGGCGCGCCCTACTCGATGGACGCCAACCTGCTGCACATCTCCTTCGAAGGCCGCCACCTGGAAAACCCGAGCGCCGAAGCCGAGGAAACCATGTGGCGCTGGAGCGTCAGCCCCGAGGCGGCGCCGGACCAGCCGGAATACCTGGACATCGAATACGAAAAAGGCGACATCGTCGCCCTGAACGGCGTGCGCATGTCGCCGGCCACCGTGCTGACCGAACTCAATCGCCTGGGCGGCAAGCATGGCATCGGCCGCCTGGACCTGGTGGAAAACCGCTACGTCGGCATGAAGTCGCGCGGCTGCTACGAAACCCCTGGCGGCACCATCATGCTCAAGGCGCACCGCGCCATCGAATCGATCACGCTGGACCGCGAAGTGGCCCACCTGAAGGACGACCTGATGCCGCGCTACGCGTCGATGATCTACAACGGCTACTGGTGGGCGCCGGAGCGCGTCGCCATCCAGACCCTGATCGACCACACGCAAGCGACCGTCAACGGCTGGGTGCGCGTCAAGCTGTACAAGGGCAATGTGATCGTCGTCTCGCGCGATTCCAAGACCGACTCGCTGTTCGACATGACCATCGCCACCTTCGACGAAGACGGCGGCGCCTACAACCAGGCCGACGCCGGCGGCTTCATCAAGCTGAACGCGCTGCGCATGCGCATCGCCGCCAACGCGCGCCTGAAGCGCGGCCAGTAAGCACGACTTGTAGCAGCCAAGGGATCGCCAACTTAACCGGCGGTCCTTTTTTTTGTCCTCCACGACGGACGACAAAATGATACATTGCATCCACAGCTGGCCTTTCGTGGAGCGCATATGTTAAAAAATCTGGGTATCAAGACGAAACTCACCGCCGGCTTCGGCGCAGTGCTGCGCGTGGCCGACCGCACCTCGATCGCGGTGCTGGAACTGCAGTCGGCGGAACGCGGCTATGTGCTCAGCGGCGACGACCAGCTGCTCTCCGCCTGCGCCGATGCCGAGGCCAGTCTGGAACGCCGTCTTCAAAAACTGCTGACGCCATTGAACAACCTGACGCACGCGGTGGGCCGCATCGCCGGCGGCGAACCGTCGGCACGGGCGGCGGTCCTGTCGGCCGATGAACTGGGCCGGGTGACGACGGAGTTCAACCGCATGGCGCAGTCCATCCAGGACAACCAGGCCAACGAGCTGGCCGCCACCAACCGGCTCAAGTCCAAGGTCGACTCCCTGCTCGGCGTGGTCTCCAAGGCCGCCGCCGGCGATTTGACCGCCAAGATCGAGGTGGCCGGCAGCGACGCCATCGGCCAGCTGGCGCATGGCCTGGACCGCATGTTCGAGAACCTGCGCGCGCTGCTCAACAACGTGCAGAAGGCCGGCATCCTGGTCACCACCTCGGCCACCGAGATCGCCGCATCGGCCAGGCAGCAGCAGGCCACCGGCATCGAGCAGGCGCAGACCAGCGTCGAGATCCTCAGCACCACCAAGGAAATCTCCGCCAACACCTCGCAGCTGTTGAAAACCATGGAGGACGCCACCGATTCGATCAACGCCAAGCTGGCCGCCCTGTCGGAAAAGGCTTCCAACATCAACAGCGTTCTGATCACCATCACCAAGGTGGCCGACCAGACCAACATCCTCTCGCTCAACGCCGCCATCGAAGCCGAGAAGGCCGGCGAGGCCGGACGCGGCTTCTCGGTGGTGGCCACCGAAATCCGCCGCCTGGCCGACCAGACCTCGGTGTCCACCTGGGACATCGAGCAGATGCTCAAGGAGATGCAGTCGGCGGTGTCGGCCAGCGTGATGGGCATGGACAAATTCTCCGAAGAGATCCGCCGCAGCGTGGGCGAGGTGCGTCAGGTGACCGACCAGCTGTCCGGCGTGATGGGCCAGGTGCAGAAACTGGCGCCGCAATTCGACGCCGTGCTGCAGGGGACGCAGTCGCAGGCGGTCGGCGCGCAGCAGATCTCGGAGACCATGGTGCAACTGAGCGAGGCCACCCGGCAAACGGTGGGATCGCTCAAGGCCACCAGCGAAACGGTGCACCAGTTGCAGTACGCGGCGGGAGACTTGCAAAACAGCGTCGCCAACTTTTCCGTGGCGGCTTGAGCGTGGGACAATGCCGCGACAATCGCGGCGCCTGGAGAGAAAATGTATAAAGATTTGAGCATCAAGAGCAAGCTGTATCTGAGTTTTGGCGCCATCCTCGCCATCATCCTGCTGCTGTTATCGATCGCTTACAACCGGTTCAACAGCCTGTCCGACGCCAACAGGTTGGACCGGCATACGATGGAAGTGATCCAGTCCATCGACCAGCTGAGCAACGACATGGTGCAAGTGCAGGTGGAAGCGCGCGGCTACTACCTGACCGGTGATCCGGTCCGCGCCGATCGCACCCACAAAGAACTGGCGGACCTTCCCGGCTCGCTCCAGGCGATGCAAAAACTGACCAGCGACAATGCGATCCAGGTCGAGCGCCTCAAAAAGGTGGAAGGCATGATCGCCCGGTGGATCAAGGAAGTCATCGAGGCGCAGCTGGCCGAACGCAAGGAACTGGGCGACAAGCCGGGAGCCGCCGACATCATGGGTCATACCGGGTCTCTGTCGAACGGCAATGTCGCGATCTCCGACATTTACAAACTGCTGGGCCAGGCGAAGAAGGAGGAACGCGCGCTGCTGGAGGAGCGCTCCGAGGCCTCGAACCGCTTGCAGGAAACCATGCGCCAGGTGTTGAGCGCCGGCGGCTTGGCCTGCGTGCTACTGTCGGCGATGATCGCATGGTTGCTGGGACGCTCGCTGCTGACGCCATTGAACAACCTCACGCACGCGGTGGGCCGCATCGCCGCCGGCGAGCAGTCCGCGCGGGCGGCGGTGCTGTCGGCCGATGAACTGGGCCTGGTGACGAAGGAGTTCAACCGCATGGCCCAATCGATCCAGGACAACCAGGCCAACGAGCTGGCCGCCACCAACCTGCTCAAGTCCAAGGTCGACTCCCTGCTCGGCGTGGTCTCCAAGGCCGCCGCCGGCGATTTGACCGGCAAGATCGAGGTGGCCGGCAGCGACGCCATCGGCCAGCTGGCGCATGGCCTGGACCGCATGTTCGAGAACCTGCGCGCGCTGCTCAACAACGTGCAGAAGGCCGGCATCCAGGTCACCACCTCGGCCACCGAGATCGCCGCCTCGGCCAGGCAGCAAGAGGCGACCGGCATCGAGCAGGCCCAGACCAGCGTCGAGATCCTCAGCACCACCAAGGAAATCTCCGCCAACACCTCGCAGCTGCTCAAGACCATGGAGGACGCCACCGCGGTGGCCGACTACACCACCAGCGCCACCGCCGACGCCCAGACCAACCTGCGCCGCATGGACAGCACCATGCAGCACATGGTCACCGCCACCGATTCGATCAACGCCAAGCTGGCCGCCCTGTCGGAAAAGGCTTCCAACATCAACAGCGTTTTGATCACCATCACCAAGGTGGCCGACCAGACCAACATCCTCTCGCTCAACGCCGCCATCGAAGCCGAGAAGGCCGGCGAGGCCGGACGCGGTTTCTCGGTGGTGGCCACCGAAATCCGCCGCCTGGCCGACCAGACCTCGGTCTCCACCTGGGACATCGAGCAGATGCTCAAGGAGATGCAGTCGGCGGTGTCGGCCAGCGTGATGGGCATGGACAAATTCTCCGAAGAGATCCGCCGCAGCGTGGGCGAGGTGCGCCAGGTGACCGACCAACTGTCGGGGGTGATGGACCAGGTGCAGAAACTGGCGCCGCAGTTCGACGCCGTGCTGCAGGGGATGCAGTCGCAGGCGGTCGGCGCGCAGCAGATTTCGGAAACCATGATGCAGCTCAACGACGCCACCCAGCAGACGGTGGAGTCGCTCAAGGCCACCAGCGAAGCGGTGCACCAGCTGCAGTACGCGGCGGGAGATTTGCAAACCAGCGTCGCCAACTTCGCCGTCGCGGCCTGACCGGAGCGTGCGATGAAACTGCTGATTTTCCACATCGGCGCCGACCGCTACGGCCTGCGCCTGCGCGACGTGGTGCGCGTGCTGCCGCTGCTGGAACTGAAGCACCTGCCGCTGGCGCCGGACGCCGTCGCCGGCCTGATGGACTTCCACGGCCAGTCGGTGCCGGTGATCGACTTGTGCCGCGCCAGCGGCATGGCCAGCGGCGCCGACCATTTCGACACCCGCATCATCGTGGTGGATTACCACACGCCGGAAGGCACGGACCATCTGCTCGGCCTGCGCGCGGAGCGTGTGCTGGGCGTGCAGGAGGTGGCCGAGGCGCAGCTGGCCAACAGCGGCGTGCTGGCGGCGCCCTTCCTCGGCCAGGTCGCCAGCGATGCGGCGGGCATGCTGCAACTGGTGGAACTTGAACAACTGCTGCCAGCATCGCTGCGCGCGATGCTGTTCCAGACATGACACCAGCCCAATCCATGCTGCACGAGGCGACCGGCCTGACGCTGTCCAGGTCCGCGGTCGAGCGCGCCATCCGGCACCGCATGGAGCAAAACCCCGCCGCCAACCAGGACGCCTACCTGGACCGGATGACGCCCGAGGAACTGACCGCGCTGGTGGAACTGGTGGTGGTGCCGGAGTCGTGGTTCTACCGCGATCCGCAAGCCTTCCAGGCGGCGCTCGAATTTATCCGCGCGCGCCTGGCCGCCAACGCCAACCACATGGTGCGCATCCTGTCGGTCCCCTGCGCCGGCGGCGAAGAGCCGTACACGATGGCGATGGTGCTGGCCGATGCCGGCGTGCCGCGCGCCAGCTACATCATCGACGCCTTCGACATCAGCCCCGGCTGCGTGGAGCGCGCCAAGAGCGGCGTCTACGGCCGCAACGCCTTCCGCAGCCAGGACCTGGGCTTCCGCGACCGCCACTTCGGCAGCGACGGCGAAGACTATCGCATCAGCGACGCCTTGCGCCAGCAGGTGCGCTTCAAACAGGGCAACCTGCTGGAGTTCGACCTGGGCGCGCGCACCGGACACTACGACGTGATCTTTTGCCGCAATCTGCTGATCTACTTCGACAAAACCACCACCAAGACGGCCATCGCCAAGCTGGAAGCCTTGCTGGGCGAAAGCGGCCTGCTGTTCGCCGGCTACGCCGAGGTGCCGTCGTTCTGCCAGCATGGTTTTACGCCGCTCCAGTATCCGCAGGCTTTCGGCCTGAGGAAGGAAGCCGCGCGGCCGGCGCCCGCCGTCAAGCCGGCGACCAAGCCGGCGCCGCGCACCGCGCGCCGTGCCGCTCCACCGGCCGTCTGCGCGCCTTCGTTGGCGCCTGTGCCCGTTCCGGCGCCTGCGACGCCGGCCGCCATCGACCTGCTGGCCGAGGCGCGCCGGCTGGCCGACCTGGGCCTACTGAAGGAAGCCGAAAACACCAGCCGCGACCACCTGGCGCAGGCGCCCGATTCGGCGGAAGCCTATTTCATCCTCGGCCTGGTCAACGAGCTGACGAACAAGCGCCAGCTCGCGGAAGACTACTGGAAGCGCTGCATCTACCTGCAACCGGACCACTACGAAGCGCTGTGCCACCTGGCCCTGCTGGCCGAGACCAACAACGACCCCGACGCCGCCACCGCGCTGAAAGCCCGCGCCGCGCGCATCTACAAACGCCAGCAAGGATCTTAAGGGCGACCGACCATGAACACCACCACCTCCCCTATCGCCATCGCCAGCATCGACGACTGCTGGAACCGCATCGGCGTTGTCGGCGACCAAAGCTGCGAGAAGCTGGAGCAGGCGGTCCATTGCCGCAACTGCGAAGTGTACGCGGCGGCCGCTCAGCGCAACCTGCAGCGCGCCGTCGGCGACGACTACAAAAAGGACTGGGCCGTCCACTTCCGCCAGGCCGCCGCCGGCACGCAGCAACTGGACGCCTCCTGCCTGGTGTTCCGCATCGGCCGCGAATGGCTGTCGCTGCCGACCAGGATGTTCGTCGCGGTGGCGCAGCAGGCCAAGCCGCACCGCCTGCCGCACCGCGCGGAACGCGGCTTGAGCGGCATCGTCAACGTCGGCGGCACGCTGTATCCGTGCATGTCGCTGGCGGCGCTGCTGGGCATCGACGAAAACGAGGGCGAGGCCGCCACCAACCGCCACACCTTTGCGCGCCTGCTGCTGACGCAGTGGGAGGACCAGGCCTATGCGCTGCCGGTGGCCGACCTGCACGGCATACTGCGCTACGCCAGCGCCTCGGTACAGGCGCCGGCCGCCACCATCAACAAAGGCCTGTCGCGCTTCCTGTCGGGCGTGATAGCGCATGAAGACATGCATATCGGCGTGCTCGATTCCGCGCTGATCGGCTACCAACTTGCGAGGGTACTGCGATGAGCCAGAGCGGCGACAACACCGGCAACGGCGACCTGAGCCAGTTTTCCATGCTCGACCTGTTCCGCATGGAGGCCGAAAGCCAGACCCAGATCCTGACCGACGGCCTGCTGGCCATGGAGCGCCTGAAGGACGACGCCGGCGCCATCGAATCGATGATGCGCGCGGCGCACTCGATCAAGGGCGCGGCCGCCATCGTCGGCCTGGAAGTGGTGGTGCAGCTGGCGCATGGCATGGAGGACGCATTCATCGCCGCCCAGCACGGCAAACTGGCGCTCTCGCCCAACCGCGTCGACGTGCTGCTGGCGGGAGTCGACCTGATCCTCCAGCTGTCGCGCCTGCAGGACAGCGGAGTCGACGCCTGGCTGTCCGCCAACGCCGCGTTGATCAAGCAGACGCTGGACGCCATCGCCAGCATCGCCTTCCTGCCCGAGCCGGTGAACCTGCGGGCGCAAGCCGGCCTGCCGCCCGCCGGCGCGTCCAGCGAGCCCGCCGCGCCGG
This sequence comes from Duganella sp. GW822-FHT06D06, assembly GCF_058799615.1. Taxonomy (NCBI): domain Bacteria; kingdom Pseudomonadati; phylum Pseudomonadota; class Betaproteobacteria; order Burkholderiales; family Oxalobacteraceae; genus Duganella; species Duganella sp. GW822-FHT06D06. The sequence continues at coordinate 110,017 of NZ_JBXALQ010000020.1, forward strand.
CCGCCGTCGCCGAGGAAGCGCCGGCTATCGCGCCGCGCACGCCGGCGGCGCTGAAAGCCGCGCAGAACTTCGACCGGCTGCTGTCGCTGGCCAGCGAGTCGCGCATCAACGCACACCAGATGCATCCCTTCATCCAGGACATGCAGCGCTTCAAGCGCAACCAGAGCAGCCTGTTCGCGCTGGTCGAGCAACTGCACGAGGCGATCGCCAACAGCAGCGACGCCGCCCTGAAAGAGAAGTCGCTGCTGGCGCTGCAAAAGACCCACCCGCTCAAGCAGTTCGTGCTGGAGCACATCGCCGATATCGAGGCCTACGAGCGCCGCCTGCTGGCCGTTTCGCAAAGCATGGTGGACGAGGTGCTGACGCTGCGCATGCGCCCCTTCCGCGACGGCGTGCAGGCCTTCCCGCGCATGGTGCGCGACCTGGCCCGCGGCATGGGCAAGGACGTGCAGCTGCAGATCGTCGGCGAGGATACGCTGGTCGACCGCGACATCCTGGCCAGGATCGAAAGTCCGCTCAACCACATACTGCGCAACGCCGTCGACCACGGTATGGATGCCCCGGACGGCCGCGGCGCCGCCGGCAAGCCCGGCACCGGCGCCATCGTGCTGGAGGCGAAGCACCGCGCCGGCATGCTCAGCATCGAGATCAGCGACGACGGCCGTGGCGTGGACCTGGAAAAAATCCGCACTCGCGTGGTGGAACGCAAGATGGCCAGCCCGCAGATGGCGGCCTCGCTGTCGCCGGCCGAGCTGCTGGAGTTCCTGTTCCTGCCGGCCTTCAGCCTGAAGGAAAACACCACCGAGATTTCCGGGCGCGGCGTCGGTCTGGACATCGTGCACGAAACCATACGCTCGCAGAACGGCACCGTGCGCATCGAATCGGAACTGGGCGCCGGCTTCCGCACCTACATCACGCTGCCGCTGACGCAATCGATCGTGCGCGCGCTGGTGGTGGACATCAAGGGCGAGGCCTACGCCGTACCCATCGTGCAGGTCGAGCGCGTGGTCAAGGTGGCGCAGGCGGCCATCCACACGCTCGAGAGCAAGCAGTTCTTCGATCTGGGCGGCGAGCACCTGGGCCTGGTCTCGGCGGCGCAGGTGCTGGAACTGGGCGACACCGACGCCAGCAGCGACGAGCTGGCGGTGGTGGTCATCGGCACCGGCGCGCGCCGCTACGCGCTGGTGGTGGAAGCGATACGCGGCGAACAAAGCCTGGCGGTGCAGGCGCTCGACCCGATCTTCGGCAAGATGCGCGACATCTCCTCCGCCGCCCTGCTCGACGACGGCGAGCCGGTGCTGATCCTCGACGTGCCCGACCTGCTGCTCTCGATCGACAAGCTGCTGCACGAAGGCGGCCTGCATCAACTGGCCAAGTCCGACCAGGCCGAGCGCCGCAAGACCAAGCGCATACTGGTGGTGGACGATTCGCTCACGGTGCGCGAGATGGAGCGCAAACTGCTGCTCGGCCGCGGCTTCCTGGTCGATATCGCGATCGACGGCATCGACGGCTGGAACGTGGTGCGCAGCGGCGACTACGACCTGGTGATCACCGACGTCGACATGCCGCGCATGGACGGCATCGAACTGGTCACCCTGATCAAAAAGGACATCCACCTGCATAAACTGCCAGTCATGATAGTCTCTTACAAGGACCGTCCGGAAGACCGCGCGCGCGGGCTGTCGGCCGGCGCCGACTACTACCTGACCAAGGGCAGCTTCCACGACGAGACGCTGCTCGACGCCGTCAACGATCTGATAGGAGATGCCCGCAGGTGAAAATCGCCATCGCCAACGATGTCGCCATGGCGGCCGAAGCGCTGCGGCGGGTGGTCGCCAGCACGGCGGAGCACCAGGTGCTGTGGATCGCCCGCACTGGTGCGGAGGCGGTGCGCATGTGCGCGGACAACCGTCCCGACCTGATCCTGATGGACCTGAACATGCCGGAGCTGGACGGCGTCGAGGCGACCCGGCAGATCATGGAGCAAAGCCCATGCGCCATCCTGGTGGTGACCGGGCGGCCGCAGGACAACGTCAACCAGGTGTTCCGGGCGCTGGGCGCCGGCGCGCTGGACGTGACGGCGACCCCGGTACTGCAAGGCAAACCGGGCGGCGATGCCGAACTGCTGGCCAAGATCCGCACCATGGACAAGCTGATACGCCACAGCGGCGGCAGCCAGGCGATGATGCCGAAAACGGCGGCCTATGCCAACGGCAACGGCGCCGAGGGGCAGGAGGCGATGGCGCGCGTCACCTCGCTGCTGGCGATCGGCGCCTCCACCGGCGGACCGATGGCGGTGTCCAAGATGCTGGCGGGATGGAAGCCGCCGCGCGGCTGCGCGGTGGTGGTGGTGCAGCATATCGACCAGCACTTCGCCGACAATTTCGCCCGCTGGCTGGGCGAACAGCTGGAGATGCCGGTGCGCGCCATCGAGGAAGGCGACGAACTGGTGGCCGGCACCGTCCTGATCGCCAAGAGCAACGACCACTTAACGCTGGATCAAAACTATCGCTTGCGTTACGATGCAAACCCGAAGGACTACGCCTACCGTCCTTCGGTCGACGTGTTTTTCCACTGCGTGGCGCAGCACTGGAAGGGCGAAGCGGTCGGCGTGCTGCTGACCGGCATGGGCCGCGACGGCGCCGATGGCTTGCTGGCCATGCGCCGCGCCGGCCATGTCACCATCGCCCAGGACCAGGCCAGCAGCGCCGTCTACGGCATGCCGCGCGCCGCCGCCGAGCTGGATGCGGCGCAGATGATTTTACCGCTGGCGAAGATCGGCCCAGTCTTGCGCAGCACCCTGGGCGGCCGCAGCTGATTGACCTTTAAAGAGAACACCGATGTCCGAAGTACTTGCAACCGCAGCAGATCCGGAACATACGCTGACCGCCTTCAAGGTCAGGGTATTGCTGGTGGACGACCAGTTGATCATCGTCGAGGCGGTGCGCCGCATGTTGAGCGACCAGGCCGATATCGAATTCCACTACGTGACCGACGCCCCCCTGGCCCTGGAAAGCGCGCGGCAGTTGCAACCCACCGTGATCCTGCAGGACCTGGTGATGCCGGCCATCGACGGCTTCGGCTTGATCCAGCTGTATCGGGAATGCGAAGAGCTGCGCAACGTGCCGGTGATCGTGCTCTCGGCCAAGGAAGACCCCAAGCTCAAGGCGCACAGCTTCGCCACCGGCGCCAACGACTACATGGTCAAGCTGCCCGACAAGCTGGAGCTGCTGGCGCGCGTGCGCTACCACTCCGGCGCCCACATCAACCGGCTGCAACGCGACCAGGCCTTCCGCTTCCTGCGCGAGAGCCAGAAGCAGCTGGCCGACGCCAACATCGAACTGCGCAAGCTGGCCGCGCTCGACGGCCTGACCGGCATCGCCAACCGCCGCCACTTCGACGACAGCATGCAGCTCGAATGGCAGCGCGGCCAGCGCGACAAGCAGCCTTTGACGCTGCTGCTGTGCGACGTGGATTCTTTCAAGCTGTACAACGACAGCTTCGGCCACCTGGCGGGCGATTTGTGCCTGAAAAAAGTGGCCGCCGTATTGACCGAACACCTCAAGCGACCGGCCGACCTGGCCGCGCGCTACGGCGGCGAGGAATTCGCCATTATCCTGCCGGATACACCACTGACTGGGGCACTGATCGTGGCCGAGTCGTGCCGCCGCCATTTGGAGCAGCTAGCCATCGAGAATCCGCAGGCGCATGCCGGCTTCACCACCTTGACCATGTCGGTAGGCGTGGCCAGCGTGGTGCCGTCGCCCGCCTCCAGCATCGAGCAGCTGATCCAGCAAGCCGACCAGGCCCTGTATGCCGCCAAGCACGCCGGCCGCAACCGCGTGGTGAACGCGCACGACCTGCCTGGTCTCCCCTCCGTATCGAACCAAGGAAAAACAGCAGCATGAGTGCTCAATTTGATCAAGTCAGCGTCGTCAAGAAATCGAATATCTACTTCGACGGCAAATGCGTTTCGCACAATGTGATCTTCGCCGACGGCAGCAAGAAAAGCGTCGGCGTCATCTTCCCTTCCAGCCTGACCTTCAACACCGGCGCGCCGGAAACGATGGAGATCATCGGCGGCGTGTGCAAGGTGCGCCTGGCCGGCGCCAGCGAATGGCAGACCTACGCCGCGGGCCAGGAATTCAAAGTGGGCGGCAATTCGAGCTTTGACATCGAGACCGTCGAGACGGTCGATTACGTCTGCCACTTCGGCTAAAGTTGTGCAAGGCGGGCCGCGAGCCCGCCTTTTCTAAATGAACACCGGCTCCGGTTCCAACAGCACGCCATAGCGCGCCTGCACGTCGGCCTGGATCGCGCGCGCCAGCGCCACCACATCGGCGCCTTGCGCGCCGCCGTTGTTGACCAGCACCAGCGCCTGTTTCGGGTACACGCCCGCCGCGCCCAGGTTGCGCCCCTTCCATCCGCATTGATCGATCAGCCACCCCGCCGCCAGCTTCTCGCTGCCATCCGGCTGCGCGTGGTGCACCAGCGTGGGGAAGCGCTCCAGCAACGCCGCGCATTGCGCGCCCGTCACCACCGGGTTCTTGAAGAAACTGCCCGCGTTGCCGATCACCGCGGGATCGGGCAGCTTGCGGCGGCGGATCGCGATCACCGTGTCGGCCACCTGTTGCGCGCTCGGCGCGGCCAGGCCCTGCTCCGCCACCGCCTGCGCCAGTTCGGCGTAGCGCAGGTTGGGTTGCCACTGCTTCGGCAGCGCGAAGCAGACGTCGAGGATGATCAGGTGGCGGCCGCCGTCCTGCTTGAAGATGCTGTCGCGATAGCCGAAGCGGCAGGCGGCGGCATCCATCGTGCGGGTGCTGCCGTTCGACGGATCGAACACCGTCACGCTGTGGAATACATCCTTGGTTTCCAGGCCGTAGGCGCCGATGTTCTGGATCGGCGCCGCCCCCACCGTGCCCGGTATCAGCGACAGGTTTTCCAGCCCGCCCACGCCCTGCGCCAGCGTCCATTGCACGAACTCGTGCCAGTTCTCGCCGGCCGCCGCGCGCACATGGTGGTGGCGCTCATCGCCGGCCAGCACTGCGCGGCCCTGCAATGCGATGTGCAAAACCAGTCCGGCAAAGTCTCCGGTCAACAGCACATTGCTGCCGCCGCCCAATACCAGCTTGGGCGCGGCAAGCCAGGCCGCATCGGCAAAAACGCCGAGCAGCTGCTCAGTTTTCGTCACGCGCAAATACGCGTGCGCGGTCGCAGCAATGCCGAATGTATTAAGAGACTGGAGTGGGAACTGGTATTGAATGGCTGACTGTGGATGCATGGAGGAAAAACCTGGGAAATTTCATCGATTATAGAGCGAAACAAGCAAAAAACCAGCGCCGATATGGCGGCATCGGGCCGGTTGTCCGTTAAAATGTCAGTCTTTGATGCAGCGGGTCTGATACACGCTGCATGCCACACGAAAAGGAAATAGTTATGCCGTCGTTTGATGTAGTCTCCGAAGCCGATATGATCGAAGTAAAGAATGCCGTCGAGCAATCTCAGAAAGAAATCGCCACCCGTTTTGACTTCAAGGGCACCGGCGCCTCCGTCGAGCACAAGGAAAACGAATTGACCGTCGTCGCCGACTCCGAATTCCAGCTGCAGCAGGTACGTGACGTGTTGACCAACAAGCTGTCCAAGCGCAAGGTTGACGTGCGCTTCCTGGAAGACGGCGACATCAAGAAAATTGGCGGCGACAAGGTCAAGCAAGTGATCAAGATCAAAAACGGCATCGAATCCGACGACGCCAAGAAGATCGTGCGCGTCATCAAGGATAGCAAGATGAAAGTGCAAGCGAGCATCCAGGGCGAAGCCGTGCGCGTCACCGGCGCCAAGCGCGACGACCTGCAAGCGGCCATGGCCATGCTGCGCAAGGACGTGCCGGAGATGCCGCTGGAATTCAACAACTTCCGCGACTGAGCCGTTCGCGCGACGCCCGCCGCGGCGTCACAATGCTGTAGTACACATGGAGTAGAATCGAACCGGGCTCCATGCAAGGTGTGTACTACCGCGCGACCGCATATTACGCATAGCGCCGGGCTTTGTTCCCGGCAACCACTACGGTAGTCTAAGGATAGCAATGAAACGTGTTGATGATTTCCGCCTGCGCTTTGGCAAAAACGAGTACGTTCCCATCATGGTCGGCGGAATGGGCGTGGATATTTCGACGTCCGAGCTGGCGCTGGAAGCAGCCCGCCTGGGCGGCATCGGCCATATCTCGGACGCCATGGTGGAAGACGTGTCGGACCGCAAGTTCGACACCAGCTTCGTCAAGGACAAGACCAAGCTCTACAAGTTCAATATCAACAACATGGACAAGTCCGTGGTGCAGTTCGACCTGGAACGCCTGGCCGACGCGCAGCGCCGCCACATCGGCGCCACCATGGCGGCCAAGCAAGGCCCCGGCCTGATCTTCGTCAACTGCATGGAAAAGCTGACCATGAACGGCCCGCGCGAAACCCTGCGCACCCGCCTCAACGCGGCGCTGGACGCCGGCATCGACGGCATCACGCTGTCGGCCGGCCTGCACTTCGGCTCGTTCGCGCTGATGGCCGAGCACCCGCGTTTCCGCGAAGCCAAGCTGGGCATCATCGTCTCGTCGGTGCGCGCGCTGCAGATCTTCCTGCGCAAGAACGCCAAGCTGGACCGCCTGCCGGACTACATCATCGTCGAAGGCCCGCTGGCCGGCGGCCACCTGGGCTTCGGCATGGACTGGGCCGAGTACGACCTGATGACCATCACCCAGGAACTGCTGGACTACCTGAAGGCGGAGAATCTCGAGATCCCGCTGATCGCGGCCGGCGGCATCTTCACCGGCAGCGACGCGGTACGCTTCATGGAAGCGGGCGCGGCGGGCGTGCAGGTGGCGACCCGCTTCACCGTGACCAACGAATGCGGCCTGCCGGCCAAGGTCAAGCAGGAATACTTCAAGGCGTCGGAAGAGGACATCATCGTCAATGGCGTGTCGCCGACCGGCTACCCGATGCGCATGCTCAAGAACACGCCGGCGATCGGCGCCGGCATCCGTCCGGGTTGCGAGTCGTATGGCTATCTGCTGGACGCGACCGGCAACTGCGCCTACATCAATTCCTACAACCGCGAAGTGGCGGCGCATCCGGACGAGAAGAACATCGTGGTGATGGACAAGACCTGCCTGTGCACCCACATGCGCAACTTCAACTGCTGGACCTGCGGCCACTATACCTATCGCCTGAAGGACACCTCGCACAAGAAGGCCAGCGGCGAATACCAGCTGCTCACCGCCGAGCACGTGTTCAAGGACTACCAGTTCAGCGTGGACAACCAGATCGCCCTGCCTGAAAAAGAAGCAGAATAAAAAAACGCTGCGTGGCTTAGCGACGATCTTGAGCGTCGCTAAGCGCACACGGCGTTTTTCCTTCCCGGCATAGCATTATGATTGATAATATTGAAAGTATTTTTATCAATCATTCCGGGAAAATATCCAATGCAATCACCTCTACGCATCAAAGCGCTATGTTTGGCTGCGGCTGCCGCCTTGACTGGCTGCGGCGGCAGCAATGAAACCGATAACGCCACCACCAGATTAAAAGGCGGCGGCAAGGCCGTCAGCCTCCAGTCCGTCCCCAAGCCGACGCTGGAAGTGTTTCAGCAGGTGGCCGACGACGGCAATGCGGGCTCACCGATTTACAACGAATGGGGCCGCAACCAGACCCGCATTACCCGCCACAACGATGGCACGCTGCGCGTACTTTATCTGCCCCGCTCCACCGACGGTATCGTGCACTGGCGTCTGATGAAGCGACCGGCCGGCACTACTGCTTGGCAAGAGGAAAAGACCGGGGAGTCGACCGACGACGTGATGCTGATGCGCGATCCAGTCACCGACCTCGCTTATGTCATAGCCTTCCCTGGCTCGGCCCCCACAGCCTATGCGTCGCCCGGCTTCACGCCATCGGCGATTGGCAGCGGCTGGCAAGTGCTCACCGGCCGCCACTATGCGGGCGCCGGCATCGGCCCCGACGGACGCCTGTGCCTGAAAGCGTCTCTTGAATCCGATACGCTGCACACGGAAACACACTACATCTGCGGCAAGTACGATGGTGTATCCGCCTGGACATGGGGCACGAAAGTAAAGAGGTCCATCGGGGAACGGCATGCTTACGATTATCTATTCCCCGGCGGCTATGGCGATCCGACCCGCCTGATCGCCAGCTCGCAAAGCGATATCCTCAAGAGCGCCTCCATTTATAAGGATCTGGGTGGCGCCGCGTATGTATTCAACGGCGCCCGGCAATACCAAACCGGGATCGACAGCGATGCCCAATGGTTCGAGAATGAGCTATTCGGACCATATCAGCCGGTCCCCGTTCAGGCACCAACCGTTCAGCTACCATCCCCTCCACCTCCGTCCGCTCCGGTTGCGCGTCAACTGGACAGCTTCATCGACAGTCGTGGACGCATGTTCTCGAGTTACTATGTTGAATCATCTTCAGAAATCAGAGGATTCTATCTGGCAGTAAGCAACTCCAACCGAGATGCGCTATACAACGCTCGCTGGACTCAATTGCCGCAATATGGCGAGTTGCGCATCGTTGAAGACAGCAGCCACAGGTTATGGCTACTTTGGAGCGCGTCGGTGAACAGCGGAAACTTCATCCTGTACCCGATCAGTGAAAACCCGTCCACCCATGCGTTCAGCCTGGGAACCGGTACGGATCTGAGCGGAGGACTGCAACGGAACTGGCTGCTGGGCACGGTTCTGGCCGTACCGCGTGGCGGTCAGGTGATCGATCCGACACCGGGCGCCGAAGTCATCGAGAAGAATGTGATAGACGGAATATTGGTGGCTTGTCCAAATCCGTACAAAGTACCGAATACAGGTAATGTCTGCGATCCCGACAGTACCAGCAAACAGCGCATCTTCCATTTCAGAATACGCCTGCCGGATTAACCGGGCGATAAAAAAACCGCCATGTCGGCTTGCCGCTGACATGGCGTTTTTTTCATCAACCCTCCGAATTTATTCGGGCGATCAGCGCGTCCAATACCTCTTCCGAACGCTCGTTGTCGACCTGGCAGGTGCCGGCGTTCTCATGCCCGCCGCCGCCGTATTCCAGCATCAGCGCGCCGATATTGGTGTTCGACGTGCGGTTCAGGATCGACTTGCCGGTGGCGAACACGGTGTTCTGGTTCTTCAAGCCCCACAGCACGTGGATCGAGATATTCGTCTGCGGATACATCGCGTAGATGATGAAGCGGTTGCCGGCGTAGATGATCTCTTCGTCGCGCAGATCCAGCACCACCAGGTTCTTGTGCACCGTCGCACAGCGGCGGATCTGCTCCTTGCACTTCTCGGCATGCTCGAAGTACAGGTCCTTGCGCTCCCTCACGTCCGGCAAGGCCATGATCTCGGCGATCGTGTGGTTCTTGCAGTAATCGATCAAGTCCATCATCAGGTTGTAGTTCGAGATGCGGAACTCGCGGAAGCGGCCCAGCCCGGTACGCGCGTCCATCAGGAAGTTCAGCAGATCCCAGCCTTCGGGATTGAGCACCTCCTGCTCGTTGAAGCGGGCCGCGTCGCCCTTGTCCACCGCCACCATCATGTCCTGCCAGGAGGCCGGGAACGCTTTCTCGGCGCCGTAGTAGTCGTACACCACCCGCGCCGCCGACGGCGCCTCGGGATGGATCACGTGGTTCTTGCGCTCGCCGGTGTTGCGGATGGTTTCCGACAGGTGGTGGTCGAAAGCGATATGCACGCCCGGCACGAACGGCAGATTGGTGGTGATGTCGTTGTCGCTGATGGCGATCTTGCCGTCCTGCATATCCTTCGGATGCACAAACAGGATCTCATCGATCATGTCCAGGTGTTTCAACAGGACTGCGCACACCAAACCGTCGAAGTCGCTGCGCGTTACCAGACGGTATTTTTTTGCTTCTGACATGAATGCACCTCGGTGGAATGAACAAGACGATGGGCTTAATAATACAACCCAATTCTGCACGTGGACAGCAATTGTGATGACACGTTGCAATACGTCACGTCTTTTGAATGTTAAAAAACGGAAAAGCCGCCGGCTGTCTGTCTCAATTATACAAAATCGACAAACTTGCATTTTGGATTACCTAGAATGGCTGCGCTGCCCCCCACCCGCCGGCAGCGCCCCACCTTATTCCATCCGCAAGAGGAGACCGCTACCATGCCGCGTATTTCAACCTTACTTGGACTGGCCGTCGCAGGCTGCCTGAGCCTGCCCTGCCCCGCGCTGTACGCGCAAACCGCGCCGCTCAACGCCTCGCCGCAAGCGCAACTCGACGGCGCCGCCAACGCCGCCCGGCGCGACTTCACCCAGTTCGTTCAATACCAGGTGCAGCACCACGCCGGCAGCGCGCCGCAAGGCTTCCCGCTGGAAGTGGCCGACGTGCAGGACCTGAAGGACGCCCGCATCGCTTACGGTTTCCCAGTCTACACCGTCGATCCGGCCGAGCTGCTGGCCGGCCGCCGCGAGATGAAGGCGATGGCCAGGCCGACCGGCATCTGGCGCTTCGTCATCACCCTCAACGAGCAGCCGATCGGCCTGGCCACGGTCGAGCAGATCAACGGCAAGTGGGAAACGGTGGCCTATGGCGCATCCGTGCTGGCCAAGGACCTGGACGCGGCAATGGCCGCCTACGCCAACGCGGAACGCTCGAATGTGCGCGTGCTGCGCATCTACCAGGCCCAGTCCGATTTCCTGGAAGTGCGCTCCGCCCAGAACGGCGCGGTGCGCTTTGCGCCCTTGCATTCGGCGCGCCAGTCGCTGCTGCTGCAGCACAAAGGCGCCGGCGACGGCTTGCTGGAGGCGAGCGAGCTGCTGGAGCCGCTGCGCGTGGCAGTCAAAAAAAATCTGGACAGTACGCGCTGAGCCGCGTGAGACAAGGAGAACCACATGAAAAAATTGAACAGCCTGATCTTGAGCGCCGGCCTGCTGGCCGCGCTGCCGTCCGCCTTCGCGCAATGGAAAACCCTGAACGTGCCGCTGGTCACGCAGGAGCATAGCCAGTGGTGCTGGGCCGGCTCCAGCAAGGCGGTACTGAACTTCTACGGAAAAACCCCCAGCCAGTGCCAGATCGTCAATTGGGCCTTCGGCCTGAACTACGCCTGCGGCAATTCGACCTTCAACTGGAACAGCTACGCCAACCAGCCCAACAGCATGTACGGCAGCAATGGCAGCGTGCAAAACATCCTGAAGGCCTGGGGCGTGACCAACACCGCCTACAACTCGGCCTCGTCCTGGAACAGCGTGGTGTCCGACATCAACGCCAACCGGCCGTTCGTGATCCGCTACGGCTGGAGCGGCGGCGGCGGCCACATCATGGTGGGACGCGGCTATGAAACCGTCAACGGCGTCAACTACGTGTACATCATGAACCCGTGGCCGGGCGAAGGCCAGACCTACCGCACCTACAGCTCGGCGGTGTATGCGTCCGACCACCAATGGACGCATACCCAGCGCATGAACAACTAGGCGAGCATCTGGTCGATCAATTCGATCCAGTGCCCCACCGGCATCGGCGTCCCCGATTGCAAATGGCTTTGGCAGCCGATATTGGCGGACACGATGCGGGACGCGCCGGTGGCCTGTAAACTGGACAGCTTGCGGTCGCGCAGCTGCTGCGACAGCTCCGGCTGCAGCAGCGAGTACGTGCCGGCCGAGCCGCAGCACAAATGACTGTCGGCGCACAGGCGCACGTCGACGCCGGCGGCACGTAGCAGCTCTTCGACCTTGCCGCGTATGCGCTGCGCATGCTGCAGCGTGCATGGCGGATGAAACGCCACCGGCTCGGCCGGTGGCCGCTGCTTCAGCAACGCCAGCAAGCCGTCCTGCTCGTCGCACAGGATCTCGCTGATGTCGCGCGTCAGTTCCGAGACCCGCCGCGCCTTGCCTGCATACACAGGATCGTCCCGCAGCAGATGGCCGTATTCCTTGACCGTGGCGCCGCAGCCGGATGCGGTCATGACGATCGCTTCCGCGCCCGCTTCCAGCAGCGGCCACCACGCATCGATATTGCGCCGCATGTCATCCAGCCCACCGTCGTGGTCGGCCAGGTGGTAGCGTAGCGCGCCGCAGCAGCCGGCGCGCGGCGCCACCACCAGTTCCACATCCAGCGCCGCCAGGATGCGCGCGGCGGCGCTGTTGATATTCGGCGCCATCTCCGGCTGCACGCAACCGTCCAGCAGCAGCATCTTGCGCGACTGTCCGCCCGCCGGCCAAGCACCGGCCGCCGGCAGCGGCTGCACCTTTTCCCGCAGCGCCGCCGGCAGCAGCGGACGCATCATGCGCCCCAGCTTCATCGCCGGCCGGAACAGCCAGGCGCGCGGCAGCGCCTCCTTCAGCAACAGGCGCTGATAACGCTGGCGCGCCGGCCGGCCCACCTGCTGCTCCACCACCTTGCGGCCGATGTCGAGCAGGCGCCCATACTGCACGCCGGACGGACAAGTGCTCTCGCAGTTGCGGCAGCTCAGGCAGCGGTCCAGGTGCAGCTGCGTGCGCTCCGTGGCCGCCTGCCCTTCCAGCACCTGCTTGATCAGGTAGATGCGGCCGCGCGGCCCATCGAGCTCGTCGCCCAGCAACTGGTAGGTGGGACAGGTCGCGGTGCAGAAGCCGCAATGCACGCAGGCGCGCAGGATCGCTTCGGCCTCGTCGCCGTCGGCGGTGTTCTTGAATTGTTCTGCCAGATTGGTTTGCATGATTTACAGGTCCCGGTACATGCGGCCGGGATTGAAAATGCCGGCCGGGTCGAACTGCTGTTTGAGTGTGCGATGGATCGCCTGCACGGCCGGCGCCAGCGGCTGGAACACGCCATGCCGCTTGTCGCCGCCGCGGAACATGGTGGCGTGGCCGCCCAGCTCCGCCACCTTCGCGCGCAGCGCGATCGGATCGGCCGCGCTGCGCAGCCAGCGCTGCGCGCCGCCCCATTCGATCAGCTGCATGCCGTCGTCCAATGCGGACAGCGACCGCGCCGGCGTCGTCGACGGCAGCGACAGCCGCCACAGCGGCGGCTCCGAGCCATCGAACCAGGCATGCCGGTGCTCGCGCAAATCGCTCCACCAAAGCGCGGCCGCTTCCGGCTCCAGCGTTTCGCCGCCGATATGCAGCGCGGCCGCCGCCACCGCCGCCCGCGCGCCGGACAGGCGCAACGTCAACCCGCCGTCGTGCCATGCGGACGCCGACAGCGGCAGCGGCTGTCCCGCCCATTGGTTCAGGCGCAGCAAGGCCTCCTCCTGCCCCAATTCCAGCCGCAGCGTGGCTTCCGCCGTCGGCCGTGGCAGCACCTTCAGCGACACTTCCAGCACCAGTCCCAGCATGCCCAGCGATCCGGCCAACAGGCGCGAAACATCGTAGCCGGCGACGTTCTTCATCACCTGTCCGCCAAAGCGCAGCAGGTCGCCGCGGCCATCCATCAGCACCACGCCGAGCACGAAATCGCGCACCGCGCCGACGCTCTGGCGGCGCGGACCGGAAAGCCCTGCGGCCAGCATGCCGCCCACGGTGGCGCCGGGACCGAAATGGGGCGGCTCGAACGCCAGCATCTGTCCCTGCAACGCAAGCTCCCGTTCCAGCTCGCGCAGCGGCGTGCCGCAGCGCGCCGTCACCACCAGCTCGGTCGGCTCATAGGCGACGATACCCTGGTAGGCGGATGTCTCCAGCACCTCGCCTTGCGGCGTTTGCCCATACCAGTTCTTGCTGTCGCCGCCGCGCACGCGCAGCGGCGTGCGCGCCGCGCCGGCGGCCACGATGCGGTCGCGGAACTGGTTCACTATCGATTCCATCGTCATGCCCCCACCTGTTTGACAAACTTGAACACGCCGCCGCGCGCCTGCCGCTTGCCGTATGCGGCGCAGCGATCCAGCGTGGGTATGGCTTTGTTCGGATTGAGCAGGAACGCGCCATCGAAGGCGCGCTTCACGCCGATAAAGGCGGCCACCTCGTTCACCGTGAACTGCCCGCACATGGCGTCGATCTTCTCGATGCCGACGCCATGTTCGCCGGTGATGGTGCCGCCCACTTCCACGCACAGTGCCAGGATCGCCTCGCCGAAGCGTTCGGCGCGGTCGAATTCGCCGGGCTGGTTGGCGTCGAACATGATCAGCGGATGCAGGTTGCCGTCGCCGGCGTGAAACACGTTGGCGCAACGCAGGCCGTAGGTCTGTTCCATGGCGGCGATGCCCTGCAGGACTTCGGCCAGGCGCTTGCGCGGGATGGTGCCGTCCATGCAGTAGTAGTCGGGCGAGAGGCGCCCCGCAGCCGGAAACGCGTTCTTGCGGCCGGACCAGAAGCGCATGCGCTCGGCCTCGCTGCGCGACACCGCGATGGCGCTGGCGCCGGCGCGCAGCAGCACCTCGCTCATGCGCTCGATCTCCTCCTCCACCTCTTCGGGCATGCCGTCCGATTCGCACAGCAGGATGGCGGCGGCGTCGGTGTCGTAGCCGGCCTTGACGAAGGGCTCGACCATGCGCACGCTGGTGCGGTCCATCATTTCCAGCCCGGCCGGGATGATGCCGGCGGCGATCACCTCCGCCACCGCATCGCCGCCGGTGACCACATCGTCGAACGAGGCCATGATGACGCGCGCAAGCGGTGGTTTCGGAATCAGGCGCACCGTCACTTCGGTGACCACGCCCAGCATGCCCTCGGAACCGATGAACACCGCCAGCAAATCGAGCCCCGGCGCATCCAGCGCGGCGCCACCCAGTTCGATAATCTCGCCATTTATCGACACCATCCGCACCCGCATCACGTTGTGCAGGGTCAGGCCGTACTTGAGGCAATGCACGCCACCCGAGTTCTCGGCCACGTTGCCGGCGATGGTGCAGGCGATCTGCGACGACGGATCCGGCGCGTAGTACAGCGCATGCGCTGCGGCGGCCTCGGAGATCGCCAGGTTGCGCACGCCGGGCTGCACGCGCGCCGTGCGCGCCAGCGGATCGAGCGCCAGGATGCGGCTCATTTTCGCGGTCGAGATGACGATGCCGTCGGCTATCGGCATCGCACCGCCGGACAGGCCGGTGCCGGCGCCACGCGGCACGATCGGCACCCGCAGCTCGCAGCACGCCTTCAGCAGCCCGATCAATTGCGCCTCCGTCTCGGGCAGCGCCACGGCCAGCGGCAGCTGCCGGTAGGCGGTCAGGCCGTCGCATTCATAGGGTCGGGTGTCTTCCTGCTCGGATAGCAGGCAATGCGGCGGAAGCAGGCCGCGCAGCGCGGCCAGTATGGCCTGCTTGCGGTCGTGCGGCAGCGGCGGTGGTGCGAGCGGCGCGTTCATGGGTGGCCTTGGATGCGATGGAATGGCGTCCAGTGTAGCGGCCTGCGGCGCGCTCCAGCGGTGAAAAGAATTAACCGCTGGAGTGCAGATTTTTCATGCGTCGCGTTCGCGGTCCGGATAGGCGGCCATCAGCCAGTCGATGAACAGCGTCACCTCCGGCCGGCTGCGGGCGCTCTGCTCGTACACGACGTAATAGGCGTGCGGCGGCGATGCCAGGCGCACGTCGAACAGCTGCACCACTTCGCCGCTGGCGATCATGTCCTGGGCGAAGTGCTGTCGCGTCAATCCAACGCCATGGCCATGGCGCACCGCCTCCAGCAACAGGCCCAGGTCGTCGACGCGCAGCGCGTCGACCGGTTCCGGCCAATCCAGGCCGGCCTGCTCGAACCACGGCTTCCACTGCTCCAGCGCGGAGCGCAGCAAGGTGGCTTTCTTCAGATCGACCGGCGTCTCCAGGCCGCCGATCCGCTCCAGGTATGCGGGGCTGGCGACGGCGAACGCCGGCTCGCCGAACAAGCGCGTGGTCACCATGTCGGGATATTTTCCGGCGCCGAAACGCACCTCCAGATCCGTCTCGTTCAGGCACAGGTCATACAGCGGCACCGACAGGAAGACTTCGACCACTATCCCGGGATGGACCGCGGTGAACTCCGCCAGGCGCGGCATCAGCAGGTAGCGCGCGAAGGTCGGCGGCACCGTGATCTTGACGCGCGGCTGAGCTGGCGCGCTGCGATGCGGAAGCGGGAAATCGGTCAGCGTGCGCAGCGCCTGGCATACCACGTCCAGGTAGCTGCGGCCGAACGGCGACAGCGTCAGCGAACGACCTTCGCGCACGAACAAGCGGTCGCCGACAAACTCCTCCAACAGGCGAATGCGATGCGACAACGCCGACGGCGTAATGCACAGCTGCTGCGCGGCGACCGCAAATGAACCGGCACGCGCCGCCGCCTCGAAGGCGGACAGCGCGTGCACTGGGGGGAAACGTCTGGGCATGGTTATGCGCCTTTCACAAACCCTCGGCAGGGCTGGGAGAAGGCGTCAGTGTGGCACCATCCCCGTGAATACATACGCCTGCAATACAGTCATGATACCAACGATGGTGGCGAACAGCAGGCTATGTTTGAGGGTGAAGCGGAACAACTCGGATTCGCGCCCCACCAGTCCGGTCGCGGCGCAGGCGACGGCGATCGACTGCGGCGAGATCATTTTGCCGGTCACGCCACCGGTGGTGTTGGCCGCCACCAGCAGGGTGTCGGATACATTGATCTGGTGCGCCGTGGTGTTTTGCAGGGAGCAGAACAAAGCGTTCGATGAAGTATCCGATCCGGTCAGGAACACGCCCAGCCAGCCGAGGAACGGCGAGAAGAACGGGAAGGCGACGCCGGTGCCGGCCAGTACCAGCGCCAGCGTCGAGGACATGCCGGAATAGTTGGCGACGAACGCAAACGCCAGCACCAGGCCGATGGACAGGATGGGACGGCGCAGTTCAACCACCGTGTCGACCAGCGCGCGCAGGCCGGCCAGGGGTTTGAAGCGCAGCAGCGCCATCGAGACCAGGGTCGACAGCAGGATCGCGGTGCCGACCGCCGACAGCAGGTCCAGCTTGAAGACCGCCTCGTAGGCTTTGGGTGCAGCCACGATAGGCGTCATCTTGACCACCATCTGGTCCAGATACGGCACATGGAATTTCATCACGGTGCCGGCCAGCGCGCCGCTGCCGGCGAACAGCGCCTTGAACTGCGGCAGGCTCCATACGGTGACGATGGCGGTCAGGATGCCGAACGGCGCCCACGCCCGCACCGTCTGCATGGTGCTGTATGGCGACTGCTTGCGGGCACGCGGTGCCGCGCCGGTGGCAGCGCCGCCGCCGAAGGTCGCCATCGCCGCCGTGCCGCCGCCCATGGAAATGGTGCTGCGGGCGCCGGCTTTGGCGCTGGCCGGCTGCCACACTTTCAGCAGCGCCGTCAGCGAGCCAAGGCTGACCAGGGCGGACGTGATGTCCGGCAGTTCGGGGCCGATGAAATTCGAGGTGATGTACTGCGTCACGGCGAAGCTGCCGCCGGCCACCAGCGCGGCAGGCCAGGTTTCCTTGATGCCGCGCTTACCGTCCATCATGAACACCAGCCAGAATGGCACCAGCAGCGACAACAGCGGCAGCTGGCGGCCGGCCATCGCGCCGATCTGCATGGCGTCGATGCCGGTGACCTGGCCGGCCACGATGATGGGAATGCCCATCGCGCCGAACGCCACCGGCGCCGTATTGGCGATCAGGCACAGGCCAGCCGCGTACAGCGGATTGAAGCCCAGGCCGACCAGCAGCGCCGAGGTAATCGCCACCGGCGCGCCGAAGCCCGCCGCGCCTTCGAGGAAGGCGCCGAACGAAAAACCGATCAGCAGCATCTGCAGGCGCTGGTCGTCGGTGATCGACAGCACCGAGGCGCGGATGATATCGAGCTGGCCGGTGCGGTCCACCACTTTGTAGAGGAACACCGCGGTGACGATGATCCAGGCGATCGGCCACAGGCCGTAGGCGAAGCCGTAGCCCGCCGCGGCCAGCGCCTGCGGCACCGGCATGCCATAGGCGAAGATGGCGACGGCCAGCGCGAGCGCCAGCGTCACGGCGGCGGCGACGTGGCCTTTGATGCGCAACACTGCCAGCGCGAGAAAGAAGAAAATGATCGGTATGGCGGCAACCAGGGCCGACAGCCCCAAGCTGCCCAGCGGCGCGTAAATCTGATTCCAGGTTTGCATTGCGGTCTCCTCCAAGAGTACAAGTATTTTCTGTAGAGCTAAAAGATGCGACGAGTGTAAAGGCGCGGTGCTGGCTTTCGGTGGTACGAAAAGATGAAATGAATTGGCCGCAGCGGTGAAAATTATTCACCCCATGGCCAGGCGCCGCTGCAACGCTATTCGGCCTGCCCCCTTTCCCGCAGCAGGTCGGCCAGGCTGCGCGCGGCCGGCTTGAGCGGTTCGCGGTGCCTGGTCCATCCCAGCTGGCTGCGCGGCGTGAACGCGCGCAGCCGGGTGGCGGCCCAGCGGAACCAGCGATACACGGCTGGCCGCGCGAAGGCGCCGCTCCAGAACCGCCACACCAGCCGTTCGCTGCGGCTGAAACTGGCGCCCTGCCCGCGCAGCGCATGCTCGACCTTCTGCGCCGGATCGCGATTGGCCTCGGTACGCAGGCGCACCAGCAGCGCCGGTATCGGTATGCGCACCGGGCACACTTCGCCGCAGGCGCCGCACAGGCTGGAAGCGGTCGCCAGGTCGGCGGTCGCTTCGAGCCCCAGCAGGTGCGGTGAAATGATCTTGCCGATCGGGCCGGGATAGGTGGTGCCGTAGGCATGGCCGCCCACCCGTGCATACACCGGACAGTGGTTGATGCAGGCGCCGCAGCGGATGCACTGCAGCGTGGCGCGCAGCTGCTCGTCGGCATAGGCCTGGGTGCGGCCGTTATCGAGCAGCACCACGTGCAGTTCGCGCGGCCCGTCCATTTCGCCGGCGCGGCGCGGTCCGGTGATCAGGTTGAAATAGGTGGTGATGGCCTGCCCGGTCGCCGAGCGTGTCAGCAGGCTGGCCAGCGGCACGATATGCTCCAGCTTTGCCACGACTTTTTCGATGCCCATCAACGCGATGTGCACATCGGGCACGCTGGTCGACAGGCGGCCGTTGCCTTCGTTTTCAACCAGCCACAAAGTGCCGGTATCGGCCGCCGCGAAGTTCACGCCGGACAGGCCGATGTCGGCGTCGGCAAAGGCCTGGCGCAACGCGCGCCGGCCTGCCTGGATCAGCGTGTCGACGTCCTCGCTGTAGGGCATGCCGGGGATGTGCTGCTCGAACAGCGCGCCAATGTCGGCGCGGGTCTTGTGCACCGCCGGCATGACGATGTGCGATGGCTTCTCGCCCGCCAGCTGGACGATGTATTCGCCCATGTCGGATTCGATGCAGTCGATGCCTTGCTGCGCCATGTAGTGGTTCAGCTCCACCTCTTCGCTGGCCATCGACTTGCCCTTGATGATGCTGCGCGCGCCGCGCCGCCGGGCGATGTCGTGGATGATGGCGTTGGCCTCGTCGGCGGACGCGGCCCAGTGCACCTGGGCGCCGGCCGCTTGCAAGTTGGCTTCGAACTGCACCAGCAATTCCGGCAGATGGGCCAGCGCGTGTTGGCGCACCGCTTCCCCCAGATCGCGCAGCTGTTCCAGTTCGTCGCTGTCGGGGAATTGCGCGCGGCGCTTG
Source organism: Duganella sp. GW822-FHT06D06 (assembly GCF_058799615.1). NCBI lineage: Bacteria > Pseudomonadati > Pseudomonadota > Betaproteobacteria > Burkholderiales > Oxalobacteraceae > Duganella > Duganella sp. GW822-FHT06D06. Next base: position 129,538 of record NZ_JBXALQ010000020.1, read on the forward strand.
TCCTGCAAGAAGTCCATCGCGCCGCGCATGCTGTCGCGCAGTTTGCTGTCTTGCAGCGCGTCGCTGACGCGGGCGCGAAAATCGGCCGGGGGCATGAATTTTAAAGGGGCGTTCATGCTGTCGCCTCCACTGCATCGTCGTCGAGGATGAACACCCACAGCGCACGCGGACCGTGCGCGCCATAGGCCAGCGTTTGCTGGATGTCCGAAGTCTTCGATGGACCGGACACCAGAACCAGATTGGTCGGCATGGTGGCGTTCCAGGCTTCGGCGTGCATCGCTGCATGCAGGTCCGCATGCAGCGTGCTCGCATAGACCAGCGCCACATGCAGCGGCGGCACCAGCGACACCGTGCGCGGCGAGCCCGCATCCGGCGCCAGCACCAGCGTGCCGGTGGCGGCGATGCCCGAGCGGGCCACGGTGAAGCCGGCGTCCACGTCGGCGAACAACTGGTCCTTCCATTCTTCCAGCGGACGGTCGAACGTCAGCGTGCGCACGTCGATTGGCAAGGCTGCGGCCAGCGCACCGCCTTCGGCACCGGCGGTATCGAGCAGCAGGCTGCTGACGCCGGCGGCCGCGAGTTTTTGCGCCAGCAGCGCTGGCCAGTTGTTGACATCGACGCGCCATACCTCGGTGCGCACCGACGTCATCACGCGCTCCAGCGTGTCGGCCAGCTCGCTGCTTGACGCTCCGCGCAAGGGGCCGCGCGCATGATGGGTATTGATGCGGTCTTCCAGTTCGCGTATGGAGGTGCCGGGAGCCGCTGCGGCGGCGAGCAGCTTGCCCAGTATGAGTTCGCGCGCGCTCATGCCGCCGCTCCGACCCGGCGCCACAGGAAGCTGGCCAGGTGCTCCACCTGCAGCGGCGCGCCCTGCCGCTTGGCGGCGTGGCCGATGTTGAGCAGGCAGCCGCAATCGGCGGAGACCAGCCGTTCGCACCCCGTGGCGCAGGCGGCGGCGATTTTGTCGCTGACCATGGCGCCGGAAATGTCGTCATGCTTGAGGGAGAAGGTGCCGCCGAATCCGCAGCACTCCGACTCATGGGCGTGTTCCACGCGCGTTACGCCGGGCAGCGCGTCGAGCAAGGCCACGCCGTGGGCGCGCGTGCCCATCTCACGCCGCGCGCCGCAGGAGGTGTGCAGCACGACCTGCTCGTCCGGCTGCTGACGCGCCTCGGAAAAATCAACATGCAGTACGTGCAGCAGGAATTCGCTCAGCTCGTAGACGCGCTCGGACAACTCGCGCGCCTGGGCGGCGGCGCGCGGATCGTCGTCGAACAGCGCCGGCCAATGGTGGCGCATCATGCCGGCGCAGGACCCGGAGGGCACGATGACCGGCCACGGTTGGGCGAACAGATCAAGTTGTGCCCGCGCCACCGCGCGCGCCTGTTCAGGATTGCCGCTGCTGTAGGCCGGCTGGCCGCAGCAGCTCTGGCCGCGCGGGAAATGCACCGTCAGGCCTTCGCGCTCCAGCAGGCGCACGGCATCGAGCCCGGCTTCCGGCATGAACAAGTCGATCACGCAGGTGCCGAACAGGTAGACGTGTGGATGGGCCAGGTCCGGGCCGGGCGGATAGTGTCGCGCTTGCATGTGAGGTCTCCTCTGTTTTTGCTTATTCGTCGGACAAGCACCATAATTCCCGTGCATCGAAGCCATCGCAAATTGGTTGGACCAGTAGCGACAACAGAGGAATCGTCAACATGAAAACAAGCGGACTGGTCGAGGGAGTATTGCGCAAGCTGGAGACGGCGCTGCTGGACGGCACTTATCCGGCCAACGCGCGCCTGCCTTCCGAGCGCGCACTGGCGGAGCAATATGAGGTGTCGCGCAACACCATACGCGAGGCGCTGCAGCGCTTGGTGGCGCGGGGACTGTTGCGCAGCCGGCGCGGGGCCGGCGTATTCGTCAGCGACCAGCTGCGCACCAGCACGGCTTCGCCCTGGGGGCAGCTGGTGACCGACCATCCGGCCGTGCTGGCCGATGTACTGGAATTCCGGCGGGTGCTGGAAGGCGCAACGGCCTACTATGCGGCGCTACGCGGGAATGACGAGGAACACGGGAAGATCCGCAATTTGTTGACTAGTCTGGAACAGGCCCGCATCGGCGACGACCAGGCGGTCGAGGCGTCGATCGATGCCCGCCTGCACGAGGCGATAGCGCTGGCCTCGCACAACAGCATGTTTTTGCATCTGCACGCGAGCGTGCTCGGCATCCTGCGCGAGCATATTACGTTGAACGGTTCCAGCCTGCGGGCGCTCGACGCCGAAGTCTCGGGCCAGCTCCTGCAGCAGCACCGCGCCATCTGCCTGGCGATTTGCGCGCGCCGGCCGGAAGCGGCGCGCACCGCCATGCAGGCGCACATTGATTACGTGGTCAGCAGAATCGAGTCGGCCTGATTGGTCCAACCAATCTTCCTCGTTCAGATGAAACAGACGAAAAAAAGCCCCGACCAAATCATTGGAAGGGGCTTCTTTATATAACTAGCCTGACGATAACCTACTTTCACACTGGTTGCAGCACTATCATCGGCGCAGAGTTGTTTCACGGTCCTGTTCGGGATGGGAAGGGGTGGTACCAACTTGCTATGGTCATCAGGCATTGACTTGTACTGGGCTGCGCGCCGATGCGCGTCGCCCTGAATCTGGAGAAGTAAGTAATCAGTATTAAATACTGGGGTAATGAAGTTGTTGTATCAACGAACGTTTCAACGTACTTCTTATTCACCATAACCTGCTAAGGTTATAGGGACAAGCCGTACGGGCAATTAGTATCAGTTAGCTTAATGCATTACTGCACTTCCACAC
>NZ_JBXALQ010000021.1:0-129705 GCF_058799615.1 Duganella sp. GW822-FHT06D06
GCGCCACCCGCACCGCCCGAGCCGCTGGCCGCAGCGCTGGCGGCGCCGCCGGCACCGCCGGCGCCGCCGCTGACGGCGCCCACCGAGGGCGAGGCATTAGTGGCGCTGCCGTTGGTGGCGTTGCCGCCCAAACCGCCAGCCGCGCCATTGCCGCCGGCGCTATTGCCGCCCAGGCCGCCAGTGCCGGTGGCCGCACCCGCCGTGGCCGCACCACCGGTGCCGGCGCCGCCGGCGCCGCCCGTGGTGCCGGCGCTGTTAGTGGCATTGTTGCCGATGTTTTCCACGGTATTGTTGCTGACGGTGCCGGTCAGGGTGCTGGTGGCGGTGGCCGTCGATTGGTTGTACGCATTAGTGAGCGAGGATGTGGCTGTGGCGCCGTTGTTGGCTGCCGCCGCGCCGATCTGGCTGGCGGTCGCGCTGCCGGTGCTGTTATTCTTGTCGCTGCTGCTGTCCTGACGCGCAGTAGCGTTGTCGCTCGCGTGAGCGCCGGCGCCGGATTGGGTGGTCGCCGTCGTCGGCGGCGGCGTGGTTTGCGCATACGCTGCACTTGCGCCAAACGCCAACGCGATGGCCGCGCTGATCAATGTTTTATTCATAGCTGCTCCCTACCTAACAAGTTGTACGGTTGATTGAATGGGTGCCAGGGGACCGATCTCCCGGCCATCCCCTCATTCGCAAACTTGATGCCAGCGCCGGCGCCACGCGCGCAAACCATTGAAAACACGGGACAATTCAACCCAGCCGCTGAACCACAGCGCTCGCCGCCGCACGCCGCCCGGCGCTGGACGTAACACCGATGTGACAGCGCGACAGCAGCGCCACGCCGCGCGCCCCAGCGCCATCCCCTATTTGGACGGTGGCGCGGCGGTGTAACAGGCACGCGACGGCGCCGCCATGCCGTGCTTGGCCAGCAGGCGATACAGCGTCATGCGCGAGACACCGAGGTCGCGCGCCGCCAGCGTGATATTGCGGCCGGCCCGTTGCAGGCTGGCGTCGATGGCGTCGCGCTCGGCGCGAATGCGGGCGTCGTCCAGCGGCGCGGCGATGCGCGGCGCCGGCTCCGCGCTCAGGCCCAGGTCGTGCGGCAGGATCAGCCGGCCCTCGGCCATCACCATCGCCCGCCGCACGCGGTTGAGCAGCTCGCGCACATTGCCGGGCCAGTCGTAGTCGCGGATCGCCTGCGCCGCGCGGCCGCTGAAGCCCTTGACGCGCGGCGCCCGCTCGCTGGAATAAGTGTGGAAGAATTGTTCGGCCAGCGGCAGCAGATCCTCGCGCCGCTCGCGCAGCGGCGGCACATCCAGCGCCAGCACGTTGAGCCGGTAATACAGGTCCTCGCGGAAGGCGCCGCGCGCCACCGCCTGCGCCAGGTTGACGTGCGAAGCGGCGATCACCCGCACGTCGACCGCGATGCTGCGCGTCGAACCCAGGCGGTAGATGGTCTTCTCCTGAAGGAAGCGCAGCAGGTTCGCTTGCAGCTCCATCGGCAGGTCGCCGATCTCGTCGAGAAAAATAGAGCCGCCCTGCGCCGTCTCGATCAGCCCGCGCTTCTCGCGCGCCGCGCCGGTAAAGGCGCCGCGCTCATAGCCGAACAATTCGGACTGGATCAGCGCGGCCGGAATCGCGCCGCAATTGATCGGCACGAACGGCCCGTCGCGGCGCGGCGAATGCGCGTGGACGGCCTGCGCCGCCAGCTCCTTGCCGCTGCCGCTCTCGCCCCAGATCAGCACCGGCGCGCTGGCGCCCGCCACCTTGACGATCTGCCGCCGCAGCCTGGCGATGGCGACCGATTGTCCCGTCAACGCCGGCTCTTGCTGGGCGACGCCGCGCCCCTGCTGCGACCGGCGCAACGCCGCCAGTCCGAGCGCGTGGCCCAGCGTATGCCGCAGCCGCTGGGCATCCAGCGGCAAGGTGTGAAAATCGCCGCAGTGGTCGTGCACCAGCTGACGCCAGGCCGGCGATTCCAGCGCCGGCGCATGCAGCACCGCCACCCAGTGCACATCCCAGTGTTCGTGCAGGAAGCCATCCATCGCGGCGCACGACTGCTCGTCATGCGCCTCCACCAGCAGCACGCCCACCAGCATGGGGCGCTCCTTCAACTGGCGGCGCGCCTCGGCCAGCGTCACCGCACTGTATACTTCCCATCCCTCTACTGCGGCGTTGAGCGTGTCCGGTAAGACGGGACTCCCGAGTGCCAGGCAGAGTATGGTTTTTTTCGTCATCAGCGTTGGACGGCACGGCGTGAGAAAAGTTCAATCTTTCAATTTCAGCAAACACAAGTAGCTTGCCGCGCCCTCGGCGTCCAGATAGAATGCCTGCGCAGTTTTTTTGACGAGGGGTACGCCAGCCTGTCAATAGTGAAGTAAGTTAATAATAACGACGGGATCAAGTACATGAGCGAATATCGAGTGAAGCCGGCGGATCTGCCGGGCTGGGGCCAGCGCGCGGCCTTGCGCGTCCTGGGCCTGTTCGGCTGGCGCATGCTGTTTCGCACACTGCCCGGCCCACGCGGCATCTGCGTGATCTATCCCCATACGTCCAACTGGGATTTCATGATCGGCCTGTTCGGCAAATGGGCGCTGAACCTGCCGTTCCGTTGGCTGGCCAAGGATTCGCTGTTCAAACTGCCGGTGTTGGGCAAATGGTTCCGCGCCATGGGTGGCGAGCCGGTCGAACGCGGCACGCCAAGCGGCACCATCAAGCTGCAGGCGCAGCGCATGAATGCAGCCGACTGGTACTGGGTCGGCATCACGCCGGAAGGCACGCGCGGCTATCGTCCCAACTGGAAGAGCGGTTTCTACCATCTGGCGCTGGAGGCCAAGGTGCCGCTGGTGCTGGTGTATATCGACTATCCGAACAAGACGCTGGGCCTGGTCGACCATGTGTTCCTGACCGGCGACCAGGAGACCGACCTGGCCGCCATCCGCGCCGGTTTCGACGGCCACCAGGGCCTGTATCCGGCCAACGCGGCGCCCATCGTGCTGCAGGAACGCCGCACCGAGACGCGCGACTAGATCAAGCCGTCGCCACCAGCATCACGCCGGTGGCGGCGATCGCGGCGCCGGAAAGCTTCAGCGCCAGCGCCGGACTGACACGGCCCAGCACCCTTCCCCCATAGACCAGCAGCGCGCTGGCAGCCAGCAAGCCCATGGCGCTGGCCGCCTCCGGCAGTTCGTGGCCATGCGCGTTGCCGTGCAAGAGCGCGAACGCGCCGACCATCAACGCCCCCAGCGCCGCCGGCAAGCGCGCAGCCACCGCGATCAGCCCCCCCATCAAGGCCACCGTCAGCGCGATGCCGATTTCCAGTCCGGGGATCGCCAGGCCCGCCACGCCGGTCAGCACACCGAACAGCATCATGCCGAGGAAGGTCGCCGGCAACCACTGCGCGTTGGACTGGCGCGCGCTCCAGATCCCCATCGCCAGCATCGCCAGCAAGTGATCGAGGCCGGTGAACGGATGAACGAAACCGTCAAAGAAGCCGTGAGTGTGCGCGCCGCCCGTTTGCGGGTGGGCCGCTGCGGCGGCGCAGGCCAGTGCCAGTGCGGCTGCCGCCGCGATGCGTTGCTTCTTCATTGGATTTCCTTTGCAAAGTGTGGAGTTTGGCCGAGCAAGCCTTGCTCGCGGATGAAATCGATGACGGCGGCCACGCCGTCGCCGCTGCGCAGATTGGTGAACACGAACGGCCGCGCGCCCCGCTGCTGCCTGGCGTCGCGCGCCATCACATCGAGGTCGGCGCCGACGTGCGGCGCCAGGTCGGTCTTGTTGATGATCAGCAGATCGGAACGGGTGATGCCGGGCCCACCCTTGCGCGGAATCTTCTCGCCGCCGGCCACGTCGATCACGTAGATCGTCAGGTCCGACAGCTCCGGGCTGAAGGTGGCGGCCAGGTTGTCGCCGCCCGATTCAACCAGTATCAGGTCAAGATTGGGAAAGTCGGCCTGCATGCGGGCGATGGCTTCAAGGTTGATCGACGCATCTTCGCGGATCGCCGTGTGCGGACAGCCGCCGGTCTCCACGCCCATCAGGCGCTCGGCCGGCAGCGCGTTGGCGCGCAGCAGGATCTCCATGTCTTCCTTGGTGTAGATGTCGTTGGTGATGACGGCCATGTCGAACTGGTCGCGCATGCCTTTGCACAGCATCTCGCACAAGGCGGTCTTGCCGGAGCCGACCGGGCCGCCGATGCCGACGCGCAGGGGATTGGAAGTTGGTGTCATGATGGTTCTCTCTTTAAGATCGGTATAAACGGCTGTACTGCACCTCATGCTGCATCGACAGCAGCGACAGGCCCGGCGCCCAGTTGCTCATGTCATCGTCGGCGACGGTTTTCGCGTGGCGGGCGGCGGCTTCGAGGTCGGCCCGCAGCGACAGCAACATGCGCTGGCCCGCCACCTGCCCCAACGGCACGGATTTGACGCACACCAGCACCTGGTTCTCGGCCCACGCGAACAGCATCGCCAGCAACGCGGCATCGTGCGGGATGTCCAGCGCGGCGACGGCGCAGGCGAAGGCGGTCGGCAAGGCGACTTCCGCCTGGCCCTGCAGCTGCGCCAGCATCTCGGCGTCGACGATGCCCAGCTCCGCCACCAGCTTGGTCAGCGAGTAGCCCATCTGGATGGTCTCGGCGCGGAACTCGGCGCTGTCGCGCGAGGCGATGAAACGCTCGCTCCATTCGGACACGGCCTGCCAGTCGCGCCGCGACCAGGCTTGCATCAGACGCCAGCACACCGGCGCCTCCCACTGCGACACCACTTCATGCAGATGGCGCAATATCCAGGCGCGCGCGGTGCCGGCGTTGTGGACGATACCGGTTTCCAGCGCCGCCTCCAGTCCCTGCGAATAGCTGTACGCGCCGATCGGCAGGGCCGGACTGGCGAACTGCAGGAGGTTGAGCAGCGCCGAGGCTTGCATCATTTGGGATCGCCGGGACGGTGGATCTTCTGGCGCAGCGGGATCGGCGCCAGCGGATTGCCATCGTGGTGGTGCCCGTGACCGCCGCCATACGCGCCGGACTCCGGCTCGAAGGCGGCCTTCTCCTCCACCACCGTCGCGCCCAGCCCGGCCAGCATCTCCTTCAGCACCGCGTCCGCGCGGATGCGCAGGTAGCCGTCGCCGACCTGCGCCTGCGTGTGGCGGTTACCCAGGTGGAAAGCGCAGCGCAGCAAGGTGTGCGCATCGGCGCAGGTGATCTTGTAGGTCGGCTCCGGCGCTGCCACCACCTTGACCACGCGCTTGTCCTCGCCGGTCAGCAGGTCGCCGTCGCGCAGCACGGTGCCGCGCACGGTGAACACGGCGACCTCCTCGCCGGTATCGAGCGTGGCCCGCAGACGGCACTTCTCGCGCAGTTCGTAAGGCAGCACCAGCTGCGCGGCGATGGTGTCCGCGCTCGGGATTTTAGTGTGCAGTGTCAGCATAGGTCATCAAAAATTCATCAGAATAAGAAGTAGCGCTGCGCCATCGGCAGCGTGGCCGCGGCTTCGCAGATCAGCAGCTCGCCATCGGCGCGCACTTCATAGGTTTCGGGATCGACACTCATCTTCGGCGTGGCGCCGTTATGGATCATGTCGGACTTGCGCAGCGAGCGCATGTTGCTGGCGACGATCAGCGTCTTGTTCAACTTGAGCTGGTCGCCGATGCCGGCGTCGAACGCCGCCTGCGAGACAAAGGTGAACGACTTCTTCAAGCCGCCGCCGAAGGCGCCGAACATCATCCGGTAATGCACCGGCTGCGGCGTCGGGATCGAGGCGTTGGGATCGCCCATCTGCGCGGCGGCGATCATGCCGCCCTTCAGGATCGTCTGCGGCTTGACGCCGAAGAAGGCCGGCTTCCATAGCACCAGGTCGGCGATCTTGCCCACTTCCAGCGAACCCACCGCATGCGCGATGCCGTGCGTGATGGCCGGGTTGATCGTGTACTTGGCGATGTAGCGCTTGACGCGGAAGTTATCGTTGCGCGACGAATCCGGCGCCAGCGGCCCGCGCTGCACCTTCATCTTGTGCGCGGTCTGCCAGGTGCGCATCACCACCTCGCCGACCCGGCCCATGGCCTGCGAATCGGACGACATCATCGAGATCGCGCCGATGTCGTGCAGGATGTCCTCGGCCGCGATGGTCTCGCGGCGGATGCGCGATTCGGCGAAGGCCACGTCCTCGGCGATGGCCGCGTCGAGGTGATGGCAGACCATCAGCATGTCCAGGTGCTCGTCCAGCGTGTTGACGGTGAACGGGCGGGTCGGATTGGTCGACGACGGCAGCACGTTCGATTCGCCCACCGCCGCGATGATGTCCGGCGCATGGCCGCCGCCCGCGCCTTCGGTGTGGAAGGTGTGGATGGTGCGGTCCTTGAACGCGGCCAGCGTGTCGGCCAGGTAGCCGCCCTCGTTGAGCGTATCGCTGTGGATGGCCACCTGCACGTCCATGCGGTCGGCCACCGACAGGCAGTTGTCGATGGCGGCCGGCGTGCTGCCCCAGTCCTCGTGCAGCTTCAGGCCGATGGCGCCGGCGCGCACCTGCTCCTCCAGCGGCTCCGGCAGCGACACATTGCCCTTGCCGAGGAAGCCCAGGTTCATCGGGAAGGCGTCGGCCGCGCCCAGCATCGAGTGCAGGTGCCACGGTCCCGGCGTGCAGGTGGTGGCCGAGGTACCGGCCGAGGGACCGGTGCCGCCGCCTATCATGGTGGTCACGCCGCTCATCAGCGCTTCCTCGATCTGCTGCGGGCAGATGAAGTGGATGTGCGTATCGACCCCGCCGGCGGTGACGATCATGCCTTCGCCGGCGATGATCTCGGTGGCGCCGCCGATGGCCATCGTCACATTCGGCTGGATGTCCGGGTTGCCGGCCTTGCCGATGGCGGCGATCATGCCGTTTTTCAGGCCGATGTCGGCCTTGACGATCCCCCAGTGGTCGATGATCACCGCGTTGGTGATCACCGTGTCCATCACGTCGGCGGCCACGCGCTGCGACTGGCCCATGCCGTCGCGGATCACTTTGCCGCCGCCGAATTTGACTTCTTCGCCATAGGTGGCGTAATCGTGTTCGATTTCGATAAACAGTTCGGTGTCCGCCAGGCGGATGCGGTCGCCCTTGGTGGGACCGAACATTTCCGAGTAGGCGCGGCGCGAGATTGTAGCCATGTCAGCCCTTCTGTGGATTGGGATCGAGCTTGCCCATGACTTTTCCGTTGAAGCCGTAGACCTTTTGATCGCCGCCCAGCTTCACCAGTTCCACCGTGCGCTGCTGGCCCGGCTCGAAGCGCACGGCGGTGCCGGCGGCGATATTGAGCCGCATGCCGTAGGCCTTCCAGCGCTCGAACTTGAGCTCCGTGTTGACTTCGAAAAAATGGAAATGCGAGCCGACCTGCACCGGCCGGTCGCCCTGGTTGGTCACCACCACGGTCGCGGTGGCGCGGCCTTCATTGAGGCCGATCTCGCCCTCTTCGAGTATGTATTCGCCTGGGATCATGATGACCTCCTTTAAGGGATGGGGTTGTGGACGGTTACCAGCTTGCTGCCGTCGGGGAACGTGGCTTCGACCTGGATGTCGGGGATCATTTCGGGGATGCCTTCCATGACGTCGGCGCGGGTGAGGATGCGGGCGCCGTCGGACATCAGCTGCGCCACGGTCTTGCCGTCGCGCGCACCTTCCATGATGGCGCAGGTGATCAGCGCCACCGCTTCCGGATAGTTCAGCTTCAGGCCGCGCGCGAGGCGGCGTTCCGCCACGATGCCGGCGGTGAAAATCAGCAGCTTGTCTTTTTCTCTTGGTGTCAGGTCCATGGTGTTTCTCAGGTTAACCTTCAGGTTTGCCAGATGCGCGGCGTGACGGCCGCGCGGTCCAGCAGGTGTGGGCGCAAACGGCGCCAGACGGTGAGCATCAGGCGGCGCGCGGTTTCGCTGTCGTCGCCCAGATGGCGCGCGACCAGCACGCCCTTGGTTTGCGTAACGCCGAAAACGTGGTCGCCGTCGGCTTGAATATCGGCGCGGATCTCGGACAGCACGGCGGCGCCGAGCTGCTTGCCGGCGGCGATCAGCGTGGCGCAAACGGTCTTGCCGTTCAGCGCCAGCGGACTGTCGAGCCGACCGCCCAGCATCGCGCCCTGCTCCCACCAGATCAACCGACCGTCGCGGCGGATGCTGCTGCGTTGGGTGACGGTGCCGGTGTTGAAGGTTTCGCCGGAGCCGCGCCGGCCCATGCAAAGGATCTCGCAGCCGATGTAGGTGGCGCCGGCGGCCAGTTCGACGTGCTGCTCCAGCACCACGTTAGCGGTATCAAAAAAGATGGTTTCTTGCGGCAGCCATTCGAGTGCGGCGCCTGCGCCCACGGTCAGGCGCACGCTCTGGCGCGACACCTGGCCGTTGGCCTTGTACCACTTGGCGGCGCCGGGCGTGGTGAGGAAGGCATGCGCCTGCGCGCCGACGCCGACTTCGATGGACAGCTGATCGCCGCCCACCACGCCGCCCGGCGGATGGACCACGATGGCGTGGCACACCTTGGCGTCCTCCGGGTACAGCGCCTTCTGCACGCGCAGCGGACCATAGTGGCGATTGTCGAACAGCCGCGTGACGCCGCCATCGTCGGCAAAACCGAGGGCGAGGCTGGCCTGCCAGGCGCTGTGGCCGGCGGCGAGTTCTCTGGAGGCGGTGGTATCGGGCATGCCTGACGTAATGCAAGCGTCATGCCAGCTGAATCACGGGCTACATCCGCCGTCATGACATTTTTCGCACCAAAGCGTCTCCCGCGCACCGAGACGGTGCACGCCAAGCCAGCGCGAGGTTTTACTTTTGCCAATTTTGCTTGTAAAATAATCACCTTTTCTCATTTTCCGTTTAAGGACAAGCAATGCGCTTCTCGACTTTTGCCGCCGCTGCGGCGGTTGCCCTGGCACTGGCTCCGGCCGCACACGCCACCGCTTTCGGCGCCAACCTGATCGCCAACGGCAATGCCGAATCCGGCAGTACCTCGGGCTGGAACACTTCGTCGGCGTTCACCGTGGTCCAATACGGCGCTGGCGGCGGCTTCCCATCCCCATCCGATTCGGGTCCGTCCGACCGCGGCACCTACTTCTTCGCCGGCGGCGACGGTAGCTCGCTGTCGAGTGCAACCCAGACCATCGACCTGTCGTCGCTGAGCGCCGCGATCAACACCGGCGCATCGCGCTACGACCTGTCGGCCTGGCTGGGTGGCTATGAATCGCAGAACGACAACGCCAAGCTGACCGCCACCTTCTTCGGCAGCGGCGGCAATGCGCTGACCCGGGTCAGCCTCGGCCCTGTCTCCAATACCGATCGCGCCAACCACACTGGTTTGCTGCTGAGCGACAAGCAAGGCTACATCCCGGTCGGTGCGTTCACCGTCGGCATCACGCTGACCATGGCCCGCGAAGCCGGCTCCTACAACGACGGCTACGCCGACAACCTGTCCTTCGCCGTGGCCGCCGCACCTGTGCCGGAAGCGGACGCCTACGCCATGCTGCTGGGCGGACTGGCCCTGCTGGGCGTGGTCGCCAAGCGCAAACAGCGCAAGGTTCAAGCCTAATATTTGACCGGCAATCAAGAGTACTTTGCGCCGCGCGGGCTATTTGCGCGCGGCGTTCATCCTCATACTGTGTGCTTCTCGATTTGATTAAGTGAGCACAGCATGAAAGTATTCGTCACTGGCGCAGCAGGTTTCATCGGCGGTTCGATCGCAGCGGGACTGGTACGCGCAGGCCATCAGGTAACGGGCCTGGTGCGCAAGCCGGAACAGCTGGCGGAACTGGCCAGCATCGGCGTAACCGGCGTGGTCGGCACCCTGAACGACCGCGATCTGCTGATCGCCCAGGCGCAGGCGGCGGACGCCGTCATCAACGCCGCCAGCAGCGACAACCGCGCCGCCGTTGAAGCCTTCATCGAAGCGCTGGCCGACTCCGGCAAGGTATTCCTGCACACCAGCGGTTCCAGCATCGTCGGCGACGCCGCCGGCGGCGAAAGCACGGACCGCATCTACTTCGAAGACCAACTCCCCGCCCCCACCGCCGACAAGGCCGCGCGCGTCGCCATCGACGACCTGGTGCTGGCCGCCGCCGGCAAAGGCGTGCGTTCGGCGGTGCTGTGCAATACGCTGATCTACGGCCACGGCGCGCTGCCGCGCGACAGCGTGCAGCTGCCACGCCTGCTCAAGCAGGCCCGCAAGAGCGGCATCGTGCGCCACGTGGGCCGTGGTTTGAATATCTGGTCCAACGTCCACATCGACGACGTGGTCGACCTGTATCTGCTGGCGTTGGAGAAGACCGAAGCGGGCGCGTTCTATTTCGTCGAAAGCGGCGAGGCGTCGTTCCGCGACATGACCACCGCCATCGCCCACGCACTGCACCTGGGCGAACCGCAGGACTGGCCGCTGGAACAAGCCAAGGAAGAATGGGGATATGAAATGGCCTCGTACGGCCTGGGTTGCAATAGCCGCGTGCGCGGACAACGGGCCCGCGCGCAGCTGGGCTGGAAGCCGCATCGCCCGCCAGTGCTGGACTGGATCGCGGGCGACATGCTGCGCTAGGGCTTACTGCTTGGCAGGCGCCCGCGCTATTTGCGCGCGCTGATAGACCTGCACCAGATCACCTTCCGGCATGCCCGGCAGCGGCGCCACCTTGCCATTGAAGGTCAACTTGCCGCCCTTGATCTCGATGGTCGAACGCAGCTCGCCCTTCTCCATCACGGCAAAGCCCTCGTTCAGCAGCTTGCCGACCACCATGCCGGCGATGTTCTTGGCCGCCGTATCGATTTGTCCGGCGACATCGGGCGTCGCAGGGGGCACCTGCTTGGCCGCCACCATGCGCGAAATGTCGTTCACCATCGCGACCGGCAGGCGCACCTCGAAACGCGCGATCAGCTTCTTGATCAGTTCTATCGGCGCGCTGAAATCGGCGTCCACCACTTTGTCGAAATCGACGCGGCCTTTGATCGAGGCCGTGTTGCCGTGATAGCTGGCGCTGATATCGTCGATGATCACACTGGAACCAGCCGTCAATGCGTTCTTGCCGAACGACTTCATGGTCCTCAACATCACCTCAGCCTGGGCGTCCGCCGGCAGGCTGCTGCTTTGCGCCTGCCGCAACTCTCGATCCAGATCGGCCATCGCTTGCTCCGGCATATTCACCATGCGCACGCCGACGTTGACGCGCTCGACGCGGTCGTCGCCAAAGATGATCGACCGGATCGAGAAGCCGGAAGACAGGTCGACCAGCTTACCGCGCAGCGTGGTGCTGGCGCCGGTGGCAAAACCTTCGACGCGGAACAGTTCCTTGGCTTCCGGCGTGCCAGGCGTGACGCCACGTATCACCATGGAGTCGGTTTTGATACCGCCCTTTCCGTACCAAAGGCCGTTCTTCGCGCGCGTGTGCTTGAAGTCCACGCTGATGTTGTCGATCGCGACGCCGACCGTGGTGCCCACGAGGGAAACCGACGGCCAGGTCGCGCTGGTATCGAGCACGGTCCCGCCTTTGCTGACGACAGTCTTGGCGTTAAGCTCGGCCCACGAAAACGCCGTAGCGTGTTCGTCGAGGTAGCTATGCGCCTTCAGTTTCGACGCATATGTGATCTGGCCCTTGGGGCCATTGGTGCGCTGAACCGGGAACGGCCGTTCGCTGCCAAAGACGTCTTTCAGCTTGAGCCGCAGCGCAGGCGAGAATTCGAACTTCGAATAGATCTCCAACTGCTTCGCCATGTCGGACTGCCGGCCGATCGCTTCGGTCAATTCAGTGGCCGCTTCAGCGATGGTCGTGATAAAGGACGATCTAACCGGCGTGGCCGGTGCCGGCGACACGACCTGGGAAGGCGGCGCCTGCTCGATGGCCTGGATGGACGTATGCGCCAGCAAGGCGCCGGAGATGGCTACTGCGAGTATCGATTTTTTCAACGTGCTGCCTGAAGAGGATGGTAATGGTAGGGCCGAGATTCTACACACTACGAGTCGTGCAGAAATACACGCATTGTCACCGTCGAATTACAGATCGGTTAGCTTGTATCCGCGGTTGATTTTTAACTAAAACTCCGCTACCGTGTGCACGGGGCGGATCCTTCAAGCCGGCCTGTCTTTGCCGCGTGCAGGGACAGCCTCCACGGGGCTACCCCGTGGGATATCAAATGTTCAGCACTTCGCCGCATGAGCCGCGTTGCGTTACCACGCAAGACAGCTCACGCATCACGAGACTCGTTGAAGGCTCTCCGCCCCTTTTCACCACACATGAATATCGAAAAACTTACCGTGTTGGCGCTGGCCGACACGATGCTCGCTTCCGACCGCAGCCTGGAAAGCCTGATCTCAGCCTGCGGCCGTGTTTTCGATATGTCGCCGCTATGGGTGCCCGGGGTTTGCGCAGCGCTCATTGAACGGACCGGCGACAACTTCCATTATTTTAGCCGGCACGAGATCGCCCACATTCTCCTGCAGCTTCTTGAGAACGACGATGCGCCGGACGCGATGGCACTGCCAAAAGTGCGGCGCTATTGCATCGACCCGCCCTTACGTCCTCCGCAGGCCGCGTGGGTCGCCGCGCTCGCGCTGCCGCAACTGCCAACGGTTGGCGCCCTGGCCGCCTGGCTGGACGAACCGGTGGGCGCGCTCGATTGGTTCGCCGACCAATGGCGCCTCGCGGGCGACCGGCAATCGCCCCTGCAGCATTACCATTACCGGTGGGTGCCAAAACGCAGCGGCGGCCTGCGCCTGATCGAGATCCCCAAGGCGCGGCTGCGCCGTCTGCAGCAAAAGATACTGCGCCACATACTTGACCGCCTGCCGCCGCATGCCGCCGCACATGGCTTTCGGCGCGGCCACTCCTGCGTCACGCACGCCGCGCTGCACGCGGGCCGGAACACCGTCATCCGCATGGACCTGAAGGATTTTTTCCCGAGCATACAACTCGCGCGCATCCACGCATTGTTTGAGAAACTGGACTACCCGCCAGCGGTCGCCGGAACGCTGGCACGCATTTGCGTGAACCGCGCACCGCAAGGCGTTTTCCAAGAAGCCAGTTCACTTCAGTGGGCCGAGCGCCAGGCCTTGAAGTCACCCCACCTGCCGCAAGGCTCCCCATGCTCGCCCGCCCTGGCCAATCTGTGCGCCTACCGGCTCGACATGCGGCTGGAAGCGCTGGCGCGTTCGCTTGGCGCCACGTACAGCCGCTACGCCGACGACCTGGCATTTTCCGGCGATCGTGATTTTGCCCGCGCGGCCGAACGCTTTCACATCCAGGTCGCCGCGATAGCGCTCGAAGAAGGCTTCCGCATCAACACCCGCAAGACGCGGCTGATGCGCGAAGGAACGCGCCAGCAGTTGACAGGCGTTGTGGTCAACGCCCACCCCAACATCGCGCGCGACGAGTACGACAAACTGAAGGCCACGCTGACCAACTGCGCACGCCACGGCCCTGCGTCCCAAAACCGCGATCATCATCCCGACTTTCGCGCCTACCTGGCGGGCAGGATTTCATTCGTGAAGATGGTCAACGCGAATCGCGCGGTCAGGCTGCAACGACTATTGGACACCGTTACCTGGCCAGATTGAAGCTTTTGCGAGGTCACCATCCGGCACACCCGGCAACGGCACGGTGTTGCCGTTAAAAGTGAGCTTGCCGCCTTTGATTTCGATGGTGGACCGCAGTTCGCCTTTTTCCATCACTGCAAAGCGCTCGTTCAGCAGCTTGCCGATCACCATGTCGGACGACAGGTCGCTCGCCATGCCGACCGGCAGGCGCACATCGAAGCGGGCCACGATCTTCCTGACCAACGCCAACGGCGCGCTGAAATCAGCCTCCACCACTTTGTTGAAATCGACGCGCCCCTTGATCGATGCCTTGTTGCCGCGATAGCTGGCGCTGATGTCGTCGATCACCAGGCCGGCGCCGCCGATGATCAGGTTCTTGGCAAAACGCTGGACGCGATATCCTCAACGCGCAGCGTTTCTTTGATTGCCCCGTCAGGCGCCGCCGAACGCAGGACAGCGGAACCAACTTTGAGTCCGCCATGGCCGTACCAGCCACCATCCTTGCCGGACGACGATACCAAGCCAAAGCTCATATCCTTTACCACGAAACTGCCGGAGGCGCCGGTGATCGACAGTGACGGCCAGCTTCCTCTATTGTTCAACAAGCTGCCGGATTTGTTGGTTTTAGCCGGGGACGCAACTCTGGCGAAAACTCAAACTTTGAGTACGGCTCCATCTTTTTCACCACATCGCGCTGGCCGCCCATGGCTGCGCTCAATTCCCTGCCGGCGGCGGCGAGGGTCGGGACAAAAATGGATTTGGATGGCGCGGCAGGGGTTGCCGCATGTACCAACAAGGCACTGGCGAAGGTTGCTGCGAGTAGGGATTTTTTCAACGCGTGTCCGGAGAAGTTGGTCATTGTGGGGCAGCGATTCTACCTGCCCAACTTCTTCCGGAAATACACGCTTTGTCACATTAGAACGATCAGCCTAGTCCAGGTTCGGATACGGGCTCTTGCCGCCTTCGGCGATGAAGGTATCGATGCGCGCCTCCAGCACCGGCAGCGGCACCGAGCCCAGTTGCAGCACCGTGTCGTGGAAGGCGCGGATGTCGAACTTGGTCCCCAGCGCCGCCTCGGCCTTCTTGCGGGCGTTGATGATGCTCATCTCGCCCAGGTAGTAGGACAGCGCCTGGCCCGGCCACGAAATGTAGCGGTCCACTTCCGTTTCGATCTCGTGGTCGGACAGCGCGGTGTTGTCGTGCAGGTAGTCCTGCGCCTGCTTGCGGGTCCAGCCCTTGCTGTGGACGCCCGTGTCGACCACCAGCCGCGAGGCGCGCCAGGCCTGGTAGCTCAACATGCCGAACACCTCATACGGCGTTTCGTACATGCCCATCTCCACGCCCAGCCGCTCCGAGTACAGCGCCCAGCCCTCGCCATAGGCCGAGATGTAGGCGTTGCGGAACGGCGGACGGCCCTTCTGCTCCATCGCCACCGGCATCTGGAAGGCATGGCCCGGCGCCGATTCGTGCAACGTCAGCGCCGGCATCGAGTACAGCGCGCGCGCCGGCAGGTTGTAGGTGTTGACCAGGTAGACGCCCGGACCGCCACGGCCCGAGGTGTAGAACGGCGCCTGGTCGTCCGGCACCGGTATCACCGCGAAGCGGCGGCGCGGCAGGTAGCCGAAGTACTGGCCGACCTTGGCGTCGAACTTCTTGGTGACCCAGGCGGAGCGCATCAGCAGCTCTTCCGGCGTCTTGGCGTAGAAGCGCGAATCGGTGCGCAGGAATTGCAGGAAGGCCGGCAGGTCGCCTTCGAAGCCGGTCTGCTTGATCACGTCGTGCATCTCGGCGCGGATCTTGGCCATTTCGCTCAGGCCGATCTTGTGGATCTGGTCCGCGCTCATCGTGGTGGTGGTGAACTCGACGATCTTCGACTGGTAGTAGGCTTTACCGTTCGGCAGGCTCTCGGCCGCCAGCGACTCGCGCGCCTTCGGCACGTACTCCTCGCGCATGAACTTGAGCAGCTTGGCGTACGACGGCAGCACATAGGCCTGGATCGCCTTCACGCCTTCCGCGCGCAGCGCTTCCTGGCGCGCCGCCGGCATGGTGGCCGGCATGGTCTTGAACGGCAGGTAGAACACCGTGTCCTGCGGCGTCTTGGCGTCGGTGACGGAGGTGATCGACGCGTCGCGGCCGATCAGCGTGACCTTGGGCGGCGTGAAGCCGCGCGCCAGGCCGGCGCGCATATTGTCCATCTCTTCGCCGAAGTAGCGCGGCGTCTCCGTCAGCTGCTTCAGATAGTCCTGGTACTGCTTTTCATTGGTCAGCGGCTTGCGCGCGCCGGACGCCATGTTGGACCAGAAGGCCGAATCGGCGTTCAACGGCTTCTCGTACTCGCGGAACACCTGGCTGGCGATCAGCGCGGCGATCTGCGCCTTGTAGACCTGGTAGTTGATGCGCTCCGGCGCCGACAGCCGGTCCTGCGAGATGCCGTCCAGCTTCTTCATCACGCCCTGCCAGTACGCCAACCGCTTGGCCTGGGTGGCGGCGTCGATGCGCGGCAGCGTCGCGGAGACGCCATTGTCGTCGTCCTCTTCCTCTTCCTGTTTCTGGCTGATGCGCCACTTCCACTCCTGGGTGTAGATGGCTTTGAACTGCGCGTCGGCGGGGCCGGGCTTGATGGCCGGCGCCGGAGCGGCATGGGCGGCGGCGGTGACTGCGGCTAACAGCATGCATGCGCCGGCGATGGCGGCGCTGAACTTCTTTTCCATAACACTCCAGGGGAAGGGTTGATTACATGTCCAACAAGTTGCGGTGTTCGCGCAGCAGCGCGGTGAAGGCTTCGGCGCTGACGGGGCGGCTGAAGAAGTAGCCCTGCATCTCGTCGCAACCGCGTTCGGTCAGGAACTGCACCTGCTCGCGGGTTTCCACACCCTCCGCGATCACGCGCATGTTCAGGTTGTGCGCCAGCGAGATCACCGACAGCGCGATGGCGGCGTCGTTGGCGTTGGTGGTCACGTCGTCGACGAAGGATTTATCGATCTTCAGCACGTCGATCGGAAAGCGCTTCAGGTAGCTCAGGCTGGAATAGCCGGTGCCGAAGTCGTCCAGCGAAACGCTGACGCCGATCGCCTTCAGGCGGCGCAGCGCCGCCACCGCCTTGTCCGGATCGCCCATCACCGTGCCCTCGGTGATTTCCAGGCCCAGGTACTCGGGCGCGACGCCGAACTTGCGCAGCGTGCTTTCCACATACGGCACGGTGGCGTCGTTGGCGAACTGGCCGGCCGCCAGGTTGACCGACACCTTGATATCGCCCAGCCCCTGGTCGTGCCACACCTTGATCTGCGCGCACACGCTCTCCAGCACCCATTCGCCGATCGAATTCACCAGCCCATACTCCTCGGCCAGCGGGATGAAGCGGTTCGGCGGCACCTTGCCCAGCACCGCGTTATCCCAGCGCAGCAGCGCTTCCGCGCCCAGCATGGCGCCGGTCTTCAAACACATCTGCGGCTGGTAGTGCACCTCGAATTCGTCGCGCGCGATGGCGCCGCGCAGCTGGCCCTGGATCGCCAGCTTGTCGCGGATTTCCGCGTCCATGCGCTCGGTGAAGAAGGCGTAGTTGTCGCGGCCTATTTCCTTGGCGCGGAACAGCGCCGTGTCGCCGTTGCGCACCAGCTCATCGAAGCTGTCGCCGTCGGTCAGGCTGACGGCGATGCCGATGCTGGAGGTGACGGTGATCTGCTGGCCGTCGATCATCAGCTCCTTGCGCAGGCCGCCCAGGATCTTCTGCGCCAGCGCCATCGTCGCGCCCAGCTGGGCGTCGTCCGGCACGATGATCTGGAATTCGTCGCCGCCCTGGCGGGTCACGATGTCGCCTTCGCGCACCGCCTCGGTCAGGAACTTCGACACCACCTGCAGCGCCTTGTCGCCGACGTCGTGGCCGTAGGAGTCGTTGATGCTCTTGAAGCGGTCCAGGTCCAGGCACATGACGGCCACGCAGCGGTGTTCGCGCTTGGCCGCGGCCAGCGTCTGCTCGAAGCGCTGGCGCGCCAGCAGGCGGTTCGGCAGCCCGGTCAGCGCGTCGTGGTTGGACAGGAAGTCGATCAGGTGCTGCTCGGCCTTGCGCTCGGTCAGGTCCATGAACACCGCCACGTGGTTGATCACGTGGCCCTGCTCGTCCTTGACCACCGAGGCGCTCAGCAGGCCGGGATAGGTGTCGCCGTTCTTGCGGCGCGCCAGGATCTCGCCCGACCAGTGGCCGGTCTTGGCGATCGACTGCGCCATCAGCTCGAAGGACTTGGCGTCCGGCTCGCCGGCGTGCAGCAGCGCCACGCTCTGCCCCACCACCTCTTCCGCGCTGTAGCCGGAGATCTGGGTGAAGGCGGGATTGGTGGCGACGATGCGCGCATCGCCGTCGGTGACCACGATGGCGTCCTGGCTCGCCTCGAACACCTGGCTGGAGAGGCGCATGAATTCTTCGTTGGCGCGGCGCTGCTCGACTTCCTTTTCCAGCGACGCGGCCAGCGCGGCCAGCTCGGTGGTGCGCTCGATCACGCGCTCCTCCAGCAAGGCGCGTTCGGCCGCCAGCGCCTGCTGGGCGCGGCCCAGCCGCACGTGGGCGTCGGTGCGGGCCAGGATTTCCTCGGCCTGGAACGGCTTGGCGATGAAGTCGACCGCGCCCAGCGCGAAGCCGCGCACCTTGTCGTCGGTGTCATGCTGGGCCGACAGGAAGATCACCGGCACCTGGCTCAGCTCCGGCGAGGCCTTCAGGCGGCGGCACACCTCGAAGCCGTCGATGCCGGGCATGCGCACGTCCAGCAGGATCAGTTCCGGCGGACGTGACTGCGCGGTCCACAGGGCCAGCTCGCCGTTGGGCGCCTGGCGCACGTAGTAGCCGGCTTCCGTCAGCAGGTCGCTCAGCAGTTTGAGCGAGGCCGGCGTGTCCTCCACGATCAGCACTTCGCCCTTGGTGTGTTGTTCCGACAAATCCCGATGCATGTAACGCTCTTTCGCCTGGTTTGCTGCCATATTTGACTGCCACTATGATATACCCGTCAGGCTTGTGCTTCCAACTCATTCCCCGCCTCGTCCAGCAAACCGCACAGCTGCGGGTACTGGTGCAGCCGTATCATGTGCTCGATGCGTTCGACCACCTCGCCCAATTCCAGCGGCAAGGGCGCCAATAACAGCGCCACGCGCGCCAGGTTCAGCTCCTGCAACGCGGTTTTCAGCTGATGGCGCAGCGCCGGCGCCAGCAGGCCCAGGTCGTCGCGCGACAGCGGCGGCGGCAACGGCAGGCGCGCGCTGTGGTGGCGGCGCTGGAACTGCAGCCCCAGCTGCTGCTCCAGCACCGCGTACAACTGGTCCTGCTCCACCGGCTTGCGCATGAATTCATCGGCGCCGGCGCCCAGCGCCTCTTCCCGCTCCTCGGCGAAGGCGGACGCGGTCAGCACCACCACCTTCGGCTGCGGGCCGGCGGCGTTGGCGCGGATCTGGCGCGTCGCGCTCAGGCCGTCCAGCGCCGGCATGCGCCAGTCCATGAACACCAGGTCCGGCCGCCAGACCTCGACCATCGCCAGCGCCTGCGCGCCGTCGCCCACCACCGCCACTTCGAAGCCCAGCGGCTTGAGCAGGTTCTCCAGCAGCGCGCAGCCGTCGGCGTTGTCGTCGGCCACCAGGATGCGGCGGCCGCGCTGCGGCGGCGCCAGCGCCGTCACTTCATCGTCCTCACCGTCGAGCGGCACGCCGTCGGCCACCTGCACCGAGATGGCGAAACGGAAGGTGGCGCCGGCGCCGGGTTGCGATTGCACCGTCAGCTCGCCGCCCATCAGCTGCACGAATTCGCGCGAAATGGTCAGGCCCAGGCCCGTGCCTTCCTGCGCGCCGGGGCCCTCGGCCTGGATGAACGGTTCGAAAATGCGCGCCTGGTCGGGCGGCGAAATGCCCGGGCCGTTGTCGATGACGGCGAATTCCAGCTCGCAGCGGCCGCCGCTCGGGATGTTGCGCATGTCGCCGCGCACCCGCAGCGTGACCTTGCCCTGCCCGGTGAACTTGACCGCGTTCGACATCAGGTTGAGCAGCACCTGGCGCAGCTTGGTGCCGTCCACGCGGGCGCCGGCGGGCAGGCCGGCGGCGTCCAGCTCCAGCTCCACGCCGGTCTGGCCGGCGCGCATGCTGACCATGTCCATCACTTCCTGCAGCATGTCGTCCAGGCCCACCACCTCGGTCTGCAGCACGGCGCGGCCGGCCTCGATCTTGGACAGTTCCAGGATGTCGTTGATCAGCGTGAGCAGGTGCTGGCCGGAGCGGTGGATGATGGCCAGGTTGCGCTTCTCTTCCGGCAGCATGTTCTTGGAGTCCGCCATCAGGCGCGAGAAGCCGATCACGGAGTTGAGCGGCGTGCGCAGCTCGTGGCTCATATTGGCCAGGAAGATGCTCTTGGCCTGGTTGGCGGCCTGCGCCTGCAGCACCGCGACCGACAGCGCGTTGGTGCGCTCGGCCACCAGGTCCTCCAGGTGGATGCGGTGGCGGCGCAGTTCCTGCTCGGCCACGCGGCTGGCGGTGACGTCGTAGTTGACCCCGACCATGCGCGCCGGATGGCCGTCGGCGTCGCGGAAGATCATGGCGTCGCCCTTGATATGGTGCACCGAGCCGTCGGCCCAGACCACGCGGAACTCGACGTCGAACTCGGCCCGGCCGTCCAGCGCCTGGCGCAGCAGCGCCTCGGTGGGGATGGCGTCGTCCGGATGCATCATGCTGCGCCACAGCTCGAACGGCCGCTCCACCTTGCGGCCCTCGACGCCGTGCAGGCGGTACATCTGCTCGTCCCACACCACTTCGTCGCTGGGGATGTTCCAGTCCCAGATGCCGATCGCCGCCGCGCTGCTGGCGATCTGCAGCCGCTCCTCGCTGGCGTGCATGGCGACGAAGCGGCTGTCCATCAGGCGCACCATCTCGCGGATCGAGCCGTTCAGGGTTTTCAGCTCGCCGAAGAACCAGTCGCTGGGCGGCAAGGCGCCCGGATTCTGGCCGGCCTTGACGTTGGCGGCGTAGCGTTCGATGGTGGTCAGCGGCTTGAGGATCAATTGCCACAGCAGCAGGTACAGGCTCAGCACCAGCGTCACGTCCAGCACGAAGATCATGCCGGCGATGGTGTACAGGCGCTGGCGCAACTGCTCGATCAGGCCGGCCGGCGAGGCGTACACGGTGATGACGCCGATGTTCTGGCCGCCGGCGACGATGGCGCGCCGCTCCGACAGCAGCTCGGGATTGTCCGGCATGCGGCTGGTGGCGATCAGCTGCGCCTGGTCGTTGCGGGTGATGATGAAGGGATGGTTGCTGGCCACCGGCGCGACCGCGCTGGCGTACAGGTCGCGGTTGCTCAAGCCGCTCTTCATGATGGTGACGATCTGGGTTTCGTCGAAGTTCCAGGCCGGCAGCGCCACGGCGGCGGCCAGCTCCTCGGCGCTGTTGGCCAGCGTCTTGTGCAGCTGTTCCCAGCGTTGGGCGCGCTCCACCTGGTAGAAGTACAAGGCAAACGTGGTCAATACCAGCGTCACCACGGCCGTCAGCGTCACGCTGACGAACACGGCGATTGATACTCTTCCAGCACGGCGAGCAAGTCGGTCCAACATCGGAAAACCATTCTTTGGGGTTAGTCTGCGCTTGGAGCTTGAATCCTTCGACTTAAATCATAGGAGCAAACCGACCTGAAGTCCACGCATTTTATTGCCCAAAAGGATTAAATTACAGGAACAGCAAGTTTTTACACATTCAAGCAACATCCTTGACAGTTTGCAAATGGTCGCAGGCGATGGCCGTGCTCAGGAACAGCTGGCCGTTCAGCTCGCGCAGCAGCGCGCTGTTGCGCAGCCGGTCCAGCACCGGCCCCTTCACCTCGGCCAGGTGCAGGCCGATGGCGCGCCGCTTCAGGCTCTGGTTCAGTTCGCACAGCGCGTACAGCGCGGTGGTGTCGATCGAGCTGACCGCCGTCATCACCAGCACCAGGTGGCGCGCGCTGGCGTGGGTGGCCAGCTCGCACTCGATGCGCTCGGCCACCGCCTCCATATTGCCGAAGAACAGATTGGCGTCGATCCGCAGCACCAGCAGCTCCGGCTGGGTTTCGGCCGGATAGCGCTCGATATTGCGGAAATGTTCGGTGCCGGCGATGCGGCCCAGCACCGCGATGTGCGGCCGGCTGGCGCGCCAGATCAGGGTGCCCAGCGACAGCGCCACGCCGATCACCACGCCCGCCTCCACGCCCAGCACCAGCACGCCCAGGCAGGTCGCGCCCCAGGCCAGCACGTCGCCACGGTCGTACTGCCAGGCGGTGCGCACGATGCCCAGCTCCAGCAGGCCGAGCACAGCGACGATGATGGTCGCGGCCAGCACCGGCAGCGGCAGCAACGCCAGCCAGCCGGTCGGCGCCAGCAGCGCGCAGGCCAGCAGCGCGGCGGTGATCAGGCTGGCCAGCGGCGTGTTGGCGCCGGCGGCGAAATTGACGGCGGAGCGCGACAGGCTGCCGGTGACGGGGAAGCCGCCGGTCAGCGCGCTGGCGACGTTGGCCGCGCCCAGGCCGATCAGCTCATGGTTGCTGACCAGCTTCTCGTTGCGCTTGAGCGCCAGCGACTGCGCCGCCGACATCGACATCAGGAAGATGATGAAGCCGATCAGCATGCCCGGTTGCAGCAGCGGCTTCCAGTGCGCGCTGGAGCTGGCCAGGTTCAGCTGCGGCAGGCCGCCGGGGATGGCGCCGGTGGTGCGCACGCCCATCTCGGCCAGGCCGGTGCTGGCCATCAGCACGATGCCGGCCAACACCACAAACATCGGCGCCAGCTTGGCGGCGATGTCGGCCGCCGCCGGCCCCATGCCGCAGCGCTTCAGCAGGCCGGCCAGGTAGTGCTTGGACAGCACCAGCACCAGCAGCGAACCGACGCCCAGCACGGCGCTCGGCATATGCACGCGCGGCAGTTCGGCCCCGAGCAGGGTATGCAGCTGGTCGTAGGCGATCACCAGCGCCGAGCCGACGGTGAAGCCGCTCATCACCGGACGCGAAAAGAAGTTGGCCAGGAAGCCCATGCGCAGCACGCCGCACAGCAGCAGCGCCGCGCCGGAGATCAGCGCCAGTTGCGCCGCCAGCACCACGGCCAGCGAAGAGCCGGCCGGCGCCAGCGGGCCGATGACGGTGGCCGTCATCAGTGAAATGATGGCCATCGGCCCCACCGACTGCGTCATGCTGCTGCCGAACAGCGCGTAGATGATCGGCGGCAGGATGCTGGCGTAGATCCCGACCACCGGCGGCAGGCCCGCCACCAATGCGTAGGCGGTGCCCTGCGGGATCATCATCATCGCCACCACCAGGCCGGCGGAGATGTCGCCGGCCAGCAGTTCGCGCCGGTAGTTCTTCAACCAATGCAGCATGTGTTCGTCCACGAAACCAGAAATACCGCCAGTCTACGTCATCGGACATGGGCGGCCCAGCCTTAGACGTTTTTTATTCTTTCATATACGAAAATCACATAAGACCGACTGCGGTCGCGCTAGCAAAACGTGTTTGTGTCTGTTTTGCAACTCCAAATTTCTCGCCACGCTCGGCGTTCTGTACAAGTGCCGGCAGCGCAGGCATATTGAGGAAGCGCTCTAAAAAGAACGAACGTTCGATCTTAAATATCGAAAACAAAAACAAACAGGAGACTTATGAAAACAAAATTACTTGCCGGCATGATCGCGGCGTGTTGCGCCGCGCCCGCCCTGGCCCAGTCGTCGGTCGCGATCTACGGGCTGGCCGATGCCGGCTTAATGTACGTCAACAATGGCGGCAACGACGCCCGGACCAAACTGGTCAGCGGCATCGCCGACGGTTCCCGCCTGGGATTCAAGGGCACGGAAGACATGGGCGGCGGCTACAAGGCCGTCTTCAACCTCGAGATGCGCGTCCAACTCGACAATGGCACCAACCAGGCGGGCAATTTGTCCAGCAACCAGGGTTACGCCCTGACCAAAGGCTTGAACTTCGCCGTACCGGCCGCCGCCGGTGGCGCCGCCACCGCGGCCAAATTGCGGGCCGGCGTGCAAGGCGCGCTGCAGCCCGCGGTCAACGTCAACCTCAACGGCGCCATCTTCGACCGCACCTCGATGGTGGGCCTGGTGACGCCGGTCGGCGCCGTCCTGCTTGGACGGATGTACACACCGGACTATGAAGTGCTGGCCAACGCCGACGTGTTCGAAACCGGCACGGCCGGCGGCTGGGGCGGCATCGTCGGCGGCACCGGCGGCTTGTTGACGGCGGGCGTGGCGATCCGTTCCGACAAATCGATACAATACCGGGTGCAATCGCCGAACGGCGTCAGTGCCGCGCTGATGTACGGCGCCGAGAACTCGGGCTACATCGGCATGGACAAGCGCTCCTGGGGCGCCAACCTGTTCTATAGGGCGAACGGGGTGGATGTCGGCCTCGGTTACAACCATGGCACCGATCAACTCGGCAATCCCGGCCTGATCACCACCACGCTGGGCGGTTCCTACAAGATCGACAACTGGAAGCTGTTCGCCGGTTACCACAAGCAGCGCAACGAAAACTCGGTGATCATCCTGTACGCCGATGCCGTCCTGGCCCCGACCTTCGCCGCCTTCGGCCCGGTGCTCGGCCCGGCGCTGGCGGGCGAACTGCACCGCACGCTGGCACGCACCTTCTACCTCGACGCCGTCAGCACCCAGATCGGCTTGCACTACCAGATCGGCGCCGGGCGGGTCATGGCTTCGGTGGCGCGCCAGCACGACCGGACCGCGTCCGCCAGCGACGCCACCCAGTTCGCCCTGGGCTACGACCACAACCTGTCCAAGCGCACCGATTTGTACATGGTGGCGGCCTACATCAGGAATCAGGGCGATGGCCAGTATGCGATCGGCGCCGCCAGCGCCTCGGGCGGATTTACCTCCAAGCCGGGCGAGGCCAGCAAGGGAATCCAGCTCGGCATGCGCCATCGCTTCTGACGCGGCGGCCCTGGCGACGTAGGGGCAGGCTACGATCCTGCAGGCAGCGATTGCCGCACCGCCTGCAGGATTTCC
This sequence comes from Duganella sp. GW822-FHT06D06, assembly GCF_058799615.1. Classification (NCBI taxonomy): domain Bacteria; kingdom Pseudomonadati; phylum Pseudomonadota; class Betaproteobacteria; order Burkholderiales; family Oxalobacteraceae; genus Duganella; species Duganella sp. GW822-FHT06D06. The sequence goes on from NZ_JBXALQ010000021.1 coordinate 24,516, forward strand.
GCGGACAGCGCTTTGTCGTCGACGGCGCGCGCCAGCACGATGGCGCCGACCATCGAGGCATAAGTGGCCAGCGCCAGCCGGCGCCGCGCCGCCGGATCGGCGCCCGGCATCAGCTCTTCCAGCACCGCCACCTGCCCGCTAGCGCCCTCGGTCAGCGCGTGGCGCGCCTTGGGCCCGAGGCGCGCGATGTCGGCGCCCAGCGCGGTGACCGAGCAGCCCTTCTCCGGATGCTCGCAATGCTGCCTGGTCAGGTAGCCGTCGCCGATTTTCTCCAGCGCCGTGTCGCGCCCTTCGGCTAGATAGCCCTCCCAGCGCTGCACCGATTTTTTCAGCGCATGCGCGGCGGCTTCGGCCAGCAAGTCTTCCTTGGAGGCGAAATGGCCATAGAAACCGCCGTGCGTCAGGCCGGCGCTCTTCATCAGATCGGCCACGCCGATGCCGTCGTAGCCTTTTTCGCGGAACAGCCGCGCCGCCGTTTCAACGATGCGCTCGCGGTTGAGCGCCACTTGTTCCCTGCTGACTTTCATGCCGGTCTCCTTCTCAAATCCTATTGACATCATACATGACGAGCGTAATATATCAATCATTACGATCATCATCAAAGGAGCCGAACCATGAAAGCCGTGATTAGTGCCTATGCCCGTTCCCCCTTCCACTTCTCCCGCAAGGGCAAGCTGGCCGAAGTCCGCCCCGACGACCTGGGCGCCCAGGTGGTGCAGGGCCTGATGCGGCGCACCGGCCTGGATCCCAAGCTGCTGGACGACGTGATCCTCGGCTGCGCCTACCCGGAATCCTCGCAGGGCAACAACCTGGCGCGCATCGTCGCGCTGCTGGCCGGCTTTCCGCATGAGGTGCCGGGCATGACGATCAACCGCTTCTGCGGCTCGTCGATGTCGGCCATCCACATCGCCGCCGCGCAGATCGAGGCCGGCCTGGGCGAGGCTTATCTATGCGTCGGCGTCGAGTCGATGACGATGGTGCCGCAGGGCGGCTACAACTTCTCGCCCAACCCGCGGTTGCTGGCGCAAACCGACGCCTACATCAGCATGGGCGACACCGCCGAAAACGTCGCCCGCAAATACGAGGTATCGCGCGCCGACCAGGAGCTGCTGGCCTTCCAGTCGCACCAGAAGGCGGCCGGCGCCCGCGCCGCCGGTTTGCTGAAGGATGAAATCGTGACTATCACCACCGCCGCCGGCGACCTGGTGGCCGAAGACGGCTGCATCCGCCCCGCCACCACGGTCGAGGCGCTGGCCGCGCTGAAGCCGGTGTTCGATCCCGAGCATGGCGTGGTCACGGCCGGCACCTCGTCGCCGCTGACCGACGGCGCTTCGGCGGTGCTGGTCACCAGCGAGGAATTCGCCCGCAGGCACGGCCTGAAGCCGAGCGCGCGCATCGTCGCGATGGCGGCGGTGGGTTGCGATCCGGCGCTGATGGGCATCGGCCCGATTCCGGCCACGCGCAAGGCGCTGAAGCTGGCCGGCCTGCAAGCGGGCGATATCGACGTAGCGGAGATCAACGAGGCCTTCGCCTCGCAGGCGCTGGCCTGCGTACGCGAGCTGGGGATCCGGCCGGAGGTGTTGAATATCGACGGCGGCGGCATGGCCATCGGCCATCCGCTGGGCGCCACCGGCGCGCGCATCACCGGCAAGGCGGCGGCGCTGCTGGCGCGCACCGGCGGCCGCTACGCGCTGGCCGCCCAGTGCATCGGCGGCGGCCAGGGTATCGCGACGGTGCTGGAAAGGATCTGAGTTACTGCGCCAGCTCGATACAGTTGCGGCCCACGCGCTTGGCGCGGTGCAGCGACGCATCCAGCCGGTCGAGCACAGTGGAGCCGCCCTCGTCCGCCCCGACCTGGGCCACGCCCAGGCTGATTACCACCTCGCCGGTGCCCGGCAGGTCCGCTTCGGCGAGCGCGCCGCGCAGCTTTTCCGCCAGCCGCATGGCGTCGGCCGCCGTGGTGTGGGTGGCGATGATCAGGAACTCTTCGCCGCGCATGCGCGCCAGCAGGTCCGAGGTGCGCAAGCGGCCCTTGACCACGTCCGCCACCGCGCGCAACGCGTGGGCGCCGACCGGGGAACCGTATAAATCGTTTTCCGACTGGAAGCTGGCGACATCGAACGACAGCACCGCCAGCGGCAGGCCGTAGCGGCGCGCGCGGCGGATCTCGTTGTCCAGCATGTCTTCGCCGGCACGGCGGTTGGCGGCGCCGGTGACGGTGTCGGTGGTGCTCATCAGCGTAATCTGGCCGGACAATTCTTCGTTGCGGTGCTTCAATTCGCTCATGCCCAGGCCGAAGCTGACAAACTGCGCCAGGCTGGAGAAGCAGGCGAACTGCTCGCGAGAGAAGGTGATGTGACGGTCGAACATCAGGCAGATCGCGCCCAGTTCAGGGCTGCCCGGCTCGGCGCGCAGCGGCAGCGCCAGCACCATGCGCACGCAGCGGTCGTGCAGCATCATCGCCAGTTCCGGGTCGCCGGCCTTTTCCGGCGCGTCCAGCAGCACCATCTCGCCGCGCGCCACCGCCAGCAGCGGCGGGAACACCTCGCGCAGCGGCGATTGCAGCAAGCGGTCGCGCCGTTGCAGCAGGCGTGCCAGGTCCAGGTGGTTGCGCGACTCCTGCGCCACCAGTTGCAGGTCGCCCCGCTCCTTCATGTGCAGCACGGCGGTATGACGCACGCCGGGGAAATTGCACAGCGCCAGGCAGATCTGCGCCGACATCGATTCGATGGTGTCGATGCCGCTCAGCGCGCGTTGCAGACTGCGCTGCACGCCCAGCAGGTCGCGCAACTCCTTTTCCTTGTCCAGCAAGGTTTGCTGCAAGGCTGCGGCGGCATCGGCCGGCACCGCCAGCGCCTGCTGCACGGCCTGCTGCAACTCGTCGCTGAGCACCGGGCAGATACGGTAGTCGAACTGGCCGTAGGTCATCAGCTCCGGCAGCCAGGCGCTATGCTCGTAGGCGCACAGCACCAGCACCGGCGCGCCAGCCCGGCCTCGTATCAACGCGCCGACACCGGCCAGCTCGCTCAGCTGCTCGTAGCCGTTCAGGTCCAGCACCAGCAGGTCCACATGGCGTTTGCCAAGGGCCGCTGCGGTGGCGTCGATGTGCTCCGTCATCGTCAGCTGGGAGAACAACTCCCCGCAGCATGCCTGGAACTCCGCGCGCCGCTCGCCTGTGGCATTAAAAAAGACACCTACGCTAGTGGTCCGGTCCGCCATCATATTGCTCCTACCCATGCTATTTAGTGTAAAAAATATAGTCCCCTTGCTAGTGTGCCATAAAGTTCATAATTAGCAATATTTTTTGTATTAAAGACTAGACTATTTCCCAAGGTAACTAATTGGCGTCGCGATTTTGCCGCATATGTGTGAACGAGCGCACCGTCATCGGACAAATAACCGCAAATACTGTGCACTCCAAGGAGGATGCCATGGCAAGCACCAAGAATCAATCAGTTCCTGACGCAGCCAGCCAGCGGGACGAGTAGGCCATGGCGGCGCGCGCGTTATGGAAAGGCGCCATCAGCTTCGGGCTGGTGCACATTCCGGTCGAGATGTATTCGGCCGTGCAGGAGCACGAGCTGGATCTGACCATGCTGGACCGGCGCGACTTTTCGCCGGTCGGGTACAAGCGCTACAACAAGAACACCGGCAAGGAAGTGGCCTGGGACGATATCGTCAAAGGCTATGAATACGAAGACCACGAGTACGTGGTGCTGTCCGACGAAGACCTCAAGCGGGCCAACGTCGAAGCCACGCAGACCATCGACATCCAGGCCTTCGTCGACGCCGCCGAGGTGCCGCTGACCTACTACCAGCAGCCCTATTACTTGGCGCCGTCGCGCGGCGGCGCCAAGGTGTATGCGCTGCTGCGCGAGACGTTGCGCAAGGCCGGCAAGATCGGCATCGCCACGGTGGTCATGCGCACCAAGCAGCACTTGTGCGCGCTGGTCTGCGTCGAGGACAAGATCGTATTGAACACGCTGCGCTATGCGGCCGAGATCCGCAGCGCGGAAGAATTGAAGCTGCCGGCCGCCACCATGAAGGCGGCCGGCATCAGCGACAAGGAGCTGCAGATGGCGCTGTCGCTGGTCGAAGGCATGAGCGAGGCATGGAAACCGGAGCAGTATCACGACACCTACAAGGACGACGTGCTGGCACTGGTGAAGAAGAAGGTCAAGGCAGGCCAGACCAAGACCATCACCGCCGCCGAGCCCGAGGCCAAGGCGGCCAGGTCGTCGAACGTGGTCGATCTGGTGGCGCTGTTGCAGGACAGCCTGGGCAAGCGGCCGGTGAAATCACGCCGCGCGCCGAAAACGAAAACAACGGCCACGCGCGCCGGAGCGACGCATTAGCGGCACACATCAGTCAGAAAGTGCCGGGCTTGAACCCCATGGCTTTCATCGCCGGGGCCAGTCCCTTGGCGGATTGCTGGTAGGCGTCCCAGGGCGCATTGCCGACATCGAGCCGCGTATGCACGTTGGCGACGGTCCACTGGTCGGCGCCATGCAGGCTATCCAGCTCCTCCCACGCCAGCGGCACGGAGATGCCCAGGCCGGGCCGGCTGCGCGCCGACCACGCGGCCACCGTGGTGGCGCCCCGCCCATTGCGCAGATAGTCGATGAAGATCTTGCCGACCCGATTACGCGGCCCGCTCTTCAAGACGAAACGCTCGGGGATATGCTCCGCCATGTGGGCCACGATGGCCTGTGAAAACGCCTTGACCTGATCCCAGCCATATCCCGGCCGCACCGGCACCACCACATGCAGACCCTTGCCGCCGCTGGTCTTCAGGAAGGCCGGCAGGCCCAGATGATCGAGGAAGGCGCGCATCAGCTGCGCCGCCTCCTGCACCTGCGGCCAGCCTACGCCCTTGCCTGGGTCCAGGTCGAACACCATGCGGTTGGGCTTTTCGTAGCTGGCGGCGTTGGCGTTTTGCGTGTGCAACTCCACCACGTTCCACTGCGCGGCCGACAGCAGGCCCCGTTCGCTGGCGATTTCCAGCATCGGCGGGTGATCGGGATCGAGCGATGGATTCAGATGTTTAACGCCGGGCAGCTTGCCGGTCTCGGCGTGCTTCTGGAAGAACAACTCGCCGCCGACGCCGGCCGGAGCGCGCACCAGCGATACGGGGCGGCCCTTCAGGTGCGGCAGTATCAGCGCGCCGACCAGCGCATAGTAGCGCACCAGCGTGATCTTGGTGGCGCCGCTTTGCTGGTCGATCACGCGATCGGGGTTGCTGATCTTGAGTGTGGCGGGCAGCTTGCCCTGCACTGTGCTTGATGGCTGCATGTCTGCTTGCTCCTTGAGATGGGCCGGCACTTCGCGGACGATGGCTTGCGCCTTCTTGTCTTTGCGTAGGCCTTTGAAGACGGCGTGGCGGATCGAACCCGCACGCGTCCATTCGCCAAAGCTGACTTCCGCCACCAGCACCGGCCTGAGCCAGTGGGCTTTCTTGTCGATCTCGCGATTGGGCGCGAACGGGCTGTTGTCGGCCGCCAGCTTGTCCATTCTGTTTCTGATGTCGTGCAGCGTGCCGGCGTTGAAGCCGCTGCCGACGTTGCCCGCATATTGCAGCTTGCCGTCCTGGTCGTAGGTGCCCAGCAGCAGCGAGCCGAAGCCGCTGCGCGAGCCTTGCGGATCGGTGTAGCCGCCGATGACGAACTCCTGCCGCTGGCCGCATTTGAGCTTGATCCAGCTGCCGCTGCGGCGCGAGGTGTAGCCGCTGTCGCGGCGCTTGCCGATGATGCCCTCCAGGCCCATGCTGCACGCGGCCGCGATCATCTGCTGCGGCGTGGCGTCCAGCGCGGCGCTGAAGCGGACGGTGTCGGACGGCGTTTTGTCGAGCAGCGCTTGCAGCAAGACGCGGCGCCGCTCCAGCGGGACGTGACGCAGATCGCGGCCGTCGTGGAATGGGATGTCGAACAGGAAGTAGACGATGTCGGCTGGGTTGTTTTCGTCGAAGGCGTTTTGCAGCAGGCCGAAGTCCGGGCGGCCGTTGTCGTCGTGGACGACGATTTCGCCGTCATACCAGCCGGCCGGCAGTTTCATCCTGGCGATGGCGTCGCGCAGGGTTTGCAGGCGATGCGTCCAGTCGTTGCCGTTGCGGGTTACCAGCCGAATGTCCTTGCCGGCTATGCGCGCCAACAAGCGGTAACCGTCGAACTTGATTTCGAATAGCCAGTCCTCGGGCGAGGACGGCGGCGCATCCACCAGCGTGGCCAGTTGCGGCGACAGCGATTGCGGCAAGGCGGCTTTCGGCGCATCCGACAACGCATCTTTCGCCGCGGCGGCCGGCGGTAACGCCTTCACGCTGTCCGGCATCTCATCCACCACGCTGAACTCATCGGCGGGCCGCGCGTAATCGTCCTTCTCTTTGATGAGCAGCCACGGCTCCTGCTTCTCGCCCTTGCCCTTCATGCGCACCAGCGCCCAGCGGCCCCGCATCTTGTGCCCGACCAGTTCGAACTTCAGGCTGCCCTCCGCCAGTGCCTTGCGCGGATCGCCCAACGGCCGCCACACGCCGCGATCCCAGATGACCACCTTGCCGGCGCCGTACTGCCTGGGCGGGATCGTGCCTTCGAAATCGTTGTAGGAAATCGGATGGTCTTCCACATGCACGGCCATGCGCTTGTCGCGCGTGTCGTAGCTGGGGCCTTTGGGCACGGCCCAACTCAGCATGACGCCATCGAGCTCCAGCCGGAAATCGTAATGCAGGCGGCTGGCCCAGTGCTTTTGAATGACAAAGGCCAGCGCGCCTTCGCCCCGCTTGCCTCCTTCGGCCGGCTCGGGCGTGATCGCGAAGTTGCGCTTGGACTTGTAGCTTGTAAGAGCGTCTCCCATGCGAACAGATTATTCCCGCATGGCCGTCGATTCCGTGCGCTAGCCAACATGTAAGCAATCTGGAGAGCTTGTAAGCGAATGTAAAGCCCGTCAACGAGAGCGATCCGGGCCGCGTTTTTCGCTCAGTGACACGGGAATTGTCCCGGCTCCAAATCAACCTGAATGAGGATTTCATCATGAACAAACTTATCGCTACCCTGATCGCCGGCCTGTTCGCTACCGCAGCTTTTGCACAGACCCCAGCCACCGCGCCAGTCGCTCCGGCCGCTCCCGCAGCTGTGAAAGCAGAAGCCAAGGAAGCCAAGACCGACGCCAAAGCCACCGCTAAAGAAACCAAGGCCGACGTCAAAGCCGAAGCCAAGACCGCCAAGGTAGAAGCCGAAGCAAAGAAAGATGTCGCCGTCGCCAAGGCTGACGAAAAATCCGACAAGGCTGACGCCCACGCCAAGGCCACCAAGACCAAATCCAAAGCCAAGGCCCACGCCAAGACCGAGAAAGCCGAAGCAGCAGCTGCACCAGCACCTGTCGTCACCAAGTAATTCCGTAGCAGGCGGCGGCCCCCAGCCCGCCGCAGACGTAAAAAAACCCCGCCAGCCTGAACGCGATCAAGATCGCGCCCAGTGCCGGCGGGGTTTTTCATTGGCCGTTCAGCTTATCGCTGCGCGACCTTCTCTGCTGCTTTGGCGCCATCCCAGCCGCCGCCCAAGGCGCGGATCAGCGCCACGGTGGTGACCGCGCGATTGCCGCGCAGCTGCACCGCGGTGCGTTCCACCGTCGCCAGGTTGCGCTGCGCGTCCAGCAGGTCGAGGTAGCTCGAACGGCCGGCCGCATACAGCTTCTGCGCCAGGTCGGCGGAACGGCGTGCCGACACCACAGCATCTTCGATCTGCGCGGTCTGGCCAGCCAGGATGCGCAGACCGGCCAGGTTGTCTTCCACTTCCGCGAAAGCCACCAGCACACTCTGACGATAGGTGCCGACCGATTCCTCGAGCGCCGCCTCGCTGCGCGCGATATTGGCCTTGTTGCGGCCACCATCGATCAGCGGCATCGACATCAGCGCGCCCAGCACCCACGAGCGGCTGCTCCACTTGAACACGTCGGCAACGGTGTTGCCCGACATGCCGCCGGCGTTGGCGTTCAAGGTCAGCGCCGGGAACATCGCCGACTTGGCGACGCCGATGCGGGCGTTGGCCGCTTCCATCGTGCGCTGCGCCGACGCGATGTCGGGACGACGCTCCAGCAGCGACGACGGCAAGCCCGCCGGGATCACCGGCAGCAGCGCGGTATCGAGCAGCGGACTGGCGCCGGCCGTGTAGCTGGCCGCCGGTTTGCCCAGCAGGACCGCCAGTGCATGCTCGGTCGTCACGCGCTGGCGTTGCAGGCCGATGGCTTCGGCACGCGAGGTGGCCAGTTCGGTCTTGGCGCGCGACAGGTCGAATTCGCCGATATCGCCCAGGTCGAAGCGACGCTGGTTGACCTTGACGTTTTCTTCGCGGGTTTGCACCGTGCGGTTCAGCGTTTCCAGTTCGGCGTCGGTGGCGCGCAGACGGAAGTAAGTCTGCGCCACATCGGCCTGCACCGACAGCAGCACCGAACGATAAGTCGCTTCCATCGAAGCGGCGTCGTTGCGGGCGGCGCTGACGTTCGACGACACGCGGCCGAACAGGTCGACCTCGTAGCTGGCCGTCAAGTTGGCGCTGAACGCGTTGCCCGGAGCGACCGGCGTACCGGCCGGCAGGCCGAGCGCCACGTCGGACTGGCGTTGGCGCTGTGCGCCGACGTTGACGCCGACCTGCGGAATGCGATCCGCCTCGGCGATGCCGGCGATGGAGCGGGCCTGCTTGACGCGCGCCGCAGCCACCGCCAGGTTGGCGTTGGCCTTGGTGGCTTCGGCGACCAGCTCATTGAGAGCCGTATCGTTGAAAGCCAGCCACCATTCGCCGCGCGGTTGCGCCTCGGCGGCCTGCGCCTGTTTCCAGGTGCTGCCGTCGGCGGCGACCTTCACCGCCGCAGGCAGTTGCGATTCCTTGAACGCGACCGGCACGTCCATCGCAGGCTGCTTGAATTCCGGCGCGGCGCAAGCGCTCATCAGCAAGGCCGCCAATACCGGCGCCACACCTTTAGCGATCATATGCAGCTTGTTCATATTAATGGCTTCCTTCCAGTTTTACCGCAGCGGCGTCGCCGGCCACGGCAGGTTTCTTCTTCTCCAGGCGTACCGCCAGCTTGCGCAGCAGGACGTAGAACACCGGCGTCAGGAACAGGCCGAAGAAGGTCACGCCCAGCATGCCGGCAAACACCGCCACACCCATTGCATGACGCATTTCCGAACCGGCGCCGTGCGAGAACACCAGCGGCAGCACGCCCATGATGAATGCGATCGACGTCATCAGAATCGGACGCAGACGCTGACGGGATGCTTCCAGCGCCGCTTCGACGATGGTACGGCCATGGTGTTCCAGTTCCCGCGCAAACTCCACGATCAGAATCGCATTCTTCGAGGCCAGCCCCACCAGCACGAACAGCGCGATCTGGGTGAAGACGTTGTTGTCGCCGTGGGTCAGCTTCACGCCGAGCAGTGCGCACAGGATCGACATCGGCACGATCAGGATCACCGCCAGCGGCAGCGTCCAGCTTTCGTACTGGGCTGCCAGCACCAGGAACACCAGCAGTACGCACAGCGGGAACACATACATCATCGTGTTACCGGACAGGATGTCCTGATAAACCAGCTCGGTCCATTCGTAGCCGATACCTTTCGGCAGCACTTCGTTGACGATCTTGGTCATTTCAGCCTGCGCTTCGCCGGTCGATACGCCAGGCGCGGCGCCGCCATTGATTTCCGCGGCGACGTAAGCGTTGTAGCGCTGTACGCGGTCCGGGCCATAGCTATCCTTGACGCGCATCAGCGACGACAGCGGAATCATCTCGCCCTTGTTGTTGCGGACTTTCAGCTGGGCGATGTCTTCAGCGTGCGAACGGAACTGCTTGTCCGCCTGGACCCGCACCTGGTAGGTACGGCCAAACTGGTTGAAGTCATTCACATACAGCGAACCCAGATTGATCTGCAAGGTCTGGTAGATCGTCTGCAGCGGCACGCCCAATTGCTTGGCCTTGGCGCGGTCGATGTCGGCGAACAGCTGCGGCACGTTGATCTGGTAGCTCGAGAAGACGCCGGCCAATTTCGGGTTCTGCCATGCCTTCATCTGCACCGCTTGCACCGCCTTGTACAAGGCGTCGTAACCCAGGTTGTCGCGGTCTTCGATCATCAGCTTGAAGCCGCCGGTGGTACCCAGGCCGCTGACAGGAGGCGGCGACAGCACCAGCACGAAGGCGCCTTCGATGGAGCCCATGCGCTTGTTGATTTCGCCGGCGATCGCTTCGGCCGATTCGCTGGCCTTGCTGCGCTGGTCGAACGGCTTCAGGCCGACAAACACGATACCGGCGTTAGGCGCGTTGGTGAAGCCATTGATCGACAGGCCCGGGAACGAGATCGAATTGTCGACGCCAGGGATTTCCTTGGCGATGTCCGACATCTTGCGGATCACGGCGTCGGTGCGGTCCAGCGAAGCGGCGTCCGGCAATTGCGCGAAGCCGATCAGATAGCCCTTGTCCTGCGGCGGCACGAAGCCTGGCGGGACGATCTTGAACATGAAGCCGGCGGCGACCGCCAGCACGGCGTACACGATCAGCGAACCGCCCTTGCGTTTCAATGCGCCTTTCACGCCGCCTTCGTAGTTCTCCGAAGCGCGGTTGAAGAAGCGGTTGAACCACTTGAAGAAGCCGCCGAACACCTTGTCCATGCCGCGGGTCAGCGCGTCCTTCGGTGCATCGTGCGAACGCAGCAGGGTTGCGGCCAGGGCCGGGGCCAGGGTCAGCGAGCTGAATGCCGAGATCACGGTCGAGATGGCGATGGTCAGCGCGAACTGCTTGTAGAACTGGCCGGACAGGCCCGATACAAACGCGATCGGCACGAACACGGCGCACAGCACCAGCGCGATGGCGATAATCGGACCGCTCACCTCTTTCATCGCCTGGATCGTCGCGTCATGCGGCGTCAGGCCGTTGGAGATATTGCGTTCGACGTTTTCCACCACCACGATCGCATCATCGACCACGATACCGATGGCCAGCACAAGACCGAACAGCGACAGCGTGTTGATCGAGAAGCCGAAGCCCAGCATCACGGCGAAAGTACCGACCACCGACACCGGCACCGCCAGCAGCGGGATCAGCGAGGCGCGCCAGGTTTGCAGGAAGATGATCACCACCAGCGCCACCAGGATCACCGCTTCGATCAGGGTGTGGATCACGGCGTTGATCGACTCGCGCACGAATTGGGTCGGGTCATATACAACGCTGTACGTGACGCCTTCCGGGAAATCTTTCGACAGACGGGCCATGGTCGCGCGGACGTCGGTCGACAGTTGCAGCGCATTGGCGTTCGGCGCTTCGAAAATAGGAATCGCCACCGCCGACTTGTTGTTCAGCAGGGAGCGGAGCGCGTACGAATTCGAACCCATTTCAAGACGGGCGACATCCTTGAGCAGCGTGACCGCGCCGTCGGCGTTGGTCTTGAGGATGATGTTGCCGAATTCCTCGGGGCTCTTCAAGCGACCTTGCGTATTGACGGTCAGCTGGAAGTCCGCGCCCTGGCTTGGGCCCTGGCCGATCACACCGGCGGCGACCTGCACGTTCTGCTCGCGCACCGCTTCGACGACGTCGCCGGCGGTCAGGCCACGCTGCGCCACCTTCTGCGGATCGAGCCATACGCGCATCGCGTAGTCGCCCGAACCGAACAACTGCACCTCGCCCATGCCGGGCAGGCGGGCCAGTTGGTCCTTGATGTTCAGCACCGCGTAGTTACGCAGATACAGGTCGTCGTAACGGCCGTTCGGCGATTGCAGGTGGACCACCATGGTCAGGTTGGGCGACGACTTGACGGTCGTCACGCCGATCTGGCGCACCTCTTCCGGCAGGCGCGGCAGAGCGCGCTGGACGCGGTTCTGCACTTGCGTTTCGGCCTGCTCGACGTTGGTGCCGATCTTGAAGGTGACGGTCAGCGCCAGCGCGCCGTCCGAGGTGTTTTGCGAGGACATGTAGAGCATGTTCTCGACGCCGTTGATCTGTTCCTCAAGCGGCGCGGCCACGGTTTCGGCGATGATCTTCGGGTTCGCGCCAGGATACTGGGCCCGCACCACGATCGATGGCGGCACCACGTCCGGATACTCCGAGATCGGCAGCTTGAAGATAGCGATCAAGCCGGCGACGAAGATAAGAATCGACAGTACCGCCGCAAAAATCGGCTTGTCGACAAAAAATCGAGAGATATTCATAGTTTTTTATTCCTTGGAAGTGCCGGTCTTCGCAACGACCGCCGCTACTTTTTCATCTTTTTTGACTTCAGGTTTCGCCACGTTGGCGGCCAGCGGATCGGAATCCATGGCGACCACGGTCGGCGTGATCGGCGCGCCGGGACGTACCCGCTGCAAGCCGTTGACGACGATCTTCTCGCCGGCCTTCAAACCGTCGCGCACCACGCGCAGGCCGTCGATCGCAGGGCCCAGGGTCACAGGGCGGTACTCGGCCTTGTTGTCCTTGTCGACCACGAACACGAACTTGCGGTCCTGGTCGGTGCTGATGGCGCGGTCGTTGATCATCAGCGCCGACTTGGCGCCGGTGGAACCGGCCAGCTGCACGCGGGCGAACAGGCCGGGCACCAGCATGCCGTCGGTGTTGGTGAAGGTGGCGCGCATGCGCACCGAGCCGCTGCGTGGATCGAGCTGGTTGTCGACGAATTCCAGCTTGCCCTCGTGCGGGAAGCCGGTTTCGTTGGCCAGGCCGATCTTGACGGTGGCCGGCTTGCCCTGGTGGGCGGCGGCGCCAACGCGCAGATAGGTCTCTTCGTCGCCGTCGAAGGAAGCGTAGATGCGCTCCAGCGAGACCACCGAGGTCAGCACCGCCGAAGCGTCGACCAGGTTGCCCAGCGTGATTTCCGCTTTCGACACGCGGCCGTTAATCGGCGACGTCACCTGGGTGTAGCTCAGGTTCAGCTTGGCCGCTTCGTACTGCGCTTGCGCGGCGCGGGTGTCGGCGTCCAGCTGTTTCAGGCTCGATGCCAGGGCGTCGTATTCGCGCTGGGCGATGGCTTTGTCGGCCAGCAGTTTCTCGGCGCGGGCCAGCTCCAGCTTGGCCAGGTCGGCCTTGGCGCGGGCCGAGCCGGCTGCCGCTTCGGCGCGGTTGGCTTCAGCCTGGAACGGACGTGGATCGATGACGAACAGCACTTCGCCCTTCTTCACTTCGCTGCCCGGCTTGAAGTTGATCGCGGTGATGAAGCCGGCCACGCGCGGACGGATCTGCACTTGCTCGATCGCTTCCAGGCGGCCCGAGAACTCCTGGGTCTCGGTGATGGTTTTCTCGACGACCACGGCGGCCGAAATCGGCGGGCCGCCGGCAGCCGGTGCTTCAGCCGTCTTGCCGGTAGCGTCTTCGCAACCGGAGAGGACGAAAGCGGCCAGTCCCGCCAGCGCCATAGCGGCGGCCAGAGGCCGGGCTACGACGGTGAGTTGTTTAATGGTTTTCATGTTTATTCCCTTTTATATGAAAATAATTAATAGAAATGGCGGCACCGGCTACCTCAACGAAAATCGAGAAAACACGGTAACTAGCGCCCCGCCGGCAAGCCGGTGGGGACGTGATTGCAGATACTGCTTAAAGGTTGGGGAACCCTATTCGGCTGGCGGTGTCTCAGACCGTTCCAGGCCAGCGATGAAACTGGCGATTTCTCCCAGCGCGTAACACTTGCACGCGCATTCGTTGCGCGCCCCTGCTTCGGTCAGGGGCGACGGTGGCATTCGATTGACGGTGGTCTTGACGCCGCAGGCGATCAATTTGGCACCGTATTGTTCCGCTTCGTCCCGCAGCGGGTCGTCTTCGGCCGACAGGATCAGTGCCGGCGGCAGGTTCTTCAAACGGCTCGACTGCAAGGGCGAGGCGTAGGGATGGGTACGGTCGGCGGCGTTCGGCAGGTAGCCGCGGTAGGCCGCCGCGCAGGCGTCGGCCACGTCCAGCAGCTCCGGCGCGCTCTGCATCTCGCGCATCGACCAGGTACTCAGGCCAGGATCGAGCATCGGCATCACCAGCACCTGGCCGGCCAGCGCCGGGCCGCCACGGTCGCGCGACATCAGCGCGCAGACGGCCGCCAGGTTGGCGCCGGCTTCGATGCCGGCCACCACCATGCGCTTGCCGGTCCAGCCCAGCTTGGCCTTGTTCTTCTTGGCCCAGATCAGCACCGCGTGGGCGTCTTCGACGGCGGCCGGGAAAGGCTGCACCGTTGCCAGCGTGTAGGCGGTGGCCAGTACTGCGCTGCCCTGGTTGTCGTCGGCCATGTGGCGCAGGAAGATGTCGGCGTCTTCCAGGTCGCCGCTGTTGAAGCCGCCGGCGTGGAAGAATACGATCAAGGTGTCGCGCTTGATGCCGGCCTCGCCGCTGGTGTACAGGCGGGCGGCCAAGGGGCCTTCCGCGCCGCGCACGTCCATCGAGCGGACCTTGATCAGCTCCGACAGCTGCGGCAATGGCTCGACGGCTGCGCTCATCGCTGCACCGTATCCGATGGGCTGGACAACATGGCGGTGTCGGCGCAGGCGAAGGTCTCGCCGGCGGCCGCCTCGGTCAGGGCACGAACGCCGGTCGCTTCGGCCTTGGCCGCCTGCGAGTAGGCATCGGTATAGACCACGCCTGCCAGGGCGACCGAAGTCAGCGCCAGTGCGAGCGTTGCAAAAATTCCATTCCGATATTTCATGTTGAACCCCTTTCCTTCGTTGGTCTTACTTGGTGCAGTACAGCAATCATAAACTTGATCTACAATCTGATAAATACTGCAATGTCGAATTGATTGTTCAGGATTCCGAACAATGGGATGAATAGATGAATAAACTACAAGCAATGGAAGTGTTTGTCCAGGTGGTCGACGCCGGCGGCTTCACGCGCGCGGCCGACAATATGCAGCTGCCCAAGGCCACCGTCTCGACGCTGATCCAGGCGCTGGAGGCCACGCTGTCGGTCAAGCTGCTGCATCGGACCACGCGCCAGGTCAGCGTGACGGCCGACGGCGCCGCCTACTATGAGCGCTGCCTGCGCATTTTGTCGGACGTGCGCGAGGCCGAGGAATCGCTGTCGCGCACCCGGCTCAGCCCCAGCGGACGGTTGCGGGTCGACGCGCCCACCGGCCTGGCCAGCGACGTGCTGATCCCCGCCCTGCCCGATTTCTTTACGCGCTACCCGGACATCCAGCTGGAGCTGGGCTGCAGCGACCGCACCATCGACTTGATCGAGGAAGGCGTGGACTGCGCGGTGCGCGGCGGCGTGTTGGGCGATTCCAACCTGATCGCACGGCGCGTGGGCATCCTGCAGTTCGTCACCTGCGCCACGCCGGGTTACCTGGACATCTATGGCCGGCCGGCGCATCCCGATGAACTGATGCGCCACCGCTGCGTGAACTATTTCTCGTCCCGCACCGGCAAGCTGTTCGACTGGGACTTCTCGCGCGACGGCCACCGGATACAGGTCGCCCTGCCCGGCCACATCGCCGTCAACGACACCAACGCCTACATTGCTGCCGGCCTGGCGGGACTGGGCATCGTGCAGATGCCGAACTTTATGATGGAACCCATGCTCAACGACGGCCGCTTCGAACTGCTGCTGGCCGACTGGAGCACCGATCCGCTGCCGGTACACGTGGTCTATCCGCAGAACCGCCACCTGTCGGCCAAGGTGCGGGTGTTTGTCGAATGGGTCGCCGAACTGTTTTCCAACCATCCGGGCATGCGCCTGCCGAAAGTAGCGCCGCCGGCGCGCCCGATTCCATTTGAGGTTGCACTATGACTGATATTCACCGCATCGTTTTCCTCGACCGCGACAGCGTGATCGCCAACATCCGCAAGCCTGCCTTCGCGCATGAGTGGACCGAGTATCCGGCCACCGCCGCGGCCGACGCCATGCAGCGCCTGCGCGACGCCCGCGCCACCATCGCCATCACCAACAAGGTGCCCTTGCGCGCGGCCGACCTGGCGCAGCTGCCGGACCTGAAGATGATCGCGGTGGCCGCCACCGGCACCGACATCGTCGACCTGGCGGCCTGCCGCGAGCGCGGCATCGTCGTCTCCAACATCCGCAACTACGCGGTGCACACGCTGCCCGAGCACACCTTCGCATTGATACTGGCATTGCGCCGGCAGCTGGTGGCCTACCGCGCCGATATCGAAGCGGGACTGTGGCAGAAGTCGGACCGATTCTGCCTGTTCGGCCACCCGATTTCCGACCTGGCTGGCAGCCGACTGGGCCTGCTGGGATATGGCGCGCTGGGCAAATCGGTGGCGCGCATCGCGCAGGCGTTCGGCATGGAGGTAATGGTGCATACGCGCTCGCCGATCCCCGACGCGGCGGCCGACGGCGTGCGCGAAGTGGGCTTCGACCAGCTGCTGGAAACGTCGGACGTACTGAGCCTGCACCTGCCGCTGAACGACAAGACGCGCAACCTGATCGGCGCGAAGGAACTGATACGCATGAAGCGCAGCGCGCTGCTGATCAACACCGCGCGCGGCGGCTTGGTGGACGAGACGGCGCTGGCGGACGCGCTGCGCAGCGGCGTGATCGCCGGCGCCGGCTTCGACGTGCTGGTGCAAGAACCACCGCCGGAGGACAACGTGCTGCTCAATCTGCGGCTGCCTAACTTCATCCTCACCCCGCATTCAGCCTGGGCCAGTTCGCAGGCGATGCAGGTGCTGGTGGATCAGCTGATCGACAACGTCGAGGCGTGGGTGGAGGGCACGCCGAAAAACGTGCTTGCCTGACAGGCGCGGCCTCCGCAAAACACTAGCGGTAATTGGTGCCGTTGTTCATGTCGATGACGTCGCCATTGATGAAGGCCGGCGCGTCGGTCGCCAGCCAGCTGACCGTTTCCGCAACCTCTTCTGCAAGGCAGAATCGCTGGCTGATGGTGGCGGCCATCAAACGGTTCTTTCTGTCTTGCGGAATGTTTTTCATCATCTCAGTTTCTACCGGGCCCGGCGCAACCGAGTTGGCGATCACGCCTTTGGGGCCGTAGGTACGCGCCAGTGAACGCATCGCATTCATGAGGCCCGCCTTTGAAACGCCGTACCAAATATCCGGATGGCCGATTTCGCCGGCAATCGACCCCATGCTGACAATGCGGCCGCCGCCCTGGTTCGCCATCCGCTCGGCCACATGAACACTCAGGCGCACCGTTGAAATCAGGTTCACGTGCAGCATCTGGAGTATCGCGTCGCCGTCGTAGTCGCTGGCGGTCTTCGCATTCATGATCCCGGCGTTGTTGACGAGTACGTCGGGTGTGCCGATCTCCTCGACTATCCGCGCTATCCGTTCGTAGTCTGCAACGTCGGCTGTCCATGAAGTCAATCCGCTCATGGCGACGGGGACGCCCGATCGGGACAGCACGTGCACTTCGAATCCCTTGCTTAACAGTTTCTTCGATATTTCGAGTCCGATTCCCCGGTTACCGCCAGTGATGATTGCTTTCATTTTTATGCGCAGTTATTTAGTTGCTAAAAACAATAGAGTATACTGTATGCATATTTAATGCAATCGAGAGGACAAACAATGCGTGCCGCGTGCTTACGAATGCAGATGCGCTAATCGGCCTGCCCCGCAAAGATCATTTGACATGGGCGCGCATCAGGCGCGTGCCGCCGCCCAGCCGCAGGCCGTCGTTGCGGTTGGCGAGATAGCACTGGCGCAGCTGGTCGGCGCCGTGGTCGCAGACGTCGCCGAAGCCGAGCGCCCGCAGTTCGCAGGCCAGCACCTCGGGCGCGAAGTAGGAGATCCACGGTTCACCCTCGGCCTCGTACTTCTGGGCGAAGTAGGCCATGCCCATGCGCTCCATCGGGTTGAGCAGCTCCGGCACCACGCCGTAGTCGAACACGATGCCGCTGCCGGACGGCAGGCCGGCGACGAAGGCCAGCGTGTCGTACACGGCGTCGCTGCTCAGGTACAGGGTCACGCCCAGCCAGGAAAAGAACACCGGCTGGTCCAGGCGGCAGCCGGCCGCCGTCAGCGCCTCGGCCAGGTCGTCGCGTTCGAAATCGACCGGCACGTAGCTCATCGATGCCGGCACGGCGATGCCGGCCTGCTCCAGCAAGCCGCGCTTCCAGCGCTGGGTGGCGGGATGATCGACCTCGAACACCCGCAGCTCGGCCACCGGATTGCGGTAGGCGTAGGTATCGAGGCCGGCGCCCAGCAACACGAACTGGCGCACGCCGTGGCGCAGCGCCTGCGCCAGTTCGTCCTCGGCGAAGCGGCTGCGCACCGCCATCGCGGCGCGCAGCACGCGGACCACGCCGCTGTCGAATTCTTCCGGCGCGGCGCGCACCGTCGCCTCGTGCTCAGGGCCGATGACGGACAAGGCCAGCGGATCGTCGAACACCAGCGGCGTATCGATCAACTGGTGGGCGGCGCGCAGCATGGCCACCATCAGCGCACTGCGGCTGGCTACGCCCTGTTGCAGCAAACCCTTGCCGCTGCCGGCCTGCTTCATTTAAAGGTACCCGGCAGCAGGATGTTTTGATCGACCCTGGTGACATCGCGCAGGCCGCAGAAGGCCATCGTCAGATCCAGCTCGTTGCGGATGATGTCCAGGCATTTGGTCACGCCCTGCTCGCCCATCGCGCCCAGTCCATACAGGAAGGGACGGCCGATGTAGACGCCCTTGGCGCCCAGCGCCAGCGCCTTGATCACGTCCTGGCCGGAGCGCACGCCGCCGTCCATGTGGATTTCGATCTGGCCGCCGACCGCGTCGACGATGGCCGGCAACGCGCCGATCGACGACTGCGCGCCGTCCAGCTGGCGGCCGCCGTGGTTGGAGACGATCAGCGCATCGGCGCCGCTTTCCACTGCCAGCCGCGCGTCTTCCGCGTCCATGATGCCCTTGATAATCAGCTTGCCGCCCCAGCGCTGCTTGATCCACTCGACATCCTTCCACGACAGGCTCAGGTCGAACTGCTGGCTGGTCCACGCCGACAGCGACGACATGTCCGACACCGACGACGCGTGGCCGACGATGTTGCCGAAGCTGCGGCGCTTGGTGCCCAGCATGCCCAGCACCCAGCGCGGCTTGGTCGCCATGTTGACGATGTTGGCGATGGTCAGCTTGGGCGGCGCCGACAGGCCGTTGCGCAAGTCCTTGTGGCGCTGGCCCAGCACCTGCAGGTCCAAGGTCAGCACCAGCGCCGAGCAGCGCGCGGCCTTGGCGCGGTCGATCAGGCGGTTGATGAATTCGCGGTCCTTCATCACGTACAGCTGGAACCAGAACGGCTTGCTGGTGTTGGCGGCGATGTCTTCGATCGAGCAGATGCTCATGGTCGACAAGGTGAACGGCACGCCGAATTTTTCCGCGGCCTTGGCGGCGAGGATCTCGCCGTCGGCGTGCTGCATGCCGGTCAGGCCGGTCGGCGCCAGCGCCACCGGCATCGCCACTTCCTGGCCGACCATGGTGCTTTTCAGCGTACGGTTTTCCAGGTTGACGGCCACGCGCTGGCGGAATTTGATGGTCTGGAAATCGTCGACATTGGCGCGGTAGGTCGATTCGGTCCACGAGCCGGCATCAGCATAATCGTAGAACATGCGCGGCACGCGCTTCTGGGCCAAGACACGCAGGTCTTCGACGGTAGTGATGATGGTCATGCACGCTCCTCCGGGACTATGATCGGACCATCATCGCACGGGGCCCGTGTATCATGGAAGTACTATCAAATAAGGAATGATTTTTGAAATCCAAAACCAACGTCCTCATCACGCTGGCCGCCGCCGCCTTGCTCGGCGTGTTCGGCTATCGCAGCCTCGCCAGGCAGGTGCAGCCGATCGCGGCCAGCGCCGCGACCTGCACGCCGGACTACATCCGCGGCGTCGGCGACGCGATGGAGCGCTCCATCCTGTCGGCCCAATGCGATAAAGCCGCGCGCCAATAGAAAAAAGGCCTGAAGATCACTCTTCAGGCCTTTCGTCTTACGAATTTTGGTGCGGCTGGCAGGAATTGAACCCACGACCCCTTGGTTCGTAGCCAAGTACTCTATCCAGCTGAGCTACAGCCGCGAAAGACAACATTATAGCAGGGGAAACTCAAATCAAGAAGAGCCGCGGCGACTTTTTTACGGCGCGCAATTCAGTGACGCACGCGGGCATATTTCGCTTCGTATTCCTGGCAGCGGATTTCGTAGCTGCCATATTCCACCGCCATCAATACCGCCGTTTCGCGGTCGGCAAAACCGAGGATTTCCGGCCGCTTCAGCGGCGTGGCGTCGTCGGCGTTTTTCAGGACGCGGTATTCGGGCAGCCACTGCCCTTCCTTGTTGTAGGCGGAAGCTTCGATCTGGCTTTCCATGAAGGTGAAACTGGTGGCGTGTGCGGCGGTCATTGTATTCTCCTGGCTGTTTGAGACAGGATAGCGACAATTGCTGAGTTGCATCGTGCGCTGGCGTACACAGACGGCGGCAAAAGGCAGGCGCAAAGAAAAAAGGCCTGAAGATCACTCTTCAGGCCCTTCCACTTACGAATTTTGGTGCGGCTGGCAGGAATTGAACCCACGACCCCTTGGTTCGTAGCCAAGTACTCTATCCAGCTGAGCTACAGCCGCGAAAAACAAGATTATAACAGCGTTTTCTTGTTTGGCGAAGAATTCCTTGAAGAAATTTTGCAATCAATTTCAAGGTCTTACACTAATAGCAAAAGGGCCCGAAGATTGCTCTTCAGGCCCTTTCACTCACGAATTTTGGTGCGGCTGGCAGGAATTGAACCCACGACCCCTTGGTTCGTAGCCAAGTACTCTATCCAGCTGAGCTACAGCCGCTTAAGCAACATTATAAAGCATTAATTTCGTTTTGCAAAGTTCGATGTTTTCTATCGTTTAGTTGGTCGGGTGTACGAAACACCGAATCAACCACTCCGCAAACTGCTTTGCTGCATCTCCTTCAACCGGCATGCCGTTCGAAAGAAGCAGCATTATAGGGACACCGCCCCGGCTTGTCCAGCACTCTCTATCACGTGCCGAACTCGGCCGCCGCCTTGGCCGACCACATCGCTTCATTATAGGACGCGTACGGCACGCCGTAGCAATCGACCTGGCCGCCCTCGCCGACAAACTTGATCCACCAGCCCGCGGGGTCGGCAACGATGGCGATATCGCCCTGCCGGCACTGGTCCGCAATCTGTTCGTTTTGTTCCAGCACAACAATGTTGACCTTTCTGTGCTTCACCACAGTCGCCATAACACCTCCCAATCGCGGCACTACGCCGCTTCAACCACCAGTGTATATGCAGCGCGCCCGAATGCGGGAAAAAACATGGTCAATCCGCCCACAAACCCAGGCTGCTCAAGGCTTGCAAGCAGCTTCATTCATGCCAGTGATCTCGCTCATCATCAGAAAAAATTTGCATTCGTTTGCGCGTTGCAGCATCATTCGCCTGTCTCCTCTATTCTCCTCCAAGGAAATAGATTTAGCCCGCTCCTGTAGCGGGCTTTTTTTTTAGTGTACGATGCGGTCAGCTTTGCCTTCCAAGACAAATACAGACAGGTTGCCCCAGCATGACACCACCCACCGCCGTCGCGCCGCCCTCCCCTGACTGGTCGCGCACCGCCCTTGGCGAGCCTGCCGGCTGGCCGTTGCCGCTGCGGCTGACGGTGGACATCCTGCTCAATTCCCCCACGGCCATGCTGCTGATGTGGGGCCCCGAACAAATCATGGTCTACAACGACGCCTACGCGGCACTGATCGGCTTGTCGAGCCTGCGCGCTCCCGGCGGCGGCGTGCCGTCGATCCAGCCGGCCGCGTGGAGCTGGAACAGCGCCGCGGTGCGCCAGGCCTGGGCCGGCGACAGTGCCAGCTATCGCGGCGTCAGCCTGCCGGCGTGGCGCAACAACGGCGTCGCCCAGTTGCCGCTCGACCTGTACTACACCCCGGTGCGGATCGACGCCGGCCAGGTGGCCGGCGTGCTGTGCGCGCTGGCGCCGGCCCAGGCCGCGCCGCCGGCCGAGGTCGCGCGCCCGCTGCACCTGCTGGTGGTCGAGGACAACGCCGACGCCCGCTACCTGGTCTGCGAAACCCTGCGCGCGCTGGGCCACGAGGTGCACGCCGCCGCCACCGGCGAGGACGCCCTGCCCGAACTGGCGCGCCAGTGCTTCGACGTCTTGTTCACCGACGTCAGCCTGCCCGGCATGTCCGGCGTCGAGCTGGCGCGCCAGGCGCTCAAGCAGGCGCCCATGCTGCAATTGCTGTTCGCCTCCGGCTACGGCGACGAACTGACCCGCCACCTGGAATTCCCCGCCCAGTCGCTGCAAAAGCCCTACGACATCGAACAGCTGCAAGCGGCGCTGGATCGGATCGCTCAGCGCATGGCCGCCCGCCCGGCCTGAGCTACCTGCCAACCGTGCGGAGCCACGGGGGGAGATGGAGCTACAATGAACTCACCGTAAACGTCGTGCGTAAGCCTGGCGAGCCAACGGTCGCCGTCCGGCGGCTGCAGGCATCGCGGCAGCCCGAAGCCCCACATGATTCTTCCTCACGAGCCCACCGACGCCGTAACGCCCCAGCCCCCGACGGACGACGCCGCGCTCCCTGCATCAAGCAGCGCCCAGCAGGATTTGCTGAGCGCCCGGGAAGCGCTGCGCCAGAGCCAGCTGGAGCTGCGCGCACTGGCCAATTCCATGCCGCAGCTGGCCTGGATCGCCGAGCAGGACGGCACCAAGATCTGGTACAACCAGCCGTGGTACGCCTACACCGGCACCACCCCCGAACAGATGAGCGGCGACGGCTGGCGCCAGGCCTACGCACCCGACTGCGTCGCCCCCATGCTGGAGCGCTGGGAACACTCGCGCGCCACCGGCCTGCCGTATGAACTGGAAGTGCCGATCCGCAGCGCCAACGGCGAGTTCCGCTGGTTCCTGACGCGCGCCAACCCGGTGCACGACGCCGCCGGCCGCGTGCTGCGCTGGTTCGGCACCAGCACCGACGTCGACCAGGTCAAGCGGGTGCAGGAAGCGCTGCGCGACGAGACCGCCGTGCTGGAGCTGGTCAACCGCACCGGCAACGCGCTGGCCTCGACCCGCGACCTGCATCCGCTGTTGCAGGAAGTGACCGACGCCGCCACCAGCATCAGCGGCGCCCGCTTCGGCGCCTTCTTCTACCGCGGCGCCGACGGCCAGGGCCGCGCGCGCGAACTGCACATGGTGTCGAGCGGCGCCCCGGCCAGTTGCGCCGGCTTCGGCCGCCCCGGCGACGGCGCCCTGTCGAGCGCCGAGCTGTGCACGCACGGCACGGTGCGCAGCAACGACTGGCCGGCCGACGCCCGCTACGGCCGCGACTCGCCCTGCCACCGGCTGCCGCCCGGCCAGCCGCCGGTGCGCAGCTACCTGGCGGTGCCGGTGGCGCTGCGCTCGGGCGTGGTGATCGGCTGCCTGTTCTTCGGCCACCCGGAACCGTTCATGTTCAGCGAGCGCACCGAGCGCATCATCGGCGGCATCGCCGCCCAGGCCGCCGTCGCGATCGACAACGCGCGCCTGTATGAAGCCTCGCAGCAGGCCGCCGAGGAGCGCAAGATCCTGCTCGACAGCGAGCGCCAGGCGCGCGCCGACGTCGAGCGCACCAGCCAGATGAAGGATGAATTCCTGGCCACGCTGTCGCACGAGCTGCGCACGCCGCTGACGGCCATCCTCGGCTGGGCCCAGGTGCTGCGGCGCGGCAGCCGCGACCAGGCCGACCTGCACCGCGGCCTGCAAACCATCGAACGCAACGCCCGCGCCCAGGCCCAGTTGATCGAAGACCTGCTCGACATGAGCAGCATCGCCTCCGGCAAGGTGCGGCTGGAAATGCTGGCGCTGGCGCCGGCCGCCATCGTCGTCGCCGCCATCGACACCGTGCGCCCGGCCGCCGAGGCCAAGCAGATCCGCATCGAGCGCGACTTCGATCCGGCGCCCGGCATGGTGGCCGGCGACGCCAACCGCCTGCAGCAAATCGTCTGGAACCTGCTGACCAACGCCATCAAGTTCACGCCGGCCGGCGGCCGCATCCAGGTCGGCATCCACCGCGAGGGCGACCAGATCGCCGTCGATGTGCGCGACAACGGCGTCGGCATCGCCGCCGCCTTCATCGAACATGTGTTCGAGCGCTTCCGCCAGGCCGACGCCACCACCACCCGCAAGCACGGCGGACTGGGGTTGGGACTGTCGATCGTCAAGCACCTGGTGGAGCAGCACGGCGGCACGGTCAGCGCCGCCAGCGAGGGCGAAGGCCACGGCGCCTGCTTCACCGTGCGCCTGCCGCGCCGCCACGGCGGCCACGAGCCGCTGGACGCCGGCAACGACGGCGCGCCGCACCGCGCCGCCGCGCACGACCTGTCCGGCCTGCAGGTGCTGGTGGTCGACGACGAGGACGACGCCCGCGAACTGATCAAGCGCATCCTCAACGATTGCAACGCCGACGTGCTGACCGCGGCCACCGCCGGCGAGGCGCTGACGCTGCTGCAACACGCGCGGCCGGACCTGATGCTCAGCGACCTCGGCATGCCGGAGGTGGACGGCTACGGCCTGCTGGACCGGATCCGGGCGCTGGGGCCGGCGCGCGGCGGCGACTTGCCGGCCATCGCGCTGACCGCCTTCGCCCGCTCCGAGGACCGCATCAGGGCGCTGTCGAGCGGCTTCCTGGCGCATATTTCCAAGCCGGTCGAGCCTAACGAACTGATCGCCAAGGTGGCGGCGATGGGGGCCGCCCACCGCCATGCCTGAGCGACGTTGCCCAGGCTCCAACAACCGTGGTAATTATTTTCACATAGAAATAAATGGCTTCCTACTTGCAGACGCGGCAATGTCCTACAAGCAATCTGAAGTTCAGTTGATAAACTACAAAAATCCTAAAAAGCAGGTACAATTAGTTTCCGTGTGGAAATACATGCACAGGTGTGCGCCGCAGCACAGACGCATGCGCTAAGATCGTGGGACTATAATTTTTCCGGCCAGAATGGCCTACTTGAGACAGACAGAGACCATTATGCCGAGCCGAGACGAAATCCTGCACGCCAAGATCCTGGTGGTGGATGACAGCGCCGACAACGTCGAATTGATGTTGGAGATCCTGCGCGAAGCCGGCTATACCGATGTCGCCTCCACCATGCTGCCGGAGCAGGTATGCCCGCTACACCGCCAGCACTGCTACGACCTGATCCTGCTGGACCTGCAGATGCCGGGCTTGAACGGTTTCCAGGTCATGAAAGGCTTGAAGGAAATCGAGCAAGGCGGCTACCTGCCGGTGCTGGCGCTGACCGCCCAGCCGAGCTTCAAAATCGCCGCGCTGGAAGCGGGCGCGCGCGACTTCATCAGCAAACCGTTCGACCTGCTGGAAGTGCACAAGCGCATCCACAACATGCTGGAGGTGCGCCTGCTGTACAAGGAGCTGGCCCAGTACAGCCGCCAGCAGCAGGAACTGGCGCTGCACGATCCGCTGACCGGCCTGCCCAACCGCCGGCTGCTGGAAGACCGCATCGCCACCGTGCTGCAACACGCCACCCGCCAGCAGAACAAGGCGGCCGTGATGTACCTGGACCTGGACGGCTTCAAGGCGATCAACGACACCCACGGCCACGCGGCCGGCGACGAGATCCTGAAAATGGTGGCGCAGCGGCTGGTCGGCTGCGCCCGCAAGGAAGACACCGTGGCCCGCGTCGGCGGCGACGAGTTCGTCATTGTCATGGGCAATATCGCGCATCTGGGCGATACCCACGAGCCGGCCAGCAAACTGATCGAGGCGGTCTCCGAGCCCTATGTCATCAACGGCCTGACCTTGCGGCTGTCGACCAGCATCGGCATCGGCATCTACCCCGACGACGCCGACCAGGTGGCGTCGGTGATCGCGGCGGCCGACAGCGCGCTGTACGAAGCCAAGCGCTCCGGCAAGAACCGCTGCTGCACCGCGCAAACCATGCGCACCCCGGCGCCGCAACACGTGATGTCGCCGACCCCGGCCTGAGCGGCCGGGACCGGCCGGCCTCACACCGGGTGTGCGGCGTCCTCTTCCATCTTGCCGGCGTGCTGGTGATCGTCGTGCGCGTCGACCTTGTCCGGCGCCACTTCGATCCGGGTGATGCCGGCGTCCACCGACACCGGATCGCTGGCCGGGAAGGTCATCTCCAGGCCGCCGTCGAGCAGGGTTTCCTTGGCCTGTTCTTCCGGCGTGGCCTGCTCGTGCTCGGCCAGCGTGGTGATCGCGGCGGCCCATTTGACGAACTCCAGGTTGGCCAGCTCGCGCACCGTGTGCACATTGAAGGCCTGCGCCAGCAGCTTGGCATCCTTGGCGCCCAGGCCGCGCAAGGCACTGGTCGGGGCGTCGGCCAGCGCGCGGAAACTCAGGCCCAGGTACTCTTTATCCACGACTGTGTCGATATTCATGATGTGTCCTTTCGGTTGATGTTAAGCCCCCACTGTCGCAGTCCGGGTTGGCGTGGTCTGTACGGAATCGAACACTGCGCCGCCGTCCTTCCGCAGCGTTCGATAGACCGGGCGTTTTTGACATTCATATAGGCAATTGATATGATGATTTGGCGTGTATTTCTTGCTTCTCTGGCAGCTTCAAGGCCGCGAAGATTTCGCCGTTCCAGCAGTGTGCAGAGACCCCGTGCCTAAAACAGAAAAACCCAAAATCCTGGTTGTCAACGACGATGCCAACAGCCTGTTCGCGTTGACCAGCCTGCTCACCCAGTGGGCCGAACAGGAGTCCTACGAGGTACTGGCGGCGCGCTCGGGCCAGGAGGCGCTGCGCCAGGTGCTGATGCACGACTTCGCGGTGATCCTGCTGGACGTCAACATGCCCGGCATGGACGGCTTCGAGACGGCCGAAGCGATCCACCAGCGCGCCCGCTCGGCCGACATTCCCATCATCTTCATCACCGCCTTCCTCGCGGACGAGCTCGACCGCTTGAAGGCTTACCAGCGCGGCGCGGTCGACTTCCTGTTCACGCCGGTGATCCCGCAGATCCTGTACGCCAAGGTGGCGGTGTTTGTCGCGCTGGCCACCAAGAACGAGGAGTTGAAGAAGCAGGCGCGCCAGCTGAGCCAGCGCACCACCGAGCTGACCGCCACCAACTTGCGCCTGACGCGCGAGATCGAGGAGCGGCAGTCGGCCGAGCGGCAAAACCACGCCAAGGACGAGTTCCTCGCCATGCTGGGCCACGAGCTGCGCAATCCGCTGTCGGCCATCAGCAGCGCGGCATCGCTGATCGGCCTGCCCGGCGTGTCGGCCGAGGGCGTGGCGCGCGCCAAGAAGATCATCCAGCGCCAGAGCCAGCACCTGGGCCGCATCGTCGACGACCTGCTCGACCTGTCGCGCGCGATGTCGGGCAAGATCCTGCTCAACCGCGCGCCGCTGGACCTGGCGGCGCTGGTCGCGGCCTCGCTGGAAACCTACCGCGCCACCGGCCGCAGCGCCGACTACCAGCTGGTCAATGACCTCGACCAGGGCTGGGTCGACGGCGACGCCACCCGGCTGGAACAAATCACCAGCAACCTGATCGACAACGCCCTCAAGTACACGCCGGCCGGCGGCCGCATCGAAGTGCGCACCTGGACCGAGAACGACGACGTCGTGCTCAGCGTGCGCGACACCGGGGTCGGCATCGCCGCCGACCTGCTGCCGCATGTGTTCGACGTGTTCGTGCAGGGATCGAGCACGCTGGACCGCTCGCAGGGCGGCCTGGGCATCGGCCTGTCGCTGGTGCGCCGGCTGGCCGAGCTGCACGGCGGCGCGGTCGGCGCCGAAAGCAAGGGCCCGGGCGGCGGCAGCACCTTCACGCTGCGCCTGCCGCGCATCGAACACCAGCCGGCGGCGGCGCCGCCGCCGGCCGTCCCGGTCAGCGCGCACGGCATGCCCAGCATCCTGCTGATCGAGGACAACGACGACGGCCGCGAAATGATGACCATGATGCTCAGCTGCTACGGCTATGAAGTGCACGCGGCGGCCGACGGCAACGAGGGCGTGGCGGCCGCCGCCAGCCAGCGGCCGGACGTGGCGCTGATCGACATCGGCCTGCCCGGCATCGACGGCTACGAGGTGGCGCGCCGGCTGCGCGCCGATCCGGCCACGCGCGACATCCGCCTGATCGCGCTGACCGGCTACGGCCTGGCCGAGGATCTGCGGCGCGTGCTGGACGCCGGTTTCGACCGCCACCTGGTCAAACCGGTGGACATCGACCAGCTGGCCGAGGTGATCGGCGGCTGCGTTCCGCTCGCCGTCAAACAGTGAGCATCAGCCAGAGTGCGCCACGACTTGCAAAGCTCGGGTATGATCGCCCCACAAAGTAAGCACGAATAGAGAAAACCATGTCCGTCCCGGCACCACAACAACAGCCACCAGCGCCCGGCCAGCCAGACGCCCTGCGCAGCGCCGACCTGAGCGACCTGCTCGGCCACGTCCACACCTGCTGGGACAACGAGCGCCGCTCGCTGTCGCGCCAGCTGCACGACAGCCTCGGTTCGTCGCTGACGGCGCTGACCATGCACCTGGGCCTGCTGATGCAGAAGATGCCGCAGGAGGCCGCGCTGCAAGACCGCGCCGCCCACATGAAGCAGTTGCTGATGCAGATCGTCGAAACCAACCGCCAGATGCAGGTCAAGCTGTGGAACGACAAGCTGGAATTCCTCGGCGTGCGGGTGGCGCTGGGCGAAGCGGTCGAGCAGTTCGGCCAGCAGCAACAGCTGACCGCGCGCTGCAGCCTGCCGGAAGAAGAGTTGAATTGTCCGCGCAGCCACGGCATCGTGCTGCTGCACGCGCTGGAGGAAGCGCTGCGCAACATCGCCGCCCATGCGCAGGCGTCCGAGGTGGACGTCATCGTCGACGACAACGAAGACGAAGTGATGTTGACGGTCAAGGACAACGGCGTCGGCCTGAACGGACCGGTGGCGACGCTGCTGGGCCAGATCAGCGGCAAGTTCGGCCTGCGCACCGCGCGCGAACGGGCCGCCTACCTGGGCGGCACGCTGACCCTGTCGAACGGCGCCGAGCGCGGCGCCACGCTGACCATGGTCCTGCCGAAACCGGTCGCCGCCTGAGCCGGCGTCAGTGCAACTTGACCAATGGCGTGCTGCGCTTGATCAGGAAGCGCGCCAGCGCCAGCACGGCGGTGCGCACCGTGCCGAGCACGGCGCGGTGATGCATCAGGTGCAGGCTGACATACATCAGCCGCGCCACCAGGCCGTCGACAAACCAGCTTAATCCCTTCAGCGATCCCATCAGGCTACCCACCGACGTGGTCTGGCCGACCGACACCAGCGAACCATAGTCGCGATACACATACGGCTGTTGCTGCGGCGGCTTGCCGCGCCGCTGGCGCATGAAAGTCTCGACCAGGTAGTCGGCCTGCTGGTGCGCGGCTTGCGCGCGCGGCGGCACCAGCTTGCCGTCCGGCCCGGCGCAGGCGGCGCAATCGCCCAATGCATAAATACCCGCATGGCCTGGCACGGCCAGTTGGGCGTCGACTTCGATCTGGCCCGACTTGGCGGTCGGCAGGCCCAACTGGCCGAGAACGTCCGGCGCCTTGATGCCGGCCGCCCACACCACCAGCTGCGCCGGGTAGACGACGTCGCCGGCGGTCACGGCGTCGGCCGCGATGGCGGTCACGCGGGTGGCGGTCACGACCTGGATGGCGCGTTGATGCAACAGCGCCAGCGCGGCCGTCGATACTTTTTCCGGCAAGGGCGCGAGGATGCGCGGCGCGCCTTCGAGCAGCGTGATGCGCACGTCGCGCTCGGCGCGCAACTGGCGGAAGCCATAGGCGGCGTACACGCCGCTGGCCTCGCGCAGTTCGGCCGCCAGTTCGACGCCGGTGGCGCCGCCGCCGATGATGACGATGTCGACGCCGGCCTCGGGCCGCGTGCTTTTCTGCAGCTCGGCCTGGGTCAGCAGCTTGAGCAGGGTCAGGCGGAAGCGTTCGGCGTCTTCGGTGGCGTTCAGGGAAATGGTGTGCTCGGCCGCGCCGGGCACACCGAAATAATTGGAGGTGCTGCCGATCGCCAGCACCAGCGATTCATAGCCGATCAGGCGTTGCGGCAGCACTTCTTCGCGCTGGCCATGGTCGCCGCTATAGATGGCGCCGACGGTCAGCTGCCGCTGCCCGGCGTCCAGCGCCAGCATCGGTCCATAGACAAAGGTAAAGCCATTGTCGTGCGCCAGCATCTGGTACGACAGGCCTTCCTGATGCACGTCCAGCGTGCCGGCCGCCACTTCATGCAGCGACGGCTTCCAGATATGAAACAGACGGCTGTCGACCAGCGTCACCGCCTGCTGGCCCAGCTTGCGGCCCAGCTTGCAGGCGAGCTCCAGCCCGCCTGCCCCACCACCTACGATCAAGATTTGACTCTGCAAGCGTTTCTCCTGTGGGCGGCGGCTGGCGCCGCGCGATTAGTCCTTGTTGTGGCCTTTACCGTGGCCATTGCCATGGCCGTTGCCGTTGCCATGGCCGTTGCCACGGTCGTCGTCACGGCGGTCGTCACGGCGGTCATCGCGGCGCTCTTCATGACGGCCATCGCCATGACGATCGCGGTAACGCGGCACGTATTGATTCTGGTACCAGCCATCCTGCACGAAATACACGCGCTGGCCGCAGGCGTTGTACGCGCCGCAGTGCTTGCTCCAATGCTTGGCATGGCCAGGCGGCACGCGCAGGTAGACCGGCGCGCTCTCCACGTAGCGCACGGGACGCTGGACGATCACCGCCTCGCGGTAAATCACCTGGGGTTGCGGGTAGTCGCCGATATCGATGCGGCCATAAAAACCAGGCTGGCCGATGTTAATGGAAACGCCGACGTCGCTGGCGAAGGCTGCGGAGGACAACGCCAACAGGCTGGCGGCAAGGATCTTGGTTTTCATTTTGGCCTTCTTTTCTTGTAATCGTGGCTGAGCGAACTTGCTCAATTGGAATAATAACAAACCCCGGCCTGACTATCCGTACGCTAGCGTACGCAAAAAACCACAATGATTCACCAAAGTTGCGCCAACGGCAACACCACCCCGCTAGAGAAGGCCCAATTCGGCGCGGCCCGGTTTCAGCGGGCCGGCGGCCGGCAACAGGCGGAGCGCGGCGGCGAAAGGCGTTTTCATGGCATTTCCTTGTTGCGCTATATCGCCAGCGCAACACGTCCCAAACCCGGGATTATTTGCGCAGTTCGGCGTCGAGCTGGCGGATCGCCGCCTGGGCCTGGGTGATCACGCGGTCGGCTATGCGCTGGCGCATGCCGGGCACGCGGCCGGCCGCTTCGGCTTCCAGCAGCAAAGGCGTCAGCAGTTGCAGCGCGGAGTCGTGGAAGCCCTGGGCCACCAGGTCCAGCTGGGTGTTGAAGCTCAACTCCGCCGCTTGCAGCTGCTTGCGCAGTTCGGCCTCGAAGGCGGCACGCTTGTCGCGGATCTCGGTGCGTTTGCGCTTGCCGCCGTCGGTGAACCATTTGAATGCGCCCGCCAGCAGCACCGCGCCGCCGACAAACGGCGCCGCCGGCGCCACCACCGGCAACACCACCGCCGCGCCGATCAGATAGGCCGCCGTGCCGGTGCCGGCCGCTACTACCGCCCCGCTCATCAGCGTGACATTGGCCGCCGTGTCGACGCTGTTGACGATGCGCGTGCCGACCCGCAGCCGCGGCATCAACCTGGCCAGCGTCGAGTGGTGCTGACGCTGGAACACCGACGATTGATTCAACCGCATCGCTTGCTGGAACAGCCGCAAGTCTTCCTGCATCAGGTGCAGCGATTGCTCCTTGCGGCGCACGATGCGGTCCAGCCGCCGCTCCATCTCCAGGCCGAACTGCTGGCGTCCCATGCTGGCCCAGACGTCGTCGTCCTTCCACTGATCGGTGTTGAGCCGGTCGGTGATCGCCAGTTCGATGGCGTTGCCGGCATCGTGCACGGCGTCGTCGATCTCTTCCAGCAGCAGGCGGCGTTCATAGGCGATGCGCTGGTCCACCAGGGTCAGGCGTTGCAGCACCTGGTTTTTCAGGTCGTTGGCGGCGCTGACCAGGGTGGCGGCCATGGCCTCGCCCACCGACAGCATGCGCGCCTGCTCCAGGTAGACGCTGATGTCCTGCGCGATGGCGGCGGTGGCGCTGCCGACCAGCTCCCGCAGTTGGCCATGATCGATGTCGCCGGACTGAAAATTGCGCGCGTGTTCGACCAGCACCGGCTGTCCCGCGTGGCGGCCGAAATCGGCCACGGCGTCGGCCAGCGAGCGGCCGCGCACCAGCCGGCGCGCCTGCTCGCCCAGGTTGGCGAGGATGCCGCGTTCTTCGGTCTGCGGCAGCCGGTTCAGGTCTTCGGGCGAGAGCCGGGCCGACAAGGCTTTGGCCAGCCGTTGCGCCAGCACGCGCGCATCGGCGCCGTGCAGCGCCAGCAGCGGGATGGTCATGCTGAGGGCGTTTTCGCGGGCGGCCTGGTCGATGCCGGCGCTGCTGCGGCTCAGGGCGTTGAATGCCCAGTCGACGTCCACGCCCGATTCGATGGCGTTCAATACCAGTGCGGTGAAGACGGCGGAGGATTTGCCGTCGCCGGCGATGTCGGTGACGGCGGCGAACTGGGCCAGCGTGAGGCTGCCTTCGTTGCCCGCGATGGCGCCCACGGCGCGCGCGTAGGCCGAGCTGAAACTCTGGTCGGAGGACATATGCTCGTCCAGCGAGCGCACGCTGACCACATGGGTATCGCCTGGAGTACCGTGCTGATTGTTCACACTTGCTCCGCTTCGTAAATAATGCTGTTATTGCATTTTAACTGAAGCGGCGCGATCACTGCGTTAGCTGGCGAACGGCCAGGAGCGGTTCTTGTCCAGCTCAACCCGGCACCACCTCGGTAGACAAGATCAACGTCTCCTTGATCTCCTCCATCACGACATAACTTTTCGACTGCGCCGCCCCCGGCAAACTGAGCAGCATGTCGCCCAGCAGCTTGCGGTACTCGGCCATCTCATGAATGCGCGCCTTGATCAGGTAATCGAAATCGCCCGACACCAGATGACACTCCTGCACCTCCGGTATGCGCAGCACCTCGCGCCGGAATTGCTCGAACACCGGCCCCGACTTCTGGTTCAGCGTGATCTCCACGAACACCAGCAACTTCGCCCCCAAGGCCTGCGGATCGATGCGCGCGTGGTAGCCGGTGATCACCCCATCCCGCTCCATGCGCTTGACCCGCTCGATGGCCGGCGTGATCGACAAGCCGACCTGCTCGCTCAGATCCTTCATCGAGATCCGCCCATCCTCCTGGAGGATGCGCATTATCTTTCTGTCCAGTTTGTCGAGGCTGCGGACTGATTCTTTTTGAATTCTCATGAAAATCCACTGAATATATCAAGTTATACAGTAACAAATGCTAGTGATACAAGCATACCATAGCGGAATATCTGGTATGACTAAATAATCGGGAGACTGTAATGCGGGTTGTGATCTTGGGTAGCGGTGTAATCGGCGTCACCAGCGCCTACTATCTGGCGCAAGCCGGCCACGACGTGACCGTGCTCGACCGCCAGCCCGGTCCCGCGCTGGAAACCAGCTTCGCCAACGCCGGCCAGATCTCCCCCGGCTACGCCTCCCCCTGGGCCGCGCCCGGCATCCCGCTCAAGGCGATGAAATGGATGCTGCAACGCCACGCCCCGCTGTCGATCACCCCGGACGGCACGCTGTTCCAGCTGCAATGGATGTGGCAGATGCTGCAGAACTGCAGCGCCGAACGCTACGCCGTCAACAAGGAACGCATGGTGCGCCTGGCCGAATACAGCCGCGACTGCTTCAAAGCCCTGCGCGCCGCCACCGGCATCGAATACGAAGGCCGCCAGCAAGGCACGACCCAGCTGTTCCGCACCCAGAAACAACTGGACGACGCCGCCAAGGACATCCAGGTGCTGCAGGAAACCGGCGTGCCCTACGAGCTGCTGAACCGCGAACAACTGGTCGCCGCCGAACCCGGCCTGGACCAGAACAAGCTGGTCGGCGGCCTGCGCCTGCCCAACGATGAAACCGGCGATTGCCAGCTGTTCACCACCCGCCTGACCGCGATGGCCGAGCAACTGGGCGTGAAGTTCCGCTACGGCGTCGACATCAGCGGCCTGGTCACGGCCGGCGAGGAAATCAAAGGCGTGCAGTGCGGCACCGAGCTGGTGACGGCCGACTCCTACGTGGTCGCGCTGGGCGCCTACTCGACCACGCTGCTGAAGGACCTGGTCAAGATCCCGGTCTACCCGCTGAAGGGCTACTCGATCACCGTGCCGATCGTGGACGCCGCCTCCGCGCCGGTCTCGACCATTCTGGACGAAACCTACAAGATCGCCGTGACCCGCTTCGACGACCGCATCCGCGTCGGCGGCATGGCCGAAATCGCCGGCTTCAACCTGGCGCTGAACCCGCGCCGCCGCGAAACGCTGGAAATGGTGGTCAACGACCTGTTCCCCGGCGCCGGCGACACCGCCTCCGCCACCTTCTGGACCGGCCTGCGTCCGATGACGCCGGACGGCACGCCGGTGGTGGGCCGCACCGGCCTGCGCAACCTGTTCGTCAACACCGGCCACGGCACGCTGGGCTGGACCATGTCGTGCGGCTCGGCCCAGCTGCTGTCCGACCTGATATCGGCCCGCCGCCCGGCCATCCTGTCGGACGACCTGTCGGTCAGCCGCTACCACCGCGACAGCGCCACCCGCCGTCCGCAGTTCGCCAACGCTTGATTCCAAGCTCAGCTTTACCCCGCGTGCGACGCCTGTGACGGCGCCGCACGCGGCTCCCGCCCACCGTCCGATCCCCGCCGAACGCCCCACAGTGTGGCATTGCCGCCTCCTCCGGGCCCCGCAAGCCAAGATGGCGTTGAGATTGGGGCCGCGCATGCGTATAATTTTGATCATGAATAAACTAGAAGCATTTGGCCATATCGCGGCGCTGGCCATCCGTGGTGAACTGGTCTTTCCGACCAGTGTAAATGCGGCACTCCGCGTTCAACTCGCGCTCGACGATCCGGAATGCCCGGTCGACAAGGCCATCAGCCTGGTGCTGGCGGAGCCCATCCTGGCCGCGCGCACCGTGGCCATCGCCAATTCCGCGATGTTCAACCGCTCCGGCGCGCCGATGATCACCAACGTGCGCGGCGCCATCATGCGCATCGGCTACCAGAACCTGTTCGCGCTGGCCGCCGCCATGGTGGTGCGCCAGTTCGGCGCCAAGATCGCCGACCCGGAACTGCGCTACAAGGCGGAAAAGCTGTGGGACCACACCATCGCCGTGGCGGCGCTGTCGCGCATCATCGCGCGCCAGGTCACCGGCGTGAATCCGGACACCGCGCTGTTCGCCGCCATCGTGCACGAAGTGGGCGGCTTCTACCTGCTGTCGCGCGCCGACGAATTCCCCGGCCTGTTGGAAGAAGACCCCGAGAACTGGCATTCGGCCAGCGAGGAAATCATCACCCGTGAAGTGATGCGCAAGCTGTGCATCCCCGAGCCGGTGGCCGAAGCCATCGAAGGCCTGCGCGACAGCTTCATGTCGATCCCGCCGGACACGCTGCTCGACACCCTGCTGCTGGCCAACCACCTGACGCCGGTGAAGTCGCCGTTGCAGGAAGCCCAGCGCGACCTGCCGCCGCACTCCGATTCGGCCATCGACCTGTTCATCGACGAAGACAAGCTCGAAGCCATGCTGGCCGAAGCCAAGATCGACGCCATCGAGATGAACAACGCGCTGCTGGTCTGACGTTCAGATCAACGGTTAGCGTAGCCGGAGTGGAACGGCTTGCGGCGTGCCTTCTCCGGCCGAGGATATATCACCCTACCGTAGCGTAATTTGCTATCCTGATGCCCGCGACCATCACGGAGAATCTTGAATGCAGAATGCGCCACTGTCCTACGGTTCCGACTCATCGGGTCTGGTCTGCGGCTACCTGTTCGGCCGCGCTCCTGACTGCAAGGGCCTGCCGCTGGACGCCGACGCCGCATGCCGCTGGCTGGCCGAGCGCGAACAGCATCCGCAGGAATTCATCTGGCTGCACTACAACCTGGCCAACACCGCCAGCGAAAAATGGCTGCACGAGCACACCGCGCTGCCGGAAGAATTCTACGAAAGCCTGCACGAAGGCCCGCGCTCAACCCGCATCGAGATGGCCGACAACACGCTGATCGCCGTGGTCAACGACGTGCTGCACGATTTTTCGTTCGAACCGTCCGACATCTCCACGCTGTGGTTGAGCGTCGACCAGCAGATCGTCATCAGCGCGCGGCGCAAGCCGTTGAAGGCGGTCGATGGATTGCGCAACGCCGTGCGCAACGGCGAGCCGATACGCTCGTCGGTGGAGCTGCTGATCCACCTGCTGCGCGACCAGGCCGATGCGCTGATCAAGATCGTCCGCAACGCCATCAGCACCGTCGACGAGATCGAAGACAATCTGCTGGCCGGCAAACTGAAGACCAAGCGCGCCAGCCTGGGCGCGCTGCGGCGCGTGCTGGTGCGCTTGCAGCGCCTGCTGGCGCCGGAACCGGCGGCGCTGTTCCGATTGCTGCAACGGCCGCCGGCCTGGGTGGCCGAACTGGACGCCCAGGAACTGCGCGAGTCGACCGAGGAATTCTCGATGGTGCTGGCGGACATGGCGTCGCTGCAGGAGCGCATCAAGCTGATCCAGGAAGAGATTGCGGCGCTGGTCAACGAAGGCAATAACCGCAGCCTGTTCGTGCTGACCATCGTCACCGTGCTGGCCCTGCCAATCAACATCATCGCCGGCCTGATGGGCATGAACGTCGGCGGCGTGCCGCTGGCGCAGGACCCGGAAGGCTTCTGGGTGGTGGTGATGATCGTCGCCAGCTTCACAGTGATCGCCGGCTGGCTGGCATTCCGCCGCCAGCGCGACGTGTTATAAGGTGTAAATTCCATGCATAGACTCAACAATCGCTTCAACTACCTGCGCAGAATGGAAGCCCTGGCTGCCGTCGTGCTGCCGATTATTTTCATCCTGGATTGGCGCAAGTCTGCAACGGGTGTGCATTGGCCGCTGGGGCTGGCAGCGCTGCTCTCGGTCAGCTATCTGCTGGCGCAAGGCTCCCTGTATTGGCTGCTGAAACACCGCGCCCTGTCGGCGTCGGCACCATTGCCGAGCTATTTTGACAGGCTGTTCAACGCATTCAAGGCATCCAATCTTGTGCTGTTTGGCGGCGTCGCGCTCGGATTCACTGTCCAGATCGTGGGCGCCGGGTGGAGCGTGCAATTGGCATGGCCCCTCGGGATTTTCCTGTTCGCCGTGCTTGAGCACATCAACTATTACCACTATCAGCTCATGTACGACACTACCGCGTCGGTGCGCTATGTGCTGCGCAACCGCCGCCTTCGCAAAGCCGCACTCGGTGTCGACTTGAATCGGCGCGCCGGCCGCAGCGTCGCGTTGGCCGATTGAATCCACACAGAGTTTTATAAAGCCGTTTCCAACTCGGCGAGCTTTTTCTCAAGCATAGCCCGCTCCTTCGGGTTGCTGGTTTTTGGCAGCAGCTGCCGCAGGGCCAGTGCATTTGCTTTAGTCAGAGCCTTATCCGAAGCGACGGCGACATCAGGTTTAACGCCAGTCCCTTCCCAATCGCCTTTAGTGATCAGGTTGATCGAGCGTCCTACCGGTATCACGGCGACCAGGTTCGGATCGATACGGAACGGTTGGATCGGATGGGCACCGCCTCCGGTGGTTTCACCAACCACAGTGATGCGCTTGATAACTTGGAGGTTGTACGTAAAGTCTTCGGCTGCCGAGAAAGTTTCGCCGCTGGTTAATACATAGACCGGCTTGTCTGCGCCAAAGCGCGCTCCGGGAACGGCTGGATCGCTCCAGAAAGAAGTGGTTTCATTCTCAGCCCGGAAGTATATGTCCGACAGATGAACCTTCTTATCGCCCAGCAGGTAACTTGCCACATGCGCGACCATGCGCGGGTCGCCGCCCCGGTTGTCACGCAGGTCAATGATCATCGCGTTGCCATTGGCCGCCAAACTCATGGCGGCTGTAGCGGCTGCCTTGCCGATATCCGCTTCAAAGAACCCGTTGAACTTGACGTACATAATATTGCCGGGCAGGCGTTCTACCTTTTCAAAGGAGAAATTCAGGTATTGCCCCACTTCGGTCATGCGCTGTCGCATCTCGGCAGGCATGGATTGGTTGAGAGAGGGTCGAGGGCGATCCGGTTGCGCATTGGGGACGTAGCGGATGCTCAGGTGTTTGTCCGGGTGGGAAGCCTGGATATGGGTCGTCAGCAAGCCTGCGAATTCCGCATCCGTCGCAACCTTCTCGTAGTCGCCCTTGAGCAAATGATCGCGGACGGCGGCGGCCATCTTGTTGCCTTCGTCAGCGTAGACATATTTGTCGGACAGGCGTTGGGCTAACAGGTCTACGGCAGCGGCCTTGTCTGCCGCGCTCAACGACCGCGACTGTTGCGCCGTTGCGGCGGGCCGCTGTTCTTGTGCGCCTGCGGTGGGGAGGGCGATGACGCTGAGGACCAAGACTGCTGCGGGAAGGAGGTGTCGCATGAGGATGTGGCTCCATAAAAAAGAATAAATCACAAGGTGCAAACGCAGCGTAGCCAGCCCAACTACATCTGGCGGAACTGCCTGGTAAAAGCTTCACTGACAGTCAAGCGTTCGGTCCGGCCTCGCATGATCACCTCCAGGCCGGCGCCGCCGCGCCCCCCGTTTTCACTGCGTTCGATCCGGTCGACAGCCTGGAGGTTGACGATGGCGCTGCGGTGGATTTGCGCGAACAGCTGCGGGTCCAGCTGCTCGAGCAGGGACTTGATAGGCAGCCGAATCAGCGCATCGCCTTTCTCCGTCACCACCCGTGTGTACTTTTCGTCCGACTGGAAGTACAGCACTTCGCTCACCATCACCAGCCGTACCGTATTGCCGCTCGAAGCCTTGATCCACTTGAGGTACACCGGCGCGCTCTCCTGCTCGAACAGCTTTTCCCACACGGCCGGCGGCGGGCTTGCGGTCGCGCGCGACTTCAGGCGGCGGATCGTCTGCAGCAGGCGTGCGGTCGTCAAAGGCTTGACCAGGTAGTCGGACGCGCCGGCATCGAAAGCGGCCAGGGCATAGTCCGCGTAGGCCGTAACGAACACCACCTGGCAGGACTCGGGGATATGGCGCGCCACCTCCATGCCGTTCAGGCCGGGCATCTGGATGTCCAGGAACACGATGTCCGGTTTCAGTGCATCGATGCCCGCTATCGCGTCGATGCCGTTGGCGGCTTGGCCTGCGATCTCCAGCTCGGGCCACAGGACGCACAGCTGGTCCGTCAACTCCGCCCGCAGCAGAGGCTCGTCTTCGACGATCAGGGCGCGCGGCATCAGGCGCGGTTTCCTGCCACAGGCACCGTCAGCACGGCGCGCACTCCTTGTCCGTCGCCGGGCTCCACGAACAGGCTGGCCTCGCGCCCGTACAGCAACAGCAGGCGCTCTGTGATATTCGCCAGCCCCGTGCCCTGCCCGGCCTGTTCGGTCAAGCCGACACCGTCGTCGACCACGGACACGCTCAGCAGCTCCCCCTCCCCCTTGCTCTTAGACCTTGCGCCGATGGTGATCAGGCCCGGTCGGCTGGCCCGCTCCAAGCCGTGTTTGACGGCGTTTTCCACCAGCGAGATCAGCATCGCCGGCGGGAACGGCAGGCTGCGCAAGTCCTCGTCCACGTCAACTGCGAAGCGCAGGCGCACGCCCATGCGGATGCGCATCACCGCCAGGTAGTCGCTAACAAGATCCATTTCTCGTCCCAGGGTCGAGGACACCGAGCGCATATCCGGCAGCGCGTTCTGCAGGTAGCCGACCAGGTGGTCGAGCATGTCCTGCGCGGCATGCTGGTCGGTGCGGATCAGGTACTTCAGATTGGCCAGGGTATTGAACAGGAAGTGCGGCTCGACCTGGGCCTGCAAGGCCGACAGGCGCGCCTGCAGCGAGGTGCGTTCCAGCTCGCGTTCACGCCGAGCCGCATCCAGTGCGTTTGCATGGCGTGCGAGGTGCTGACGCAGCTGGACGCAAACCATCTCTGCGGCCTTCAGCGACTCGCCCTGCTGGATCGCGAACCAGGCCAGGCCCGGGCGGCAGCGCAGCTCGACGCGGCAGCTGGGACCCAAATCGGGCGACACCCTCACCTCGACATGGCGCCCCAACGCCAGCGGGCGCCAACGGGCCAGCACGATCCGGCCCTTGAAAGGGTCGTGGAAGAACGCCGGCGGGCCGGAGTAGCCGAGCGCCGTGCCGAGCGCGAGTCCCGACAAGGATTCGGTGCACAGGTCGAAGGTCGTATAGGGATTGAACGGCGCATCGATGCGGCGCGTCACCGAGGAAGCCATCGCCTCGGCGCACAACGCCTTGCCCTCCTCGCCCAGCCGGGCAAGAAAGCTGCGGGCGATTCCGCTCGACGTCAGCGCGAACCAGGCCATCACCGCCAGCACGCCGCCGCCGACCATGTACGGATTCAGCTTGCGAACCTCGAATTCGCCCGACGCAGCCGTGCCGAAGTTCAGCCAGAGCGGCAGCAGCGCGATCGCCAGCGACAGGAACAGCAGCGAACCGGCGTTGAAGCGCAGCGCCGATTGCAGCAGGTAGCGGCGCACTAGGCGGCGGTCATGCTTGACTTCCGGTACGGGAGGAGCGTTGAATGGCAGAAATGCGGGAGAGCTCATTAAATTCCTCGGATTGAATTTGTCCCGCCATTCTAGCGGCTCGGGTGCGCGTGTTTTCGCCCATGCGACGAATGCCCGCAAATCGGGGAGGAAACCGGCGCCGGCGGGATGAGTGCCGACCGAATCGCTGCTTAGGCTTAGCGGTCTGGACGGACATATGCGTGTGCCCCAGTTCGGCTGAAGGGCCGCGACTCGCACGCGCATGGAAAACCGCACTAGTGCCGTCGAGCCCGCGCCATGCCCGTTCTGGCGTGACAGTCTGTGACTATTTCGACTTAGCAACATGATATCCTGTGCACAAGGACTGCGTTCGGCCAATTGCAGACGGACACATAAATTGAAACCTATGTTGAAAACAGGCCATCCTTCACCAGAACAGTACGCCGCACTTATTTCTGCAGACGGGCCAAAATGTCTCAAGCATTTGGTATCGCAAGCCGCTGATAGAGAAGTGCTTTGGGGGCTGCGTGACGAATCTGGATGGGTTAGTCTAGCCGACGATTCAGGTGCTCCTGGGTTTCCGCTATGGCCGCATCCTGATTATGCGCAGGATTGTGCAACTGGCCCCTGGGCCGGATGTTCGCCAGCGGAGATTGATGTCCACGAATTTGTTGACGATTGGCTGCCGGATATGTCGGCACAGGGCGTTTCGATTGCGGCGTTTCCGACACCCTCGATGCGAGGCGTTTGGACTTCTCCTGGTGAGCTAAAGCTACGCCTAGAGGAAGAATTATCAAAATACGAGTAGCTGCTCAGTTGCATGACCGTCTGCGGCCAATACCGGACGTTGAAAGCGACGGCTAAATTTTTAATTAGGTACCAGTTAGGCTCTATATTTTGCAGCGTTGAAATAGGGAAGAAAAATGAAAAAACAGTTATCGCGGAAATTTTCCTCTTAGTCACATATATACTGGATATCGCGCTCACCAAATGGCGTTCGGTAGGGAATAAGTACTAATCTGCACTAACGTCATTTCGGTACGGACTGGACTGCGTCCGGTCAAATTCAGAAATTTTAAAATTTTTCAAAGACAAATTAAATTTAATAGAAATTTATGACAAAAATCTCAAAGATGATCGCTTTACTATTAATTATATTTATCGTTTCTGGATGTGCAACAAGAGAGAAAATTAATGCTTCTTCTCGGCTTGCAGATGGTATTTTGGTTGGTACCATGAACTTTGAATCAACCAAGAAAAACAGTGAAAAATCTCAACTTAGCCACGATCTTCTTATCGCTTCGTGCAAGGGATCGATAAGGGTCTGGATTAGCAAAGAAAAGAATGGGAGCTATGAAATGATCAATGAAAAATACTCCATCCAATCGTATCCTGATACGCACCTAATTTATTTCTTGGATGCGGATCCACGACAGCCAGACTGGGTAGAAATCCAATCTTATTTGTTGATGGAAATAGATGCAGATAACGCAGTGGTTCAATATGGTCGTGTTATAAATAATCGTGACCTTGATCCATTGAATGAGAAACGTTATTTCGCCAATCAAGGTGTGGCAAATCTTAGGCGAGCGGGAAGTAACTGCGATAGTCGATTTAATCCATAACAAATCGTCCGCTTTTGGGGGCAGGCTAGGTGAAAACGCAAAAACACGAAATTTCTATAGGTAGAGTGACCATTCCCCACGCCGAGAAAATCGCATAGCGGGCGGTTTAAGAGGCTGTTTTTTGCTGGTCCAAAATCGTTCTGCGTTTTCACACAGACTCGGGCGCTCTCGGCCTTGCGTGAGAATTCGTGCGTTTTGCAGATGGGTAAGCTGCTATGCTAAACGCGGTAGGCCGAGTTCGTTAAGGGTTGTCCGATGCCGGCCGCCGCCACAGGCCAGAACTAATGCGCGCAGCCGCTCTCGGCCGGCGTCGGACAACCCTTAACGGAAGCCGACTGTCATCTGCCAGGCAGATAAAGGAGCGCTTTGCGCCCGAGGTGGCGGCGCGTTTGCAGGCGATCGCCTGGTGGGACTGGCCGGTCGAACATATCACCGCCAACCTGGCCTTTATCGTGGCCGGCGATGTCGAACTGCTGGCGCGTCTACAACCGCACCCCTGAAGTTCCAGACGCGGGTCCCGCCGTAGACCGCGAACAGCACGCCCATCGCCAGCGCGATCAGGTTGTCGCGCCGGTAGCTGCCCCGCACCGCGGCCAGGCTGGATACTTCCTTGCCGCCGACCGTCACGCCGTAGACCGCATGGAACCGCCCCGGCAAAAAACTCGGACTGCTGACCTGCCCCGGATGAAAGCGCACCTTGATCGGATAGGCCTCGGCATCGCGAATCGCCGCTTGCAGCCGTTGGTCCGAATCGCCTTTGACGAACAATACGAACTGGCGCTGCTCGCCGCCCAGCATGAAATACAGGCCGCCCTGCGCCGACCGCGACCAGGCCACGCGGCCGCTCGCCGTCTCCAGCTGATCGGCATTGGGGAAGTTGCGCTCCAGCGCTACGAACAGCATCATCAGGCCTATGCCGAGCAGCAGAAAAAAATACGCGCCACGCTGGCTGGCAAACCAATTCTTCATCGTGATTCTGTCCAAGAGTGATGCCGCATCATAGCGCAACGATGTATAGTTAAGGTTCTTGCAACCAACAAAACCGATAACGTGCGTATTCAACTGAGAGAAAAAATCATCCGCGTCTGCAACGACAAGATCGCGCAAAAAGGCGAGACGGTCGGCCTGTCCTTCTACGCCTTCTTCGCCAACAAGAATGACGACCCGGCGCTGCTGATGGAAGCGGCCGAATGGTGGATACGCACCCACGAACTCGATCACTTCGAGAAGGCCGTCAAGATCCGCAAGATGATCGAGCAACAGCAATAGCCGCCATGCAGATCGATCACCTGTTTGTCCGCGCCCGCGCTGGCGCACCGGAAGCGGCGCTGCTGCGATCCTTCGGCCTGAGCGAAGGATCGGGCAACCGCCACCCGGGCCAGGGCACCGAGAACCGCCGCTTCTTCTTTCACAACGCCTTCCTCGAACTGCTGTGGATCGCCGACGACGATGAAGTGCGCAGCGCGCAGACCAGCCCCACCCTGCTGGCCGAACGCCTGGCCGACGGCAGCCCGGCCTGCCCGTTCGGCGTATGCTGGCGGCCATCCGGCGACGATGCCGCCGCGCCTTTCCCATGCTGGAACTACGCACCGTCCTATCTGCCGCCCGGCATGCGGATCGGCATAGGTGCGGACGTGCCGGCGTCGGAGCCGATGTGGTTCTTCCTGCCCAAGGGCGTGGCGCCGTCGGCCTATCCGGAAGCGCGCCGCCAGCCGCTGGACCATGCGGCCGGCGTGAACACGATCACTTCGGTCACGCTGACCTTGCCGCCGCAAGCCTTGTCGGCGCCGGCGAAAACCAGCAGCAGCGGCACCCAACTGACACTGCTCGAAGGCGACGCCTATCTGATGGAAATCTGCTTCGACCACGGCGCGCAAGGCCATACCCACGATTGCCGTCCCGCCCTGCCACTGGTGCTGCACTACTGAGTTAATAAACATTTTTGTTTACTTATTAGCGGAGGCCGCTTACAGTGTCGGTACTCGCTACCTTTGATTGCCGCCGATGAAAACACCTCTGCTGATAGGCGCCGCCTGCCTGCTGGCCCT
Organism: Duganella sp. GW822-FHT06D06; assembly: GCF_058799615.1. NCBI lineage: Bacteria > Pseudomonadati > Pseudomonadota > Betaproteobacteria > Burkholderiales > Oxalobacteraceae > Duganella > Duganella sp. GW822-FHT06D06. The sequence continues at coordinate 68,691 of NZ_JBXALQ010000021.1, forward strand.
ACTCTCGACGATAGGCGCGTCGCTGCCCTACCCCATCCTGCCGCCGCTGTTCGCGGCCGGCGTCAGCAATGGTCTGAACCAGTTCCTCGGCCTGCCGCCCAAGCTGCTGTTCGGCCTGGCGCTGACCATCAATCCGCTCGGCCTGCTGATCGGCTCCGCGCTGCTCGGGCCGATGTCGGATCGCTACGGCCGCCGCCCGGTGCTGCTGATCACCGCGGTCGGCGCCGCCATCGGCCACGCCGCCACGGCTTGCGCGCTGCTGCTGGAATCCTACCCGCTGTTCATCGTCGCCCGCTTCGTCACCGGCCTGCTGGAAGGCAACGGCTCGGTGGCGCGCGCCATGCTGGCCGACCGCCTGGACGGCGACCTGCGCCGCAAGGCCCTGTCGTGGCTGAACGGCGCCTTCTACATGGGCTGGCTGGCCGGGCCGCTGCTGGCCGGCATGACGCTGGTTTGGGGGATCACGGTGCCGTTCTGGATCGCCGTGGCGGCGCTGCTGCTGGTGGCGTTGCTGGTGGCCGTGGTGCTGCCGAACGAGGCGCCGTCGTTGGCGACCACCTCGTGGTGGCAGGTGGCGCGCGACCGCCACTCGCTCAACCTGCTGCGCGAGCCGGACCTGCGCAACCTGTTCATCGTCACGCTGGCCTACACCTGCGGCGTGACCGCCTTCTACGAATTCTATCCACTGTGGCTGGTCGAAGTGCCCGGCTTCGGCGCGCGCGGCATCGCCTGGACCACCGCCGCCATGTGTGCGGTCATGACCACCACCACCATGTTCGCCGGCCGTCCGTTCCAGGGCGAGCCGCTGCTGCGGGCGCGCCGCTTCGCGCTGGTCACGGCCTCGCTGATCGCGCTACTCGCGGCCAGCAATGCATGGATCGGCATCGCCGCCATCATCCTGTACGGCATACCCCATTCGATCTACAACGCCATCGTCCCCAACTGGTGCGCCGAGCGCTTCGGCGCGCACGGACAAGGCGCCGTCATGGGCCTGATCTCCACCACCTTCTGCCTGGCCAATATCATCATGGCCTTGATCGGCGCGGTGCTGACCCTGATCGACACGCGCCTGATCCTGGTGCTGGGCGCGGCGTTGACGGCGTGGTCGGCCTGGCGCATGCAGTCCTGGCACGCCAGCATGGCCCGCGATGACCGCGACAAGCTGGAAGGCGCGCTGCAATGAACACCGCCGAACACACGCTGTTCCTGTTGAAGACGCGCGGCCCGCAAACCGCGCAACAGCTGGCCGGCCTGCTCAACCTGACCTCGATGGGCGCGCGCAAGCAGCTCGAATCGTGGCAGGAAAAAGGCATGGTCACGTATGAGGAAGTGGCCGACAAGCCGGGGCGCCCATCGCGCCGCTGGTTGTTGACCGAGGCTGGCCACGCGCGCTTCCCCGACCGCCACGCCGACCTGACGCTGCAACTGATCGACCAGGTGCGCGGCCTGTTCGGCGAAGCCGGTCTCGATAAGCTGATCGGCGCGCGCGAGGCGGCCAGCGAGCAGCAGTACCGCCAGCATCTGCAAGCATCCGGCACGCTGCCGCAGCGGGTGCAGGCGCTGGTGCAGGCGCGCAGCACCGAAGGTTATATGGCCGAAGTCGAAACCCGCGACGACGGCAGCATGCTGCTGATCGAGAACCACTGCCCGATCTGCGCGGCCGCGCGCCAGTGCCAGAAGTTCTGCCGCTCGGAGCTGGACGTATTCCAGCGCGTGCTCGGCCCCGAATGCACAGTAGGCCGCGTCGAGCACATGCTCAACGGCGCGCGCCGCTGCGTCTATGTGATCAAGCCGCTGTAGTCTCCAACGCGGGCGCGGGCTGCGCAAAGGCACAAGTCAACAGCAATTGCCGCAACTGCTCCGGCGGCAGCGGACGGCTGAACAGATAGCCCTGCATCTCGTCGCAGCCGTTCCGGCGCAGGAAAGCTTGCTGCTGCTCGGTCTCCACGCCCTCGGCGATAACACGCAGGCGCAGGCGGTGCGCCAGGTCGATGATCGAGCTGGCGATGGCTTCATCGCCCTCGCTCACGCCCAGGTCGCGCACAAACGATTTATCGATTTTCAAGGTGCTGATCGGGAACGACTTCAGCGCCGACAGGCTCGAATAGCCGGTGCCGAAATCGTCGATCGCCAGCGACACGCCCATCGCCCGCACCTCCGCCATCTTGTCCACGGCCTGCTGCAGGTCGCGCATGATGACGCCTTCGGTCACTTCCAGTTCCAGCCATTCGGCGGCCATGCCGCTGTCGGACAGCGCCTGCGCCACGCGCTGCACCAGGCCCTGCTCCTCGAACTGGCGCGGCGAGACGTTAACGGCCACCCGCAGCGGCGGCAAGCCGGCGTCCTGCCAGGCGCGGTTCTGGCGGCAGGCTGTCTGCAACACCCACTCGCCCAGCGCGATGATCATGCCGCTTTCCTCGGCCAGCGGGATGAAGCGGTCCGGCCCGATGCAGCCCTGCTCAGGATGTTCCCAGCGCACCAGCGCTTCCACGCCGAAGATGCGGCCCGTGTGCAGGTCGACCTTGGGCTGGTACTCCAGCCGGAACTGGCCTTCGTCCAACGCGCCGCGCAGGCCTTCCAGCAGCACCAGTTTCTCTTCGATGCAGGCGTTCATTTCGCGGGTGTAGAACTGGCAGTTGTTCTTGCCCAGGTCCTTGGCGCGGTACATGGCGGCGTCGGCGTGCATCAGCAGCGTTTCGGCGTCGGCGCCGTCGTGGGGATAGACCGCCACGCCGATACTGCAACTGACCTGGACATCCTGCCCGCTCAGCGTGATCGACTTGAGCACCGCCTCGCGCACCCGTTCCAGCACCGGTGCCGCAAGCTCGCTGTGACGCGGCTCGTTCAGCACCAGCACGAATTCGTCGCCGCCGAAACGGCCGACCGTGTCGCCGGCGCGCAGGCAGGCGCTCATGCGCGCGGCCACCACTTTCAACAGCTCGTCGCCGGCGTTGTGTCCCAGGCCGTCGTTGACCAGCTTGAAGCCGTCAAGGTCGATGAAGGCCACCAGCACCGCGCCGCCGTTGCGGCTGGCCTGGGCGATGGTCAGATCGAGACGGCTGGCGATCAGGCTGCGGTTCGGCAGCCCGGTCAGCGTATCGTGATGGGCCAGGTGTAGCATGCGCTCCTCGGCCAGCTTGCGTTCGCTGATGTCGCGCACGATGGCCACCAGACCACCCTCCACCGGCACCACCTGCTGGTGCAGCCAGCGCGCCCGCAGTTGCGGGATATTGCTCTCCCATTCCTGTTCATGCACGCCGCCTACCTGCGTCACATGCACCAGATGGTCGAACATGCCATTGCTGCGCGCCTGCGGCATCAGGCCGCACAGCGTCATCAGCCGCAGTTTTTCCTTGCTGTAGCCGGTCATCTTTTCGGCCCGCGAGTTGGCGTCGACGAAGACGAAATCGATGATCTCGCCGCCGGTGTCGCGCACTTCGCGCATGACGAAGAAGGCGTCCAGGCTGGCCGCCGAAGCCGCAGCATAGGTTTCCTGCGCGCGCCGCACGCGGGCGCGGTTGCGCGCGCCCTGCCAGGACCACAGCCACAGCAAGGCGGTGCTCACTACCAGCACCACGCTGGCGACCGACGCCTCCCAGATTTTCTCGCGGCGCTGGCGCTCGAAGCCCGCCATTTGCTCGCGTTCCGACAGGCCGACCAGCACGTTCAGCGCGACGCCATGCAGCTCGCGCATGCCGCTGAAGCGATGCACGCCGTCCGCAATGCCGACCTTTTCCGCCGCCGCGTCCATGTGCTGGCCGAAGGACAGCTTGTCGCCGATGCGCAGCGAGCGCACCACGCCATCGTTGCCCACCAGTCCCAACATGCCGTGTTCGCCGAGCCGGCTGCGCTCGTAGCTGCTGGTGAAATAGGCGGGATCGGTTTCGACGATGACGATGCCGGCGAAATTGCCCGTGGCGTCGTCCAGCCGGCGCGTGAAGTGCAAATGCCACTCGGTGTTGGCGGCGTCGCGCGTGGCCTGGCTGACGAAGGTGACGCCGCTATCGCGCTCCTGGTGAAACTTGAAGTAATTTTGATCGGCCACCGAAATCGGTAACGCCTTCGGATTACTGGCAACGGTGAGGCCGTTGCGATCGACGATGCTGACCACAAACACCACGCCCGGCGGCAGCAGGCCCTCGCGGCCCAGCTCCGGCAGCGCGCCCAGCGCGCCCTTGCGTTCGACCGCGTATTTGAGCACGCGCAGCGTCTGGTCGATGCCATCCAGGCTACGCGCCACTTGCGCCTCGTAGGTGCCCATCAACTCGCGCAGCGAATCGGTGGCGACTTCGCGCGCGTGGGCGCGCTCGGCGTCGATCTCGTGGAACGTCACCACCCAGATCGCCACCAGCAGCAGCATGGCGAACAGCGGCAGCGAGAAGTGGGTGTCCAGTCCGCGCCGCAGCCAGCGCTTGCGCAGGGTGTCGCTGCCGGCGCGCGCTGTCATCGCGTCACCAACACGGCCTTGACGCTGGCATCCAGGGCCGCGCGGTCGATATAGCCGATCATCGAAGGATTGTCCGCCACCATCTTGCGCACGGCGATGCTGTTGGTCAGTTCGCGCGGCGGTTGGCCGCGGCCGGTGAACACCATCTTGGTCCAGTAAGCCTTCATCAGCGCCGGCGACTTGGCCGCCACTTTGCTGTAGAACTCATCGCGCAGCGGGCTGCCGAGCGGCAGGTCCAGCGCCATCGCTTCGTCGCCGCCGGGGAAGCGGCCGGTCTGCGCCAGGAAGATGTCGGCCACCTGTTCTGGACGCAGCGCCGACAAGGGATTCCTGGCCGAGACGATGACCACCAGTTCGGCCCCACCGGCGCCGGCGCAGGCCAGCACCAGCAGTAGCAAGGAGATTAAGCGGAGGATAGACATGTCATCCCCTTCAGAACACAAAATCGATCGAAGCGCTGATCACGCTGATCGGGCGGCCGGACTGGAAGCCCGGTTGCACGTTGATGAAGGTACCGTTCGAGCCGTGCTGCGGCGTCAGGCGATCGTATTGCAGCTTGAACGCGTAGTTGGTGCGCAGGTCCCAGCGGACGCCGGCGGTGATGCTGCGCTGCTGCGGCATCGTGTCCAGCATCTGGTTCAAACCGCGGTTCAACTGGGCGCCGGCGGCGGCCAGTTGCGGCGGCAGGCCGCTCAGGTCCAGGCCCGCAATGCGCGTCTGCATATTGGCGCGCGACACGGCATACGAGAGGTATGGGGTCAGGTCGCCGAAGCGATAGCCGCCGCTGATATAGGCGGCGGTCTTGTCGCCCAGGTAGGAGCGGGCGTTCATGCGCCCCACTTCACCCATCAGGAACCATGCGCCCGGATCGTAGCTGGCGCCCAGCGAGATCACGTCGGCGCGTTTGGCGTCGACATCGTAGCGCGCGACCAGCGCCGCGCCCTGCGGGCCGAACTGGTTCAAGCCGGCGAACAGTTCACGCGCCAGCTTGAGCGTCAGCTCGGTGCTCATCACGCTGGCGCGCACGGTCAGCGCGCCGCTGGTGGTAGTGTTGGACAAACCCGTCATCGCGCGCGCCGTGGCATGCGCCTGCGGCGTGACGGTGACATCGGTGTGGCCGAAAAAGAATTGGGTGACGTTGTTGACGCCGGCCGCGCTCCAGCGGTAGCTGGCGTCGACGCCGTCGCTATTGCTGATCGGGATGGCGCCGTACACCTCGACCGGCGGCCGTACCCACGGCAGGGCATAGCCGGCCTTGCGATAGTCGCCGGCCAGGAACAGCGGCAGCGCGATGCGTCCCACACGCAGGCTCAGGTCCGGCGTGGCCTGGTATTTGACGTTGGCCCATTCGACCTTCGGCGCATAACCGCTTTGCAGCGTGCGCTCGGACACCACCTGCAGCACCGCCGACCAGCGGCTGTCCAGGTTCAGGCCCAGTTGCATGCCCACGCGGCTATCCACGGTGGCGCTCCATTCGTGGCTGGCGCCGGCGTTGCCGGGATTAAGGACGTTGCCGGTGAAGTCGGACTGGCTGTCGTTACTGTGCGCAAAACCCAGCGTGCCATAACCACCGAAGGTCCAGCGCGGCGCGGCGGCGCCTTCGTCGGCCTGCGCCACGGCACAGCACAGCATCGTCAAGGTGAAGGCCAACGACGCCGGGGTGGCGGCGCGCAGCGGTGAAAAATCAAACGTCATTCGTGGTTCCTGTCTATCGTTACATGCGGCGTGTTCTGCCAAGTGCACCGTGTTCAGGACGCGCGAAGACGCGGACGCCGTCCGCAAGCGCGGGCGGTCATGCTCAACAAGGTGGGAAAGTCGCGGGTGGCGCGAGGCTAAGGCGCCGCTCCGAAGAACTGATTCGGATATAAGTACTCTATACTTCCGTGCGGCAACTGTCGATGCATTAGAGTACAACACCAAAAAATCTATCGAAAAACCACGTATTTTGATAATTAAACACTAATTAAAATAGCATTTCACTACCAAATATATTGCGTCGCCGACCACCTTGCGGATGAGACTACGTGCACGGTTGCCGGCCTTAGTTGCCAATAAAATAAATTGCGGCTATCATGAGAATAAGAATCATTATCATCATGGAGCCATATGGATATCCCCCAGGAGCTGCGCAAGCTCGGACTGAAAGCCACCCTGCCCCGCCTGCGGATTTTGCAGCTGTTCCAGGAATCGAAAAGCAAGCACCTGAACGCCGACGACGTCTATCGTCTGCTGCATGAAGAGCATATCGACATGGGCCTGGCCACGGTCTACCGCGTGTTGATGCAGTTCGCCGATGCGCGCATTCTAATCCGCCGTCACTTCGAAGGCGTGGCTTCGGTGTTCGAGCTGAATGAAGGCAGCCACCACGACCACCTGATCTGCACCAACTGCGGCCGCATGGAGGAATTCCTCGACGCCGAGATCGAACAGCGCCAGGAAGTCGTCGCGCGCGAGCGCAACTTCGTGCTGCACGAGCATTCGCTGTCGCTGTATGGATTCTGCGGCGAGTGCGCCGGCACCATCAACCCGCTGGCGGGCAGGAAGCTGCGGCGTTCTTGAACAAGGCGTCGACAAAGTCGACGAACACCTTGACGCGGGCGGCGCGCTGGTGCCGCTGCGGATACAGCACCGATACATCCGGCCCCGGCGCCTGCCATTGCGCCAGCAGCGGCACCAGCGCGCCGCTGCGCAACGGCTCGATCAGCGACACCGACAGATGCTGCACCACGCCCCCGCCGCTTAGTGCCATCTCGATCAGCGATTCCACATGGTCCATCGCCACGGCGCCGCGCGGCGTGGTGGTGAAGGGCTGGCCATCCTGCTGAAAGACCCACGGCCGCAGCTGGCGGGCCTTGGGATAAACGAAGTTCAGGCAAGGGATATCGTTCAGCTCATCGGGATGCCGCGGCCGGCCGTGGCGCGCGACGAACTCCGGCGAAGCGCAGCAGATATAGCGGTTCTTGAAAACGCTGCGCGCCACCAGGCCGGAATCGGGCAGCTCGCCGATACGCAGCATCACGTCCACGCCCTCGTCCACCATGTCGATCAGGCGGTCATTGGCGGTCACGCGCACACTCAGCTCGGGATACGCAGCCAGGAAGCCCGGCAACGCCGGCGCCACGAACTGGCGCGCCAGGATGCCCGGCATGTCGACCCGCAGGCTGCCGCGCGGCGCCTGGTGGGCGTCGCTCATGCTGCTTTCCAGCTCCTCCATTTCCTCCAGCAGCCGGCGCGCCTGCTCGATGCAGCGGCGGCCCTCGTCGGTCAGCGACATGCTGCGCGTGGTGCGGTTCAGCAGCTTGACGCCGAAATGTGTCTCCAGCACGCCGACCTGGTGGGTCACCGACGATGTCGAAATCCCCAGCTTGGCGGCCGCCCGGCTGAAGCCACCGGCATCGACGACGGCGCAAAAAACCTTGAGGGCATCCAGACGGTCCACGTTTTCTCCTTGTTCTGGCCTGATTATCCACGATTCCGGGATAGTGAATGCGGCGTAGCCCACTTTTTCCAGCCGCCGCCCGGCCGCAGAATAGCTCCATCAACTCATCGCCAAGGAGCAACACCATGAACACCATGCAAGCCGTCGTACTGAACGCCTTTGGCGCACCACTGTCGGACCAACGGATCGCCCGCCCTGTGGCCGCCGCCGGCCAGGTGCTGGTGCGCGTGATCGCCAGCGGCGTCAACCCGCTCGACACCAAGATCGCCGCCGGCAAGGCCGACCACGCCAAGGTCCAACTGCCCGCCGTGCTGGGCATCGACCTCGCCGGCATCGTTGACAGCGTCGGCGATGACGTGGAAGGCTTTGCCGCCGGCGACCGCGTCTTCGGCATGACCGGCGGCATAGGCTATGTACAAGGCTCGCTGGCGCAGTATGCGGCGGTGGATGCCCTGCTGCTGGCGCACATGCCGCCGCAGCTGACGATGCGCGAGGCGGCCGCCCTGCCGCTGATCTTCATCACGGCATGGGAAGGCCTGGTCGACCGCGCCCGCGTCGGCGAGGGAATGAAAGTGCTGGTGCACGGCGGCGCCGGCGGCGTCGGCCACATGGCGGTGCAGCTGGCAAAGGCGCGCGGCGCGCAGGTCTATGCCACCGGCAGCGCCAACCAGCGCGAGATCATCGAGAAAATGGGCGCGACCTTCATCGACTACCAGGCCACCGGCGTCGAACAGTACGTTCAGCAGTACACCGACGGCGAAGGATACGACGTGGTCTACGACACCGTGGGCGGCGCCACGCTGGACGCCTCGTTCCGCGCCGTGCGCCAGTACGGCGGCCACGTGGTAAGTTGCCTGGGCTGGGGCACGCATGCGCTGGCGCCGCTGTCGTTCCGCGCCGCGACCTATTCCGGCGTGTTCACGCTGCTGCCGCTGTTGTCCGGCAAGGGCCGCGCGAATCACGGCGCCATCATGAAGGAAGCCGGCGCGTTGACCGCCGCCGGCAAGTTGAAGGTAGCGCTGGATGCCGGCGTCTACACGCTGGATGCAGCCAGCGTCACCGCCGCCCACACCGCGCTGGCCGCAGGCACGGCGCGCGGCAAGGTGGTGGTGCAGGTCGCCGACATTTAAGGCTTGAGCGTATCGGCCTCGCCGAACGAGGCCGGCGGCGCGAACTGCATGCCCGGATTGGCGAACATCTTCACCGGCCGGGTGCTGGTGTTCTTGATGAAGCCAAACTGGCCGGGGTCATACTGGAACTGGCCTGCTTCGTTGACGATGGAAATACCGCCGGCGCTGACGTGGACATGCAGGCCCGGCTCCAGCCCCGGCGACGGCTCGGCATCCCCCTTGCCGGTCAGGTATTCGAGGAAGAAGGTGGTGCCGCGTATGCCGATGGTGGCGCTGGGCGTCTTCATCGCGAACTTGTCCTTGTTACGCTTGCCGAGGATGCCGGTCAGCGAACGCAGCCCGCCCTTGACCAGTGTGAAGGCGGCGCGGTCGCTGTCCGGCTGCTCGCCGTCGAAGGTGAACTGGTCGACAACGACGGTGGTGGCGGGCTTCAGGGTCAACTCGCTGTTGTCGATGAAGCGCACCAGCGCCCAGGCGCCGGCGGCGGTGGCCAGCGTGTCGCCGCTCTCCACTTCCGATTGCGCCTTGAGCGGTTTTACCGCGCCGGACGGCGAACGCGCCGTCATCGGGCCGCTGGCCTGCACCACCACGCCCGCCACCTGCGCCGCCGCAGCCAGCGCCGCGCAACTCCACAACAGCAGTGCCGCCAATGCATTCCTGATCGACATGAATCACCCATCCAGAATTTGAACAGGTCTTTTATACCATGCCAGGCACTCCGCAAGCGGAAAAATAGCTTGCAATCATACGGATATCGGACAGATACTTCCGCAATAATTCCTTAGATGGGCGTAGCAATATGGACAGCCTGAGCGGCATTTCGATGTTTGTCACCGTCGCCGAGACGCGCAGTTTCACCAAGGCCGGCGCGCAGCTGGGGGTATCCTCGTCCGCCGTCGGCAAGGGCATCGCCCGCATGGAAGAACGGCTGGCGGTGCGGCTGTTCCACCGCAGCACCCGCAGCATCACGTTGACCGCCGAAGGCGCGCTGTTCCTGGAACGGTGCCGGCGCATCCTCAGCGAAGTGGAAGCGGCCGAAGCGGAACTGTCGGAGCTGTCCGGCAAACCCAGCGGCCGCCTGCGCGTCAGCACCCCGCAGCTCACCGGCCTGGTGATGCCGACGCTGACGGGCTTCATGCGCCGTTATCCCGACATCACGCTGGAAATCGACCTGTCCGAGCGCATGGTCGACATCATCGAAGAAGGTTTCGACGCCGTGATCCGCACCGGCACCCATCACGATTCGCGCCTGGCCTCGCGCCGCATCGGCGCCTGCCCGCAGGTGGTGGTGGCCTCGCCCGCTTACCTGGCGCGGCATGGAACGCCATCGCATCCGCGCGAACTGGCGCGGCACCACTGCCTGCTGCACAAGTTCGCCGCCACCGGCCGCATCGAGCGTTGGCCCTTCAAGCTGGGGGCGGACGAGCCGGAGCCGCAACTGACGGAGCGCATGACGTGCAGCACCATCGAAGCGATCACCTATGCGCTGCTACAGGGCGAAGGCATCGCCTTCCTGCCCGCCTTCATCATCGAGGATGAGCTGAAGGACGGCCGTCTGCAGATCATCCTGGCCGACCACATGGAGCAGACGGTGACGTTTTCGATGCTGTGGCCAGCCAGCCGCTACGCCTCGCCCAAGCTGCGGGTGTTCATCGACTACGTGGTGCAGAACCTGCGTATCTAGCGGCGCCCTGAAGATATCGGAACAATCGGTCCGATATCTTCGGAACCGCACCCCATTTATCTTCGAAACCGATGCCGTCAGACTGGCTCTCCACACATTTTGAAGGAGCCAGCATGAACAGCAAAATCCGCGTAGGCATCGTCGGCGTCGGCACCTGGGCTGAATATGGCCACATCCCATCCCTGAAACTGCTGCCGCAATACGAGATCACTGCGATATTTAGCCGCAGCCAGGAAAAGGCCGACGCGGTCGCCGCGCAGCACGGCATCAGGTACGCATTGAACTCGCTGGAGGCGCTGGTCGCCCATCCGGAAGTCGACCTGGTGCTGGTGCTCAATCCCGCGCCCAGCCACGAGCAGGCGATACGCGCCGCCATCGCCGCCGGCAAGGACGTCTACAGCGAATGGCCGCTCACCCCGAGCCAGGCCGTGTCGCGGGAATTGATGGAGCTGGCCGAGCGCGCCGGCGTGCGCCACATCGTCGGCCTGCAACGCCGCCTCGGCCCGGACTACCGCTATGTGCACGACCTGCTGCGCGACGGCTACATCGGCGAGCTGCGCTCGGTGCGGCTGCACGTCAGCGTCGAATACTTCCAGAGGGAGCGCCTGCAATCGCTGTACTTCACCGTCCCGGCCGAGAATTTTTCCAGCCTGTTGTCGATCTACGGCGGCCACTTCTTCGACGCCGTCTTCACCATGCTGGGCCACCCGGACAGCATCCATGCGCTGACGGTCAACCAGTTCAAGCAAGTGACGCTGATCGAATCCGGCGACATCCTGCCGCACACGTTGGCGGACCAGGTGGTGGTGAGCGGCGGCTTCGCCAACGGCGCGGTGCTGGCGGCTCACCTGGAAGCGGGCAAGCGCAATAACTTCGGCTGGCAGCTGGACCTGACCGGCTCCGCCGGCGACCTGAAAATATCCAACCACACCAGCTTCGGCAACGCCTTCAACGTCATCGAAGGCGCACAAGGCGATGCCCAGCCGATGCGCGTGCTGCCCGTCCCTGAGCTGTACAACTGGCTGCCGGACAGCGACCTGGGTGGCAGCCAGCTGGAGCTGACCAACCTGTATGCGGCCTATGCGCGCGATGTGCAGGACGGCACCCGACTGGCGCCCACCTTTGCCGATGCGCTGGTGATGCACGACCTGATCGACAAGATCGAAGCCTCCAGCGCCAGCGGCCAGCGGGTACAGCTCAAATAGGCGCACCCGGGCGGTGCAGTCATCGCCGCCGGCGATTGACTTCCAACGCGACATCCCCAACTATAGCGGGATGCGCAAACCGCCCACCGCCGCCGACCTGTGGCAAGACTTCCACCCCGCCGTGGCGGCATGGTTTCGCTCGGCCTTTGCCTCGGCAACCGAGGCGCAGCGGCGCGCCTGGCCGCTGATCCAGGGCGGCCGGCCGACGCTGATCGCCGCCCCCACCGGCTCGGGCAAGACGCTGACCGCCTTCCTGGCCGCCATCGACGCGCTGGTGGCCGAAAGCGCCGGCGCTCCGCTGCCCGACGAATTGCGGGTGCTGTACGTGTCGCCGTTGAAGGCGCTGTCCAACGATATCCGCCTCAATTTGCTGGCGCCGCTGGAAGGCATCAGCCGCGAGCTGGCCGCGATGGGGCTGGCCGATCACGGCATCCGCAGCGCCGTGCGCACCGGCGATACCACCCAGACGGAGCGCAACGCCATGCGCCGCCGTGCGCCGCACATCCTGGTGTCGACGCCGGAGTCGCTGTACGTGTTGCTGGGCTCCGACAGCGGCCGCGCCATGCTGTCGACCGTGCGCACGGTGATCGTCGATGAAATCCACGCGGTGGCCGGCAGCAAGCGTGGCAGCCACCTGGCACTGAGCCTGGAGCGGCTCGACGCCTTGTGCGCGCAGCCGCCGGTGCGGGTGGGTTTGTCGGCCACGCAGAAGCCGCTGTCGCTGGTGGCGCAGTTCCTGGTCGGCGCCGGCGGCGATTGCGCGGTGGTCGATGTCGGCCACGTGCGGGCGCGCGACCTGGGTCTGGAACTGCCGCCGGTGCCGCTGGAGGCGGTCATGGCCAACGAGGTGTGGGAACGCGTCTACGACCGCCTGGCCGAACTGTCGGTGCTGCACAAGACCACGCTGGTGTTCGTCAACACGCGGCGCATGGCCGAGCGCATGGCGCGCCACCTGGGCGAGCGGCTCGGCGTGGAACTGGTGGCGGCGCACCACGGCAGCCTGGCCAAGGAATACCGGCTCGACGCCGAACAGCGCCTCAAGCGCGGCGAGCTGCGCGTGCTGATCGCCACCGCCTCGCTGGAACTGGGCATCGATATCGGCGACGTCGATCTGGTGTGCCAGATCGGCTCACCGCGGAATATCGCCTCGCTGTTGCAACGCGTGGGTCGCTCCGGTCACCAGGTGGGAGGCCTGCCCAAGGGCCGCCTGTTCCCCACGTCGCGCGATGACCTGATCGAATGCGCGGCGCTGCTGGACTGCGTGCGCCGCGATGAGCTGGACCTGCTGCACATCCCGGTCGCGCCGCTGGACGTGCTGGCGCAGCAGATCGTCGCCGAAGTGGCCAGCCGCGAATGGCGCGAGGACGAACTGTTCGACATGGTACGCCGCGCCTCTCCCTACGCGCAGCTGGAACGCGGCAGCTACGACGCCGTGATCCGCATGCTGTCCGAGGGTTACACCGGCCGCAACGGCGTGCGCGGCGCCTACCTGCACCGAGATACGGTGGCCGGCGCGCTGCGCGGCCGGCGTGGCGGCAAGCTGACCGCCGTCACCTCCGGCGGCACCATACCGGACAACGCCGACTACACGGTGGTGCTGGAACCGCAGGGCCAGATGGTCGGCACGGTGCACGAAGACTTCGCCGTCGAGAGCCTGGCCGGCGATGTTTTCCAGCTTGGGAATACGTCGTACCGCATCCAGCGCATCGAAGCGGGCAAGGTGCGGGTGGAGGATGCGCATGGCGCGGCGCCCAACATCCCCTTCTGGCTGGGCGAGGCGCCGGGCCGCAGCGACGAACTGTCGATGGGCGTGGCGCGCCTGCGCGGCGAGATCGAGCGGCAGCTGGCGGCCGTCTCGGACGGCGCGGCCGCCATCGAGCGCGCCGTCGACTGGTTGTTCGAGCATCTCGGCCTGGCCGATGACGCCGCGCGCCAGATCGTCGAATACCTGGCCCGTTCGCGCGCGGCGCTGGGCGCCCTGCCCACCCGCGACACGCTGGTGATGGAGCGCTTCTTCGACGAATCGGGCGGCATGCAGCTGGTGCTGCACTCTCCCTTCGGCAGCCGCATCAACCGCGCCTGGGGACTGGCGCTGCGCAAGCGCTTCTGCCGCAGCTTCAACTTCGAATTGCAGGCAGCGGCCACCGAGGACGCCATCGTGCTGTCGCTGTCGACCGCGCACAGTTTTCCGCTGGACGAGGTGTGGCGCTACCTGCGCTCGGCCACCGCCGAGCACATACTGATCCAGGCGCTGCTGGACGCGCCGCTGTTCAACGTGCGGTGGCGCTGGAACGCCACCACCGCGCTGGCCCTGCCTCGCTACGCCGGCGGCCGCAAAGTCGCGCCGCAACTACAGCGCATGAAGAGCGACGACCTGCTGGCCTCCGTCTTCCCCGACCAGGCGGCGTGCCTGGAAAATATCGTCGGCGAGCGCGAGCTGCCCAGCCATCCGCTGGTCGACCAGACCTTGGACGACTGCCTGCACGAGGCCATGGACTGCGAGGGTTGGCTGGCCCTGTTGCGCCGCATGGAAGCGGGCGAAGTGACCTTGATCGCGCGTGACTTGCCGGCACCCTCGCCGCTGGCGATGGAGATCCTCAACGCCCGCCCCTACGCCTTCCTCGACGACGCGCCGCTGGAGGAGCGCCGCACGCAGGCCGTCATCAACCGGCGCTGGACCGATCCCGCCTCCACCGACGACCTGGGCGCGCTCGACGCCAGCGCCATCGCCAGCGTGGCGGAGGAAGCCTGGCCGAGCGTGCGCAACGCCGACGAGATGCACGAGGCCTTGATGTCGCTGGCCTGCATCACGCAGGCGGAGGCGTCTTCCAACGACGGCTGGACAGGATGGCTGGACGCGCTGGCGGCCAGCGGACGAGCGACGCGCATGCGCGCCGACGCGGAGGCGGCCGGCAACATCGACTTCTGGGTAGCGCTGGAGCGCTTGCCTTGCGTGCAGGCTGCCTATCCACAGGCGCACGCCATGCCGACGCTGACCGCCGCCGCCGATGCAAACCTCGATGCCGATGGCGGCTGGACCTCCGATGCCGCGCTGGTCGAAATCCTGCGCGCGCGCCTAAGCGGATTCGGCCCGCTTCCGGTCGTCGCCATCGCCAGCGCGCTGGGCCTGACGGCCGGCACCGCCATCATCGCCCTCACGCAGCTGGAAGGCGAAGGCTATGTGATGCGCGGCCGCTTCTCGCCCGGCGTCAAGGTGGAGGAATGGTGCGAACGGCATCTGCTGGCGCGCATCCACCGCTACACCATCAAGAGCCTGCGGCGCGAAATCGAACCGGTGGAGTGCCAGGACTTCATGCGCTTCCTGTTCGACTGGCAGCACCTGTCGCCGGACACCCAGCTGCAAGGCGAGGAATCGCTGCCGCTGCTGCTGGCCCAGCTGGAAGGCTACGAAGCCGGCGCCGGCGCATGGGAAAGCGATCTGCTGTCGCTGCGCATGAGGGACTATTCGAAGTCCTGGCTCGATGACCTGTGCCGCAACGGCAAACTGGTTTGGACACGCATCGGCGCACCGTCCAGCGCCGCCGGAGGGCCGGTGCGCAATACGCCGCTGGTGCTGCTGCCGCGCCGTCAACTGGCCTTGTGGCACGCGCTGCCGGCGGTGGCCGGCGAGATAGAAGTATCGCCGCGCGCCGCGCGCGTGCTCGACGCGTTGCGGCGCGACGGCGCCATGTTCTTCGACGAACTTGTGCACGACGCGCGCCTGCTGCCGGTGGAACTGGAAAATACGCTGGGCGAGCTGGTGGCGACGGGGCTGGTCAACGCCGACAGCTTTGCCGGCCTGCGCGCCATGCTGCTACCGGCGAACAAGAAGTCCAGCAACGACAAGCGCCGCCACCGTGGCGCGGGCGCGGCACCGAGCATGGAGGAAGCCGGACGCTGGGCGCTGGTGCGGCGCGGCGACGGCGTGACGATCCGCGAGCGGGTCAGCGAGATCGCCGTCGCTATCGACGGCATCAACGGCAGGCCCGCGCCCGCCGACGCCAAGGCCGTCGCCACCCGCGCCGCGCCGCCGGCCCGCAGACCGCGCACCGATCCCGAATCGCTGGAGCACATCGCCATGACGCTGCTGCGCCGCTACGGCGTGATGTTCTGGCGATTGCTGGAACGCGAGGCCGCGTGGATGCCGTCATGGCGCGAGCTGCTGCCGGTCTACCACCGCCTGGAAGCGCGCGGCGAGATACGCGGCGGCCGCTTCATCGCCGGCCTGTCGGGCGAACAGTTCGCCCTGCCCGAAGCCATCCCGCTGCTGCGCGACGTGCGCCGCCGCCAGCACAGCGGCAGCCTGGCATGCGTCTCCGGCATCGACCCGCTCAACCTGTGCGGCACGCTGCTACCGGGCGACAAAATCCCCGCGCTGGCCGGCAACCGCATCCTGTTCCGCGACGGCCTGCCGGTGGCGACCATGGTGGCCGGCAAATTCAACTACCTGTACCAGTCGTCCGCCGACGACCGCGAAGCGCTGCATACCGCGCTGGTACATGCCTGAACTAGCCGGCCCGGCTGTGCTCAGCCGCGTGCATCGCCAGGTAGGCCTTCAGGTTGTCATCGTCGATTCCCACGGCGCCAAAAATTTCCGCCATAAAGCTGACCGGCGCGCTGCCAGGCGCCGTGACCACGCGTTGATCGGCAACGGCATAGGGCACGTCCTGGTAGTGAGCGGCACCGGCATAATTCAGTTGCGACAGGTTCTGCGCCGAGTTGGATGTATGGCGGACATGATCCAGCACGCCCGCACGCGCCAACGCCAGGGTGCCGTCGCAGATGCCGGCAACGACGACGTTACGGTGGTGGGCGGCGGCCAGCAGCGCGCTGATCTCGGGCGCCCGGTCGGTCTGCCAGATGGTCCCGCCACAGACGATCAGCAGGTCCAGCCCGTCGAGCTCGATGGCGTCGATCGCCAGCTGCGGTGTGACCTTCATCCCGCCGGACGAGGTGACCGGATTGCCATCGGGGCTGGCGAAGCGCGTGTCGAAGCCGTAGTAGGCGCGCGCGGCTGAATTGATCAGGGCGGTTTCCCAATCGGAAAAATCTTCTGTGAGTATGGTGATGGAGCGTTTCATGGGGGCGTCCTTTGTCGGAAAACCAGAGCGTAACCGAACCCCCTGTCAATTTGTGTCAGTAGTCCCCGGCCGGCCATCGTGCGGACTTGAGCAAGCTCGATACTTGACCTTCACGCCGATGCGAATATATACTTCATATACGTTTCGTATATAAGGATTAAAAATGGGCATTGTGAACATCGACGAGGACCTGCACGACCAGATCCGCAAAGCGAGTGCGGTCGTATGCAGGTCCATCAACGCGCAAGCGGCCTTCTGGATCAAGATGGGCATGTTGAGCGAAATGAATCCTACGTTGACTTTCAACGAGATCATTGCGCGCGAGCTCCGGGCTGCGGGGGTCGAGACGCAGGTTGGCCGGAGCGTGGCGACATGACCAAACGCCCGGAGGAAATCGCATTGATGGCGGAATCGGGCAAGCTGCTGGCCAGTGTATTCGGCCGCCTGGACCAGTTGGACCTGATCGGCATGTCCACCATGCAGGTCAACGATCTGGTCGACCGCTTCATCGTCAATGAACTCAATGCGCGGCCAGCCAGCAAGGGCCAGTATGGCTATGCCTATGCGCTGAACTCCTCCCGCAACAGCGTGGTGTGCCACGGCGTTCCTTCCGCGACCGAAATCCTACAGAGCGGCGATATCGTGAACTTCGATATCACGTTGGAGAAGAACGGCTACATCGCCGATTCCAGCAAAACCTATCTGGTCGGCGATGTGCCGCCATTGGCCAAGCGGCTGGTGCAGGCGACGTATGAAGCCATGTGGATGGGAATCAACAGTGTCCGCCCGGGCGCCAGGCTGGGTGACGTCGGCCATGCGATCCAACGTCACGCCCGGCGCAGCGGCTATTCGGTCGTCAGGGAATACTGCGGACATGGCATAGGCCGCGAGATGCACGAACCGCCGCAAGTACTCCATTGGGGCAAGCCCAAAACCGGCCTGGTACTGCGGGAAGGCATGGTGTTCACCATCGAGCCTATGCTGAACCAGGGTGGCCGCGCCGTGCACACCGAGGACGATGGCTGGACGGTCGTGACGACAGACGGCAAATTGTCCGCGCAGTTCGAACATACGGTGGCCGTGACACGCAACGGGGTCCAGGTCTTGACGCTGCGCCCCGGCGAAAGCTCGTTGAACTAAGGCCTACTTATAATCGTCCGGCGTCAGCGTGTACTTCTGCATTTTGTAGTACAGCGTTTGCTTCGGCACGCCCAGCGCGGTGCTCACTTCGGTGACGCTGCCGCTGGCCCGGCGCAATTCCTGTTCGATGACGGCGCGCTCGAAGCAGCCCACCTGATCGGCCAGCGGCAGCGGCGCCATGCTGCGCGCCGACAGCAGGCCGTCGGCGCCGCTCGACAAGCCCAGCACGAAGCGTTCGGCGATGTTGCGCAGCTCGCGCACATTGCCCGGCCAGTCGTGCGCCATCAGCGCCTGCATCAGCGGTCCCGGCACCGGCGGCGCGCTGCGCTTGTAGCGCGCGGCGGCACCTAGCAGGAAGTGCTCGAACAGCAGCGGGATGTCTTCGCGCCGCTCGCGCAGCGGCGGCAGGTTCAGCACGATCAGGTTCAGGCGATAGTACAGATCGCTGCGGAACTTCTGCTGGTCCGACCATTCCTTCAGGTCGACCTTGGCCGCCGCGATCACCCGCACGTCCACCGGCACCGGGCTGTTGGAACCGAGCCGCTCCACATAGCGCTCCTGCAGCACGCGCAGCATCTTCACTTGCAGCGCCATCGGCAGGCTTTCGATCTCGTCGAGGAACAGCGAACCGCCGTCCGCGTGTTCGATCTTGCCGATCTGGCGCTTGCCGGCGCCGGTGAAGGAGCCCGACTCGTGGCCGAATACTTCGCTCTCGAAGATGGTCTCCGGGATCGCGCCGCAATTGAGCGCGACGAAATTGCGCTGGTGGCGGCGGCTGAACTGGTGCAGGCAGCGCGCCACCATCTCCTTGCCGGTCCCGGTCTCGCCGTAGATCAGCACATCGGCCGGTTCGTCGGCCAGGTCCAGGATCAGGCGGCGCAGGTCGCGCATCGCGGCCGAATCGCCCAGCAGCGTCGCTTCGATGCCTTCGCCGTGTTCGATGCGGTGGCGCAGCGCGGCCACTTCCAGCACCAGCCGCCGGGTTTCCATCGCGCGCTGCACCACGTCGGTCAACTGCTCCGACGAATACGGCTTGGCGATGAAGTCGTAGGCGCCGTCGCGCATGGCGCCGACGGCCATGGTGATGTCGCCGTGGCCGGTCACCAGCACCACCGGCAGCTGCGCGTCGATGGCTTTGACGGCGGCCATGAATTCCAGGCCGCTCATGCCGGGCAGGCGCACGTCGCTCACCACCACGCCGTCGAAGCCGGGGGTGATCAGGGCCAGCGCCTGCTCGGCGGTGTGAAAGGCTTGCACCTCGATGCCCGCCAGGTCCAGCGCCTGGGCACTGCCGGCGCGCACGGTGGCGTCGTCTTCAATCAATAATACTTTCATGCTGTCTCCTGCTCCGCAATGGGCAACTCAATGATAAACCGGGCGCCGCCCGCGGTTGTGGATTCGGCCAGTAGCTGGCCGCCAAACTCGCGGATGATCTGCTCGGATATCGCCAGTCCAAGGCCGAGGCCCTGCCCTTGCGGTTTTGTTGTGAAAAATGGTTCGAATAAATGACTGCGGACCGATTCCGGTATGCCCGGCCCCGTGTCCGAGACGGCGATCAGCGCTTTGTTGAAAGTGCGGGTCACGCTGACGGTGAGCTGGCGCATGTCGCGGCCGGCCATCGCGTCGAGCGCATTGGTGAACAGGTTGACCAGCACCTGCTCCAGCCGGTTGCTGTCGCACAGCGCGTACACGTCCTGGCTCAGCATCGACATGCGGAAGTTGACCCGCTCCTGCTCCACCCGCCGCTCCACCAGGAACAGCGCGGCGGTGATCGCGGCCGCCACCGGCACCGGCCTGAGGCTGGCGTCGGACTTGCGCGCGAACTGGCGCAACTGGCCGGTCAGCGCGCCCATGCGACCGACCAGTTCCGAGATGGTGGCCAGGTTGTCCTTGGCTTCGTCCAGGCGGCCGCGCTCGATCAGCACGCGGGCGTTGTCGGACATGGTGCGCAGCGCCGTCAGCGGCTGGTTCAATTCGTGCGTGATGCCGGCCGACATCTGCCCCAGCACCGCCATCTTGCCCGCCTGGACCAGCTCGCTCTGCGCCTGCCGCAGCTTTTGCTCGGCCTGGCGGCGCACGACGTTTTCCTCGCTCAGGTTGTGCGTCATCTGCTGCAGGCTGGCGGTGCGCTCGGCCACCATGGTTTCCAGATGGTCGTAGGCGCGCTGCAAATCCACGCGCGCGCGCTGGCGTTGCCGTCCCAGCCGGCGGCGCTGGCGGGCGTACAGCACCAGCATCAGCAGCAGTGCCTCCGACAGCAGCGTGAAGATGAAGGCGTTGCGGGCGCTGGCCTCGGCCGGCGCCAGGTCGGACAGGTAGACGAACTGCCACTTGCGCGGCGCCAGCGAACGGGTCTGGCTCAGCATGCGCGGATGGCCGGCCGGCGACGGCGTGACGACGATCGCGGCGCCGCTGTCGAGCTTGCGCAGTTCGCGCATGCCCAGCGGCAGCAAGGCGTGCGAGAAATACTGGCGCGATACTTCCAGCTCCTGCAACACCTCCGGCGCCAGCGGCGCCAGCGTGCGGTATTTCCAGTCCTGCACCGAGCTGAGGAAGACGACCCCGTGCGCATCGGTCAGCATCACCTTGTCGGCGCCCTGCACCCAGCCGTTTTCCAGCGTCTCGATGTTGACCTTGACGGTGGCCACGCCCAGCATGCGGCCGTTGTGATAAATGCCGTGCGCGAAGAAGTAGCCCGGCTCGCCGCGGGTGGTGCCGACGCCGTAGAAGCCGCCCGGCGTGCGCCGCAGCGCATCGCGCACGTAGGGACGGAAGGCGACGTTGTCGCCGACGAAGCTGTCCGGCTGGCGCCAGTTGCTGGAGGCCTGGGTCAGGCCTTGCAGGTTGACGATGTAGATGGTGGTGGAGCGGGACAGGCGGTTGACCTGCTCCAGGTAGGCGTTGACCTCGGCGCGCAGGGTTTCATCGGCCGGCCGTTGCAGCAGGGCGATGACGTCCTTGTTGAGCTCCAGCGTGCCGGGCAGGAAGTCATATTTGGACAGCAGGTTCTCCAGGCTGACGGCATAGCTGTCGAGCCGCTGCGCACCGGCCAGGCGCAGCTTTTCGGTGGCGGCGTTCTCGGTCCAGCGCCAGGCCAGCACCGCCACCGCCAGGCAGCACAGCAGCACCAGCACCCACGGCGCGATCCGGCGCAACAGCCGGCGGGCCGGCCGTGACGGCAAATCGGTCTGCGCTGCTGCTGCCATAAACTCCCCTGTTGTTATTGTAGTTTCATCCGCTCACATTAAAACACATGGCGCACGCCGAGGTTGAATCCGCTGGTGCCGGCGCCGCTGTCGGTTGCCGTGCCGACATGGAAATTGGCGCCGTTGCGGTTGATGATGCGGCCATATGCAGTGTACAGGTCGGTACGCACCGACAGCGGATGCAGATAGCCGATCGCCGCCTGGCGCGAACGCTGGTGCGCGATCGAATCGTCGCGATGGTCGATGTAGGACGCCAGCAACTTGCCCGCGCCCACCGCCACGCTCACGCCCAGCAACGCATCGCGGCTGGTGTTGCCGAGCAGATCCCGGTTGCGCGAGTAGGCCGCGTGGCCGGTCACGCCGTCGACGCGGTAGCGGCCGGCCAGCATGGTGTAGCGGGTGTGCGCGGTGGCCAGCGCGTTGTCGCGCTGATGGTGCGCCAGCACCAGGCTCAGCGGACCGTTGTCGTAGCTGGCGGAGCCGCCGATGCTGCGGTTCTTGGCGCTGTCGCCGGCCGTCTCGCCGAAGCCGTACATCACGTCGGCCGAGAAGCCTCGATAGCGCGGCGTGATGTACTCGACCGAGTTGTCGACCCGGGTGCTGGGGAAGAACAGGTTCTGCGCATTGCCGGCGAAACCGGTGACGAAGGGATCGGCCACATCGCGCAGGGCCTTGTAGTACGGCATGTACTGGCGCCCCATGCTGACTGAACCGGCCTTGCCTGACAGGCAGACATAGGCCTGGCGGCCGAACAGCAGGCCGCCCTGCCCGGCGGCGCCGGTGTCGATGGTAAAGCCGTTTTCCAGCACGAAGCCGGCGGCCAGGCCGCCGCCCAGGTCTTCCTTGCCCTTGAAGCCGATGCGCGAGCCGGAGCCCACGCCGCTGCTGATGTTTTGCGTGTTGCCGGCGGCGCCGCCGCGCTCCAGCACCAGGCCGGCGTCGGCCACGCCATACACGGTCACGCTCGATTGCGCTTGCGCTACCGCCGACACCAATCCCAGCGCCAACGCGCTCATGACATGCTTTTGCATCGTTCAGTCTCCCCTAATTATTTCAAGCCGCACGCATCGTGGCGACGACAGGTTGTTCCACTTCTTCGTTCAACGCACCTTCCCACTTGGCGACCACGGCGGTCGCGACGGCGTTGCCGACCGCGTTGGTGGCGGAGCGGCCCATGTCCAGGAACTGGTCGATGCCCATCAGCAGCAGCAGGCCCGCTTCCGGAATATGGAACTGGTTCAGCGTGGCGGCGATCACCACCAGCGAGGCGCGCGGCACGCCGGCGATGCCCTTGGAGGTCACCATCAGCAACAGCAGCATGGTGATCTGGGTGCCCAGCGACAGGTCGATGCCGTAGGCCTGGGTGATGAACAGCACGGCGAAGGTGCAGTACATCATCGAGCCGTCCAGGTTGAAGGAATAGCCCATCGGCAGCACGAAGCTGGAAATCTTGCGCTGCACGCCGAACTGGTCCAGCGCCACCAGCAGTTTGGGATAGGCCGCTTCCGAGCTCGCGGTCGAGAACGCCAGCAGGAAAGGTTCGCGGATCAGCACCATCAGGCGGAACACGCGCTTGCCGATGAAGGCGAAGCCGCCCAGGATCAGCAGCGCCCACAGGCACACCAGGCCCAGGTAGAAGCCGCCCATGAATTTGGCGAAGGTGGCCAGGATGCCCAGGCCGTTGGTGGTGATGACCGAGGCCATCGCGGCGAACACGGCCAGCGGGGCCAGGTTCATGATGGCGCCGGTGATGCGCAACATCACCTGGGCCAGCTGGTCGATCACGGCGGTCAGCTTGGCGCCGGCTTCACCCATGGCGCTCAGCGCGCTGCCGAAGAAGATGGCGAACACCAGCACTTGCAGGATCTCGTTGTTGGCCATCGCCTCGATCGGCGACTTCGGCACCATGTGGCTGACGAAGTCCTTCAGCGTGAAGGCCGAGGTTTTCAGGCCGGTGGCGGCGTCGATCGCCGGCAGCGGCAGGCCCAGGTTGGAACCCAGCTGCATGAAGTTCGACAGCACCATGCCCAAGGTCAGCGACACCAGCGACGCGATCACGAACCAGCCCATGGCCTTGATGCCGACCCGGCTCGCCGCCTGGGCGTCGCCCATGTGGGCAATGCCGACCGCCAGCGTGGAGAACACCAGCAGCGAAATGATCATCTTGATCAGACGGAGGAACACGTCGGTGACGATCGAGATGTGGCTGGCGATGTCGGCGCTGAGTGCCTTGTCAGGGAAGGTGTAGTGGCAGGCGTAGCCGACCAGCACGCCGAGTACCATGGCGATCAGGATGTAGAGCGTTAAGGGGCGTTTCTTTTTCACTTGTCTTCTCCAGTTTTTGTTGTCATCACCGCTCAGCATGCGCCGGCGGGTGTGGGCTACTTAGCAATGGCTGTGCCAGCCTTTGACAGACATAAATTCGGAAGCAAGTCCTTGATTCTAAATATAATTCATTTTGGAAACATTCAACGGGGCGCGGCAAGCGTCCCGAAATCCAAACGCCCGGAGAGGGCTTTGTATGGAAAGTTGGACGACGCTCAGGCCGATGGCGGGGTCTGGCTCCACTCGAACCAGCCGCCGTCGTAGACGCTGATCTCGGGCCAGCCCATCAGCCAGGCATAGAAGAAGGCCATCGAGGCGCGCCAGCCGGTGCCGCAGTAGAAGGTGGTCGGCGTGCCGTGCCCGATGCCGTGCTCGGCCCATGGCGCGACGATGTCCGCCGCCGGCTTCATGCTGCCGTCGGCGCGGTGGTAGGCGCTCATGCTGTTGACGTCGCCATCCTCGCCGGCCCGGCCCCAGCGCGCGCCGGGGATGTCGCCGGCGGCGATGTAGCTGTAGCCGGAGACCTGGCCCAGGAATTCGGCCCTGGTGCGGATGCTGGCCAGCACGCCGTCGCCGCCGTCCAGCAAGGCCCGCACCTCGGCGGTGCCGGCCAGGTATTCGGGATGCGCGGGGAAGGCGCTGCCGAAGTCAGGCGCGGCGATGCAGGCCATCGAAGGTCCGCGCGCGCAAGGATGGCCGCCGGCCAGCCAGCGCGCGTAACCGCCGTCGAGCAGGCGCACGTCGGCCACGCCGGCGTACAGCAGCAGATGCGCCAGCCGGGCGGCGGCCAGGTTGTTGCGGCCGTAGAGGATGACGGTGGTGTCGTGGCGTACGCCGCGCGCCAGCAGCAGCGCCAGCAGGGCCTGGTCGGACACCTTGTTCCATAGGGGTTGCTGCTCGATGTCGCAGGTATCGAGGTAGGCGGCGCCCGGAATATGGGCTTGCTCGAACAGCGCGCTCCCACCACAGCCGACGTCGAACAGGCGCCAGCCCGGCGCCGGCGGCGCGTCCACCTCGGCGCCCGCCGTCAGCGCCGCCAACCATGCGGGCGTGACGAGCTGGCGCCAGCGGACCAGGTCCGGGCGGAAGTCGGGGGCGATATCGGAGGCAATCATGGGGGGAGCGGCGCTGCGTACATGTAAGGGCCGCTATTTTACGTGATCGCCACACCGGCCCCTCACCCGGCCCGGTAAGCGCCCGGTGTTTGTTGCAACATCCGCCAGCCCAGCATTTCGCGAATGCGTTCCGGGCTGGGCGCGCTCGCCCGCGGCGAGTTACGACTTGGGGACGACGGGCCAGAATGGCCATGGCGCGGCGCGGTGAACTTGTTTTCCATGATATTCCCCTCGATAAAGGATGTTCACCGACAGTATTGTTCGGGGCAAGCACGCGCGCCATCGGCGATTCCATCATTCCCTTGTAGGGGATTGCCGCTTTCCACGCCAGACGCCGGCGGCAGCCGACTCAGCGAGATTCCGGATCGAGCGCGGCCAGTTCGGCGCGCAGGGCCTGCAATTCGGCGCGATAGGCCGCGGCGTTGCCATAGTCGACGAAGCCGTGATAGCGCTCGTGCGGCTGCAGCGTGCGGCGGGCGTGCTTGATCGGACACCAATACTGCTCGGTACGGGCGACGACTTCGCGCACATAGGCCACCAGGCCGTTGGCGTAGGAGCAGTACAGACAGTTGAGTTTTTCCAGCAGATTCAAATACGCCAGGGCGCCGCGGTCGTAGACCAGGTAGTCGCGCCGGCGCACCCGCGCGATCCGGTATAGCGGAAAGCAGACCCGCTGATACAGGCTGACGAACAGGTCCAGCAGCAGCAACGGTATGATCACCGCATACACAAACGGCGCCGAGACCAGGTGACGCCATTCGGCATGCAGCAGATACGTGAGCAGGCCGGTCTTGAAGCGCCGCTGCTGTTGCCTGATCTCGCGGGCAAAGAACACGCGCCGCTGTTCAAAGTCGGCATTCAGCTCACCGCGGCGGCGCTTGACCTCGCGCTCCAGTTCCTCTTCGATCTGGCGGATACGGTCGAGCAATTCCTGAATGCGTGGGTTCATCGGCGCGGCTTTCGAAAGGTAAGGACTCAGGGCACCACCACGGCGCCGCCGCCGACGGCGCCGGAACGCAACGCGGCCAGCGCCAGCCGCATAGCCGCGCACTTCACGGCCACATCGCTGCACAGAGCCGACCACCGCATGGCCGGGTATCAGCGGCGACCTGTGCGGCGCCAGGTCGCCATCAACGATGTGCAGGCGGCATACGCCACAGGCACTGACGCGCAACAGCAGTTGCTGCCCATCGGGCACGGGGATAGGCATGCGCGTGGCGCGCAGCGGCTGCCCTGGCCACTCAAGCAGCATGGCCAGCATTTGCCCGTCCGGCGTCATGGCATCGCCCTAGCGTTAGCACCAGACGACTGTAGCGACGAACTTCAGTCCTGTCAGTAACGTGATTTGATGCAAATCAAGAAAGGCGGAGATACGCCCCTCCCCAGCGCAGACATGAAAAACCCCGCCCTACCGGATAGCGTCTCTTGCGGACGTCATTCCCCGGTCGTAAATTCCGCGTACGCCGCCAGCGCATTGGCGCTATACATCGCCGACGGACCGCCCCCCATGTAGATGGCCATGCCGAGCGCCTCCTCAAGTTCGGCCTTGCTGGTCCCAAGCCGCACCAATGCCTGCACATGAAAACCGATGCAGGCGTCGCAATGGGCGGCGACGCCCAGCGCCAGCGCGATCAGCTCCTTGGTCTTGCGGTCGAGCGCACCGTCGCGGGTCGCCGCCCGGGCCAGATCGCCAAAGCCTTTCATCACATCCGGCAAGTCCTCGCGCAACGTTGCCAGTTGTTTCGACACCGACTGCGTCAGCTCCAGATAGCCGTTTCCTTTGTTCGTCATCGCCACTCCTCCACCGGTGCTCATTTTTTGGCCGCACAAGTGCGGATGCCGAACGGCAAATACGCCGGACAGAAACGGAACAGGCCGGTGGCCAGCGGCACGACGCCGAGCCAACCCCAGGCGCCGATGACCCCGGCCAGCACCGCGCCGATCAGCGCCAGTCCGATTGCGATGCGAATGGCCCGGTCAATATTTCCCACGTTTGCGTTCATGATTACTCTCCTCAAGGATACGGTTTTACTGCACAAATTAAATCCAGGCGGCCAGTCCCCGCGCCGCCAGGCAAGCACACGCTCTTACCTCACATCAACGTCTTCCCAAGCAAGCCGCACGCCACTGCCAGACATATCAGGGAAAACGCCAGTTTCAGATATTCCGGTTTCAAGCTGGCCGAAAACCTCCCGGCCAACAACATCCCCGCCGTGGCGCCGGCGGCGAACGGGATGCCCTGCGCCACGTCGAAATGCCCGCCGTGGATGCTGCCGGCGACGCTGACCAGCGAAATCAGCGCAATCACCGCCAGCGAGGTGGCAACAATGGATCGCATGGCCAGATCCGAAAAGTGTTGCAACGCGGGAACGATGACAAAACCGCCACCGACCCCGAGCAGGCCGGACAACATGCCGGCGCCGGCGCCCATCAGGGAAAGCCGGGTGGCGCAACGCAGGTTCCAGTCCAGCCTGCCGCTGCCGCTATCGAGACGGCAAGGATATGCGCTGGCGTGGCGGACCTGCCGGCCAGTCAGCCATACCTCGCGCGCACCTTTCGCGGCGACCCCGATCAGCACCACGGCGAACAGCATGGTCAGGTAGCGCACCGGCATCCGCAGCGCCAGCCACAGGCCAAGCGGATTGCAGACGATGCCGATGAGCGCGATCAACAGCGCCGCGCGATAACGCACGACGCCGGCACGCAGGCCATGCGCAGCGCCCATGGCGGCCGCGATGCCGACCGCCAGCAGTCCGATCGGCGCCGCGCTGGCAACCGTCATATGCAGCCCGAACACCAGCAACGGTACGGCCAAAATACCGCCACCGGCCCCGGTCAAGCCCATGATGATGCCGACCGCGGCACCGAGTATCAGGCTCACGCCCATGCTTGACTCCTTTCCGCCTAGCCCACCAGTTCCGGCTGGGCCATCCACTCGCGCCCCTTGAGCATGCCTTGCCAGTACAGTGGCGGCAGCAGGCGTTCCTTGAGCAGCCAGGCCAGGCGCGATGGCCGCGTACCGTCGAGCAGCCACGACGGAAAGCTGGGCGCGAGCTTTCCGCCATAGGTGAATTCCGCCAGCACGATCTTGCCGCGCGCAACCGTCAACGGACAGGAACCATAGCCGTCATAGCGCGCCTCGCGCGCCCCGGCGCCCAGATTGACCAGCAGGTTATGCGCCACCACCGGCGCCTGCTTGCGCGCCGCCGCCGCCGTCTTGGCATTGGGCGCATTGACGGCGTCGCCCAGGCCGAAGATATTGCGATGGATTTTGTGGCGCAAGGTCGCCTGATCGACGTCGATCCAGCCGGCCGTATCGGCCAGCGGACTGGCGCGGATGAAATCCGGCGCGATCTGCGGCGGCACCACGTGCAACAAGTCAAATGGAAGTTGCTCGGTGACGCAGCCGCCCTCCGGGGTCGTGCTGCGGAAGGTGGCCAGCCGGGCCGGGCCGTCAACGGCGACCAGGGTACGGCCGAAATTGAGTTCTATGCCGTACGCCCGCACGTAGTCCATCAACGCCGGCACGTAAGCGGCGACGCCAAACAACACGGCG
Source organism: Duganella sp. GW822-FHT06D06 (assembly GCF_058799615.1). NCBI lineage: Bacteria > Pseudomonadati > Pseudomonadota > Betaproteobacteria > Burkholderiales > Oxalobacteraceae > Duganella > Duganella sp. GW822-FHT06D06. Next base: position 97,019 of record NZ_JBXALQ010000021.1, read on the forward strand.
CCGGCCGTCATGAAACGGACCTTGGCTTGCCCGAGCACCCCGTTGCGGCGCCATCTGTCGCAGGACAAATACATCGCCTTCTGTGGCGCACCGGCGCACTTGATCGGCATGGGCGGCTGGGTGAACAAGGCCTGGCCGCCGCGAAACTGCCGCACCAGTTCCCATGTGTAGGCGGCCAGGTCGTAGCGGTAGTTGGAGGTGACGCCGTGGCGGCCCAGCGTGTCGCTCAGGCCGGCAATGCCGTCCCAGTCCAGCTTCAGGCCGGGACACACCACCAGTTGTTCGTAGCGCACCGTGCGGCAGCCTTCGAGCAGCACCACGTTATGCGCGGGGACGAAGCCGGCAACGGCCGCCTTGATCCAGCGCACGCCGCGCGGGATCAGCGCGCCCATGACGCGGGCCGTCTGCGCCGGCTCGAAGACGCCGCCGCCGACCAGGGTCCAGCCCGGCTGGTAATAGTGCACGTCGGCCGGGTCGACGATGGCGATATCGAGCGCGGGCTCACGCGCCAGCAGGCTGGCCGCCACCGCGATGCCGGCGGCGCCGGCGCCGACAATGACGATCTGGTGGCGGGCGTCGTTGACCGCATACGGATCGACGCTGCCGGCCAGGCGCCGCACCAGGGCGTTCAGGTCGTAGCCACAGGCGGCGGCGCGATTGACGATCTGCTCGGGCGGCAGGCGGCCGGCATGGGCCAGGCCCCACAATGTCGCGCTGCGCATGCCGCTGCGGCAATACGCCAGCACTGGCTTGGGCAGCACCTGCATCAGGCGGTCGAACTCGGCGGCCTGCTGCACCGACGCCGGCCCCGGCGTCACCGGCAGATAGTGCGCTTCCAGCCCCGCAAGTTCCGCCGCGGCGGCGACTTCGCGGAAGCCCGGCTGATCGCCGCCCTCGCCGTCCGGACGGTTGCAAATGATGGCGCGCACGCCCGCCGCCGCAATATCGGCCATGTCGCCCGGGCCGATCTGCGGCGCGATGTAGAGTTGCTCTGTCAGCTGCTGCATTTTCACAATGGTCTCCTGGTTCGCCGGTGCAGCGTCAAACAGCGTTCAGCGGTATTTTCAGGTAGCGCACGCCGTTGGCTTCGGCCGGCGGCAGCTGACCGGCGCGCATATTCACCTGGACCGACGGCATGAGCAGCACCGGCATGTCGAGGGTGGCGTCGCGGGCGGTGCGCATGGCCACGAACTCTTCCTCGCTGATGCCGTCGCGCACATGGATGTTGGCGGCGCGCTGCTCGGCCACCGTGGTGACAAACGCCAGCGGACGACCGTTGGGGCGGTAGTCGTGGCACATGTAGAGTTTCGTTTCCGGCTGCAGGCTCAGCACGCGATTGATCGAACGGAACAGGACGCGCGGGTCGCCACCGGGGAAGTCGCAGCGCGCGCTACCGTAATCCGGCATGAACAAGGTATCGCCGACAAACGCCGCCGGCGTGTCGCCCCCCTCGACCACATAGGTCATACAGGCCGGCGTATGGCCCGGAGTATGCATCGCATGCGCCTTGAGCATACCGATATGAAACACCTCGTCATCCTCGAACAGGTGGTCGAACTGGCTGCCGTCGTGGGCGAACTCAGGCCCGGCATTGAACAGCTTGCCGAACACCTCCTGCACCTGGCGAATATGGCTGCCGATGGCGATGCGGCCGCCAAGGTGTTGCTTCAGATAGGGCGCGGCCGACAGGTGGTCGGCGTGGGCATGCGTTTCCAGTATCCATTCGACTTCGGCGCCGAGGGCGCGCACCCGCTCGATGAGCTGGTCGGCGCTGCCGGTGTGGGTGCGCCCCGACTTGGGGTCGTAATCGAGCACACTGTCAATCAGCGCGCAGGCGCGGCTCCGGCGGTCCATGACGATGTAACTGATCGTGCTGGTGACGGCGTCAAACAAGCCTTCGACGTACAGTTGTTCCATCTCCTACTCCCTGTCAGTGTGATCACCTGCTGATCTATACAAAACCCGTGCCAGCTGCGCGCCGACCGCAAGTACCTGATTTTATGGGGTTTCCCGCAATCCACTATATCAGCGTGACAGCCACGCGTGGCAGTGGCATACTGCCATTGGCAGTTTGGCAGTCACCTTGAGGAAAACGCTTATGACGGATCACCATCTTCTCCAGGCGCCCGAAGTGCGCGCACTGATTTCCTACCTGGACCACGAAACCGCGCCGATGATCGTGATGAACACGGCGTATGAAATCCTGGCGGCCAACACCGCCTACAAACGCCAGTTCGCCGTGGCCGGCAAGCCTTACCTGGGCCACAAGTGCTATGCGATCTCCCATCAATTTGCGGTGCCCTGCGACCAGGCCGGCGAACACTGCCCGCTGCAAAGCGCCCTGGCGTCCAAGGCACCCGACCGCGTGCTGCATATCCACCACACGCCACGCGGCCCGGAACATGTGGATGTAGAATTGCGACCGATCATCGACGCCAGCCACCGGGTGATCGGTTTCGTCGAGCGCTTGCAGACGGTACGCCAAGCCTCCGCCAGGGCCCGTGGAGCGGGACTGGTCGGGCAGTCGCCGGCGTTCAACCGCGCGCTGGGCGAACTGCAGCGCGTGGCGAAGTCAGAATTGCCGGTGCTGCTGCTGGGCGAATCGGGGACCGGCAAAGAACTGTTCGCGCGTGCCCTGCACGAAACCAGCTTGCGCGCCAGCGGGCCCTTCGTGGTCATGGACTGCTCGGGACTGACCGAGACGCTGTTCGAGAGCGAAGTGTTCGGCTACGAAAAAGGCGCGTTCACCGGCGCGCTGGCGCGCAAGGCCGGCCTGGCCGAAACGGCAAACGGCGGCACCCTGTTCCTCGATGAAATCGGCGACGTGCCGCTCAGCATGCAGGTCAAGTTGCTGCGGCTGATCGAATCGGGAACCTATCGCCGCGTCGGCGGACTGGAAACGCTGCAGACCAACTTCCGCCTGGTGACGGCGACCCACAAGCCGCTCGAACGCATGGTCGCCGACGGCCAATTCCGTCAGGACCTGTACTACCGGATCGCCGCCTTCCCGTTGCGCCTGCCGCCACTGCGTGAGCGCAGCGGCGACATTGCGCTGCTCGTGGAGTCCTTGCTGCAACGCAGTGGCGGCAATGCCACCCAGCGCATCTCGTCCGAGGCGCTGGCGGCGCTGGGCCGGTATCCATGGCCCGGCAATATACGGGAGCTGCGCAACGTCATTGAGCGCGCGCGGCTATTTGCCGACGATGGCGAAATCAAGGTGGCCCACCTGGGCCTGGTCGCACCTGCCGTGCCGCCCAGCGCAGCGCCATTGGATGAAGCAGGTTTCGCCGAGTTCGCGCGCAACTTTGCCGGCTCGCGCAAAGCGCTGGCGGCCGCCTTGGGCATGAGCGAGCGCACCTTGTATCGCCGGCTCAAACAGGCCGGTCTCGCCTGATATCCCCTTTGGCAAGCCTGCGGCCCGCATTGCCCGACGGCATGTTGATCGGCCTACCAGCTTGTGACCGCAAGTCATTTACTGCACTTGAATTCCATGGCACTGCGGGTCCGAGACGGCACGTCCTGCGATGCGCGGGAGGCCGAACGCCGCCATCGCCCTGCTCGCCTGCGCACCTTGCCGGCGCTCTCCCCGTCCTCAATATTCCATTGAAATAAACCAATTCGTGTCATCTTGAGGAAACATGAATTGCATAGAATATCGCCGTTGATACGAACTGTTAGTTATTGAAGATAGTTCAAATTTTCAAAAGAGATTTTCTCCAAAGCAGATACAGGGACGCCTGCACTTGCACAAAATTCCGTGGCTGATGGCCCTACATTTGCAAAGAACTCACCGATGAATTTCCACCCACATCAAATCGCCGCCGCCGTGGCGCTGCTCGCGCTGCAGGCTTTCCAACACGCCCAGGCGCAAGCCGCCGATACTGCCACCCCGCCGCCTGCCGCGCAGGACCAGGCCCAGCAAAACGCCGTGATCGTCACCGGCACCCGTGGCGCAAACCGCACCCAGTTCGACACCATGGCGCCGGTGGACGTGTTCACCCGCCAGGACATCGCCGCCGTCGCGGCCACCGACCTCAACGACGTACTGGCCCAACTGGTGCCATCCTACGTGGTGCAGCGCCTGCCGATGGCCGACGGCCAGGTATTCGTCCGTCCCGCCACCCTACGCGGCCTGTCGCCGGACCAGACGCTGGTTCTGGTCAACGGCAAGCGCTTCCATCGCAGCGCCCTGCTGGGCACACGCGGCGCGCAATCGGCCGACCTGGCGCAAATTCCCGCCAGCGCCATTAAGCGCATCGAAGTCCTGCGCGACGGTGCGTCGGCGCAGTACGGCTCCGACGCCATCGCCGGCGTCATCAACATCATTCTCGACGACAGCGTCGGCAGCGAGATTTCGGCGCGCCATGCACAGTATTCGGAAGGCGACGGCAGGAGCAACGAGCTCAGCGCGCGCAGCGGCTTCGCCTTCGGCGACAACGGCCGCCTGGTGCTGTTCGCGGAGTTGGCCCAGTCCGATCCCACCTCACGCACGCGCCAGCGTCCCGACGCCATCGCCTTTCAGGCCGCGCATCCGGACTTGTCCGTGCCGAATCCGGTGCAGCGTTGGGGCCAGCCTGAACTCGACAATCAACGCGCAGGCTACAACGGCACATATGCGCTGAACGATGATCTGGTGCTCTACAGCTACGGCCTGTTTGGGCTGAGCGACGGCACGTCCGACTTCAACTGGCGTAATCCAGACACCACCAGCGGCGCTTTCGGGGCCAGCAAAATCTTCCCGGGCTGGAACTTGCGCAGCATCTATCCGACCGGCTTCAGCCCGCAATATCGCAACAAGCAAAACGACCTGCAATTGGCGGCCGGCCTGCGCGGCAGCATCAACGACCACTTCAGCTGGGACATCGGCAGCTCGTTCGGACGCAACCGCATCGACTATTATTTGTCGAACTCGATCAACGCCTCGCTCGGCCCCGCCAGTCCGACCGCCTTTTACCTCGGCCAGTTGTCGCAGGAAGAAAAGAACGTCAACGCCAACTTCAATTACGCATGGCGGCTCGCCGAATTGGCCGAGCCCGTCAACGTGGCCTTCGGCGCAGAATGGCGCAACGAAACCTACGGCGTGAGCGCCGGCGACCCGGCCTCGTATGCGGTGGGCGCGGGCGCGGCCACCGGACTGGAGGCCAATTCGAACGGCGCACCGGGCTTCAGCGCGCGCCAGGCAGGACGCTGGACCGAAAACGTGTACGCCGCCTACCTGGACGTGGAAGCTCCACTGAGCCGCGCCCTGAGCGTGGGCGCCGCCGCCCGCTACGAGCATTTCTCGGAATTCGGCAGCACCAGCAATGGCAAGCTGTCGGCCCGTTACGCCATCACCCCGGGCTTCGCCGCACGCAGCTCGTTCTCGACCGGATTCCGCGCGCCGACCCCGGGCCAGCTCAACACCAGCAGCACCAACCAGGGCCTGGACACCAAGACCTTGCAGATTTTCACCAGCGGCCGCCTGGCCAACAGCGCCCCGCTTGCGGTGCTGCTGGGAGCCAAGCCGCTGAAGCCCGAGAAGTCGAAAAACCTGTCGCTCGGCGTCACCTGGAAAAACGACCATGGCTTCTCCGGTTCGGTAGACATATATTCCATCAAGGTCACGGACCGCTTCAGCACCTCTGCGTCGCTCGCCATTCCCGCCGGTGTCGCCAATCCACTCGGCTACAGCTCGGTCACGTATTTCACCAACGATTTCGACACCAGCACACGCGGCATCGACATCGTCGGCAGTTACCAGCGCCGCCTCGGAAAAGGCAAACTGAACCTGACTACCGCCTACAACTACAACAGCACCGAGATCGATGGCGGCAACTCCAGCGTCGCCACCAACGCCACGCAGCGCACCATCTTTGAACAGCGCCTGCCGCGCCAGAAGGCCACCTTCAGCAGCACCTACGATCTCGGCAAATGGGGTGGCCTGGCACGCCTGCGCTATTACGGCGCCTGGACCGACAGCACCGGCAACGCCAGCGGCGACGTGTTCCAGCGTTTCGCCGCCATGCGCTTCATCGACCTGGCCGGCACCTACCAGATCAGCAAGCTGCACTCCTTGCGCTTTGGCATGGACAACGTTTTCAATTCGTATCCGGACGAAGCCACGTTCCAGGCCAGCCGCGGCTTGATCTACTCCCGTAACGCGCCGTACGACACGGACGGACGCAAGCTGTTCGTCGAATACCGGGTGAAGTTTTGAGGGTTGATCAACAACGCCGGGGCTGGTTGCGGGCTGCCACCGTGCTGCCCTGGGCACCGGCCGGCGCCTTGGCGGCGCTAACCGTGTCGGCGGCGGCCGCGCCGCCGCCGCCCCCCGGCCTGACGCCCGATGCGCTCGCCAAAGACGAAGGCTATTGGTCGCAGGTGGCCGGGCTGTACGACATGAGCGATGAGGTCGTGTTGCTCGACAACGGCTACTGGGGTTCCATGGCGCGGCCAGTGCTGGAAACATACGCCCGGCACACCGTCGAGGTCAACCGCGGCAACGCCTGGTACGGCCGGACGCGCTTTCCGGCCCAGTTCAGGGTGGCGCACGAGCGCGCCGCCGCCGCGCTCGGCGTGCACCCCGATGAAATAGTCCTCACGCGCGGCGCCACAGAAGCGCTGATGACCTTGATCGGCGGCTACAACCGCCTGCGTGAAGGCGATGTGGTGCTGTATGCCGACATCGACTACGACTGCAGCATCGACGCCTTGCGCGGCCTGCAGCGACGACGCAATATCAAGGCGGTCGCCATCGCGATGCCGGAGCCGGCCACGCACGACATGTTGATCGAGCGCTATCGACAAGCCATGGACGCCCAGCCGCGCCTCAAGCTGATGTTGCTCACCCACGTCAACCATCGCAACGGCATGGTGCTGCCGGTGGCCGAAATCAGCCGCATGGCGCGCCAACGCGGCATCGACGTCATCGTCGACACGGCGCACGGGTTCGGCCAGTTGGACATGCGCATCCCTGACTTGGAAGCCGACTTCGCCGCCATCAACCTGCACAAATGGATCGGTGCGCCGGTGGGCGTGGGTGCGGTTTACATCAAGCGCGGCCGGGTTCCAGACATCGACACCGCGCTGGGCTCGGGCGATGGGGACGACATCCGCCTGCGGCTGCATACGGGCACCGTCAACTTCGCGGCATTCCTGGCCTTGCCGCCGGCCCTGGATTTGCACGAACGGATAGGCGTCGCCAACAAGCAAGCTCGCCTGCGCAGGTTGCGCAACCTGTGGGTGGAGCCGGCGCGCGGGATAAGCGGCATCGAGCTGCTGGCCTCTCCGGATCCGCGTCTGAGCAGCGCCATCGCCTCGTTCCGCTTAGCCGGCCGCACCTCACTGGCCGACAACGTAGCCGTCGCCAAACGATTGCTGAACGACGCTGGCGTGTTCACGGTGCACCGCGATGGACTTGCTTCAGGAGCTTGCGTAAGGGTCACGCCATCTGTGTTCACATCAGAAGCGCAGATGGCGCGACTGGTGAAGGGACTCCACGACCTTGCCCGCACCAGCTGATTCAAGGGTCTTTATGGGCCCCGGGGCGGCTTACGTCGCTCCGGGGCCAACGACCGCATTAGTCAGAAGCGAATTGGCGTCCGCCGCTAAATGGGCACCGGGCCGCGGCCGGCGAGCGACGAACGTACCGATGCGACATTGAGTCTTTCCCCCTCAATTTCAGCGGTCTTGACGACATCCCGATTTCCCAGCCATCGGCGGTTCTCGTGCTGGAACAATAAAAGGAGTCATGTCCCATTTTCCCGGCGCCGTCCGCCCGCAATCATCCGCCCAGGCCTGCATGAGCAGGATGCGCTTATCCAACTGGTCGCCGCGCCGATAGGCCGCCTCCACCCGTTCGGGCAGGCTGTGGGCAAGCGCATGCTCACAGACCTCGCGCGTAAAGGCGTTGCCGGCCGCCTCGGCGCACCAGTCGCGGAAGGTGGAGCGGAAGCCGTGGATCGTGATACCGGTGCGCCGCATACGCCTCAGCACAGCCGTCAGTCAGGCTCATATCGGACAATGGCTGGTCTTTCATCCCCGGGAACAGCAACGCGCACTGGTGCGGCAAGGCGCCCAGGAGCGCCAGGGCGGCGTCCGAGAGCGGCACCCTGCGCTCCGTGCCCGCTTTCATCCGCGACGCCGGTACGGTCCATAGGCGGGCCTCCAGATCGACCTCGTCCCAACTGGCGCCGCGCACCTCGCCCGACCGCGCCGCCGTCAGGATGGCGAACTCCACGGCGCGCGGCGATCCCCTCTCGGCGGCGCAGCTCCACCATGAAGGCGGAGGTCTCGCGCCAGCGCGCCGGATTCTCGCCCTGCCGGAAGCTGCTGACCGTCGCCCAGTCGAGGATGCTCTCGATGCGTCCGCGCTGGCGGGTCGCCGTTTCGTTTTTGGTGTTCCAGATCGGCGCGAGTACCTTGACCACCATGGCGGTGTCGACATCGGTCACCGGCAGCGCGCCGATCACCGGCGACGCGTAGGTTGCCAGAGTGCTTTTCCGTTGCGCTACATGCTTGGGATTGCGGCAGCCGCCCTCGTGGGCCTGAATGTAGCCGGCGGCGCACTGGTCGAAGGTCATGCGCCTGGCTTGCTGGGCGGCCTGCATGGCGCGCGCGCGCAAGCCCCACGATCTGGCACGATCCTAGTCCCATCTCGTGGCGTTTTCCGGCGCGCCGGTAGCGGAATACCCAGCTCTGCGTGCCGGTCGCGGACACCTGCAACTGCAAGCCGCCGCCGTCGGCATAGTAGCCCGCCCGCCTACCCCTCCAGCGAAACTGGATTGGGGCGGACAACGGCGGACGTCACTGGACAGAAAAAAGGCCGTTTCTCCTATGAGAACGCACCAATAAAAAAACCGCCGAAGCGGGTTTCTAAAAATACTGGCGGAGACGGTGGGATTCGAACCCACGATACAGGTATAAGCCGTATGCATCCTTAGCAGGGATGTGCCTTCGGCCACTCGGCCACGTCTCCTAGTCGATCGCTCAACTTTTCCTTCTCTACGATGTTGCTATGGAGTAGGCGATCGATATCGTATAGGTCGTTCTACGTTTGGTCAAGGGACGCGCTCGGGTGACGCATGCGTCGCGCGCCCTCGGCGCGCGGGGCTGGCGCGCAGCGCCAGCAGTTGGGCGATTCGGAGAGCCTTCGCGCCCTCAGGGCGCTCCGTCTTCGAATCCCACCGCCTCCGTCCGGAACTAATAAAAAAGCCTCCCGCAGGGGAGGCTTTTTTATTAGTTCTGGCGGAGACGGTGGGATTCGAACCCACGATACAGGTATAAGCCGTATGCATCCTTAGCAGGGATGTGCCTTCGGCCACTCGGCCACGTCTCCTAGTCGATCACTCAACTATGTCTTTTCTACCAAACTGCGCTAGAGCAGACGACCGTCATAGTATAGAGCGAGACCGGATTGGTCAAGGCTAGCCGACGATATTTTTTGAAAATTTTATGCCTTCTCCAACTCGAACGCTTTGTGCAGCGCGCGCACGGCCAGTTCCATGTATTTTTCGTCGATCAGCACGGAGATTTTAATTTCCGAGGTCGAGATCATCATGATGTTGATGCCCTCTTCCGACAGCGTGCGGAACATCTGCGACGCCACGCCCACGTGCGAGCGCATGCCGACGCCCACCACCGAGATCTTCGACACTTTGGCGTCGCCGGTGACGCTGGCGGCGCCCAGCTGTTCCTTGGTGCCGTTGAGCACGTCCACGGCGCGCTGGTAGTCGTTGCGCGACACGGTGAAGGTGAAGTCCGTCTTGCCGTCGACCGACTGGTTCTGGATGATCATGTCGACTTCGATGTTGGCGTCGGCCACCGGGCCCAGGATGTGGTACGCCACGCCTGGACGGTCGGGCACGCCCAGCACGGTGATTTTGGCCTCGTCGCGGTTAAACGCGATACCGGAGATGACTGCTTGTTCCATGTGTGTATCTTCCTCAAACGAAATCAGGGTGCCCGAGTTGGCTTCTACTTCCAGGTCCAGCATCGGGTCGGTCAGCGACGACAGAACGCGGGTCGGCACGCGATAGTTGCCGGCGAATTCCACCGAGCGGGTTTGCAGCACTTTCGAGCCCAGCGACGCCAGTTCCAGCATTTCTTCAAACGTGATCGCCTTGAGCCGGCGCGCGTCCGACACCACGCGTGGATCGGTCGTGTACACACCGTCTACGTCGGTGAAGATCAGGCATTCGTCGGCCTTCATCGCGGCGGCGATCGCCACGGCGGAAGTGTCCGAACCGCCGCGTCCGAGCGTCGAGATGTTGCCGCCATCGTCCACGCCCTGGAAGCCGGTGATGATGACGATCTTGCCGTCATCGAGGTCGCGGTTCACTTTTTCATTGTCGATCGATTGGATGCGGGCTTTGGTGAAAGCGGAATCGGTTTTAATCGCGACTTGCCAGCCGGCGTAGGACACGGCTTTTTTGCCGATCGCCAGCAGCGCCATCGACAGCAGGCCAACCGACACCTGCTCGCCGGTGGAGGCGATCATGTCCAGTTCACGCGGGTCGGGCTGGGCCTGGATTTCCTTGGCCAGCGAAATCAGGCGGTTGGTCTCGCCGGACATGGCCGATGGGACGACGACGATGCGGTGCCCGGCGTCATGCCACTTGGCGACACGCCGCGCCACGTTCTTGATACGGTCCGTCGAACCCATCGACGTACCGCCATATTTGTGCACGATTAAAGCCATAACAGAGAGTTTTCCGCTCAAATAAAGGTAAATGGAACCCTTAACTCTACATGCCGCACTGCAAAATAACAAGTCAAAAAACTCATAAAGTCATACCGTATAGACATATCTACATACAAAATTCGGCAGATAGGGGTGATTGTCTATACAGCCTGCCAACGCAGGCGCCAGCGTGAAACACCCTCACCCACCAGGTGGTTGCAATCCATGCCGACCCCGGCCGCGAACAGCACCTGGCGGCCGGCGCTGACCACCGGCAGGCGCGAGCGCTCCCAGGCAGGAATGTTCAACGCCTGGTAATGATACTTGAGTCCGCGTGTCGGACGGTTGTGGGCCGGCTTGAGGCGCTCGCCGCCCTTGCGGAATTCAATCAGCAAGGACTGGCCGCGCAGCCAATCGGCATCCAGCCCGCCTTCGCTCTCGCCGGCCGGCTCGAAGTGCAGCACGCCGCCGTAGGCCGGGAACGCCATAGCGGTTTCGCCGTTCCAGCGGAACGAGGTGCCCGGCGTTTTGTCGAACTCGTCTTCGCGCGTGCCTTCCAGGTCTTGCAGTTTGGGCGTGATGTGCAGGCGGTCGCGATGGCGTCTTACGTGACAATCCGGGTGGGTTACCAGCGGTTGCGCACCGTCGCGTGCTTCCAACAACTGCACCAGCATTTCGGACAGCCAGGCCGCGCTCGGCATGCGCAGATTGCGGGTGGCGAACCAGCGGCGCAGCATGTTGTAGCTGCGATCCAGGCTCAGCAGGCGCAGCTGGGCAATATCGATGCAGTCGTCGACCAGGCACAGGGCCAGGTCCTGCTCCGCCAGCTCGGTCAGCAGGCGCTGGGCCGACTGCGCGTGCTGGGCGCTGCGCGCAAAGCGTTCCTGGAAGCCGGGAAAGGCTGCATCCAGCGCCGGCATCACCTTGTGGCGCAGCGCGTTGCGGGCGAAGCGCGGGTCGTCGTTGGATTCGTCGTTGATGTGGGCGATGCCGTGCTCGGCCACGTAAGCGGCCAGTTGCTTGCGCGAGGCCGGCAGCAGCGGCCGCACCATCACCAGCTCGGGATTGGCCAACAGCTCGGGCGCGGCGTTGGCGGCGTCCATGCCGGACAGGCCGGCGGGGCCGGAGCCGCGCAGCAGTTGCAGCAGCACGGTCTCGGCCTGGTCGTCCAGATGGTGCGCGGTCAGCAGCAGCTTGACGTCGTGCCCGGCGCACAGCGCGCCCAGCGCGGCGTAGCGCACCTTGCGGGCCGCCGCTTCGGTGCCGCTCTTCTGCAGGTTCGCCAGCTGCACGCGGCGCGCTTCAAAGGCGACGCCCAGCGCGGCGCAGGCTTGTTCGCAGTGCGCCAGCCAGGCGTCGGCGTTGGCGCTGAGGCCGTGGTGGACGTGGAAGGCGTACAGGGCCACACCATGCGCTTGCGCGTAGGCGTGCGCGAGGTGGAGCAGCGCCGACGAGTCGAGGCCGCCGCTGAGGGCTACCGCCATGCGCGGCGCACCCGGCTGCTGCGCCAGCGCGGCGGCGACGGCTTGTGCGAAGGTTGAGGACAAGGTCGGGATCTGTTGCTTCTTCAATTGCTGCTCCAAAATGCAAACCGGGGGCATGCGCCCCCGGTCGTTGTGTCATGCCGCGCGCTTACTCTTGCGGCGTGGTTTCTTTGAACTTACCGTAGCTCATCAGTTTCTCGTGGCGGGCTTCCAGCAGGTCCTTGGTCTTCATGCCGTGGAACTGGCGCAGCGAATCAGCCAGCGCGCGCTTGAGCAGCGTGGCCATCTGTTTCGGATCGCGATGCGCGCCGCCCAGCGGCTCGGTGACGATCTTGTCGATCAGGCCCATCGCCTTCAGGCGGTGCGCGGTCAGGCCCAGCGCTTCGGCCGCGTCGGCGGCGCGCTCGGAGGTCTTCCACAGGATCGAGGCGCAGCCTTCCGGCGAGATCACCGAGTAGGTCGCGTATTGCAGCATCAGCACCGCGTCGCCCACGGCGATCGCCAGCGCGCCGCCGGAGCCGCCTTCGCCGATGATGGTGGCGATCAGCGGCACTTTCAGTTCCGCCATCACGTACAGGTTGTGGCCGATCGCTTCCGACTGGCCGCGCTCTTCCGCGTCGATGCCCGGGAACGCGCCCGGCGTGTCGACGAAGGTGAAGATCGGAATGCCGAACTTCTCGGCCAGCTTCATCAGGCGCATGGCCTTGCGATAGCCTTCCGGCTTCGGCATGCCGAAGTTGCGCAGCGCGCGTTCCTTGGTGTCGCGGCCCTTTTGATGGCCGATCACCATGCAAGCCTGGCCATTGAAGCGCGCCAGGCCGCCCACCACCGACAGGTCGTCCGCATAGCTGCGATCGCCGTGCAGTTCGTGGAAGTCGGTGAAGATTTCGTTCACATAGTCCATCGTGTATGGACGCTGTGGGTGGCGCGCGATCTGCGCAACCTGCCAGGGGGTCAGCTTGGCGTAGATGTCTTTGGTCAGTTGCTGGCTCTTTTTGGCCAGACGGTCGATCTCCTCAGAGATGTCGACAGCCGAATCGTCCTGGACGAAACGCAGCTCTTCGATTTTGCCATCGAGTTCGGCGATCGGTTGCTCAAAGTTGAGGAAAGTCGTTTTGGTCATTGTACCTCCGTGATTATTCTCAGCCATGCGGACACAAAAACGCCTCGCACAGCGATTAGAGCATCTATTCTACAGCAACCGGGTCCAGGCTACGCCATAAGTACCAGGTCGCCACCGTGCGCCACGGCTCCCAGTTGGCCGAAACCTCGCGCGCGTCGCTACGGGACACAGGTTCGCCGGAAAAATAATTCTGGCTGATGCCCTGGATCAAACCGGGGTCATCGAGCGGCAAAACATTCGGCCGCAGCAGATTAAATATCAAAAACATCTCGGCTGTCCAGCGGCCGATGCCGCGGATCTGCACCAGTTCGGCGATGACGGCTTCGTCATCCATCTGGTCCCACTGGCTGGTGTGGACGCGCTTGTTCTTGAAGTGGTCGGCCAGGTCGAGGATGTATTCGGTCTTGCGCTTGGACAGGCCGCAGGCCGACAATTGCTCGGCGCCGGCCTTGATGATCTGCGCCGGCGAGCATTTCGGGCTGACCAGCAGCAGCTTCTTCCAGGCGGTGTCGGCCGCCTTGGTGGTCACTTGCTGGCCGACGATGGAGCGCGCCAAGGTGGTAAACGGGTCGTCGTGGCCGACCAGGTGCAGGTCGCCAAATTGCGGGATCAGCTTTTTCATGATGCGGTCCCGCTTCATGAGCTCGATCTTGGCCTGTTCCCAGTACGGCGGCACGGCCGATACCGGGCCGGCTGCGCCCTCGTTATCCTTGGCGGTGACCATTATGCGCGGCGCCAGTTGGTCGTGCCGTCAGGCTTGTCTTCGAGGATGACGCCGGCCGCCAGCAGATCGGCGCGGATCTTGTCCGATTCGGCGAAGTTGCGCGCCTTCTTGGCTTCGATGCGTTTGGCGATCTGTGCCGCGATGGCGGCGTCGCCGGAGGCGTCGGACGCGCCGACCGCGGCCTGGCGGAATTCCTGCGGCGTGCGGCCCAGCAGGCCGATCACGCCGGCCAGGGCCTTGAGCTGGCGCGCCACGGCGGGCGACTTCGACTTGTTCAGTTCGCTCACCAGCTCGAACAGCACGGCCAGCGCGACCGGCGTGTTGAAGTCGTCGTCCATCGCCTCGGCGAAGCGCACCGCGTACGGTTCGCTCCAGTCCAACGCCAGGCCGTCGCCGTCCATGCCGTCCAGCGCGGTGTACAGGCGGGTCAGCGCGACGCGGGCGTCGTCCAGGTGCACGTCCGAATAGTTCAGCGGGCTGCGGTAGTGGGCGCGCAGGATGAAGAAGCGCACCACTTCGGCGTCGTACTTCTTCAGCACGTCGCGGATGGTGAAGAAGTTGCCCAGCGATTTGGACATCTTCTCGTTATCCACGCGCACGAAACCGTTGTGCACCCAGTAGTTGACCATCGTGTGGCCGAACGCGCCTTCCGACTGCGCGATTTCGTTTTCGTGGTGCGGGAACTGCAGATCCGCGCCGCCGCCGTGGATGTCGAAGTGTTCGCCCAGCAGCGCCGAGCACATGGCGGAGCACTCGATGTGCCAGCCCGGACGGCCCTTGCCCCACTTGGAGTCCCACTTGACCTCGTCCGGCTCGGCGTCCTTGGACGCCTTCCACAGCACGAAGTCCAGCGGATCGCGCTTGCCGGTGTTGACGTCGACGCGTTCGCCGGCGCGCAGGTCGTCCAGCGACTTGCCGGACAGCTTGCCGTAGTTGGGGAAGTTGCGCACCGCGTAGTTGACGTCGCCGTCCTCGCCCTGGTAGGCCAGGTCCTTGGCTTCCAGCGTCTCGATCAGCGCCAGCATCTGCGGCACGTATTCGGTGGCGCGCGGCACCAGCGTGGCCGGCAGGATGCCCAGCGCGCCGGTGTCTTCGTCCATGTACCGCGTGAAACGGGTGGTCAACTGCGAGATGGTCTCGCCGTTCTCGACCGCGCGCTTGATGATCTTGTCGTCGATGTCGGTGATGTTGCGGGCATAGGTGACCTGGTAGCCGGAGGCCAGCAGCCAGCGGTACATGACGTCGAACGCCATCATCATGCGGGCGTGGCCGATGTGGCAGTAATCGTAGATGGTCATGCCGCAGACGTACATGCGCACTTTGCCTGCCTCGATGGGAACGAATGTCTGCTTGTCACGCGCCAGCGTGTTGTAAATCTTTAAATTGCTCATCGGGCTCTTGCGGTTTCTTTGCTTGTTCTTTGTATAGCGCGCGCCGCGGTCCCGGGCAATACGAGGACCGGGCGCGGCGCAGTGGGCGCGCACCTGGTATTCATCGCATCACGTTGGAGACCGGCTGACACTCGGTAGTTATTCTTTCCACCTTCTAAGGGGTAGAATGGACAAGTATAGCATTGATAAAAACAGCATAGACCCAATCTGCTTTAGGATTTTTGGCTAGTCGGCCAGTTCGACCCGGATAAACCCACTACGAGGAAGTAACAATGCACCAAACTCAGCCATCACTGTTCGCCAAACTGATGACCATGTTTGCCGGCGTCGCCCTGTCCGGCGCGGCCCTGGCCGCCGCTCCGGCCGCACCGGCCGCCAACACCGCCACGCCGCAAGTGGAGATCAAGACCTCGATGGGCGACATCGTGGTCGAACTGAACCACGAGAAAGCGCCCAAGTCGGTCGACAATTTCTTGACCTATGTAAAGGCCGGCTTTTACAAGGGCACCATCTTCCACCGCGTGATCGACGGCTTCATGATCCAGGGCGGCGGCTTCGATGAAAAGCTCAAGCAAAAGAAAACCAATGCGCCGGTGGCGATCGAATCGCAGAACGGCCTGACCAACAACAACTACACGCTGGCCATGGCCCGCAGCGGCGATCCCAACTCCGCCACCTCGCAATTCTTCATCAACGTGGCCGACAACGAAGCCCTGAACTACCCTGGCCGCGACGGTTTCGGCTACACCGTGTTCGGCAAAGTCATCAAGGGCCAGGAAGTGGTCGACAAGATCAAAGGCGTGCTGGTCGACGACAAGGGCATCTTCCAAAACATCCCCGTGATCCCGGTCGTGATCAAGTCGGCGACGATTTTGAAGACCCCTGTCCAGCCAAAACTGTAAAATAGCGGCCTGCCGTATTTTTTAACTACCTCAGGATAACAACATGACCAACGTAATCATCACCACCAACATGGGCAACATGACCGTCGAACTGAACGACGAGAAGGCGCCTAAATCGGTTGCCAACTTCCTGGCCTACATGGAAGCGGGCCACTACGCCAACACCATCTTCCACCGCGTGATCGACGGTTTCATGGTCCAGGGCGGCGGTTTCGAGCCAGGCATGAAGCAGAAGCCGGCCGACACCACCGTCGAAAACGAAGGCAAGAACGGTCTGAAGAACGACACCTACACGCTGGCCATGGCCCGCACCTCGGCGCCGCATTCGGCCTCGGCCCAGTTCTTCATCAACGTGAAGAACAACTCCTTCCTGGACTACCCAGGCCAGGACGGCTGGGGTTACGCCGTGTTCGGTAAAGTCATCGAAGGCACCGACGTGGTCGACGCCATCAAGAAAGTCAAAACCACCCGCAGCGGCATGTTCGCCGACGTGCCGGCGGAAGACGTCATCATCGAGAAGATCGAACTGGCTGCTTAATTAATGAGCGACACCAACATGCGCGCGGACCCGGTCTGCGCGCTGTTTATCTCCGATCTGCATTTGCAGCCCGCGCATCCCGCCACCGGCGTCGCGTTTTTCGACTTCCTGGAACGGCATGCGCGGCGCGCGCAACAGTTGTACCTGCTTGGCGACCTGTTTGAATACTGGGCCGGCGACGACGATATCAGCGATCCCTATCACCAGCAAATCATTGCCGCGCTGCGCAGCGTCAGCGATGCGGGCGTGGCCGTCTACTGGATCGCCGGCAACCGCGATTTCCTGGTCGGCGCGCAGTTCGCCGCCGCCGCGGGCCTGACCCTGCTGCCGGAAACCTATGTGACCGAGATCGGCGGCCGGCGCCTGGTGGTACTGCACGGCGACGCCCAGTGCACCGAGGACGTCAAGTACATGGAATTCCGCGCCATGGTGCGCCAGCCCGCGTGGCAGCAGCAATTCGTGGCGATGCCGCTGGCGCAACGCAAGGCCATCATCGCCGGCATGCGCGAGAACAGCCGCAAGGACCAGGGCAATAAATCCTACGAGATCATGGATGTGACGCCGCAGGCGATCCGCGACGTGTTCGCCGCCACCGGCGCCGACGTCATGATCCACGGCCACACCCACCGCCCCGCCCTGCACGAGGTCGACGGCAAGCGCCGCTACGTGCTGCCGGACTGGGAGCCGGACGCGCTACCGCCGCGCGGCGGCTGGATCGCCATCGACAGCGCCGGCGCCATCACGCGCCACGCGCTCGACGGCGCCGTCATTCCAGCGTAATCGCCACCCCGTCCGCCGGCGGCGCGGCGTCGATCGGCGTCACGCAATAGGCCGAGATCGACGGCAGCTCGCGCATGCGCCGCACCAGTTCTGGCCACGGTTGCGCCCACACCTGCGGATACAGTCGCTCGCCCGGCGTCACCACCGGGAAGGCCAGGTTTTCCGCCCCCGGCGTGAATTCGCAATGCACGCCGGCCTTGTTGCCGCGCGCATCGCAGCGGTACCAGCCGCCCTCTTCCAGCCACACCGCCACCAGGCCATGCGTGCAGAACGGCGAACCGGCGGCGCGCAGCGTCAGGCGCTGGTAGCAGAAGCCGGCCGGGATGCCGTTGGCGCGCAGCAGCGCCACCAGCAGATGGCTCTTCGCGGTGCACAGGCCGGTGCCCAGCGCCAGCGCCTCGGAGGCGTTGCAGCTGATCTCGTCGCGCTGGTAATCGATGCTGTGCTCGATCTGGTCGCGCACCCATTCGAAGCAGCGCTGCGCCGTGGCGCGCGGCGTGCCGGCCTGGAGCGAACGGGCCAGGGCCTGCACGTCGGGATGGTGAAAATCGACGACATCGCTGGCGGCGACGAATGCGGGCAACATGGCGTTCATGGGTCTCCTTTTTATCAAACGAACAAGATTCTCCCACAGTTCTGGCGGCGGCGCAGTGGATGGCCCTATAATCGATTCATGACGATACGTACCTGTTTCCTTCGCTGCGGTCTACTGGCCGCCACCGCACTGCTGAGCGGCAGCGGCTGGTGCGCTCCCAAGACGCTGACCGTGGCCTGGCGCGACAAGCCGCCCTACCATTACATCGAGCAGGGCCAGGCTCAGGGCTTCCTGCTGGAGCGCGCGAAAAACATTTTCAATCTCGCCGGCATCCCTGCGAAGTTCGTCAACGAACCGCAAAAACGGATCTGGGCCAACCTCACGCACGGGGCCACCAATTACTGTTCGATCAGCTGGTACCGGCTGCCCGAGCGCGAAGCGGTGGCGCAGTTCAGCTCGCCCATCCATGAGGACTTGCCGCACACCGTGCTGATTTCGCAGGATTATGTGCAGCGCGTCACGGCGCATCAGACGCTGCCTTCCTTGCTGGACGACGCCAGCCTGACGCTGGGCGTGGTCGAAGGCGTGTCCTACGGGCCGGTGCTGGACCAGATGATCAAGGGCGGCAAAATCCACGTCATGAGCCGCACGGTGGAAACCACGCTGATGATGCGCATGCTGGCGGTGGGCCGCGCCTCGTTCATGTTTGTCGACCGCGAAGATTTGAACTATTTCCGTCCGAAGGAAAAGTTATTGCAGTCGACCGTGCAGTATGATTTTCCCGACATGCCGCCGGGGATGAAGCGCCACATCGCCTGCAGCAAGGACGTGGCGCCGGCGACCATGGCCAAGCTCAACCAGGCCATCGCCGCCACCGGGGGCGCCAACAACCCCGGCCACAGCGTCAAACCGAAGTAATCAGCGCTTGACGGCCGCCATCGCCGTATTCAGGCGGCGTATCAATTCCTGGTTCATATCGCGCGTGTGGCGGGTCCAGCGTTCCATCGTACGCTGCAGTTCGGCGTGCAGCTGGCCGGCGCGCGCCGTATCGCCGGCGCCGGCCGCCCAGATCGCGAACTCGGCCTGTACGGCGAAGCTGTTGTAGCGGCCCAGCGCAAACTCGAACTCGGCCTTCGCCTCGTCCTGGCGGCCGGCCGCGGCCAGCGACTGGGCCAGCAGCAGCGACACTTGCTCGCCGCGGAAATTGGCGTCGGCGGCGCGGATGGTTTGCAGATGCGACACGGCGGCGGCGGCGCGGCCGCAGGCCAGAGTGGCGCGCGCGGCGCCGTAGCGGATTTCCAGGTCGCCCGAAAACGGTCCCTGCAGGCAGGCTTCGTAGGTGGCGGCCGCCTCGTCGGCGGCGCCGGCCTCCAGCTGGGCGCTGGCCAGGCGCATCTGGTTCTGCGCGGTGGGCGTGTAGGCATAGGCGTCGCGCGCTTCGCGCAGGTCCCGGCCCGGGTCGAGCGAGCGGGCCGCCGCCGTCACCACCTTGCGGGCGCCGTGGTTCAGTTTTGAATCCGGCAGGTAGATCGCGATGAAGTACACGATGCTGCCCAGTCCGGGAAACATAAACAGGATCATCAGCCAGTACATCTGCTGCCCGCTGCGGATCACGTGCACGGCGAAGAACAGCGCCACCAGCACGTGCAGTCCAATTCCAAATATCGTCATGAGTCTCGCTCCAACATTTCGTCAATGTCGCGAATTGTAGAAGCTCTTGCCCCGCACTACAAGGAAACCGGCGTATCCATCAAGCCAGGCTGGCCTCGGCTTGACCCATCCAGGCGGCCACATAGCGCAGCAGACGGCCGATGAACACACCGTTGAACAGGCCGAACAGCACGGTGACGGTGGCGGCAAACGCCAGGTTCTGTTGCAGCTCGGGATGCATGGCCGTCAGCACCGCCACCACGTACTTGGTGACGAAGATGGCGATCATCAGCATCAGCGGCGCCCAACTGCCGCGCTGCCGCACGGTGCCGGCGGCGCGGTTGACCGCGATGACGGCGCCGCTGCCGAGCTTCCACGTGAGCGCCGCGCCGGCCGCCAGGCCCAAGGCCCAGACGCCCCATACGCCGCCGCCCAGCGCGCCATGCACGCTCATGCCGGACAACGACAGCCACAGCATCACCGCCGGGATGATGAACAGTTTCCGCAAGGAGATCTCGCGGTCGCGGCTGGCCAGCGCGCCGCGATACAGCAGCAAGGCCAGCAAGGCCCAGACATAGATAGGAGTGTGGCTGACAATTTGCTGAATCATGATCGGCTCCGCGGCGCTGGTTAAGGTGACGCCACTATGCAGGGCGCCGCGGCGGCGCGGAACGTGATGCGACGGAATGCGGCAAGACGGCGCGAAGTGCCGGCGCGCAGCGCAAAGCGCAGGCCTATGGCGCCGGCTGCAGGTTGGCGACCAGCGCGCCAGGCTTGGTGCTGATCCCGGTCAGCACGAACTGCACGCCGGCGTAGCGCAGGTCTTCCGGACGGAAGCTGTGTACCGCTACATCCTTGAGCGTGCTCTCGCCCAGCAGATTGGCGATGCCGGCGATCTGGTTCTGCTTGCCCTCGTCCATGCCGTCCACCACGAAGCGGTCCACATGCGCGTCGCCGATGTAGATGACGTTGCGCACGTTATCCACCTTCAAGCGGCCCGACACCGCCATACTGCCGCGCCACGACTGGCGCGCCAGCAGCGGCGCCACGTTCACGTCCAGGGTCAGCGCCACGCGGTCGTTCTCGGACAGGATGGCCAGTTGGGGATGGCTCAGCTCGACCTCGAACACCCCCAGCACGCGGTGGCGCACGGGGAATTTGCGGTCCAGGTTCTGCTGCATGCGCGCCTGCGGCAGTTCCACCTGGCGCGGGCCGACCAGCGAGGAACAGGCGGCCAGCGCAGCCGCCAGCATCAGCGGCGCGGCAAGTTTGATCGTGCGTTGTAAGTGCATCATGGTGTCCTTCTGCAAAAAAGCATAACGCCGCCATTATGACCCAAGCCCGCCGCAAGCCCCGTCGCCGACATAAAACCACAAGAAATGCTTGCCTTTTTAAATTCTAGTGTTATAGTTTACTACAACACCACTCCATCAACACACATAAAGAGGACCACATGTATGTCCACGATAGGCTGGAATGACAATGCGCCGATTTATCGGCAGCTCAAGGAAAAGGTCATCGGCATGATGCTCGACGGCCTGCTCAAGCCCGGCGACGCCCTGCCCTCGGTACGGCAGGTGGCCGCCGACTATCAACTCAATCCGATCACCGTATCTCGCGCCTACCAGGAACTGGTGGACGAAACGCTCGTTGAAAAAAGAAGGGGACTAGGTATGTACGTCACTGACGGCGCCCGCGACAAACTGCTGGCCACTGAACGCGAGCGCTTCCTGCGCGAAGAATGGCCGCTGATGCTGGAACGTATCCGCCGCCTCGGCCTCGAACTCGATACCCTGCTCAAGCCGATCGCCCCTGGAGGTGCGTCATGAGCGCCATCATCACGGCATCCAATCTCAGCAAGAATTACGGCAAGCAAGCCGCGCTGAATGGCGCCAGCTTCACGGTCGAGGCAGGTCGCATCGTCGGCCTGATCGGTCCCAACGGTTCCGGCAAGACCACCACCCTCAAAGCCATCCTGGGCCTGACCCAGTTCGACGGCGAGTTGAGCGTGCTGGGCATGGATCCGCGCAGCCAGCGCGAGGCGCTGATGAACGAGGTCTGCTTCATCGCCGACGTCGCCATCCTGCCGAAGTGGCTGAAGGTCAAGGACGCGATCGCCTTTGTCGAAGGCGTGCATCCCCGCTTCGACCGCAGCAAGGCCGAGAAATACCTGGCCCACACCAAGCTGAAGCCGGACATGAAGGTCAAAGCCATGTCCAAGGGCATGGTGGTGCAGCTGCACCTGGCGCTGGTGATGGCGATCGACGCCAAGCTGCTGGTGCTCGACGAGCCGACCCTGGGCCTGGACATTCTGTACCGCAAGCAGTTCTACCAGAACCTGCTGGAAGACTACTTCGACGAGAACAAGACCATCCTGATCACCACCCACCAGATCGAGGAAGTCGAGCACATCCTGACCGACCTGATGTTCATCCAGGATGGCCGGATCTCGCTGGCGGCGTCGATGGACGAAGTGGGCGAGCGCTTCACCGAAGTGATGGTCGAGCCGCAATTCGTGGCGGCCGCCAACGCGCTGCAACCGATGAGCCAGCGCACCGTGTTCGGCAAGCCCATCATGTTGTTCGATGGCGTACCGCGGCTGCAACTGTCGACCTTCGGGGAATTGCGCACGCCCAGCGTTGCCGACCTGTTTGTCGCGTCGATGAAAGGAACCTACGCATGAAAACGATGAAATGGCTGATCAAACGCGAACTGTGGGAGCACAAGGGCATGCTGGTCTGGGCCCCCGCCGTCATCGCCGGGCTGATCGCGGTGCTGGCGCTGACCGGCATCTTCCTGGGTCACAACGCCAACTTTAGCGACGACGGCCAGACCATGTCGATCGGCACCGTCACCGTCGAAGGCGCGATGCGCGCGCGCATCGTCGAAACGGCGTCGCAGGCCTACATGCTGTCGGCGCTGCCGATCATGATGGTGCTGAGCTTCCTGGTGTTCTTCTACTGCCTGGGCGCGCTGAACGACGAACGCCGCGACCGCAGCCTGCTGTTCTGGAAATCGCTGCCGGTGTCGGACCTGACCACCGTCATGTCCAAGGTCGCGCTGGCCCTGGTGGTGGCGCCGCTGATCACGGTGGCGATCGGCACCGTGCTGTCGCTGGTGATCCTGCTGGCCGGCTGCACCGCGATGCTGGTGCACGGCACCAACCTGTTCGGCGCCCTGCTGATCGCCCCGGACCTCTACCTGACGCCGCTGCGCCTGGTGGGACTGCTGCCGGTCTACATCCTGTGGGCCTTGCCGACGGTAGGCTGGCTGCTGATGGTGTCGAGCATGGCGCGCTCCAAGGTGTTCCTGTGGGCGGTGGGCACGCCGCTGGTGGTGTCGCTGCTGCTGATGTGGACCGAGAAGGCGCTGCACTTCGGCTTCGACGCCGGCTGGTTCGTCACCCGCGTGGTCGACCGCATCCTGCTGGGCGTGATTCCAGGTTCGTGGATCATCTTCGAAGCCGACAGCGTGACGCTGCACCATGAAGCCAACAAGCTGGCGTTGCCCGGCACCATCTTCAACGCCTCGTGGGGCACGTTGAGTGGCGTGAGTGTCTGGATCGGCGTCGCCGCCGGCGTGGCGATGATCGCCGCCGCCGTCTGGATGCGCCGCCGTCGCGAGGAAGGCTAAGCATGGCAGGGAAATACTTCGTGAGCGCCGCGCTGCTGGCGGCCGCCGTGGCGGCGCTGCCGGGCACGGCGGCCGAGACCGAAGCCGGGTCGGACCAGATGGTCGTCATCAACGGCACCCGCAGCCCGGAAATGCAGCCTTACCGCTACATGCTGTCCGGCCTGGACGCCTTCGACAGCCAGCACGCACTGGCGCCGAACGCGCAGCAACTGCGCTTCCGTCTGCACACCAAGAGGAAGGCGCCGGCCGGCGCCATGGACAACGTGGTGGTGCGCCTGTCCGGCAACGAGACCGACATCGTCGTGCCGCTGGCGGCGGATCACAGTTTCACGCTGCCGCGCAACCGGGCGGCGGAAGACGACAACGCCGACGTGGTGCTGAACCAGAAGAAGAGTTATTACGGCTGGATGCCGGACGTGCGCAGCGCCGGCGTGCCGGCGGATATGCGGCGCCTGGGCGATATCCAGCTGGAGTGCCGGGTGCTGATGGCGATCGCAAAGAACTACATCCCGTTCCTGATACGGGCGACGATCAACACCATCACGCTGACCACGGACTGGTGCTCGTTCAAGGACTTCAACATAAGCGTGCGCAGCGACCGCCTGATCGCCAGCGCCACGCTGGTCGATGGCGCCCGCAGGCAGGAGCTCAAGGTCGACGAGGATGGAAAGATGTACACCGTGCCGCTGGGCGACAAGAGCTACCCCAACGACGCCTTGATCGAGTTCAAATTCGAATAAACAAGGGGGTCAAGTCTGACATTCGGACACGGCCTCTGCTGTAGCGGGCGCTACAGCAGAGGCCGTGTCCGAATGTCAGACTTGACCCCCGACCTTATTCGAACTGCTGGCGGAATTCGGCAAACTGCGCGCTCAGGTCTTCCACCTGCTGGCGCAGTTGCTGGACTTCCTGCTCCAGCGCGGCGACGCGGCCGCCCTGCCCGGCCACGCTGACCGTACCGCCCATGCTGGCGGCGGTTTCTTCCCGCGCCAACGCATCTTCGCCACCGAGCAGCTGGCCGTAGCGCGGCTCCTTGGTGCCCGGCGCCAGCGCCAGCTTCGAGACCAGCGGCGGATATTTGTCGATCAGGAACTGCAACGCCTGCTCGACATCGCCCACCGTCTTGAAATCGTGCAGGCGGCCGGTGCGGGTGCGGATTTCACCGGCGGTCTGCAGGCCGCGCAGCATCAGGATGCTCAACACGGCCAGCTTGTCCTGCTCCAGCGACCATTTGATGCGCATGCGGTGCTCGTACTTGGTCACGCGCGCGCCCGCCTGCGTGATGCCGTTGACGTACTTGCGCTGCATCAGCCGCTGCAACACCTCGGCCACCGTCTCTTCCGACAACGCCATCACCGGATCCCGGCTCGACAGCTGGTTGCAGCCGTTGACCAGCGCGTTCAGCGACAGCGGATAGTTATCCGGCGTCAGCGCTTCCTTCTCGGCCAGCACCGCCAGCACGCGGATTTCAAACGGGTCCAGCACTTCAACGCCATCGGGCGACGATTCCATAAGCAGCTTCCTTATTCAACGAGCTTGTTGAGTTGGTCTGAATTCAATTTATCACATTCGGGCACGCCCTGACAGTGCAAGCCCGCCGCCTTCATGGTGGCGAGGATGCGCTCGATCTGCTCTTCCTGTTTCACCGCGTGGTTGATCAGGCCGTGCAAGGCCTTCGACAGCGGATCGTCGCCGTTCGGCGTGACGCCGTAGGCGCTGAACAGGTTGGCGGTGGCGCTGGTCGCCGAGGCCGGCTCCTTCTGCACGATGTGCGCCGGATTGCCGACCGCCGTGGCGCCCGGCGGCACCGGCTTGAGCAGCACGGCGTTGGAGCCGACCTTGGCGTACTCGCCCACCGTGAAGCCGCCCAGCACCTTGGCACCGGCGCCGACGATGACGCCGCGCGCCAACGTCGGATGGCGCTTGGCGCCGGTGTGCAGCGAGGTGCCGCCCAAGGTCACGCCCTGGTAGATGGTGCAGTCGTCGCCCACTTCGGCGGTCTCGCCGATCACCACGCCGAAGCCGTGGTCGATGAACACGCGGCGGCCGATGCTGGCGCCCGGATGGATCTCGATGCCGGTGACGATGCGGGCCAGGTAGGAAATGAAGCGGCCCAGCCATTTCATCTTGTGCGTCCAGCACCAGTGCGCCCAGCGGTGCATGACGATGGCTTGCAAGCCGGGATAGCAGGTCAGCACCTCCCAGGCATTGCGGGCCGCAGGATCGCGTTCGATGATGCTGTTAATGTCTTGGCGCAGGCGATGGAACATGGATGGTCGGGAGTGCAACGGAAACGCTCATGGTAGCGTATTCGGTCGTGGGTTGCTGGGAAGCGGCTTGCTGGGAGGGGAGTCGGGACTGAACCCCGGCGGCCCTCGTCACAGGCCGCCGGGTCATCGTATCGCTTAAATGTCTTTGGCGATACGCTGGCGGCGTGCCTCGTACAGACAGACGCCGGATGCGACGGAGACGTTCAGGCTCTCAACCGAACCGAACATCGGAATGCTGACCAGCATGTCGCAGGTCTCGCGCGTCAGGCGGCGCATGCCCTCGCCTTCCGAACCCATGACCAGCGCGGTCGGGCCGGTGAAGTCGGCTTCGTACAAGCCTTTTTCGCCATCGTCGGAGGTGCCGATCAGCCAGATATCGCGGTCCTTCAAGTCGCGCAAGGTGCGCGCCAGGTTGGTGACGGTGATGTACGGCACGGTCTCGGCCGCGCCACTGGCGACCTTGGCGGCGGTGGCGTTCAAGCCCACGGCGCGGTCCTTCGGCACGATCACCGCGTGTGCGCCGACGCCGTCGGCCACGCGCAGGCAGGCGCCCAGGTTGTGCGGATCGGTGATGCCGTCCAGCACCAGCAACAGCGGCGGGCCTTCGATGGCGTCCAGCAGCTCATCGAGGTTGCGCGCCAGCGCCAGCTGCGACGCGAACGCGATCACGCCCTGGTGGCGGCGGGTGCCGACGATCTTGTCCAGACGGGCCGAATCGACCGGCATCACGCGCACGCCGGCGGCCTTGGCGTTGGCGACCAGGTCCTTCATGCGGCGGTCGTCGCGACCGATGTCGACGAAAATCTCTTCCACGGACGAAGCCTCATGACGCAAACGCGAGGTCACGGCGTGGAAACCAAAAATCATTTTATTCTTACTCATTTATCGCTTCTTTTTACTTTTTGAGACAGTCTTCGCTGCTCGGGGTGCTACCGGAGCAGCCGCCCCGGCATTAGTCTTGCGGCCGCCGCGCGAATTGGCGGCAGGCTTGGCGGCGGTTTTCGCCGCGGCCGGCTTGGCAGCGGCCGGCTTGCCGGCGCCAGTCCTGTCGGACTGGCCCTTGGCGACGGCCTTCAGCGCTTGTGCTTTCGGCACGGCCGGACCAGGCTTGATGTTGCTCTTGCGGTCCTTGGACTGCGCATCGGACTTGTCGGCGCGCGGCGGCGGCGCATCGGCCCCGGCCAGGCGCAGATCGATCTTGCGCGCTTCCAGGTCCACCCGCACCACTTGCACGCTGACGCGGTCGGTCAACTGGAACTTCTTGCCGGTGCGGTCGCCGCGCAGTTCGTGGCGGGCGTCGTCGTACTGGAAGTAGTCGGCGCCGAGGTCGGTGATGTGCACCAGGCCTTCAACGAACAGCTGGTCCAGCTGCACGAAGATGCCGAAGGTGGTCACGCCGGTGATGATGCCGGTGAATTCCTCGCCCAGCTTGTCCTGCATGAAGTAGCACTTCAACCAGGCTTCGACATCGCGCGACGCCTCGTCGGCGCGGCGTTCGTTGGCCGAGCAGTGCACGCCCAGCGCGTCCCACACGGTCAGGTCGCCGGATTTTTTCTCTTTGCCTTCGGCCTTGTCCTTGGCCTGCTGCTTGCGGGTGGCGTTCGAGACGTTGGTGTTCAGCACGCTGGTACCGGCCACTTTCGGCTCGTACTTCTTACCCAGCAGGATGGCCTTGATGGCACGGTGCGTCAGCAAGTCCGGGTAGCGGCGGATCGGGCTGGTGAAGTGGGCATACGCCTCGTACGCCAGGCCGAAGTGGCCGATGTTGTCCGGACTGTAGACCGCCTGCTGCATCGAACGCAGCAGCATGGTTTGCAGCAGCGACGCGTCCGGACGCTCCTTGACCTGCTTCATCAGCACGGCGTAGTCGCCGGCGGCCGGCTTGTCGCCGCCGTTCAGGCTCAGGCCGACCTGCTTGAGGAAGGTGCGTACCTGCTTGAGCTTTTCAGCGGTCGGGCTGGCGTGGATGCGGTAGGTGCCCGGATGCTTGTGGCGGATCAGCAGGTCGGCCGCGCAGACGTTGGCGGTCAACATGCATTCTTCGATCAGCTTGTGGGCGTCGTTGCGGGTGCGCGGGATGATCTTTTCGATCTTGCCGGACGGGTTGCAGACGATGTAGGTCTCGGTGGTCTCGAAATCGATCGCGCCGCGTTCGGTGCGCGCCTTCAACAGCGCGTGGTACACCTCGTACAAATTCAGCAGGTGCGGCACGATGCCCGGACGGCGCGCGGCCTCAGGTCCCTTGGTGTTGCCGAGGATGTCGGCCACTTCGGTGTAGGTCAGGCGCGCGGCCGAGTGGATCACCGCCGGATAGAACTGGTAAGCCTTGATCTCGCCCTTGGCGGTGACGACGGCGTCGCACACCAGCGTCAAACGGTCGACCGCCGGATTCAGCGAGCACAGGCCGTTGGACAGCTTCTCCGGCAGCATCGGAATCACGCGGCGCGGGAAGTAGACCGAGGTGCTGCGTTCGAGCGCGTCGGCGTCGAGCGCGTCGTTCGGCTTGACGTAGTGGCTGACGTCGGCAATCGCGACCAGCAAACGGTAGGCGTTGGTGCGGCCGATCTTGACCGGTTCGCAGTAGACCGCATCGTCGAAGTCGCGCGCGTCTTCACCGTCGATGGTGACCATCGGGATGTCGCGCAGGTCGACGCGGTCGGCCAGGTCGGCGTCGCGCACGTGGTCCGGCAGCTTGTTCGCTTGCTTGAGCGCGGCGTCCGAGAACACATGCGGCACGCCGAACTTGCGCACGGCGATTTCGATTTCCATGCCGGGGTCGTCCAGCGAGCCCAGGATTTCAACGATCTTGCCGACCGGCTGCTTGAAGCGCATCGGCTGCTCGGTCAGCTCGACGCTGACGACCTGGCCAGCCTTGGCCTTGCCGATCGAGCCTTCGATCAGGATGTCCTGGGCGATGCGCTGGTCTTCCGGCGCGACGATCCAGGCGCCGTTCTCGTTCAGCAGGCGGCCGATGATGTGGGTATTCGCGCGCGTGACCACCTCGACGATGGTGCCTTCCGGACGGCCGCGGCGATCGACGCCGATGACCTTGGCCAGCACGCGGTCGCCATGCAGGACTTTCTGCATTTCCTTTTCAGGCAGGAACAGGTCTTCGCCCGGCTCGTCCGGGATCACGAAGCCGAAGCCGTCCTTGTGGCTGGCGACGCGGCCGGCGATGAAGCCGGTTTCGGTGGCCAGCGAGAAGTGACCGCTATCGTCGGAGACGATCTGGCCGTCGCGCTGCATGGCGTTCAGGCGGCGCGACAACACGGCCTGGGCCTCGGTCGCGACCTTCAGCGACTTCGACAGTGCGCGCAGATCGAGCGGCGCCTTGGCGCTGCGGAAGATGCCGAGAATTTCCTCCCGGCTGGGAATGGTATGGGTAGATTGGTTCAAAAGTATTTCTGTAGTTATTATTGACAGTGTTCAGAGGAAATCCGGCCTGGCAAAATCGTCAGGTGCATATATATGACACGACGACAGGCGTAGTGTACTTGGAAACGCCCTGATTGACTAATTTGCGACCGGTTTTGCGAATTCAAGCGGATTTTTTATGTTGTGGCATTTGACATCCCGCAAAATTCCTCTATAATCTTGGTCTCTCGCAGCGACAATGTTGAAAAACAGCGGCAAAGTGAGAAACTGCTAGACAGGGTTGATGTGCAGTAAGGAGCGAAAGCTCATCTGGCGCAAAACTCTCCCCGTCGTTATAATAGCAGAGTTGTTGAGAAGCATCAGTGCCCACGTGGCGGAATTGGTAGACGCGCATGGTTCAGGTCCATGTGCCGCAAGGTGTGGGGGTTCGAGTCCCTCCGTGGGCACCACAAAATTCCGCAAAAAAGCCGCATCACCCTTAAAAAGGTCTGCGGCTTTTTTCATTGCGCTTGCTTTTACAGCCTGGAAAGGAAGCGCCCGATCAGGTTAAAGACCAGCGTTTCGTTCGCCCCACCCTTGTCTATCGGCAAATCCCACAGCGCGGCGGTGGCGAAGGTCATGCGCAAATCCGGCACCAGCATCGCCAACTGCCCGCCAAAACCGTAGGCCGTGATCACCTGGTGGCCGCCCAGCATGCCGCGCCACCACAAATAGCCATAGCCGACATCGCTCATATCCCCGATCGGGCCGATATGAACATGATTGGTAAAACTCTCGGCCAGCCAGGCGGCCGGCACCACCGACTTGCCCTGCCACATGCCGCCGTCGAGCGCCATCCACGCCAGCTTCATCAGATCGCGCGCCCGCAGCTGCAAGCCGAAGGAGCCGAGTATCGTGCCGCTCGCATCGCGCTGCCAGGCCACCTGGCGGATGCCGAGCGGCGCGAACAGGTTGCGCGTGGCGACCGCCAGCGTGTCCTCGCCATACGCATCCGCGACGATCGGCGACACCAGGTGCGAGACCGCGCTGTTGTAGTTCCAGTACGGGCCGTTTGGCCCCAGCGCCGCCACCGGCAGGCGCAACGCCAGGCTGGTCAGGTCCGGGGTATGCAACAACTCCTGCATATGGACTTCCTCATCCCACTCCAGCCCGCCGCGCATGCGCAGCACCTGGGCCAGCGTGATATTGCCCGCCACCGAGCCGGGAATCTTGGCCAGCTCCTTGGGCAGCAATTCACCCAGCGTAGCCGTGGAGCCGCGTATCTTGCCGTCGCGAATGGCTTGCCCTGCCAACAGGCTGCCGACGGTCTTGGTGGCCGAGCGGATGTGGCGCAGGTCGGAGGATTTGCCGTCGGCGTAGTAGCGCTCGCCGATCAGGTTACCGTTGCGCACCACCAGCAAGCTGCGCATCTCCGCAATCTGCGCCCCCTCGGACAGCAGGCCCTGCATCGCGGCCGCCGCCACGCCTTCGCTCTCCGGCGTCGCCGTGCGCCAGTCGTCGTCCGCGACCGCCGAAGCGACCACGTTTTCCCGCCCGCCGCCGGAATTGCCGCCTCCACAGGCACTCAGCAAGGGAACGCCCAAGCCCAACATCATCACATCGCGTCGCGTAACCATATCCGCCCATCACAAAAAAGTGGGACCGCCGCGTGTGTCGCATGCGGCGAGTCGATGAGGACGATGCTATGCCAGAGGCGCGGCGAACAGGGAGTGCCGGAAGTCATGCATGCCGGACTTGGCCGGCCTCATTCCGGCGCCGTACTCCACACCAACTTGAGGTGGATGCCGATCTCACGCAGCAGCTCAAGCTCGTCGACCGGCTTGCTGAGGAAGGCGTTGGCGCCCACCTGGCGCGAGCGCTGCTCCTCTTCCGGAGTCGAACTGGCGGAAATCATCAACACCGGCATCGCGCTGGTGCGGGCGTCGGCGCGCAGGCGGCGCGTGGTTTCGATGCCGTCCATGTCCGGCATGACCATGTCCAGCAACACCAGGTCCGGCACGCCGGACTGCGCCTGATGCAAGCCGTCGGCGCCGTTGTCGGCCTCCAGCATGCGGAAGTCGAGCGCGCCCAGCAAATCGCGCAGCAAGGCGCGGTTGGTGGCGACGTCGTCCACCACCAAAATGGTCTTGCGCGGCCCCAGGTAGCCGGTGGCGTTGTGGCCGTCGCTGCTGACGGAGGCAGGCGCCACCGCCAACGGCATCGTCACATCGAACCAGAAGCGGCTGCCCGTGCCTAGCTTGCTTTCCACTTTCAGTTCGCCACCCATCAGCCGCACCAGTTGGCCGCTGATCGCCAGGCCCAGCCCGGTGCCGCCGGCGCGGCGCGACGCATCGCCCACTTGCTCGAACGGACGGAAGATGGTGTCGATGTGGTCGGGCGCGATGCCGATGCCGTCGTCATGCACCTCGAAACGCAGCGCGGCGGCATCCGGTGCGGCGCCCGGCCTGGCCGGCAGCGGCAGCACGCGCAGGCGCACCGTGCCGCGGTCGGTGAACTTGACGGCGTTGCCCAGCAAATTCAACAGCACCTGGCGCAAGCGGGTTTCGTCGACGCTGATCGCCTGCGGCAAGCCGGCCACCAGCTCCAGCTCGAAGCGCAATTGCTTTTGCTCGGCGCGCACGCGCATGATGTCGGCCACCACCGACAGCAAGTCGGCCAGCATCACCGGCTTGGGATGGAAGTCCATCTTGCCGGCCTCCACCCGCGACAGGTCGAGCACGTCGTTAATCAGCGCCAGCAGATGCTGGCCGCCCTGCTGGATGGTGCCGAGGCCACTCTTCTGGATCGACGTCAAACCCTTGTCGCGCTTGAGGATCTGGGTGTAGCCGAGGATGGCGTTGAGCGGCGTGCGCAGCTCGTGGCTCATCGCCGCCAGGAAGGCGCTCTTGGCGCGGTTGGCCACTTCGGCGCGCTCCATGGCGATGCGCAGCTCGGCATTGGCGCGCTGCAGTTCGGCGTTGACCGCCTCCAGCTGCGCCGGACTGGGTATGCGCAGCGCCACCGGCACCAGCCGCACCAGCACGATGGCGGTGACCACCGAGGCGGCGGCGGTGACCGTCTTCAGCATCACCGACAGCCAGTAGTCCGGATGCCAGATCACCCAGATGTCGGCCACGTGGGTGCTGCCGCAGGCCAGGATGAAAATGCCGAAGGCGATGAACATCCAGTCGAACGGCAAGTCGCGGCGCTTGCGGATAAAGTACAACAGCGTGATCGGGATGGTCAGGTAGGCCAGTGCGATCAGCGCGTCGGAAATCACGCTCAGCCACAGGATCGACGGTGTCCACAGAAAACAGTGGCCGTGCGGCATGAAGCCCTGGCTGCCGAACCAGCTGCTCAACGTATCCATCGCCTACCTCCTTTGCCTCAGATGACCGGGCCAGCATTCAGGAGCTTACGAAAGTGTGAGCAAACAAGCAAGCAGCAAATCAGGCGTGTCTCCCGATGCAATCTTTATCGAAAACCAGCGTTTCGCTCTTGACGGCGCCGTGCCGCTCCCCTATGATTCTGGCCTCTGTTGCAGCATATGTGGCAGAGAGCAGCAAAGCAGTAACAGTGCCCACGTGGCGGAATTGGTAGACGCGCATGGTTCAGGTCCATGTGCCGCAAGGTGTGGGGGTTC
>NZ_JBXALQ010000022.1:0-107040 GCF_058799615.1 Duganella sp. GW822-FHT06D06
TAGCCGCGGTAGCCGCAGCAGATGACGAAGTCATTGATGCCGTGGGCGGAGTAGCTCTTCAGGATGTGCCACAGGATAGGCTTGCCGCCGACTTCGACCATCGGCTTCGGTTTGACAGTGGTTTCCTCGCTCAGCCTGGTGCCCAGGCCGCCTGCCAATATGACTGCTTTCATACTATCCCCGACTAGTTGAGCTGATGATGTGTGTGGTCCGTACTGGACGTATTGTCAGCCACATCCGTCGTATTTTAAACGAAAAGCAGGGCCCGATTGGGGCATCTTCTGGAAGGATGGGAAATTTCCACAAAAATGCGAACTCAGGTTGACAGCAGCAGCTGGTAGCCCTGTCGCAGCACGTCGTGCAGCGCGTCGAGATGGGGTCCGGCGCCCGGCGCCAGCGCGGCGTGGCGGCCGGTGAGCAGCGCGCCCAGCGCGGCCAGGCGGTTCGCCAGTATCTGCTTGAAAGCGGCTGCATCGGTCAGGAAGGCTTGCTGCGCATGGGCTGCGTATAAAAGATGCAAGCCGTCGAGGGCGCGCGCCAGCGCGTCGAGCTCGGACTGCGCGGCGGCCGGCGCGCTGTGCGCGTGGCGGTCGGACAGCGGCTCGGCCAGGTAGACGCCGGAGCCGGCCGCCAGCGCCGACAGCGCGATGGCGATGCCGGGCAGCGATGGGTAGTGCCGTCCGAGATAGCGGCCGAAGCCCGCGCCAAGTATGCTGCGGCGCAGCAGCAGCGCGCCCGGTTCGCACAGCGTGGCGGTGGCGGCGGGATCGGACGACAGCAGCAGGCTGCCCAGCGCGGCGCCGTCGACCACCGTGTCGGCGCCGAACAGCGGCTGCTCGTTGCCGTCCGGCGGCCGGCGCCAGCTGCCGACCAGGCCGACGTTTGGAAAGTTGATGTAGAAGTGCATCATGCGCGCCAGTTTTTCCGGATGCAGCGCATCGCCCTGCGGCGCGACGGCGATGTACTCGCCGAGCGACAGCGCCAGGCAGTGATCCAGGCAGGCGGCCGGCGACAGGCCGGGTGCGCGGCTGTAGCGCAGCTGCGGATGGCGTTTCAACAACGGTGCGATGCGGGCGCGCAGCGCGTCGCTGCCGCCGCTGTCGCAGACGACGATCTCGGTATGGCCCCAGCTTTGCGCAAGGGCGCTGCGCAGCGTGCGTTCCAGCGCGCTGCCATCGCCGTCCGCGCCGTCGTGCGCGGCGATCAGGATGCTGGCCAGCGGCAGGCTGGTGTCGTGATGGCGGGTGCGGTCGGCGGCGCCCTCGCTAGCGCCGTCGCTGTTGCGCTCCAGCGTGCCGCGCGCCACGCGCAGGTAAGCCTGTTCGAGATGGCGCACGAAGCGCGGCGTATCGAACAGCGCGGCGGTCTTGCGTTGACCGGACAGGCGCCGGCGCAGCGCGGTCAGCTGCGCCGGCGCGCAGGCCAGCCGCACCGCCGCGTCTTCGTATTCCTGTTGGCTGTGTGTGACCAGCTCCGCCAGGCCGGCCGCGTGCAGCAGGCTGCCGGACGTGCGGCTGGCGTAGCTGCGGCCGGAGATGGTCAGCAGCGGCAGGCCGGCTTGCAGCGCGTCGCAGGCCTGGCCTGCGGCGTTGAAGGGCAGGGTGTCGAGGAACAGGTCGGCCGCCTGGCAGCGTTGCGGATCAAGCTGCGGCTGCGGCTCGGCAAAGCACAGCCGATCGCTGGCGACGCCGTGGCGCAGCGCGGCCATGCGCAGGTTGTCGCGCACTTGTTCGCTGTCGGCGGCCAGCCACAGCACGCTGTCCGGCACGCGCTGCAGGATGCGCATCCAGCTGGCGAACTGCGGCGGCGCCAGTTGGTGGCTGTCGCTGAAGCAGCAGAAGACGAAGCCATTATCCGGCAGCCCGTGGGCGGCGCGCGCCCTGGCGCGCGCGGGACGCCGGCCGGGTTTGCGCTGGCGGTCGACGATCTGGAAGGTGTCCGGCAAATATAGCGGTTGCTCGGTGTAGTAGGGCGCCAGTTCCCGCGGCAGCGCGTAGGCGTCGGCCAGCACGTGGTCGACGCCGTCGAGCGAGGTGGTGCCGGGATAGCCGGGCCACGCGATCTGCACCGGCGCCGGGCGCAGCGCCAGGATGCCCGGCCGCCCGCCGGCGTGCAGGCCGTGCAGGTCGACCAGGATGTCGATTTCGTGCGCCCGTATCAGCTGCGCGGCCTGCAGGTCGGTGCCGCCGGCGATGCGCAGGTGGTGGTCCAGGCCCTGCACGATGCGCAGGCGCAGCGCCGAGTTGTCTTCCTCGTCCCAGCAGAAGCCGTACACCTCGACCAGGCCGCGGTCGTGCAGCGCATACAGTTCCGCCGTGTGGGCGAACGAGTCCGGCGACAGGTAGCCGATGCGCAGCTTGCGGTGGGTGTAGCCGGCGGCATCGGCCAGCGGCGCCGCGCCGCGCGCGACGTGGGTGGCGACGTGGCGGCGCGCGGCCGCCAGCTGCACCGCCGGATCGTCGCTGGCGCTGAGCGTGGCCGGTGCGGAGGCGGCGGCCAGCAGCTGTTCTTCGTCCAGCCCCGGCAACGGCGCCAGCACCGGCCATGCGCACTGCTGCTGGCGCAGGCGCAGCCAGTGCGCGGCCACCAGCGGCTGGCGCGGGTCCAGTTGCAGGCTGTGGGTCAGCGCTTCCTCCGCCTCGTGGCGGCGCCGCAGGCGGTCGGCCACGCGGCCGATGTTGTTGAACAGCTGGATCCGCAGCTTGCCGGCGTTGGCGGCGTTGGGGTCGAGCAGGTCCAGCGCCTCGTGCCAGGTGTCGAGCGCTTCCTCCGGACTGCGGCGCCGTTCCATCAGCGCGCCCAGGCCCAGATAGGCTTCGGTGAAGCGCGGCTGGATCTCCAGCGCGCGGCGGTAGGCGTTTTCGGCGCTGCGCTCATCGCCGCCCTGCATCTGCAGCACCGCCAGGTTGTACCAGGCCGCGTGCATCAGCGGCGTATCGGCATGCCTGATCCACAGCTGGTAGAGGGCGACCGCCTGTTCCGGCTTGCCGCGCGCGGTCAGCAGGCTGGCGATGCCGATCAGCTCCGTGATCGGCAGCACGCCCAGCCCCGCCTGCGCAAACGCCAGCGTGGCCGCTTCCGCGACGTTGCCGGCGGCGATGGCGGCGTTCAGCTGGGCGGACATGGCGATTCCGGCGTCAGGCGGCGACCGCCACCAGGATGTACTGCGGCGCCAGCGCATCCTCGACCGCGAGGTCCGGATCGACGCCGCTGGCCTGCGCCATCAGGCGTATCGCCGCCAGGTATTTGTCGCGCGCCGCTTCGTCCGGAACCCGCGAGCTGCCGCCGGCGATCTTGAAGCCGGCCTGCTGGAACAGGTCGAGCATGGCGCCGCGCGTGAAGATGCGCTTGTGGCCCTTGTTCATCGCCGCGCCGGAGCCGTAGCGCAGGTCGCCGGCGTTGAGGCGGGCCTGGATGCTCCAGTGCTGGAAGTTGGGAATGGCCGCCACCACCCGTCCGCCCGGCGACATATTGGAGCGGATCCTGGTCAGCACCGCCCACGGGTCGTTCATGTATTCGAGCACCTCGCCGAGGATCCAGCAATCGGCGCCGGCCACGTGCGACCAGAATTCCGGGCTGGCGCTCTCGATGTCCTGGTCGAACACGAAATCGCAGTGGGGACGGGCGGCGTTGGCCGGCGCCGGATCGCGCTCGATGCCGGTGTAGTGGCAGATCGGGTTGCGCTGGCGGTAGGCCTTGGCGAAGGCGCCGTCGTGGCAGCCGACGTCGACCAGCTTGCCGGCGTTGGCCGGCACCTGCGCCAGCAGGTCCTGGTTGACGTGCGGCGAGGCGGCTGGCAAGTCGTAGTGGTAGCCGCCGGTGCGGATCACGGTGCCTTGCCAGTCGTGCTTGAGGAAGCGGCGTTTCGGCGCGCGGCTGAAGTCCTCGCCGACCCAGTCGACGGCGGCGATCAGGTCATGGGCGCCGGCGCGGTGGATGGCCAGCATGGCCTGCACCATCGGCGCGCCATGCTTGATCGGCAGCGGCCACAGTCGCGCCACGTCCAGGTTGACCAGCATGCAGGCCGGATGCAGGTAGCGCACGGTTCCATCCAGCGGACGGTCGTAGCCCTGCTGGTTGACCAGGTGCAGATTGCCGGCGCCGTACATGCCCGGCTGCAGGTGGCTTTGCAGCGATTCGATGAAGCCGGGGTTGATCACTTCCACGTCCGAATCGAGGAACAGCACCTCGCCCTTCAGGCCAAGGTTGTTGATGGCCCAGGTCATGCCGGGGCCGTGGTGGATGTTGTAGCCGAACGGGATGAACTCGACGTTGTCGTAGCGCGCGGCGATGGCGCGGATCTGTTCCGCGATGTCCGGATTGGAGCCGTCGATGATGGTGACGCGGTTCGGGTAGAACTTGCGCAGCGACGCCAGCAGCGCTTCCACCAGGTCGGGCGCGTTGTAGGAGACGGTGACGATCGGGATCTGCGTGGCCGGCAGGCGCGGCGCGCCGGCCTTCAGCAAGGCGGTGGGCGGCGGCGCCATGCGCGGCGCGGCCGGCTTGGCGATCTTGTGCAGCAGCGCCTCCATGTTGCGCACGAAGCGCGGGCTGTCGAACAGCGCGCAGGTGCTGCGGTGGTCGTGCAGCTGGCGTTTCATGGCGGCGATGTGTTGCGGATCGTTGGCCAGCGCCACCGCCTTCTCTTCGTAGTCGGCGAAGTTGAAGGTGATCAGTTCCGGCAGGTCGACCGCGCGCAGCAGGCTGCCCGCCATGCGCGACGAGAAGGTCTGGCCGGCGCAGGTCAGCAGCGGCAGGCCGGCCCACAGCGCGTCGCTGGCGGTGGTGCCGGCGTTGAACGGATAGGTGTCGAGGAACAGGTCGGCCAGCTGGTAGCGCGCCAGGTAGTCGGCCGGCATGGCGCGGCTGTTGAAGATCAGGCGGGTGCGCTCGACGCCGGCCTGTTCGGCGTGGCGGTACAGGTTCTCGCGCACTTCCGGATAGTCGGCCACCAGCCACAGCACGCTGCCGGGCACGCGGCGCAGGATGTTCATCCACACCGTGAAC
Source organism: Duganella sp. GW822-FHT06D06 (assembly GCF_058799615.1). Lineage (NCBI taxonomy): Bacteria > Pseudomonadati > Pseudomonadota > Betaproteobacteria > Burkholderiales > Oxalobacteraceae > Duganella > Duganella sp. GW822-FHT06D06. The sequence continues at coordinate 5,008 of NZ_JBXALQ010000022.1, forward strand.
ACCTCCGGCGTGAACTTGAAGTTGTTGTTGAACGAGCAGAAGACGAAGGCGTCTTCCGGCAGGTTGACCGAGGCGCGGGTCGGCTTGGGCGCGATCAGGCGCTGGCGGTCGTTGATCTGGAAGGTGTCGGGCAGGTACAGCGGCTGTTCGCTGAAGTCCCTGGTCATCTCCGGCGTGATCAGGAATTCGTCGGCCAGCACATAGTCGATGCCGGGCAGGCCGGTGCTGCCGGGGAAGCCGAGGTAGGTCAGCTGCACCGGCGCCGGGCGGTAGGCCAGGATGTTGGGGCGCGCGCCCAGGGTCAGGCCGTGCAGGTCGATCAGGATGTCGATTTCGTGGGCGCGGATGGTGCGCGCGGCCTGCTCGTCGTTCAGGTGGTCGATGCGCAGGTAGTGGTCCATGGCCTTGACCACGCGGGCGCGGATCGGCGAGCCGTCCTCGCGGCTCCAGCTGAAGGCGTAGATGTCGAACTTGCTGCGGTCGTGCAGCTCGTACAGCTCGGCGGTCAGGATCGACACCGCGTGCGAGCAGAAGTCCGACGACAGATAGCCGATGCGCAGGCGGCTGTGCTGGTAGCCGTGGGCGCCGGTCAGCGGCGGCACGTCGGCCTTGACCTTTTCCTTGACGAAGCGGCGCGCTGCGGCCAGCTGCTGGGCCGGATCGGCGGAGGCGCTGAGCATGGCCAGCGCCGAGGTGCCGTCCATCATGGTGGCGAGCGGGATGTCGAGGCCGCTGTACACCGGCCAGGCGCACTGCTTCTGGCGCAGGTGGACCCAGTGGGTCATCACGTCGGCCTGCTTGGGGTTGATGCGCAGGCTCTGGGCCAGCTGGGCTTCGGCCTCCGGATAGCGCTTGCGGATTTCCAGCAGGCGGCCCAGGTTGTTGAGCGTCTGGGTGTAGAGCGCGGGGGTGCTGCGGATGTCGGGCTGGATCGGATCGCTGAGGATCTGGTTCCACATGGCCAGCGCCTCGTCCGGACGGCCGCCGCGTTCGAGCAGCGAGCCGAGGTTCAGGCGGCCCTCGACGAAGTGCGGATTGAGCGCCACGGCCTGGCGCAGCAGCGCCTCGGCGCCGGCATCGTCGCCGGCGCCGGACAGCACCACGGCCAGGTTGAAGCAGGCGGCATAGGCCAGCGGCGTCGGCGTGTGGGCGATCCAGGTGCGGTACAGCGCGATGGCGGCCGGCAGCTGTCCGCTTTCCTGCAGCACGCCGGCGGCGCTGAACAGGTCGGCGATCGACAAGCTGCCCTGGGCGGCCATCGCCATGACGGTGCCGAGCGGGCTGGACTGAAACGAAGCGGGGTCGATAGGCAGGTGTGCGGTCATAGCGTGGTAGGCAGTGAAATCCTTGCATTCTACTCCGCAACACCGGGGTCAAGTCTGACATTCGGACACGGTCTCTGCCGTAGCAAGCGCTACGGCAGAGACCGTGTCCGAATGTCAGACTTGACCCCCGTGGTGGTTAGCGGTTGGGGACGCTGAACCAGGTGGCGCCGTGGCCGGCGTCCTGAGCTTGCTTGTCTGGACGCTCGGTCCACGCGGCCTGCAGGCCCCGGCTGGACTGGTAGTCGCGCAGCGCCGCGGCCAGCGTGCCGTCGGCGGCCTTGGCGACCGTCAGCTGCGGGGCCGGGCTGGCCGCCGCCGCGGCGCCGGCGGCGAAGCCGGCGATGGCGTTGCTCAGGCCGCTCACCTGTTGTTGCAGCGATGCCGAGGCCCCGGCCGTCGCGCCTTTCTGCGCCAGGAACCAGACGTCGGCGCTGGCGTGGGTGGCGCCGTCGGTGCCGGTGTAGCTCGATGTCAGGCCGATGGCGTTGCCGTTCTGTAGCGTCAGCGCGGCGTCGGCGTGGGTGGCGATGCTGGCGATGCCGTGCTGCGCCAGCGTCTTCAGTTCGTCGGCCTGGCTGATGCCGTCGCCGTTGCCGTCGACCCAGACCCGTAGCGCGCCGAAGCTGCCGTCGGCGGCGTCGATCCGGCCGTCGCCGTTGCCATCGAGCGCTTGCAGCGCGGCGTAGCCGTCGCGCGCCTTGCCGCCGCCGGCCAGCGTGGTGGCGCCGCCGAACAGTTCGCCGCCGTCGTTGATGACGCCGTCGCCATTGCGGTCCAGGGCCAGCAGGCCGTCGTGGGCGTCGACCCAGCCGGTGTGGACCGCCTGGCCTTCGGCGCGGATGTCGAACCGCACGCCGGCGGCGATGCTCACGGTGCGCACGCCGTTGCCGTCCAGGTCCAGCACCAGCGGCGTGGCGTAGTTGATCGACGAGGCGTTCAGCGCCATGGTCTGGGTGACCGTCATCGCCGCCACCTGGGCGCCGGTGAAGGCGTCGGCCTGCGCCACGCTCAGCGCGGTCAGGCCGGCGGTGCTCAGCGACGGCACCTGGCCGGCCGTGAACGCGGCGATCTGGTCGGCCGTGAAGACGATCAGCTGGCTGGTCTTCAGGCCCACCACCTGGGCGTTGGTCAGGCCGGCGATCTGGGTGGTCGACAGGTAGCCGATCTGGGTCGCCGTCAGCGAACCGAGCTGGCTGGTGGTCCAGGCGCCCAGCTGGCTGGTGGTGAAGGCGTTGATCTGGTCCACCGTCAGCGCGGCGATCTGGGCGTTCTTCAACGCCGCCATCTGCTGCGTGGTCAGCGCGGCCGCCTGGGTGCCGGTCAGCGCGTTGAGCTGGGTGGTGGTCAGGGTCTGGATTTGCGTGGTGGTCAGCGAACGCAGCTGGTCGGTGCCGAAGGCGGCCATCTGGTCCAGCGTCAGCGCGGTGATCTGGCTGAGCTTGATCGATGCGACCTGGGCCGTCGTCAGCGACTGGATCTGGCCGTCCGACAGCGCCGCCAGTTGCGTGGTGTTCAGGTAGCCGATCTGCGCGGTGCGCAGCGAACTGATCTGGCCGGTGCTCAGCGCGAACAGCTGGTCGGCCGTCAACGCGCCGAGCTGGACGCTGGTCAAGGCTTGCACTTGCGCGGTGTTCAGGCCGGGCAGTTGCGCGACGTCCAGGCTGGCGATCTGCAGCGTGCCGAGCACGGCGACATCGGCCGTCAGCAGCGCGCCGACCTGGTCGGTCGACAGCGCGACCACCGCCGTCACGCTGAGCGCGGCCGCTTGCGCGGTGCTCAGCGCGGCGATCTGGTCGGTGCTGAAGACGCTGATCTGGTTGGCGACGATGGCGGCCACCTGCGCCGTTTTCAGGCCGCGCACCTGGGCCGTGGTCAGCGCCACGGTCTGGTCGGTGGAGAGGCCGGTGAACTGGCCGGCGGTCAGCGCGGCCAGGTCCTGGGTGTCGAGCGCGGCGACCTGCGCGGTGTTGAACGCGGCCAGCTGGTCGGCGCTCAGCCACGGCATTTGCGCGGTGGACAGCCCGGTGATCTGGGCGGTGGCCAGCGCGGCGATCTGGCCGGTGGTCAGGCTGCTGGCCTGGGACGTGGTGAGCGCGGCGATCTGCGCGGTCTTCAGGGCGTTGATCTGGTCGCTGGTCAGCGCCTGGATCGAGTCGGTGCTCAGGCCGTAGGCCAGCTGCGCGGTGCTGAGCGCGGCGATGTGGTCGGTGTCGAGCGCCGCCACCTGGGCCGTTTGCAGGCCGTTGGCCAGCTGGCGGGTGCTCAGCGCGGCCAGTTGCGCGGTGCGCAGCGCGTTCAGCTGGTCGCTGCCCAGCACGGCGATCTGGTCGCTGGTGAGGGCGGCGATCTGGCGCGTGGCCAGCGCGTTGACGTCGACCGTTTCCAGCGCCACCAGCTGGTCGGTGGTGAGGGCGGCGATCTGCTGGGTGCTCAGGGTCGAGGCCTGGGCCGTGCCCAGCGCGACGATCTGGTCGGTGCTCAACTGCTGCAGCTGGGCCGTGCTCAGCATCGAGGTCTGGGCGGTGCGCAGCGCGACGATCTGGTCGGTGGTGAGCGCGGCGATGCCGTCGCTGCCGATGCCGTACACCAGTTGCGCGGTGGTCAGCGCGCTGATGTGGGCGCTGTCGAGCGCGGCCAGCTGGGTCGTGCTGAGGCCGTTGCTCAGCTGGCTGGTGGTCAGGGCCGCCTGCTCGGCGGTGGTCAGCGCGTTCAGCTGGTCGCTGCCCAGGGCCGCCACTTGATGGCTGCCCAGCGCGGCGATCTGGCGCGTGGCGAACGACGCCAGGTCGGCCGTTTCCAGCGCGGCGATCTGGTCGGTGGTCAGCGCCGCCACCTGGCGCGTGGCCAGGCTGTTCGCTTGCGCGGTGGTCAGCGCGACGATCTGGTCGGTGGTCAGGCCGGCGCTGATCTGGTCGGTGGTCAGCGCCGACAGTTGCGCGGTCGCCAGAGAGGCGAACTGGTCGGTTAGCAGCGCCTGCAGCTGATCGCTGCCCAACGTGACGATCTGGGCGGTGGCCAGCGCGGCCAGGTCCACCGTCTCCAGCGCGATCACCTGGTCGCTGCTGAGCGCGGTCAGTTGCACGCTGCTCAGGGCGCGCGCCTGCGCCGTGCTCAGCGCGACGATCTGGTCGGTCGTCAGCGCGCCGAACTGGGCGGCCAACAGGTTCTTGATGGCGCTGGTGCTCAGTACGGCGAACTGGTCGGTGTTGAGCGCGGTCAGCTGGGCGGTGTTCAAGGTCGGCACCTGGACCGAGGTCAGCGCCGCGATCTGGGCCGTGCTCAGCTGGCTGAACTGGTCGCTGGTGAGCGCGCTCAGGATTTGCGTGCTGAGGCCGGCGATGGCGCTGCTGGCCAGCGCATTCAGCTGGTCGCTGGTCAGCGCGGCGAACTGGTCGGTGCGGAACGCGGCCAGCTGGTTGCTGTGCAGCGCCACGAAGTCCATGGTGCTCAGCGCGGCGATCTGGCCGGTGCTCATGACGACGATCTGCGCCGAGCTCAGCACGCCCACCTGGGCGGTGCCGAGCGCGGCGATCTGGTCGCTGCCCAGGGCGAGGATCTGGTTGGTGCCCAGGCCGCTGATCTGGGCCGTGGCCAGCGCCGCGACCAGGCCGGTGGTCAGCGCGGCGATGTTGGCGGTCGGGATGGCGGCGATCTGCGCGGTTTTCATGGCGGCGAAGTCGGCCGTTTCCAGCGCGTCGAGCTGGTCGCTGCTGAGAGCGGCCACTTGCGCCGTGCTCAGCGACGTCACCTGCATGCTGCTCAGCGCGACCATCTGGTCGGTGGTGATGGCGCCGAACTGGGCGGCGTTGAGCGCGGCGATCTGCGTGCTCGACAGCGTGACGAAGTCGGCGGTCTCGATGGCGGCGATCTGGTCGCTGGTGAAGGCGTTCAGCTGGCGGGTGGCGATGTTGTCGACCTGCAGCGTCGTCAGCGCGACGATCTGGTCGGTGGTCAGCGAGGCCGCCTGCGCCGAGGTCAGCGCGTCGATCTGCGCGGTGCTCAGGTTTTGCAGCTGGTCGATGGTCAGCGCCACCAGCTGCTGCGTGGTCAGCGCCTGGATCTGCGTGGTCTTCAGCGCTTGCAGGTCGTCGGTGCTGAGCGCCTGCAGCTGGTCGGTGCCGAGCGCCACCAGCTGGGCGCTGCCCAGGGCGGACGCCTGCAGCGTGGTCAGGGCGCCGATCTGCGCCAGGGTGAGCTGGCTGATCTGCAGCGTTGCCAGCGAGGCGATCTGCGCGCTCAGCAGCGCGGCCAGGTCTTCCAGTTCCAGCGCGACCAGCTGGTCCGAGCTCAGCGCGGCCAGTTGGGCGGTGGCCAGCTGCGCCACCTGGCCCGTGGTCAGTTGGACGATCTGGTCGGTGCCCAGCGCGCGGAACTGCGCCGTGCTCAGGCCGTTCAGCTGGGTCGAGCCCAGGCTTTGCAGCTGGTCGACCAGCAGCGCGTTGAGCTGGTTGGTGGTGAGCGCGACGATTTGCGCGGCCTTCAGGGCCAGCAGGTCGTCGGTGCTCAGCGCCTGGATCTGGTCCGAGCCCAGCGCCTGCAACTGGTGGCTGCCCAGCGCCTGCGCCTGCGCGGTGGTCAGCGCGGCGATGCGGTCGACCGTCAGCGCCTGCACCTGGACGGTGCCGAGCGCGGCGATCTGGGCGGTCTTCAGCGCGGCCAGGTCTTCCAGTTCGAGCGCCGCCAGTTGCAGCGTGGTCAGCGCGGCCACTTGCGCCGTGCCCAGCGCCTGGTATTGCTGCGTGGTCAGCTGGATGATCTGGTCGCTGTTCAGCGACTGGAATTGCGCGCTGCTCAGCGCGTTCAACTGGGTGCCGCCCAGGCTCTGCACCTGGTCGATCAGCAGCGCGGCGAGCTGGTCGCTGCCCAGCGCGGCGATCTGCGCGGTTTTCAGCGCCAGCAGGTCGTCGGTGGCCAGCGCCTGCATCTGGCCGGTGGTCAGCGCGCTGATCTGCGCGCTCGACAGGCTGGCGGCCTGCGCCGTGGTGAGCGCCGTGATCTGGTCGCTGGTCAGTTCGCCGACCTGGACGGTGGTCAAGGCGACGATCTGCGCGGTTTTCATCTGCGCCAGGTCTTCCAGTTCCAGCGCCCGCAACTGGTCGCTGCTGAGGATGCCGACGCCGGCGGTGCTCAGGCTGCCGATCTGGCGGGTGGTCAGGGCGACGATCTGCGCGGTGGTCAGCGCGGCGATCTGGTCGGTGGTCAGGCCGCCGACCTGGGCCGGCGTCAGGGCCTGGATCTGGTCGGTGGTCAGGTTGCTCAGCATGCCCAGCGCGGTCAGCTGGGCGGCGCTCAGCGCGGCGAAGTCGGCCGTGCTGAGCGCGACGATCTGGTCGCTGCTCAGCGAGGACAGCTGGGCGGTCGACATGGCGCCGACCTGGTTGCTGGTCAGCGCGGCGATCTGGTCGGTGCTCAGCAGCGCCACCTGGGCGGTGCGCAGCGCGTTGACCTGCGCGGTCTTCAGCGCGGCCACTTCGTCGGTGTTGAGCGCGGCCAGCTGGCCGGCCGTCAGGCTGGCGATCTGGCCGGTGGCCAGCGCCGCCACCTGCAGCGTGGTCAGCGAGGTGATCTGCGAGGTCAGCAGGCCCTGGAATTGCGCCGTGCTCAGCGAGGCAAGCTGCGCCGCCGTCATCGCCTGCAACTGGTCGGTGGACAGCGCGTCCAGCTGGACGGTGCCCAGCGCCTGCAGCTGCGCGGTCTTGAGCGCCGCCAGGTCCTGGGTTTCCAGCGCCTGCAGCTGGCCGTTGGTCAGCGACGCCACATGCGCGGTGCTCAGGCTGGATACTTGCGTGACGCTCAGGCCGGCGATCTGGTCGCTATTGAGCAGCACCAGCTGGTCGGTGCTCAGCGCGGCCACTTGCGCGGTCTTGAAGGCGGCCAGGTCCTGGGTCTCGAGCGCGGCCAGCTGGTCGGCGCTCATGGCGCGCACCTGGGCGGTGGCGAGGCCGCCCGCCTGCAGCGTGTTCAGCGCGACGATCTGGTCGGTGGTCAAGCCCTGGAACTGGGCGCTGCTCAGCGACGCCAGCTGCGGCACCGACAGGACGCGGAACTGGTCGGTGCTCAGCGCGTCGAGCTGGACGGTGCTCAAGGCTTGCAGCTGCGCGGTCTTCAGCGCGACGATGTCGGCGCTCGACAGCGCTTGCAGCTGGGCCGTGCCCAGGGCGGCGATCTGGCGCGTGCTCAGGCTGGCGACCTGGCTGCTGGTCAATGCGGCGGCCTGGGCGGTGCTGAGGTTGGCGATGACGTCGGTGCTCAGCGCGGCCAATTGCGCGGTTTTCAGCGCGGCGAAGTCCTGGCTTTCCAGCGCGTTCAGCTGGTCGCTGCCGAGGGCGGCGATTTGCAGCGTGCTCAGGTTGCTGACCTGCGCCGTGCTCAGCGCGATCAACTGGTCGCTGTTCAGGGCGGCGATCTGGGCGCTCTTGATGGCGGCGATCTGCGCCGTCTTCATCAGCGACAGCGCCTGCGTGCCCAGCGCCACCAGCTGGTCGCTGCCCAGCAGCGTCACTTGGGCGGTGGCCAGCGCCGCCACTTGCGCGGTGCCCAGGGCGGCGATCTGCGTGGTGCTCAGCGCGCTCAGCTGCGCCGAGCTCAGGCCGTTGAGCTGGACGCTGGTCAGGGCCAGCATCTGGTCGCTGGTCAGCGCGTTCAGCTGGTCGCTGCCCAGGCCGATCAGTTGCGCGGTCTTCAGCGCGGCCAGGTCGCGTGTTTCGATCGCCGCCAGCTGGTCGCTGGTCAGCGCCTGCAACTGGCGCGAGCCCAGGCCGGCGTATTGGGCGGTGCCCAGCGCGACGATCTGGTCGGTGGTCAGCAGCTTGATCTGGGCGGTGCCGATGGCGGCCAGCTGCGCGGTCTTCAGCGCGGCGATGTCGGCGGTCTCGAGCGCGACCAGCTGGTCGGTCGACAGCGCCGCCACTTGCTGCGTGGTCAGGCTGGACGCTTGCGCGGTGCTCAGCGCGACGATCTGGTCGGTGGTCAGCGCGGCCACTTGCCTGGTGCCCAGCGCGGCCGTTTGCAGCGTCTTCAGCGCCTGCAGCTGGGTGGTGCTCAGCGCGGCGACGGCGGCCGTGCCGAGGCTGGCGATCTGGCTCGACTTGAGCGCGGCCAGGTCCTGGGTTTCCAGCGCGACCAGCTGGTCGGTCGACAACAGCGCCAGTTGTTGCGTGCTGAGGTTGGCCGCCTGCGCGCTGGTCAGCGCGACGATCTGGTCGGTGGTGACGGCGGCGATCTGCGCCGATTTCAGCGCGTTCAGCTGCGACGATTTCAGCGCGGCCCAGTCGGCGGTGGTCAGCACGGCGATCTGGTCGGTCAGCAGGTAGCCGATCTGGAGGGTGCTCAGGGCGTTGACCTGCTGCGTGGTCAGCGCGCCCAGCTGGATCGAGCTGAGCACCTGGATCTGGTCCGACGTCAGCTGCGAGATCTGCGAGGTCTGCAGCGCGGCCACCTGGCCCGGCGTCAGCGTGGCGATGGCCCTGGTGCCCAGGCCCAGCAGCTGGCTGGTCTTGAGCGCGCCGAAGTCCTGGGTTTCCATGGCGGCCAGCTGGTCGCTGCTGAGCGCGTTCAACTGGCCCGGCGTCAGCGCGCCGGCCTGGGCGGTGGTGAGGGCGACGATCAGGCCGGTGCCGAGGGCGGCCACCTGGTTCGACGTCAGCGCGACGATGTGCGCGGTCTTCAGCGCGGCGAAGTCGGCCGTTTCCAGCGCGTTCAGCTGATCGGTCGACAGCGCGGCGATTTCACGGGTGGCCAGCTGGCTCGCTTGCAGCGTGCTCAGCGCGACGATCTGGTCGGTCGTCAGCGCGGCCACCTGGGCGGTGGTGAAGTTGGACAGCTGCGCGCTGCCCAGCGCGGCGAACTGCGCCGTGGTGAGCGCGGCGACGGCGGCGGTGGCCAGCGCGGCGGCCTGCTGCGATTTGAGCGCCAGCAAGTCCTGGGTGTCCATCGCGGCCAGCTGGTCGGAACCGAGCGCGGCCAGTTGCAAGGTGGCCAGCGAGGCGACTTGCGCGCTGGTCAGCGCGACGATCTGGTCGGTGCCCAGCGCGGCGATCTGGCTGCTGTTCAGGGCGGCCAGTTGCGCGCTCTTCAGCGCCGCGACGTCGCGGGTTTCCAGCGCGGCGATGGCGTTGCTGCCCAGCGTGGCGAGCTGGCGGGTGGTCAGAGAAGCGGCCTGGGCGGTGGTCAGCGCGACGATCTGGTCGGTGTCGAGCGCGTTCAGCTGCAGGGTCGACAGGGCGGCCAGTTGCGCGGTGCTCAGTGCGGCGACCTGGTCGGTGCCCAGGCTGCGCAGATTGTTGGTGCTCAGGCCGGCCAGCTGCTGGGTTTTCAGCGCGGCCAGGTCCTGGCTTTGCAGCGCGCTCAACTGGTCGCTGGACAGCGCCGCCAGTTGCAGCGAGTTCAGCGCGGCGGCCTGCGCGCTGGTCAGCGCGACGATCTGGTCGGTGGTGAGCGCGGCGACCAGGGCGGTACCCATGGCGACCAGCGATTGCGAGCGCAGTGCCGCGAAGTTGGCGGTGCTCAGCGCGGCCAGTTGCGCGGTGCTCAGCGCGGCCACTTGCAGCGTGCCCAGGCCGATCGCCTGGTTCGAGCTCAGTGCGCCGATCTGGTCGGTGTCCAGCGCCGCCAGTTGCGCCGTCTTCAGCGCGGCGATCTGCTGCGTGGTCAAGGCGGCGACCTGGGCGGTGGCTAGCGCGGCGATGCCGTTGCTGGAGATGGCGGCGATCTGCTGGCTGCGCATGGCGGCCAGGTCGGCCGTTTCCAGCGCGGCGATCAGGGCGGTGCCGAGCGAGGCCATCTGCTGGGTGGTCAGCGCCGCCGCTTGCGCGGTGGTCAGCGCCTGCAACTGCTCGGTGCCCAGCGCGTTGAGCTGGGCCGTGGCCAGGGCGGCGAACTGCGCCGATTTCATCGCGGCGATGTCGCGCGTTTCGATGGCGGCGATCTGGTCGGACGTCAGCGCCAGCACTTGCGCCGTGCCCAATGCGCCGAAGTGCGCGGTGCTCAGCGCGACGATCTGGTCGGTGCTCAGGCCGCGGATCTGGCTGGTTTTCAACGAGGCGACCTGGGCGGTGCCGAGCGCGGCGATCTGGTCGGTGCTGAGTACGGCGGTGGTGCTGGTGTTGAGTGCGTTCAGCTGCTGGCTTTTGAGCGCGGCGAAGTCCTGGGTTTCCAGCGCGGCCAGCTGGTCGCTGGACATCTGCGCCAGCTGCAGCGTGGTCAGCGCGGCGGTTTGCGCGGTGCTCAGCGCGACGATCTGGTCGGTGCTCAGCGCGACGAATTGCTTGGTGGTCAGCGCGGCGATCTGCGCCGTTTTCAGCGCGGCAAAGCCGTCGGTGCCGAGCGCGGCCAGTTGGTCGCTGCCGAGGACCCTGATCTGGTTGGACGCCAGGCTGCCGGCCTGGGCGGTGCCCAGCGCGGCCACCTGGTCGGTGGTCAGCGCGCCCAGCAGGCTGGTGCCGAGGGCGGCCAACTGCAGCGTGGTCAGCGCGGCCACGTCTTCGGTGTCGAAGCTGATCAGCTGGTTGCTGCTCAACGCGGCGATCTGGCTGGTTTTCAGCGCGGCGCTCTGGCTGCTGCCCAGCGCGGCGATCTGGTCGGTGCGCAAGCCGCGCAGTTGTTGGGTGCTCAGCGATGCCAGCGCCTGCGTTTTCAGCGCGGCGATGTCGCCGGTGCCGAGCAGGGCCAGTTGGGCGGTCGCCAGCGCGGCCAGTTGCGCGGTCGTCAGCGCGGAGAACTGGGCGGTGGTCAGGCCGTTGACCAGCTGGTTGGTTGTCAGGCTGATCAGTTGCCCGCTCGACAGCGCCTGGATTTGTTGGGTGGTGATGCCATACCCGAGCTGCTCGGTGTCGAGCGCCTGCAGGTTCTGGGTGGACAGCGCGCGTAGCTGGTTGGTGCCAAAATAGCCGAGCTGCTCAGTGCGCCATGCTGACATTTGCAGGGTCGTGAGCAGCTGCACGTCGGCAGTCGTCAGCAAGGCGATCTGGAAGGACTGCAGGCTGATGATTTGGTCGGTGGTTAAACCAGGTACGATTGATGACATTTAATTGTTCTCCTTACGGAAATATATAGTACCGCCAATCGAACCCATGCGGAGAGCAAAGCCCTAAAAGTTGTTTAAATCTTGGTCTGAAAACAATGACTTAGCGCCTTTTTTGGGCATCGAATTCTCATCAATTCCCACCGCCAAAAGTAATCATTTAGGAAACACTGTAAGATCATGTTTTGCGATACAACCCGAGCTTCCCCGCCATGCTGCTGACGCCCGCCACATTTACACCGCTGATCCGCCCCGCCGCGCATGACCAGGCGCTGACTTTCGTGTTCCACCGCGGGGAGTTGCTTTTGCGCAACGAAACCCTGGGTTTGCCCGACCAGCGGGCGCTGGCGGCGCTGAAATTGCCGCCGGAGCGCTTCCATGCGCTGGGCGAGTGGGAGGGCCGCTACTATCAGCTGGCGTGGGTCGATCAACCGGAACTACCCGGGCCGGAATACGCTTATCACGCTTTGCGCTCGCTGTTCGGCATCGTGGACGACGGCTTCGTGGCCTTGGCCGGGCGCGCTTTCCAGCTGGCCGACTGGGCGCGCACCCATCGCTATTGTGGCGCTTGCGCCGCGCCGATGCGCCAGCTGGAAGGCGAGCGCTGCTACCAATGTCCGGCTTGCGGCATGAGCGCCTATCCGCGCATCTCGCCGGCGATGATGGTGTTGATACGCAAGGGCGAGCAAGTGCTGCTGGCCATGCACGCCAACGCGCCGTACAAGCGCTACACGGCGCTGGCCGGCTTCCTGGAGGCGGGCGAGGCGATCGAGGAGGCGGTGCACCGCGAGGTGTACGAGGAGGTCGGATTGCGGGTGCACCAGCTGCAATACTTCGGCAGCCAGTCGTGGCCGTTCCCGCATTCGCTGATGATCGCCTACACGGCCGAATACCTGGACGGCGAGATCCGCGTCGACCCCACGGAAATCGCCGAGGCGCGCTGGTTCGGGCCGGGCGACAGCGAGTGGCCGGACATGACGAGCACGGTGTCGATCGCCGCCGAGCTGTTGAAGGCCAACCGGCCGGGGGCCAAGCCCTAGCGGGTGCGCCGCTGCGGATTTCTATATACTGTCGGCAATCGTAAAAAAAAGGTGTTTCATCATGTCTCAAAAAGAATTCTCGGAAGGCGACTGGCGTCGTCTGATCGCCAGTTTCGGTGAAGATCCCGACCGTCCGGGCCTGGTGGAAACCCCGGCGCGCGTCAGCAAGGCATGGAAACACTGGACCTCCGGCTACGGCCAGGACCCGGTCGAGCTGCTGAAAGCCTTCGAAGATGGCGCCGAGCAGTACAACGAATTGATCGTGGTGCGCGGCATCCCGGTCTACAGCCATTGCGAGCACCACCTGGCGCCGTTCTTCGGCAAGGCCACGGTCGGTTACGTCCCGAACGGCAAGATCGTCGGCCTGTCCAAGCTGACCCGGCTGGTCGATTGCTTCGCCAAGCGGCTGCAGGTGCAGGAACGCATGACCATGCAGATCGCCAACGCGCTGATGGAAGTGCTGGAACCGAAGGCGGTCGGCGTGGTCGTCAAGTGCCGCCACCTGTGCATGGAAAGCCGCGGCATCCGCACGCCGGGCGAAGAAACCGTCACCTCGGCCATGCTCGGCGAGTTGCAGCCCAACCTGGCGATGCGCACCGAATTCCTGGCGCTGGCGCGCGAGTCCTGAGCGGCATGGCGGCGATCGCATGGCAGCAAGGCGGCCTAGCCGCCGCATTCGCCCTGGCGGCGGCGCAGCAGCGGCCGCTGTTCCTGTATTGGGGCGCGCTCTGGTGCCCGCCCTGCAACCGGGTCAAATCCGATATTTTCGCGCGTGACGAGTTCGTTGAGCGCTCGGCCTCGGTGCTGTGCTACCAGCTCGACGGCGACAGCGCCGGCGCGCAGGCGCTGGCCGCGCAGTACGGCTTGCGCAGCTATCCGACGCTGGTGCTGTACGCGCCGGACGGCGGCGAAATCACGCGCCTGCCGTGCGAGCTGGACGGCGAATTGTTTGTGGCCGCGTTCGACGCGGCGCTGGCCGTGCATGCGGCCGGCTCGTCCGCCGCGGCCGCGCTGGCGGCGGCCTTGTCCGGCGAGCGCAAGCTCAGCGCCGGCGAGTGGTCGCTGCTGAGCCATTATTCCTGGGATACCGACGAAGGCCGTTTGCTGGGAGCGCGCGCTTTGGCGCCGACGCTGCTGGCGCTGGCGCGTGCCTGCGACGACGCCGACGCCGGCGTGCGCCTGCAACTGCACGCGCAGCTGGCCACGGCCGGCAAGGATGTCGACGCGGCGGCCAACGCCGCCATGCTGCTGAAGGTGTTTGCCGATGCGCGGCTGGCGCGCGCCAACATGGACCTCCTCGGCAACAGCGGCGTTACGCTGATCAAATTCGCCACGCGGCGCGAAGAACTGGTGGCGGCGCTGAACGCCACGGCCGCGCGATGGGCCGACGATTTCTGGCTCAGCGCGTCGGACCGCTTGACGGCGGTGCGCCTGCAAATGCGCCTGGGCCGCCTGCTGGCGCCGACGCAAGGCATGCAAGAGCAGGTACGGCTGCGGGTGGAAGCGGCGCTGGCCGCATCGACCGATGCGTATGAGCGCCACACGCTGGTCAACACCGCGGTGAGCGCCTTGAACGATGCCGGCCTGCCGGCGCAAGCCGAGCAAGTACTGCTGGCCGAACTGCCGCGTTCGCATTCCCCGTACTACTTCATGTTGAGCCTGGCTTCCAGCGCCAAGCGGCGCGGCGACACTGCGGGCATGCTGGACTGGCACGGCAGGGCGTGGCAAGCGGCGGTGGGTCCGGCGACGCGGTTGCAATGGGGCGTCACCTACCTGCTCAAGCTGCTGGAACTGGCGCCGCAAGACAGCGCCCGCATCGCGCAAGCCGAGCAGTGGCTACGCGCCGACATCGCCGTCGCCGGCGCCGACGCCCACCACCAGCGCAACCAGTCCCAGCTGCAAAAACTCCGGGGTCAAGTCTGACATTCGGACACGACCTCATCCGTCGAGCCGGTTCTCAGCGCGTTCCGACGTGGCGACAGCGCGGCTTACCGTTTTAACCGAGACGCCGAAATGCGCAGCGATCTGCTGCATCGAAAACGCGGTCGACCAATAAGCTTTCGCCATGGCGACATCGCGCGGCGCGAAAGTCGAGGCATATTCTTCCAGCGACAGGGCTAGGACCCGTCTTTGCACCCGCGCTATCTCTGCCGAACTGGATTCCTTTGCGGGCTCCCTGTGGCGGGCAATGAATGTCTGGTCGCCTAAAATGCAGCGGAAACTTACTTTCTTCAGCGGGTTATCCGCATGCAGGCCCGCCATGACGAACCGGTGATAGGCTTGCCTGGCCGCGATCCGGTCCGGGCCGAAGCAGGCCAATAACCAGTCCGTCGCCATCCAGGCGGCCGCCGGCGCCTCGCCCATCATGGCGCGATAGCTGCTCCACTCCCAGTCGCCGGGAGCGGCCACTTCACTGGCCCGCACGGGATTCAACACGATATAGCGCGCCAGTTCGCGAAGGTAGCTCTCCTTCTGCACCAGGATGGCGTGATAACGGCCCTGCATAACGTGCCCGACCAATTCGTGGCGGCGATTGTAGTACTGCGAATACGCGCTATTCAATTGGCGCATGCCTTGCCCGAGATTGCCTTCGGGTGTCTCGATGAGCATGTGGTAGTGGTTCGTCATCTGGCAAAACGCGTGGATGACGAAATGAAACCGCCGGCATACCCGTTCTATTTCTTCCAGCCAGACCAGGCGGTCCCGGCGATCGCGAAAGATATCCTCACGTCGGTTGCCGCGGCAAGTGACGTGATACAGTGCACCGGGAAATTCGAGTCGGAGTGGGCGGACCATCTCCGCAATGTAGTCGGTTCGCCGTGGCGCGGCGCTGATACAACGCAGAAGTCGCCTCGGTCCGGACTGATCTTTTCCAACTACAGCAGAGGTCGTGTCCGAATGTCAGACTTGACCCCGATGTTTTAGCGCTTGAACTCGGCGTTGTCTTTCCACTGCGGGCGGTCTTTGCCTTGCGCGGTCTGGTAGCCGGCTTTGAACAGCAGTTCGATGTCTTCCACCGCGCCGCTGGTGTCCCATTTGGCTTGCACCGTGTCGTTGACGGTGTGGTACTGGTGGGCGCTGTAGTTCAGCAGCTTTTCGCGGCCGTAGCCGGCAGCCTTGCCGACGAAGTTGGAACTGCTGCGCAGATATACCACCGGCACGCCGCCCCGCGCGAACTCGAACTGGTCGCCCCGGTAGAAACTGCCGTAGTCGGCGTTGCTGTCCGGCCGCACGCCGCGCCCCTGGCTGCGGGCGATGCTGGTGACGAGCTCGTCGGCGTTGGATTTGCCCATGCCGCTCAGCTCGACATCGCGGGTGCGGCCCCACATGTTCAGGCCATCCACGTTGATGTTCAACAGCGTCTTGTTCAGCGGGTACAGCGGATTGCGCGCGTAGTATTGCGCGCCCAGCAGGCCGCGTTCCTCCGCCGTGGTCAGCACGAACACGATGCTGCGCTTGGGCGCCACCGGCAATGCCTTGTAGGCGCGGGCGATCTCCAGCAGCGCGGCGACGCCGGTGGCGTTGTCCATGGCGCCGTGGAAGATCTGCTGCGTGCGCGGACCCGGCAGGCTTTCGTCGATGCCGAAATGGTCCCAGTGCGCGCTGTAGACGATCACTTCATTCTTCAACAGCGGATCGGAACCGACGATCTTGCCCACCACGTTGTGCGAGCCGACTTCGCGCCAGGCGTTCAGCGCCGTGACGTTGAGCTTGACCCCCAGCGCCACCGGCTTGAACGTGCGCGACAAGGCCTGCTGCTTGAGCGCATCGAAGTCCTGGCCGCCGGCCTTGAACAGCTCGCGCGCGCGCTCGCCCTGCAACCAGCCGGGGATGGCCGGGAAGGCCTGGTCCGGCGTCTTGCTCTTCAGCGCGAAATTCTCGCGGCCCCAGCTATTGCGCACCACCTCGTAGGGATAGCTGGCCTGCTTGGTTTCGTGCACGATCAGCGCGGCGGCCGCGCCCATCTTGGCCGCCATCTCGAATTTGTAGTTCCAGCGGCCATAGCGGGTGATCGCATTCCCGCCGAACACGGCCGGGTCCAGCAGCTTGGGACGCTTGGGGTCCGGTACCGGCGGGTCGTTGATCAGCATGACCACGGTCTTGCCCTTCAGGTCGACGCCCTTGTAGTCGTCCCACTGGAATTCCGGCGCCTGCACGCCGTAGCCGACAAACACCAGCTCGGAGTTGGCGACCTCGATTTTTTTCTCGGTGCGGGCGGTCCAGGCGACATAGTCGTCGCCGAAGGTCAGCTGCTTGCTCTGGCCGTCCTTGATGTAGCTCAGCGTCGGATGGCTGGAAATGGCCACCAGCGGCACCGCCTGCAAATAGGTGCCGTCCGGGTTGCCCGGCTCCAGGCCCAGCTTCTTGAACTGCTGCTGCAGGTAGTCGATGGTGACGGTTTCGCCGCGCGTGCCGGGCGCGCGGCCCTCGAACTCGTCGGAGGCCAGCAGGGTGATGTGCTGTAACAGGCGGTCGCCGTCGATGCCGGCAATCGCGGCCTCGACCGGTTTTCCGGCCTTGGGCGCAGCGGCGTGGGCGTGGCCGGCGCCTAACGCCAGCAGCGCCATCGACAGTAGGTATCTCATGTGGAAAGGATTGTTAAGAAGGAATGCCTCATTCTGACACAGTTTGTTGCTCAAGAACACTAGCAAGCCAGTCGACAAACACCCGCACCCTCGGCGACAGGTGCCGGTTGTGGGCATAAACGATGTTCAGGGGCAGCGGCGCGGGCCGCCATTGCGGCAGGATTTCCTCCAGTTCGCCCGAGGCCAGCAGCGGCGCCAGGCTCTGGCGCGGCATCTGGATCAGGCCCAGCCCGGCCAGGCAGGCGGCCAGATAGGCCTCGGTGCCGCTGACCGAGACCTGGCTGCGCATGGCCTGGGTGCGCTCGACGCCGTCGGCGTCGACGTATTCCCAGTCGAGGTCGCGCCCGCTTTGGCTGGAGAAGAAGTTGACCGCCGTGTGCTGGCGCAAATCCTCCAGCGTCCGCGGCCGGCCGTGGCGTTCCAGGTAGGCCGGCGTGGCGACGTTGATCTGCTCCATCGAGTCGATGCGGCGCGCCACCAGCGTGGAATCGCGCAAGGTGCCGCCGCGCACCGCGCAATCGATGCCCTCGCCGACCAGGTCGACGAAGCGGTCGTTCGAGCCCAGCCGCACCTGGATGTGCGGGTGGCGCTGGAAGAAGTCCGGCAGCGCCGGGATCACGTACAGGTGCGCCAGCCGCTCCGGCAGGTCGACCCGCACCGCGCCGGAAAGCAGCCGGCCCTCGCCGGCGAACAGGCCGTTGAGGTTGTCCAGGTCGTTGAGCAGGGCGGTGCAGCGCTCCAGGTACTGCGCGCCCTCGACCGTCAGGCTGACCTTGCGCGTGGTGCGCTGGAGCAGGCGCACGCCCAGCTGCTGTTCGATGGCCTGCACGGCGTTGGTGACGCTGGGCTTGGGCAGGTCCAGCTGCTCCGCGGCCTGCGTAAAACTTTTGCAGTCGGCCACCGCCTTGAAGATCTGCATGGCCTTGAATTGGTCCATGATTGTTATCTTTGCTCGAATAAAGTAATAGGATTTACGGTATTTATTGCCGCAATCGATAATAGCATAATGAATCCATTCGCTAACCACCCTGGAGATTCAGAATGCAAACCCGCAAACTTGGCCGCACCGGCCCGCAAGTCGCCCAACTGGGCCTGGGCCTGATGGGCATGTCCGACCTGTACGGTCCGGCCGACCGCGGCGAAAGCCTGGCCACCATCCGCGCCGCCATCGAAGCCGGCGTCACCCTGCTCGACACCGGCGATTTCTACGGCATGGGCCACAACGAACTGCTGGTGGCCGAGGCGCTGGCCGCCGGCGGCCGCGAGCAGGTGCAGATCAGCGTCAAGTTCGGCGCCATGCGCGACCCGGCCGGCAACTGGATCGGCATCGACACCCGCCCGGCGGCGGTGAAGAACTTCGCCGCCTATTCGCTGAAGCGCCTGGGCGTCGAGCACATCGACATCTACCGTCCCGCCCGCCTCGATCCGAACGTGCCGATCGAGGACACGGTCGGCGCCATCGCCGAGCTGGTCAAGGCCGGCCACGTCAGGCACATCGGCCTGTCCGAGGTCGGCAGCGAGACCCTGCGCCGCGCCCACGCCGTGCATCCGATCGCCGATTTGCAGATCGAGTATTCGATGATCTCGCGCGGCATCGAGAACGGCATCCTGCAGACCTGCCGCGAGCTGGGCATAGCCATCACCGCCTACGGCGTGCTGTCGCGCGGCCTGATCAGCGGCCACTGGAGCAAGCAGCGCCAGGGCGAGGCCGACTTCCGCGGCCTGGCCAGCCCGCGCTTCCAGGGCGAGAACCTGGACCGCAACCTGGAGCTGGTGGAAAAGCTGCGCGCCATCGCCGCCGAGCTGGGCGTGTCGGTGGCGCAGGTGGCGATCGCCTGGGTGGCGGCGCAGGGCCAGGACATCGTGCCGCTGGTCGGCGCCCGCACCCGCGTGCGGCTGGCGGAGGCGCTGGCCTCGACCCGGCTGCAACTGTCGGCCACCGACCTGGCGCGGCTGGAGCGGGCGGTGCCGGTCGGCGCCGCGGCGGGCAACCGTTATGACGCGCACTCGACCACGGTGCTGGACAGCGAAAAGGGCTGATAGATGGGCTTATTGATCAGATAATCGGATGGTTTTGACCGGATATTTGCGCTTTTATATCTGAAAAATTAATCCTAATATGACTCCATCGACGACACAAAGCCGGTTGGCACCCAGGACCGGGCGCCACTCTTAATCTGACAAGGAGCATCAAAATGAACGCCAAATCCATCATCGCATCGGTCTCCCTGCTGTTGGCTGCCGGTGCGGCTTTCGCCCAGGGCCCTGTGGAACAGAACGAAGTCACCGCGGACATCGCCAACGCCAAGCCGGCCCCAAGCACGGTCACCCGCGCCCAGGTGAAGGCTGACACCATCGCCGCCATCCAGGCCGGCGCGCTGGAGCAGAACGAAGTCACCACCGACGTCGCCTACCTGGCGCCGCGCGGCAAGACCGGCCGGGTGGAGACGCAGCTGGCCGCCAAGACCGCCCAGGGCCGCAACGCCCAGTAAATCGGTACAGCTTTCCCCAGCGGGCGCCACGCTGCGGATCGCGGCGCCCGTTGTGTTTTTTTTGATGCAAAATTTGTAAATAAGCGACATTTGTACGAGACAATTCGGGTATTCTGGTTTCCATAAGACAATACGGAGACCCTGTACCATGAATAAATTGTCCTTCCAACAGAAGCTCTGGGTACCGTTGATTTGCAGCCTGCTGTGCATCACCGCCATCTTCATCTACCAGACCATACAGATGCGCGACGTGCGCATCGAGGAACGCCAGATCGATCTGACGAACCTGGGCGAAGCCGGCATCAGCATCCTCAAGCTGTACGGCGACAAGGCCAGCTCCGGCGCCCTGAGCAAGGAAGACGCCCAGAAACAGGCGACGGCCATGATCGCCGGCCTGCGCTTCGGCACGGACGGCTACATCACCATCACCCAGGGCACGCGCTCGTTGATGAATCCGTTCAAGACGGAAAACAACGGCAAGGACATGGCCGACTTCAAGGACCCCAACGGCGTGTATCTGTACCGCGACATCGCCGCCGCCGGCGCCAAACCGGAGGGCGGCGGCTTCGTGCGCTATTCCTGGACCCGGCCGAACACCAAGGAGCCGGTGCCGAAGATGAGCCGCGTGGTGCACTTCGCGCAGTGGGACTGGGACCTGGTCACCGGCGCCTACATCGACGACATCGACAACGCCTTCTACCATTCGCTGTACAAATCGGCCGGCGTGCTGGCGGCGGTGTGCCTGCTGCTGTGGGCCATCGTCAGCATGGTCAACAAGAGCCTGCGCCACACCATCGGCGGCGATCCCGAATACGTCAGCGAAATCGCCCAGCAGATCGCCGGCGGCGACCTCAGCGCCAATATCAAGACGCATGAATCGGACCGCGCCAGCATCTTGTACGGCATGAAGTCCATGCAGGCGCGGCTGGCCGACACCATCGGCGAGATCCGCCGCAGCGCCGACACCATCGCCACCGCGTCCGGCGAGATCGCCTCGGGCAATATGGATTTGTCGGCGCGCACCGAATCGCAGGCCAGCTCGCTGGAAGAGACCGCCGCGTCGATGGAGGAATTGACCTCGACCGTGAACCAGAACGCCGACAACGCGGTGCAGGCCAACCAGCTGGTGCTGTCGGCCTCGTCGGTGGCGGAGAAGGGCGGACATGTGGTGTCGAAGGTGGTGCAGACCATGGACACCATCAATGCCTCGGCCACGCGCATCGTCGACATCATCAGCGTCATCGACGGCATCGCCTTCCAGACCAACATCCTGGCCTTGAACGCGGCGGTGGAAGCGGCGCGCGCGGGCGAGCAGGGACGCGGGTTTGCGGTGGTGGCGTCCGAAGTGCGCAACCTGGCGCAGCGTTCGGCCGGCGCGGCCAAGGAGATCAAGGAGCTGATCAACGCCTCGGTGGAAAGCATCAACGCCGGCAGCGTGCTGGTGGCGGAAGCCGGCACGACGATGGATCAGGTGGTGGCCAGCGTGTCGCGGGTGACGCAGATCATGTCGGCGATCACCGAGGCGTCGAGCGAGCAGAGCACGGGCATCGGCCACGTCAACATGGCGATCACGGAGATGGATTCGGTGACGCAGCAGAACGCCGCGCTGGTGGAGCAGGCCGCGGCCGCGGCCGGCAGCATGCAGGAGCAGGCCGGCCTCTTGGCCGAGCTGGTCAGCCGCTTCACGCTGAGCGGCGACCAGGCCGCCAGCGGCCAGCGCCCGGCCAGCCGCCTGGCCTTGCGCTAACAATCCGGGGGACCTGCCCCCGGGTTTATTTGGCGGTGTCGGCGCCGACCGGTTCAAGCACGGCGGCTTCGAACACCAGCTTCTTGCCGTCCACCCGGAACACCCCGACCAATTCGCCGCCGTCGCCTTTGACGTCGGGATACTGGGTGCAACTCTGGGTTTCAATCTGCCACATCTCTTTGCCGGCCCGCAGCGTCCAGACGTTGTCGCCGCCGGACAGCAGTTCTATCTCCACGTCGTCGGCCGGCATCTCGGTCAACTCGATCCGGCGCAGACATTCCGGCAGCCGCTGCATGATCAGCTCCACGCCGCTGGCGCTGCTCCAGAAGTGCTTCTGCGCGCGGTGCAGCGTCAAGGCGTGGTTGCCGGTGCTGCCGTCCGCGTAGTACGAGGCCGTGTCGTCGACGCATGCGGTCAGCATCAGGGCGGTCAGGACGATCAGGATTCTGCGCATGGGCCGGGCTTCCGTTAGTGGTGGGTGCCCACCATTATAGCGGTCCCGGGCGTCGCGCCGGTTTTGAAGAAGCCCACCACCGAGGCCAGCGCCGCCGCCTGCTCCTGCATGCTCTGCGACGCCGCCGCCGCCTGTTCCACCAGCGCGGCGTTCTGCTGCGTCACCTCGTCCATCTGCGTGATGGCCATGTTGATCTGCTCGATGCCCATGGTCTGCTCCTGGCTGGCCGAGGTGATCTCGCCCATGATGTCGGTCACGCGCTGGATGCTGTCGACGATGTCGCCCATCGTCTGCCCGGCCTCGCTGACCAGCCGCGAGCCGTCGTCGACGTTGGCCACCGAGGCCGAGATCAGTTCCTTGATTTCCCTGGCCGCCGCCGCGCTGCGCTGCGCCAGGTTGCGCACTTCGGACGCCACCACCGCGAATCCGCGCCCCTGTTCGCCGGCGCGCGCCGCTTCCACCGCCGCGTTGAGCGCCAGGATGTTGGTCTGGAACGCGATCCCATCAATCACGGCGATGATGTCGACGATCTTGCGCGAGGAGCTGTTGATGCTGCCCATGGTGTCGACCACCCGCGCGACGATGGCGCCGCCCTTGGTCGCCACTTCCGACGCGCTGCGCGCCAGCGTGTTGGCCTGGCGCGCGTTGTCGGCGTTCTGCTTGACGGTGGAAGTCAGCTGCTCCATCGACGATGCGGTTTCCTCCAGCGAGCTGGCCTGCTCCTCGGTGCGCGACGACAGGTCCAGGTTGCCGGCGGCGATTTCATTCGATGCGGTGGCAATCGTATCGGTACCTTGCCGCACCTGGCCGACCACCGTGAGCAGGCTGTCGTTCATCGACTTGAGGGCGCTGAGCAGGCGCCCCGTTTCATCGGTGGCGCCGGTCCGGATGTTGGACGACAGGTCGCCCGAGGCCACCGTCTCCGCCACGTCGACCGCGGCGTTCAGCGGCACCGTGATCGAGCGCGTGATGAACCAGGCCACGCCGCAGCCCAGCACCATCGCCAGCGCGCCCAGGCCCACCTGCACCATCTGGGCGGTGCGCAGCACGGTTTCGACTTCCTCGCCGGCCTGCCGGGCCTGCGCGGTTTCGTAGGCGAGGATGTCGTCGAGCGCCTTCAGCACGCCTTTCAGGCTGGGCGCCGCGACCTGGGTCAGGTAGGCGGTGGCGTCCTGGATCTCGCCTTCCTTGCGCAGTTCGATCACCTTGTTGTTCTTGGCCGCGCCTTCCTTCAGCAGGCCGTCCAGCGTGGCCAGCATGGCTTTTTCCTTGTCGTCGGTGATGTGGTCCAGCAGGATCTTCTTGGCCGCGCCGTACTTCTTGCGCGACTCGCCGATTTTTTCCAGCTCGGCGTTCACTTCCGGCGTGCTGGGCACCACCACGATATTGGTCAGCGACAGCGTGATGTTGCGCACGTTGTCCACCATGCGGTTGGCCGCCTCCATCTTGACGTTCTTGTCGTCGATGATGTCGTGCGTGCGGCTGCCGATGCGGGTCATGGAACTCAGCCCCAGCACGATGACGGCGACCAGCAACGCCAGCACGATGGCGAAGCCGAAACCGAGGCGGGTGCCGATTTTTACGTGGTCGAACGACATGGCGGTACTCCTTACGGGAAAAGCAAAAAACGGGTAGTCCGGGAACTTGATTGTCCCCAGAATACCCGTCCGTGTCACCTTATTGCCAGATTTGTCGCGGTGTCGCAACGCTGCCCGGCGCTGCGACTTAGAAGCGGTAGCCGACGCCGACGCCGACCAGCAGCGGATCGACCTTCACGCGACTGACCTTGGCGCCGCTGATGGAGACGTCGCTGCGGATCTGCACTTTCTTGATGTCGAAGTTGAGCGACCATTTTTTATCGATGGCGTAATCGACGCCCGCTTGCAGCGCCAGGCCGAAGCTGTCATGTTCCAGGCCGCCCTTGCCGCCCAGCAGATCGACCTTGGACATGGTGGTGTAGTTCACGCCCGCGCCCAGGTAAGGCTTGAACGGCGAATTGAGCACGAAGTGATATTGCAGCAACAGCGTAGGCGGCAGGTGCTTGAAGGTGCCGATGTTTTTGCCGTCCAGTGCCACGTCGTGTTTTTGCGGATAGGTCAGCAACAGTTCCGCCGCCAGGTTGGGCGTGAAGAAGTAGGAGATATCGAAATCGGGGATGGTCTTGCTGCTGACGGTCAGGCGGTCGGAGGCGCCGACGCCGCCGACAGGATCGGACTTGTCGGCCGTATCCAGGTGCACGGCGCGCACGCGCACCAGCCATGGGGATTCTTCCGCCATTGCATTGCTGCCAGCCGCCAGGCTCAGGGTGGCCAATACTGCTGCTGCTAAAAGCTTGCTCATTTCGCTTCCTCTTTTTTGTCGTTAAGTAACGTAGAGAAGTCTATTGATGCAGCGCAGTAAAAACTTTGATCCACGTCAAAATACAAAATATTTTTCGAATTTGTGTAAGTAATCGGGATGTGGCCGCGACAGAACCATGCAGCACCAACCCAACCTACCTTTTTTGGAGAATCACATGAACCACATCACCCGTATCGCCGCAATGGCAGCAACCGTCGCCACCATGGCCATGTCGGCATCGGCCATCGCCGCCACCACCACCATCAGCGCCGACGACACCGTGCACTGCGCCGGCATCAACAGCTGCAAGGGCACCAGCGATTGCGCCACCGCCGAAAACGCCTGCAAGGGCCAGAACTCCTGCAAGGGCCACGGCTTCGTGGCCACCAAGGCCGGCGCCTGCTTCGCCAAGAAGGGCAAGATCGTCGACCTGGACAAGTAATCATCCATGCAGCGCCGGCATGGCCGGCGCTCCCCCACCATGACATCCACACTACCGTCGCCAGGGTTCGGCCTTGGCCTGCGCCCCGCGCACTACAACGACATCATCGACACGCCGCCCGCCGTATCGGGCATCGACTGGTTCGAGATCCTGTCCGAGAACTACATGGTCCCCGGCGGCAAACCGCTGGCGATGCTGGACCGCATACGCCGCGACTATCCGCTGGCGATGCATGGCGTGTCGATGTCGATCGGTACGCCGCAAGGACCGTCCGACGATTACCTGCGCGAGCTGAAGGCGCTGATGCGGCGCGTGGAGCCGCTGTGGGTGTCGGACCACCTGTGCTGGACCGGCACGCACGGCGCCAATCTGCACGACCTGTTCCCGCTGCCGTACACCGAGGAGGCCGTGGCCACCGTGGTGCGCAATGTGCGGCGCGTGCAGGACTACCTGGAACGTCCGCTGTTGCTGGAGAATGTGTCGAGCTACCTGTCCTTCGAGTCGGACACGTTCCAGGAATGGGACTTCGTCGCCGCCGTGGCCGAGGAGTCCGACAGCCTGATACTGCTGGACGTGAACAACGTCTACGTCAGCTGCGTCAACCACGGTTTCAATCCGATGACTTACCTGGACGCGCTGCCGGCGCGGCGCGTGCAGCAGATCCACCTGGCGGGGCACAGCGTGCAGCAAGGCTGCATCATCGACACCCATGACCAGGCGGTGGCCGATCCCGTGTGGGCCTTGTACGCGCAGGCCGTGCGCCGCTTCGGCAAGGTGGCGACGATGATCGAGCGTGACGATAATATTCCGCCGTTGTCCGAGCTGTCGGCGGAGTTGCGGCGCGCGCGCGCCTTTGCGGAGGCGGCATGAATCCCCTCGAACGTTTGCAGCTGGACTTCCAGCGCTACATTCTGACCGACGAAGCGCCCGGCGCCATCCATGCCGCCGTGCGCGAGCAGTATGGCCTGGGCGCCGGATCGCGGCTGGCGATTTACCACCGCGCCTATCGCAGCCGCTTGCGGCAGGCGCTGTGCGAAGCCTACGACAAGACCTGGACCTTGGTCGGCGACGACATGTTCGCCGAACTGGCCAACAGCTATCTCGCCGCGCATCCGTCGCGGCACGCCAACCTGCGCTGGTTCGGCGCCGGCCTGGCCGCGCATGCGGCGACGGCGTTGCCGGACTATCCCTTCATCGCCGAACTGGCGGGACTGGAATGGACGCTGGGCCTGGCCTTCGATGCCTTGGACGTCGCGCCGCTGGCGGCCGTCGACGTGGCGGCCATACCGCCCGAGGAATGGGGCGAGCTGCAATTCGGCCTGCATCCGTCGGTGCATCTGCTGGAGATGCACTGGAACGCCGTCGCGCTGTGGCAGGCGCTGGCCGCCGAAGCCGAGCCGCCGCAGGTGGCGCAATCCGCCGGGGCGACGCACTGGCTGGTGTGGCGGCAGGGCGAGCAGCCGCATTTCCGCTCGCTGGCGACGGCGGAGGCGGATGCCCTGTACCGCATCGCCGAAGGGGCGACCTTCGGCGAGGTATGCGCGGCGGCGGGCGAGCAAGCGCTGCTGGCGCTGGCGGGCTATCTACAGCATTGGCTGGCGCAGGGCGTGCTGGTCAGGCACTAGGCATTAGTCAGGCACCTGCCAGCCATGCCTTGCTGGCCTGCCATTGGGATTGCGTCAGCTCGGTCATCGCGGTGGCTGCGTCCAGCATGGGTTGGCGCCAGCTGTCGTCGTGGCCGTGGGCGATCAGTTCGTCGGCGCCGGCGGCGCCGGAGCGGCCAGCTGCGCGCAGCTGGTCCCAGGCCAGGTTGCGGCCCATGGTGGCGATCACTTCCTGCAGGCGGCTGAGCTTCTTGCCCCACGCGTCCAGCGCCACGCGGTCTTCCGACGGTTGCAGGCCGCGCAGCACGCAGGACTTGCCGTCCAGCGCTACCGCGTGCAGGAAGGCGTGATCGACCGCCTGCATGCGCTGCTGCACCGCCACCACGCGCTTGGCCTGGTTGGGCCACGCGGGCTGCTTGAGGTTCCACGCGGCCAGGCGCGGCGCCAGCGCCGACGGCTTGCACTCCTTGATGTCGAGCAGGTAGTTCCCGTCCGGCGAACCTTTGCCTTCGACCAGCACGACGAAGCGCATCAATCCCAGGCTGCCGGTGCCGGCGATGCGGCGCCCCGCGTCCAGCATGGTGTAGAAGGCGGGGTTGTCCTGTTCTTGCGCGAAGCGCGGCAGGAATTCGGCCAGCAGTTCGTGCTGGCCTGGCAGCAGCGGCAGCGCCTTCTCGCCGTCGAGTTTCAGGCTGCGGCGCTGGCCATTGCGGGTGGTGCGCTTGTCGAGGAAGTCGGCGCGCTTGCGGTTCTTTAAATCGTCCAGCAGGTCCTGGATCAGGCCCACGCTGGTTTCGCGCTCCACCCAGCGCGGCTTGCCATCGGCGAGCGCGGCGCGGTAGGCGTCCAGGCAGTGGGCGCCGAGTTTTTCGGCTTCCGGCGCCGACACCCGCAGCGAGTCGGCGCCGCACTGGATGCTGGCCAGCAGGCGCACCAGGTCCCAGCTGGCCGGCGCCAGCGCGCCTTCGTCGAAATCGTTTATATCGAAATAGACCTGGCGGTTGTCGCCCTTGTAGCTGCCGAAGTTCTCCACGTGCAGATCGCCGCAGGACCAGGCCAGCGGCGCGCCGCGGAACAGCGGCAGGTCGGGCAGGGTGTCGTAGAACAGGTGGTCGGCGCCGCGCAGGAACAGGAAGGCGCTTTGCGCCATCTTGTGGTACTTCATGCGCAGCAGTTGCGGGTCGCGGGCCTGGTTGTGGGCTTGCAGGGCGGCGACCAATGCGTCGGTATTCATGCTGGTCTCCTAACGGTAGCGCGCCATGATCTGGTCGATGACGCCCTCCTTGAGCATGGCGTCGATGACCCGGTTGGCGTCGGTGAACGGGACTTGCGATTTGCGCGAGAACGCGCACTGCGCCTTGAAGGTGGCGAACACCAGCTCCGGCCGCAGTTTCAGTGTGGGATGGATGCGTTGCAGGTAGAACAGCGTGTTCTCGCCGGCCAGCGTGTATTGCACCTTGCCGGCCACCATCTGCTGCACGTTGACGTCCATGCTGGCCGAGTCGATGCGGAAGAAGCGCCTGCCCAGCACCTTCTCGACGCGCGGATAGCGGTAGCCGGCCACGGTGCCGATCGGCCGGTCGCGCAGGTCGTTGAGCGAGCGCAGGCGGGGCGCGTCGGCATTCGCCACCACCAGTTCGGTGTCGGGCAGCAGCGGCGTGCTCCAGTCGTAGTCGCCGTCGATCCAGACCGGCATCACGTAGCACATGGCGTCGGCGCGGCCGCTGCTCAGCGCCGGGGTGACGCCGGGCACGTCGACGCTGAGATAGACCGGGCGCAGGCCCAGGCGCTGCGCCAGGGCGTCGCCGACGTCCTTGAGGATGCCGCCGTCCAGCGCGCCATTGCTGAAGCGGACGATGGGCATGGTCTGGTCCAGCGGCGCCAGCATCACCAGTTCGCCGGTGGCGGCGTGCGCCGCCGTCAGCGACAGGGCCGCCAGGGTCAGTGTGAGCAGGGTCGGCACGGGCGTCGGCATGGGCAGTTTCCGGTTCGGCAGGGAAAATCAATTATAGACGCAGTGCGCTGCGCGCTGCGCGGCTGCGGGTGACTATTGAATAGTTTTTCCGACATGAAATGTTGATAGAATGCTAGAACTATTAATTTATCATCAATTTCATGAGCGACGATTTCAGCAGCGATATCAACACCACCGGCCGTCTGGTCGTCGGCCAAGGCGGCACCGGCATATTTGAGACCACGTCGGACGTCGACTGGTTCCGCATTTCGCTGACGGCCGGCACCAACTATGTGCTGTCGCTCGATGGCGCGCCGCAAGGCGCGGGCACGCTTGACAGCCTGTCAGGCACCTCGCTCTCGCTGATGGGCACCACTGAGTTCTTTTTGCGCAATGCCTTTGGCAACGGCAGCTTCGGAGCGGCGCTTAATGTCACGCCGACCACTTCCGACGACTACTATGTGATCACCCGCGCCGGATACGGCGGCACCGGTAGCTACACCATCAAGGTGGCGCCGCCGGCTGCGGATGATTTCGCGGGCAGCGCCAGCACCACCGGTGTCTTCAACGGCAATACGATTACAGGCGTATTCGAGCAACCGGATGACGTCGACTGGTTCAAGTTCCACGCCGAGGCCGGCCAGGTCATCGTCTTCGACACCGGTACGGGATCGGTACCGGCCTATACCGCCATCTATGACCGTAGCGGACGCTACTACGGCGCGGTCGACAACGTTCCGTTCAGGGTGGAGAAAGACGGCGACTATTACCTGGAGATGGGCGGCAGAGCCTACCTCGGCCGCTACACGAAAACCATGAGCTTGTTGAGCGACGACTTCACGGCCGCCGCACCGGGCAACCTGAACGAGGGTGGCCAGCTGAGCGGGACGCTGGAGTTCAACGGCGACTCCGATCCTTTCACCATCACCACGGTGGCTGGTCAAATCTACACGTTGACCTTGACTACGGAAACCGGCGCGATCGACAACGTTCGC
The DNA here is from genome assembly GCF_058799615.1 of Duganella sp. GW822-FHT06D06. Lineage (NCBI taxonomy): Bacteria > Pseudomonadati > Pseudomonadota > Betaproteobacteria > Burkholderiales > Oxalobacteraceae > Duganella > Duganella sp. GW822-FHT06D06. The sequence continues at coordinate 34,008 of NZ_JBXALQ010000022.1, forward strand.
CTCTCTCTTGAGGACAGCAAGGGCCGGGACGTCGCCTATGGCAGCCAGATGCTCAACCACGAGACGGTGCTCCGCTTCCAGGCGGACAAGAGCGGCAGCTACATAGTGAGCGCGGCTAGCTCTAGCACCTTGTATTACAAGTTGGAGTACACGGTAAAGCTGGGCGTTTCCGAGTCGGACGACTATGGCAACACCCACGCCGACGCCGCCCCGCTGACACCTGGCTCTACGCTGCACGGCAAGGTGCAGGCACCCAACGATGTCGACCTGTTCCAGGCCGAGCTGGCGGCCGGCGTGACCTACACCTTCAGCATGGCCGCCGATGGGGAGGTCGCCCGATACTCGCAGACCCTGACGCTGCAGGACGGCGCCGGCGCCATCCTCGCGTCGTCAAGTTATGAAGACGACACCACTTTCAGCTATACGTCGACCAAGGGCGGAAGCTTTTATCTGAAGGTGTCCGGCTACACCGGCGTTGCCTACACCGTTACCGAGAGCCGGACGGTGGACGATTTCGGCGCCACAGCCGACACCGCCGGCACGCTGGGGGTGGGCGTCCCGGTGAACGGCGAGCTGGAAGCCGGCGGCGGCGACCGCGACTGGTTTGCGGTCACGCTCGACGCCGGTGCGCTCTACTGGTTCACGCTCAAGGGCGACACGGAAGGCGCTGGCACGCTCAAACTCGGCCGTGGCACCCTCAAACTGCGCGACGCCTCAGGCATGCTGCTGGCGACGACGGACGCCAGCGACACCGCCACCGCTGGAACGCTGCCGTTTACGCCGACGGTCAAGGGTACTTACTACCTGGAAGTGGCGGCGCCGCAGTCGTCCGGCACCTACCAGGTGGCGGCGCAATTCGGCCAGAAGGACGACTACGGTGACGACGCTGCCCATGCCGGCGCGCTGGAGCCCGGCAATGCCATGTTCGGCAAGTTGGAGCTGTCGAGCGACAGCGACGTCTTCAAGGTACACCTGGTCGCAGGCCAGACCTATGCGCTGGACCTGGTGTCGACCGAAGCCCGCAGCGGCAGGAGCAATTACGCGTCGCTCGAGATGAAGGACAGCTCCGGCGAGCATGTGTCGTTGCGTTACCAGTCCCGGACCGAGACCACGCTCTCCGCGTCGCTCGAGCCGGCGCAGTCGGGCGACTATTACCTGACTGTGGCGACCTCGCCTGGCAGCGGCCTGGCGGGCGGCTACAGGCTGAGCGCGACCGACGTGGGGCGCGACGACTTCCCCGCCACCTTGGCGACCCAGGGGACGCTGAGCCCCGGCGCGCCGGTGACCGGCTCCATCGGCGTGGCGGACGACCATGACTGGATCAAGGTACACCTCGATGCGGACCAGAACTATGTGTTCGGCCTGCGCGGCAAGGCCAGCGGCGGCGGCACTCTGGATATCGACAGCAGCCATACCGGCATGTGGCTGGTGAGCAGCAACGGCGGCACGGTTGCCTATGTCAGCAGCAGCGCCGTCAACGGCAATGAACTCCATCTGCGCTACATCGCCACCGCCTCCGGCGACTACTACTTGGACATCCACGGCGGCATCGACCACACCGGCACCTATACGGTCGAGGAAACCCTGGGCGACGTGACGGCGCCGCAGCTGCTGTCGACCACGGTGGCGGCGGGCGCGGTCGATGTGTCGCTGGCGCCGCGTATCGCGCTGACTTTCAACGAAACCATCATGCTGGGCACGGGCATCACCCTGACCGACGCTGCCGGTGTCGCCATGACCGGCAACGGCGAGCCGTTGGTGTCGGTATCCGGCCATGCGCTGGTGATCAATCCGCACCAGAACCTGGTGCCGGGCATGACCTACACGCTGAACCTGCCGGACGGCAGCATCCTCGACCTGGCCGGCAACCACTACGCGGGCGCCACCAGCCACAGCTTCACCACCACCAAGCCGGTCGCGGTGGGCACCGATGGCAACGACTACCTGCTGGGCAAGGGTACCGGCGCCAGCCTGAACGGCGGCGCCGGTCTCGACACCGTTTACTACACGCAAAATCCGTATAAGCTGAGCATCGAGCGCAACACCGACGGCAGCGTCAGCGTCAGGGATTACTGGGCCGGCAAGGATGCCGATACGCTGACCGGCGTCGAGCGGCTGATGTTCTCGGATCACGCGCTGGCGCTGGATCTGGGCGGCGCCGGCGGCCAGGCGTACCGGCTGTACCAGTCGGCCTTCAACCGTACGCCGGACAGCGGCGGCGCCGGCTTCTGGATCGACGTGCTGGACCGTGGCGTCGACTTGAAGACGGTCACCCAGGCCTTCATCGACAGCCCGGAATTCAAGAGCCTCTACGGCGCGGCGCCGACCGACCAGCAGTTCGTCACCAGCCTGTACAACAACGTGCTGCACCGCGCGCCTGATGCCGGCGGCAACAGCTTCTGGCTGGACGGCTTGCACGCTGGCGTGGCGCGCGCCGACGTGCTGATCGGCTTTAGCGAGAGCGCGGAAAACCAGGCCGCCATCGCCAAGATCATCGGCGCCGGCTTCAGCTACACGCCGGTGGTGTAAGGCGGTTTGCCGCGACGAGCGCCGCGGCGGTCGGCTGTCAACAGCCGACCGCCAGCCGCTCTGGGATTTCCTGTCGGCAAACGGGCGCTACGCCTGCCGCATCGGACGTAGACTGGGATGGTGACCGATCTCTATCGTCTCAACCCAGGAGCCCATCATGACACACACACTGGCAGCTGTATTTGAAACCCGTGCCGAGGCTAACCGAGCCAAGGACGAACTGGTCCACAGCGGCTATGCCGCCGAGAGCATCACCGTGAGCGATTCCGGCAGCGTGGCCGGCACGCCGCGCATCAACGACAACGAATCCATCCTGCACAGCATCAAGCAGATGTTCAGCCAGTTGCTGGGGCGCGAGCATGCGGACCGCCACATCTATGCGGAAGCGCTGAATCGCGGCCATGTGGTGCTGACCATCCATACGGCCAGCATGGAAGCGGCCGACCGCGCGGCCGACATCGTGGAAGACTTCAATCCGATCGACATCGACGAGCATGAAACCATGTGGCGCGCCAGCGGCTGGACCGGTGGCGAAGCGCAGCGCAGCAGCGCCGGCGCATCACAAACCAGCCTGGGCGCGCAGCAAAGCGCGCCGGAACAGCACGGCATCCGCCAGCGCGAAGAGGCGGTGGACTTCGCCCGCTCCGAGCAGGGATCGCTGACGCAGGGTTCGATGCAGCGCGGCGAGACGGTGTCGCCGACGATGACCGGCGTGAACGCGCCGATCTCGGAGCAGAGCACGGTGCAGCGCAGCGGCATGCGCATCTACCCGCGCGATGTGAGCGCGCCCAACCAGGCCAGCCTGGACATCCTGCGCGGCGAGAGCGAAGACGTCGTGTATTTCCGCGCACACTGGCAGGACACGTTCTCCTACAGCGGCGGTACCTATCAGGAGTTCGACCCGGCTTACCGCTACGGCGAATCGATGGCCGGCAATCCCGGCTACAAGGACAAGCTATGGGAAGAGGTCGAGCCTGAACTGCGCAGCAATTGGGAAAGCAAGCATGCGCAGTCGAGCTGGGAAAAGTTCAAGGAAGCGGTGCGCACAGGGTGGGAGCGGGTGACGAAGTAAGCCCGGCGCATGCGCCGGAAGATGGGCGATAATGGCGAATTGTCCAACATGATAGTGAGCCTGGCTCGCCCGTCTTCCATGCACTACACGCTCAATGATATCCGCGGCCGATTTGATAACGGCACTTACAACCGTGGCGCCGATTACCATCGCCGCAACATGGTGTTGGAAGCCCGTATCGACGGTGAGTTAATCAGGGGCAAGGTGCGCGGCAGTTCGGAGAATTATTACCATCAGGCGGTCAAACTCGTCACGGATGGCAAGCACATCGATTTCGCAGGCGATTGCAGCTGTCCGATGGAATACAACTGCAAGCATGTGGTGGCGATCCTGCTTGCCGCTTGCGAAAGCGGCGCTGGTATGGGGGCGCCGGCAGACGCCGACGCGCTGCCGTATGAAATGTCCCGATGGCTGGCCGGCGTGGAGTTTCAGGCCGAATCGGCGCTACGCCAGAAAAACTCCCGCAAGCCACCGCCGGCGCAGCCGCACCGGTTGATCTATGTGCTGATGCCGCAAGCCGGCAACGGCCGCTTGCTGCTGCATCTTTGCAAGGGGCGTGTCGCCGCCGATGGCGTGATCCGCTCCGCCACGCAGATCAAGGACCTGTATGGCTTTCAACTTACGCCGCCCGCCTATTTGCGCGACGAAGACCTGGATCCAGCGACGACTTTCACGGGACTCATCAAAAGCGTCTGGGGTACGGTGGCGCTGGAGCCTGTCGGCAAGAGCGCTGCCCGACTGCTGTTGCAATTGGGCGAAATGGGCGTGCTGTACCTGGCGGATGACAAGACCGGCCTGCGCTCGGGCCTGCGGCCGCTGCGCGTCGGCCCGGTGCGCAGCGGTCGGCTGGCGTGGTGCGCCGACGGCATCGACGCTGACCTGCGTCTGGGGTGGGCGTTCGACGACGGGGTCGCCATCAGCCACGTGCTGCCGGCAACCCCGTCGCTGTACCTGTATGACGGCCTGGTTGGACAATTGAACCTGCCGGCAATGCTTTCCGTGCTGCCGATGACGGAGTGGCTGTCATGGGTGGCCAGGGCGCCGCGGCTGGCGCCAAGCCACGCTGCATTGTTTGCCAGCGAGGTATTCTCAACCAGCCTGAAGGGTTTACTGCCCACGCCGCAGTTGGAAACCCGCCTGCGCACCGGGGTCAGGCCCGTACCGGTGCTGAAGTTGGGCAGCGTGCCGCACTACGTCGATACCGGTCGCCCTGTTCATCGCGATTTCGGCTTGCTGATTTTTGAGTACGACGGCCAACGCGTGAGCGCCGACCCCGCCATCGAGGTGACGGAGATCGGCAACGGCGGCATCGATACGATCGCGCGCAACGAGGCCGATGAAGCTGCGGCCTGGTCGCTGTTGCGGGCGGCTGGCCTGCATCAACCGGCGGCCGGGCATCTGCTGCCGGGTGCTCCGCATGGCGAGTTGCACATGGCGACCGAAGGCGCCTGGCTGCATTTCGCGCGTGAGACCTTGCCGGATTTGCGGGCGCAGGGTTGGCAAGTCGAAGCGACGCCTGATTTTCGCTATGACCTGGCCGAAGTCGATGACTGGTATGCCCAGGTCGCGCAGGCGGACGATGGCGCCGGCAACGCCTGGCTCGACCTGGAACTCGGTATCGTGGTCAACGGCGCGCCGGTGCCGCTGCTGCCGGTGCTGGTGCAACTGATACGCGAAGCGCCGCGCGATTTCGAGCGCGCGGTACTGGACGCCCGCGGCGATGAGGAGCCCTTGCTGGCCACCTTGCCGGGCGGTGTGCGGGTGGCCTTGCCGTGGGGCCGCGTCAAGCCCATCCTGCGCACGCTGGGCGAGTTGTATTTCCGGGAACGCGTCGGCGACGCCTTGCGCTTGCCGGCGCTCGACATGGCGCGGCTGGCCGAACTGGAAGCGGGCGCGCAACTGCGCTGGATGAGCGGGGAACGTCTGCTGGCGTTGGGCCGGCAACTGGCCTCGTTCGAGCGCGTGCGTGCGGTGGACGCGCCGGCCGGCTTGCAGGCCAGCCTGCGTCCTTATCAGGCCGAGGGCCTGGCCTGGATGCAATTCCTGCGCGAATACGGACTGGCCGGCATCCTGGCCGATGACATGGGCTTGGGCAAGACCATCCAGACGCTCAGCCACATATTGGTCGAAAAGGAGGCCGGCCGGCTGACGGCGCCGGCGCTGGTGGTCGCGCCGACCAGCCTGATGAGCAACTGGCAAGCGGAGGCCGCGCGCTTCGCACCCGGACTGCGGGTGCTGGCGCTGACCGGACCGGAGCGCCTGGGCCGCTTCGGCGAGATCGCCCAGGCGGATCTGGTGCTGACATCGTATGCGCTGCTGCCGCGCGATGAGGAAGTGTTGCGTCAGCAGCCTTTCCATTTGCTGATACTGGATGAATCGCAATACATCAAGAACAGCCGCTCCAAGGCGGCGCAGACGGCGGGCCTGCTGCAAGCGCGCCACCGCCTGTGCCTGACCGGCACGCCTTTGCAGAATCATCTGGGCGAACTCTGGTCGCAATTCCATTTCCTGATGCCGGGCTTGCTTGGCAGCGAGCAGGTGTTCAATGCGGACTTCCGCAAGCCGATCGAGAAGCTGGGCGACAGCGAGCGCAACGCTTTACTGATCCGCCGCATCAAACCCTTCCTGCTGCGGCGGACCAAGGACAACGTGGCCAAGGAGCTGCCGCCCAAGACAGAGATGGTGCGCATGGTCGACCTGGCCGGCGCCCAGCGCGACCTGTATGAAACGGTGCGGCTGGCCATGGACCGCAAGGTGCGCGAGGAGATCGCCCGCAAAGGCGTGGCGCGCAGCCAGATCGTCATCCTGGACGCGCTGCTCAAGCTGCGCCAGGTGTGCTGCGATCCGCGCCTGATGAAGGCGGCCGGCACGCGCAAGACGGAGGCGCCGTCGGCCAAGCTGCAGGTGCTGATGGAGCTGGTCGATGAATTGCTGGCCGAAGGCCGCAAGTTGCTGGTGTTCTCGCAGTTCACCAGCATGCTGGCGCTGATCGAGACGGAACTGCAGGCGCGGGCGGTGCCATATGCCTTGCTGACCGGGGATACCGTTGACCGGGCCGCCCAGGTGGATGCCTTCCAGGGCGGCCAGGCGCCGGTGTTCCTGATCAGCCTGAAGGCGGGCGGCGTGGGGCTGAACCTGACGGCGGCCGACACCGTGATTCACTATGATCCGTGGTGGAATCCGGCCGCCGAAAACCAGGCCACCGACCGCGCCTGGCGCATCGGCCAGGACAAGCCGGTGTTTGTCTACCGGCTGATCGCCCGGGGCACGCTGGAGGAAAAAATCCAGGAACTGCAACGCACCAAGGCCGGCCTGGCCGATGCGGTGCTGGCCGGCGGCGAGATGCAGGGCTTGCAGATCACGGCGGAGGATTTGCTGGGGGTGTTGTCGGCGGACTGAGGCTCACTGCGGGCATAGGCGCCCGTCGTCGTTATCCGTTTCCCGGATGGTCCGGATAAAGCAAGGCGCCATGCTGTCGCACATGCTGTTTGAGCGCGTCGTTGGCGACCTGGTCCCAATGAATGATGTCGAGCCGGAACAGGATAGGCAAGTCATCCAGGGCGCTCCACAGGCTGCCGAAATCGCGCTCGCTCATGGAAGGGGCGAACACGGCAAGATCGATGTCGGATTGCGGACGGTACGTTCCGGCTGCGCGTGACCCGTAGATCTTCACGTTGTCGATAGTCGGATATCGAGAAAATACCTCGCATAGCGAATCCAGGATGGACTCGCTCAGGCCGAAGCGATGAGGGCGTAGTGCTAACTCGTCCACGTGCTCACCGTTTTTGCCAGCTCGGAAAACATCTGGGCGCCGTGATTTTTGACAAATTGATACACAGTCATAGCTTGCGCTTCGTCGTAGGTATGGCTAGTCAGATTACGCATCCTGTGCAGTTGGCTCCAGCTATTGCCGTCGATGAGCAGCCCTTGCTCAAGCGCTGCTTGCAAGGTGTCCTTGGCGTTGAGCACCACAATGTCTTTGGTCTCTAGCCATAGCTTGATGGCCTTCCACGCCAACTCATAGGTAAATTCGAAGCGCTGGATAGTCGCGTCTCTGAGAAACGAATTCTCCGGCTGCGCAAGTGCCTCTTCCAGCCGGTTGACGGCTGATAGAAAATCGTTGCTGCGTTCGACTAGACGTTTGTTCATCGCATTCATGATTGGGGACTTGTCTTTTGTATTATAGCCCGGGTACAAAAGTGTACGAACAGCGATACGCGTTGCTGCACATCCAACGGCGGAATACCCGGAGCTGCCTTGATATAGCAGGCAGCCATGCTCGCCTATCCAGACCGCCACCTGGTCGGGACTGTGCAGCACCAGCAATTGCCAGCGCCGTTGAGCTCAGCGCAACTCACCCGCGCCGCGCCAGTGCCGCCAGCTGTCGGCACTGGCGGAAATCTTGCGGTCGCGGATGTCGACGAAGCAGGCGCCGCCGATGAACGGTTCCAGCGTCATGACCGACTTGAGCGGCGTGGCGACGACTATCTGGAAGCCGAAGTTGGCGAAGATGTTCATCGCGCCGGACTTGCCGGCGCCGCTCTGGTAGACCTCGATCTCATTGCCGTCGGTGTCGATCTCCCGGCCGATGCACGCGGGTGAAACCGGTGATCGCGGCGGGCTTCCAGCCGCCAGCGCGCCGGTATAATGGGCGATTGCCCTTTGCCTGCCAGCCATGCCGTCGAAAAATCCCAACTCCGCCGTCCGCGTTGCCGATATCCCCGCCGCGCCGCAGTCGCGCATACGCCAGCAATTCAACACCCTGATCAAGAGGCTGGAGAAAGAGCGCGCGCTGTTGGCGGGCTGGCAGGAAACGTTGCCGCTGCTGCGCAATATTGCCGAACACGAGCTGATGCCGCTGGGCCTGGCCTTCAGTACCCATGAGCGGCAGATGGTGTTGCTGTGCGACCGGGCCTATGGCCACAAATCCATGGGCGTGCGCAACCGGAGGACGCTGGCGGACTACATCTGCACCACCGGCTGGGATCTGCTGCAATATGGTGACGACGATGAGCTCGAACGCATCATCGGCAAGTATGAAGACAACCCATTCGCCGTCCCTGAGGCGGCGGAACGCACCGACCTCAAGACCGAGATGGAACGCCTGTTCGGCATGGAACTGGAGGGCGGCGGTTCGGACGAGGAGGTGATGGCCGAGCTGCACGCGAAGATGGAAGCCCGGGAGCGCCAGGCCGAGGAGCAATGGCGGCAGGCCGAAGCGCGACGGGCCAAGTCGCCTGGCGCCGTCAAGCGTGCCCAGCGCAAGGAGGCTGAAGATGCGTTGATGAAGCAATCGGTCAAGGAAATCTACCGCAAGCTGGCCAGCGCATTGCATCCGGACCGCGAGACCGACGCCGCCGAGCGCAAGCGCAAGACCGGGTTGATGCAGCGCGTGAATGTGGCCTACCAGAAGAACGATTTGCTTGGCCTGCTGGAGTTGCAACTGGAGATAGAACAGATCGACCAGGCCGCCATTGATGGCCTCAGCGACGAGCGCATCGCTCAGTTCAACGCCGTGCTGCGCGCGCAGGTGCAGGAACTAGAGGGCGACAATTTGCGGCTGGAGGCCGACGTGGCGATGGAATGGGAGCTGCCGCTCTACCGTCGCCTGACGCCGCAGGCGGCCTTGCGCGCGGTGCGCGAGGAGGTGACGGCGATGCAGGCGCGGGTGGCCGGTGCGGCGCGCGAGCTGGAGGAGCTGCAAGACATCAAGAAGCTGAAGGCATGGCTCAAGGGCTACCGCGACCACGCGATCGACGACGATTGCTTGTATTGACCGGAACAGCTTGTGAGCGAATATCAATACCACGAATTCCAGGCGCTTGAGCAGCCGCTTAGCGCCGCCCAGCGGGCCGAGCTGCGTGCCTGTTCGACCCGCGCAGAGATCACTACGACCAGCTTCATCAATGAATATCATTGGGGCGATTTGAAGGCCGACCCGCTGGACTGGATGGAGCGGTACTTCGACGCCTACGTCTATTCGGCCAACTGGGGCTGTTGCCAGTTCATGCTGGCCGTGCCGTTGGAGGCCTTGGGCCGCGCCGTCGCGCAGGAATTTGGCGGCAACCAGGCTTTCTCGATCACCAAGCGGAAGGGGCGCTGGATACTGGCCTGGTCGCTGGACCTTGATGACGGCGACTACGAGCGCTTTCGCTATGAGGATGGCCCTGGCTGGATGGCGCGCCTGCTGGCGCTGCGCCAGGAGCTGATGAACGGCGACCTGCGGCCGCTCTACCTGGGATGGGTGGCGCGGCTTTGCGCGTGCGAACTGGACGACGAGGCGCGGGAACCTGCGCCGCCGCCCGGCTTGTCCAGACTGACGCCGGCCCAGCAAGCGCTGGCGGAATTCCTGATGCTGGACCCGGACGTGTTGAGTGTGGCGGTCGGCGTCAGCGGCGCTTCGGCGGTGGAACGATCATTGCGGCGCACGGTGCTGCAAATCGAGCAGGATCGCGAAGCGGCAATGCAGCTACGATTGGACAAGGAAATGCGCCTGCGCGCGCAACACGAACGGAAGGTCCAACAGAAGCGGGCCAAGCGGCTGGCGGAAGTGGCCTCGCAGGCGGATGTCATCTGGACTGAAATAGAAGGTCTGCTGCAGCGCGCCACCGGCGCCTCCCATACGCAGGCCGAGGCCGCTGTCATCGAGCTGGCCGAGGCGCTGACTGCCGCGGGTCGTCGCAGCGAATTCGATGCCACCCTGGCGCGCCAGTTGGCCACCAACGGCAAGCGCCTGGCGTGGCGCAACAGGCTGCGAAAATCCGGCTTGATCTGATCGGCTTGCGCGTCCGTGGGCGGGCCGGTGCCGCAGTGAGGAAGACCGCCGCCATTGCTGTATATCAAGAGGTAGTTCACCTGTCGTGACATCATCGACAACCTGAGCGGTACAAACCTGCGACGGATGCCACGATGGAAAAACTGCTGCCTTACTTCGAACGCGAACTGAGCATGCTGCGGCGCACTGGCACCGAGTTTGCAAGTCGCTACCCCAAGCTGGCAGGCAGTTTGCAAATGAGCGGCGAGACTTGCGCCGATCCGCATGTCGAACGGCTGATCCAGGCCTCGGCCTTTCTCAACGCCCGCGTCGCCAAGCTGCTCGACGACGGCTATTCCAACTTCACCGAAGCGCTGCTGGGCATGCTGTATCCGCATTACCTGCGGCCGATCCCTTCCTGCTCCATCGCCCGCGTCGACTACAGCCGCGCCAAGGTCAACGAAATCAGCAGCGTCAGCACGCTGCCGCGCGGCACGGACTTGAAGTCGCTGGGACGCGGCGCCGTCGCCTGCCGCTTCCGCACCGTCTACGACGTAACGGTGGCGCCGCTGACCATCAGCGCCGCCTGGTTCGAACCGTACATCCAGGCGCCCTCGACCCTGCCGCTGCCTGGCGAGGCCGGCTCCGCGATCTGCATCACCATCGACAGCACGGCCGCCGCGCGGGGCTTGGCGACGTTGGACCTGTCCACCTTGCGCGTTTTCATCGACGGCGAGGCCTCGCTGCGCGCCACCCTGCGCGACATGCTCTTCATGCGCGCCGCCTGCGCCTGCGTGGAGGCCAACGGCCAGTGGCGCATGCTGGAGCGCCTGCCGATCAAGCCGGCCGGCTTCGCCGCCGAGGATGCCTTGCTGCCCGCCGCGCCCTCGGAGCACAGCGCCTACCGGCTGCTGAGCGAGTACTTCGCCTTCCCGGAAAAATTCGACTTCTTCGATATCGACCTGGCCGCGCTGGTGGCCGCCAGCCCCGCCGGATGCTCGCAGCTGACGCTGCGCATCGCCCTGGCCGAATTGCGGCCCGACGCCCCGGCCGCGCGCATCCTGCGCACGCTGTCGGAAGACCACCTGGTGCTGGGCTGCACGCCCGTGATCAACCTGTTCACGCAGTCGGCCACGCCGATCCGCATCAATCACCACCGCAGCAGCTATCCGCTGATGGTGGACGAAATGCCCGGCGGCGCCTGCGAAATCTATAGCATCGATACCGTGCATCTGTTGCGCAACACGCCGCAAGGAAGTTCGCTCACCGAATTCTTCCCCTACTATTCGCTGCGCCACGGCGAGGAGGACAGCCGCAAAGGCCACTACTGGCTCGCCCATCGCGACGAGGAACTGGCCGGCACTGCCGCCGGCCATGAATACACGCTCGCGCTGGTGGACCGCGATTTCTCGCCGCTGAAGCTGGACGAAGGCACGGCGTCGGTGCGCATCACCTGCACCAATCGCAACCTGCCGCATGGCATGCAATGCGGCCGCGCGGCAGGCGATCTCGGTACCGAGACGGCCGGGGGCAACTTCCCGATCCGCCTGCTGCGGCGGCCGACACTGTCCTACCGCCAGGCCAGCGGCGGCAATCAATGGGGCCTCATCACGCAGCTCGCCCTGAACCACCGCTCGCTGACGCAGGAGGGCTTGCCGGCGCTGACCGCGATGCTGCGCCTGTACGCCCAGCCGGACAGCGCCGTCTCGCAGCGGCAGATCGACGGCGTCATGGCGCTGTCGCAGCAGCCGGCCACCGCATGGGTACGGCAGGCGCGCGGCACCGCCTATCTGCGCGGCGTGGAAGTGCGGGTGTCGCTGGACGAGGAGGCGTATGCCGGCACCGGCGTGCACGCCTTCGCGCAGGTGCTCGATCATCTGTTCGGTCTGCACGTGCATTTGAATAGCTTCACGCAACTGGTCGTGCTGTCCCACGTGAGCGGAAAGGAGTTGCTGCGATGCCTGCCCCGCAACGGCGCACTGACGCTGGCCTGATCGACGAATTGCTGGCGGAGCCGCAAGGCTTCGAGTTCTTCCAGGCGGTGCGCCTGATCGAGCAGGCGCAGCCGCCGCGCCGGCTGCGCTATCGCAACCGGCTGTCGCTGGCCTTCCCGCCGAACCAGATCGAGAACATCAGCGACGATGGCGACGACCTGATCCGCCTGACGCCCGCCTTCATGGGGCTGCTGGGCAGCCACGGCGCGTTGCCGCTGCACTACTCGGAGCGTCTCCATCGTCACGAAAGGACCAGCAACGACGGCGGCCCGCGCGCCTTCCTGGACATGTTGTCGCACCGGTCGCTGTGCATGTTCTACCAGGCGTGGGCCAAGCACCGGCCGGAATGCATGACGGCGGCGGATGGCGGCGACGGTTTTCTCGCGATGCTGCTTGCACTGTCCGGTACGGCACCCGACGGATCGGTCGATCGCGAGACGCTGGCGCGCTACGCGATGCAGATCCGCAGCCGCAGCGTGTCGGCGCCGCTGATGGCGGGGATCTACTCGGAATACTTCAACGCGCGCTTTGTGGTGGAGCAGCTGGTCGGGCAGTGGCAGTCGCTGCCGGCCGCGCATCAGGCGCAGCTGGGCAAGGCCCATGTCGACCTGGGCGTGGGCGTGATGCTGGGCGAGCGCATCTACGGTTGCGATGCGCGCGTGCGCCTGCGCATCGGTCCGCTGGATCGGGCTGCCTACGAGGATTTCCTGCCCGGCCACAGCGCCGCGCGGCGGCTGAAAGCGATGCTGGGCCTGCACTGCGGCGTGGACATGACGTATGAAGTGCATCTGATCCAGCGGGCGGAAGATGTACGTGCGCTGAGCCTGGATGGCGAGTGCCGGCTGGGCGTCAACGCCTGCCTGGTTGACGGGCCGCCACGCCAGGACCGGGAAGAGCTGATGTACCTGCTGCATACATGAGGAGCGATTGTGGAAAGCGATAATGATTTCTTCAGCTTCATGGGCCAGGCCAAGGAACTGGTGGCCAGCAACCGGCCGCTGCGCCTGCGGCTGGATCTGCCGGGAGGCGTCAACGACGACATGCTGCTGCCGCAGCGGGTATTCGGCTCGGAGAGTTTGTGCGGCGGCATCGAGTATCGCGTGCTGTGCGTATCGGCCGACGCGTACCTGCCGCTGAAGCAAATGATCGCTGTGCCGGCCGCGCTGGAGTTCGTCACCGACATAGGAGAGTTGCGCAGCGTCTGCGGCATCGTCACCGAGGCCAGCTCGGGCGACAGCGACGGCGGCCTGGCCAGCTATCAACTGGTGATCCGCGACGCGCTGGCGATACTGGAAAAGCGCACCAACACGCGCGTGTTCCGCCACATGGACGAGGTGGAGATCGTCCAGCGCATCCTGAATGAATGGCGGCATAAGAATTCCACGCTCGGCGTCTGCTTCAAGCACGAGCTGGACGAATGCTTCGAATTGCGCGAATATCCTCAGCGCGAATTCACCATGCAGCACAACGAATCGGACGCGGCCTTCATCCGGCGCCTGCTGAAGCGGCGCGGCATCGGCTGGTATGTGCGCGCCGAGGACGGCAAGTACCCGGTGCATACGCTGGTGCTGTTCAACAACGCCGACATGCTGCGCCAGAACGCCGCCGGCACCATCCGCTATCACCGCGACGCCGCGACCGAGCAGCGCGACACGATAACGTCCTGGAGCGCGGTGCGCAGCCTGCAACCGGGCACGGTGACGCGGCATAGCTGGGATTATCGCAATTCGCAAGGCCGCGACTTCATGATGATGGACATCGGCAGCGGCGTGAACCAGGGCATGAGCGGCAACGAGCTGGCCGCGAGCCTGGACGACTATCAAATCCTGGCGCCGCATGCGGGGAGCGACAACGAGGACCTGTGCCGCCTGGGCAGGCTGCGCATGCAGCGGCATGACTACGAAACGAAATGCTTCCATGGCGAAGGCAGCGTGCGCGATCTGTGCGCGGGGGAGTACTTCACGCTGGCCGGGCATCCGGAGGTGGATGGGCATCCGGTTCAGGAGCGGGATTTCGTCGTCACGGCCTTGCAGGTGAACGCGCAGAACAACCTGCCCAAGGCGCTGGCGGCGCGCGTGGAGCGCTTGTTCGCCCGCAGCCGCTGGATGCAGGGCGCGCAGGAGTTGCAGATGCAAAGGGATGTGGCGGACAAGGTGGCATCGGGACCGCTGCGCATGCATATCCAGTTCACGGCGGTGCGGCGTGGGGTGGTCATCGTGCCGGCTTACGATCCGCGCACGGATCTGCCGCAGGCGCTGATGCAGAGTGCGATCGTTGTCGGGCCGGAAGGGGAGGAAGTGTATTGCGACGAAATGGGGCGAGTGAAGATTCGCTTTCCTGGCACGCGTGCACCTGATCATGAACGGGCCGCTAATGCCGGTGCATCCGATACCGAGACCGATTCCGCCTGGGTGCGCGTTGCCTCGAACTGGGCGGGCAACGGCCCTGGGAGCCTTGAACAATGTGGCACCATCGGCCTGCCGCGCATCGGTACCGAAGTGCTGGTCAACTTTCTTGGCGGCGACCCCGACAAGCCGGTGATTGTTGGCCAACTGTACAACCAGCAAGCGCAGCCAGTTGCGTTGAGCAATAGGGGAAACCTACCTGGCAACCGCTACCTTTCTGGCATACGGAGCCGTGAAGTGAAAGGTGCTGGCGCCAATCAGCTGCGGTTTGACGATACGAACGGGCAGATCAGTACACAGTTGGCGAGCGATCACGGCGCAAGTCAGTTGAATCTTGGCTGGCTATCTCAGCCAAGGGCCTCCGGACAAGCCGACCAACGCGGATCTGGCGCCGAACTGCGCAGCGATATGAACGTGGCGGTGCGAGGCATGCAGGGCGTCCTCATCACTGCGGAGTCGGGCGATGCGACGACGGGAAAGCACCTTGAACGATCTGAGCTTCTTAGCATTGCGGAAGGCTTGCAAAAGCTGGTTTCTCAGTTAAGTGAACAGGCAGAGCAGCATGCCGGCGACCAAGCGCAAAGCAAAGACCTGTCGAACCTGATTGAGAAGCTGAAGAATCTTGACGATGGCGGCGCACCTATTGTTGCACTGAGTGGCCCGGCGGGTCTGATCTGCACTAGCAACAAAAATGTCGCAATAGGTGCCGCCACCACGGTAGATATCGTCAGCGCTTCCGCAATATCTCTGGCGTCCGGTGAGACGGCATCAATGCGCTCCGTGCAGGCCATGAGCTTTTTCGCAAATGAAGGCGATATCAAGGTGACAGCGGCAAGTGGCAAGGTTGCTCTACAAGCTCAAGACGACCAGTTACAGGTGCTGGCCAAGAAAGTGGTGGAGATCATCAGCAACACCGATTGGATCACCATCAAGGCGAAGAAGGGTGTGCGCCTCAATGGCGGCGGCACAGAACTGGAATTAAGCGCAGCTGGAATCAAGGGCTACACCTCGGGAAAGCATGAGATGTACGCGGCAGATCATCAAACGTTCCCCGGACAAAACCGAAATATCTCATTTCCTGGAGATAAGGTGCCGCACAAGATTTGTGTGCCGTGCTTGTTGATCGCAGCCGACGCCCACAGCCCATTTGCCAAATCCGGAACTTAGTTATGGCCTCAACTTATATTCTCATCGATACGACATTGATCGGTTACCCGAAGGATCGGCCTTGGACAAGGAAGCCTCGTAAACTAAGCTGGCTCGCTGCGTTATACGAGCGGGACGCGATACCAGTCAGTCCCATTTTGATTGATATCGAACGTGCCAGCTTTTGTAATCGCCTTGATGTTGTGATGGCGTTGGTCAATGCACTGCACCCGCAGTTGGGGATCTCGTTCATCGAGACGGAGCTCACTTTAATCAAGCTTCAGGAGCATCTTCGCCAGTTCATATACGTCAAGACTGAAGACAACATGGAACTGACGTTGCGATTTGCGGACTGTGCCGTGCTAGCAGCACTATCCATGTGCCTGACCGCTGAACAATGGTCGTCAATCGTGACACCGTTTGAAAGTTGGAAAATTCACGGGCGCGATGGAAAGCTGAAATCGCTCCCGACCCTGAAATCGAATGCGTCACTGACGGCCCCCTTATTGCTGACTGAGGGCCAGATCGCATCCCTGAAAAGTGCCATGAGCGTGGATCAGTTGCTTGCAAATTTGCGCAAGATGCGACCAGACCAGTCCTACGATTACTCGACTTTGAAATCGTACGAGTACGCTGAGCAGGCACGCCAGACATGGCTTTCTGCGGGACACAAGGAAGATACGGAACTTTTGCTATTTACTCGTGACGTATTTGATACCGATGGAAGACTGTTGCTACAACCCAGTTTGACGAAGGTGCTTGAGCAACCTGATCCCGTCTTGCGGCGCAAGGACTTGCACCGTATGGCCAGTCTTTATCTAAGGGGAGGTTGAGAGGATGAAAAAGTACGTACTTCGCTCCCTGATTGCTTTAGTCATTGGCGTCACGCTCTACGTTGGATACTTCGAGTATTGTTCTTCTCGCGAAGATGAGTTTGTTCCTACCGATATTGTCGGAGTTCAGCATTTCGGCAATGACTTCAACATCTCAGATTTTTATGTGAATAAACGGTGGTACGAACGTTGCACGGGAGGGCGGCGGTGGAAGGTCAGTTTGCTGCATGATGATTCCCGTGCGGTGGCGCCCAGGTCTTGTCGTCGAAGTTAGGTGGAGGGTAATAGATTGGACGCGCGAAAATCGCAAAGAAATAGAGGCTGGAAACTTCGAAAGCGTTACGACGCGGGGCATGTATATCGCCAAAGTGCCAGTGGAAAAGTACGGAACCGCCGGTCAGCTGTACGTCCACTTTTTTTCGAGAGGTAGGGTTCGTGTCGTGTCCACAATGTATTCGGTTTTGAGTACAGCACATCCAGTGCGGTATGGTCCGGTCGATGGCGACCCTAAGGCAACCGCCGGCTGGCCCATCAAGGAAATGTTTACTCAAGCGGAGTTAAGTGAGGCGGCCCGGAGGAGAAACACATGGCAATGAACGAGGTAACGGATAAATTCGGCCTCACTCGAGCTACACCCGTTCAAAACCAGTCACCAAAAATAGCGAGCTGCACCATGTGAACCGAGTTGTTGCTTACGAAGTGATAAGGCCGTTTGTGACGCGGAAATTCTCTTGTCGACAGAGGCGATCTGAGTAGCTTAAGCAACCGGATCCCATTGTGCGAAGCAAGAGGCTTGCGCCGTCGGGCCGGTCTTCATTTTAGAGAAGGTTGAGAGATGAAAAAGTACGTACTTCGCTCCCTGTTTGTTTTCGTCACTGGCACAACGCTCTACGTTGGATACGCCGTGTATCGTTACTTTTTTCCCGAAGAAGAGTTTGTCCCTGCCGATATTGTTGGAGTTCAGCATCTCGGCGGCGACCACCTTATATCAGAATTTTATGTAAATAGATACGGTGGCACCAGCGTTGGACGGGAAGGGGGGGGAGGGGGATCTGTTTGCTGCATTGTGATTCCCTCTCAATGGCGCCCAGGTCTTATTGTCGAAGTAAGGTGGCAGGTAGAAGACTGGTCGCAAGAAAACCGCAAAGAAACTGAAGCTGGAAATTATGCAAGCGTTACGAAAGGCATGTATATCGCGAAAGTCCCGTTGGAGAAGTACGAAAGATCGGGCGATGTGTATGTTCATTTTTTCCCGAAAGGCAGGGTTCGTGTGATGTCCACAATGTATTCGGTTCTAAGTACAGCACATCCAGTACGGTATGGCCCGGTCGATGGCGACCCAAAGGCAACCGCCGGCTGGCCCATCAAGGAAATGTTTACTCAAGCGGAGTTAAGTGAGGCGGGCCGGAGGAGAAACACATGGCAATGAATGAGGTAACGAATAAATTTGGCATCACTCGAACTGCTCCCGTTCAAAACATTAAGTCTTCAAAACCTGTTCGATATGTCGACGCTTCTGCTTGTGAGATGACTATGCAGATAGGAATTTTCTTTGACGGAACGGGCAACAATCTTGACCTTGATAAGGGAGAGCAGGGACATTCCAATGTAGCGCGGCTGTATGAAACATATCTTCATAGTCCTGAGAAAGGTAGTTATGCGAGATATATTCCTGGCTTGGGTACGCCCTTTCCATTGATCGGGGAAGACACTGTTACCACTACGGGCGGTGCATTTGCTAGCGGTGGCGACTCACGCATCGTATTCGCTCTTCTGCGCGTCTTTGACGCGATTCACCAGAGTCTCTTTCATGCTGAAATGTTCGACAACGATCTACGTAAAGCGTTATGCAACTCTAGTCCTTCGAAGGCGGACAAGAAGCAGCTTGAGAAGGTTGGATTGGCTTCCAGCTTGGTCGATGGTGACGCAAGGAATCGAAGTGGACAGTACTTGGAGGTATGTGCAAAAAGCATCGAAAGAAAAATGCAAACACAGCGGATCCCAAAGGTTTGCGAATGTCTTCTTGATGTATTCGGGTTCTCTCGCGGGGCAACTGAAGCGAGGGTATTTTGCCACTGGTTGAGTGATCACCTGAACAGTTCGGGGCTCGTGGGGATCCCTCTTCGATTTCGATTTTTAGGGAAACGCTGATTTATTCACCCGGGAGCGGTTCCGGTCGAGGGCCAGACCTGAGACAATAACGGCACGCTCATCAACATACAGTCGATCATGCAAAAGAGTTTTTCCGATCTCGAATACGCCGCCAAAAAGAAGCTGACCCGGCGCGACCGCTTCCTTGCGAAGATCGACAGCGTCACACCGTGGTCGCAGTTGCATGACCTGATTGCGCCGTTCTATCCGAAGGTTGAAGGCGCCGGGCGCCCGCCAATTGGACTGGCGCGCATGCTGCGCATGTACGTCGCGCAGCAGTGCTTTGGTCTGTCCGACGAAGGCATCGAGGATGCAATCTACGACAGCCAGGCGATACGCGGATTTGTCGGCATCGATCTCAATCGCGAATCGGCACCGGACGCGACGACGCTGTTGAAATTCCGTCACCTGCTGGAGCAGCATGAGCTCACGCGCAAGATCTTCGAGACGATCAACGGGCATCTGGCGGCGCAAGGTTTGATGATGCGGGAAGGCACCATCGTCGATGCCACATTGATCGCGGCGTCGCCCTCGACCAAGAACAAGGACAAGAAACGCGATCCAGAAATGCATCAGTCGAAGAAGGGCAACGACTGGCATTTCGGGCTGAAGGCGCACATCGGCGTGGACGCGGCGTCGGGTCTTGTGCACACCCTGATCGGCACTGCCGGCAACGTCTCCGACGTGACCCAAGCACACGCGCTGCTGCACGGCGACGAAGTCGCGGCGCTCGGCGACGCGGGCTACCAGGGCGTCGAAAAACGCGAAGAGAATCTTGGGAAAAGCGTGACCTGGCACGTTGCGATGAAACGCTCCAAACGCAAGGCGCTGCCCAACAACAAACTGGGCCGCATGGCGGAAAAGTTGGAGCACCTGAAGGCCAGTGTCCGGGCCAAAGTCGAGCATCCGTTTCATGTCGTGAAGAACCTCTTTCGTCATCGGAAGGCACGGTACCGTGGCTTGGAAAAGAACACGGCGCAGCTGTTCACGCTGTTCGGCTTCGCCAATCTGATGCTGGCTGGCCGACAATTTACGGTCTCGGAAACCCGAGCTCCGTCCTGACCGCCAGAAATGGCAAAGATGCGGCCGAAATTCGCCAAAATCGCCGGTCCAACCGCATAAAACTGAAATTCCAATTGGTGTAAAAAGTCGGCGTCACCGACAGCATCAGTCGCCCGAAAATCATCGATTGATCAGCGTTTCCTTAGGTCTGATGGATACCGTTGCATCGGTGGGTATATGGGAGGGGATCAAGAATGACCAGTTACATACTACAGGTGGCCATTCCAACTGGGCGACACCCAACGTTTTACGGATCCCGTCGAAAGTTGAAAACTGTGTCCATTTTATTGCAATGCATGAGTTACGCAAAAACTTTCCATTGGACACAGTCCTATTTAATCACGATCTTCCCTCCAATTGCATCGAATATGTTTACCCAGGTTCTCATAGCGATGTGGGTGGGGGCTATAAGCCGGGTGAACTGGGCGTGTCTGTCGCTGACTCGCTCAAACTTTCGCAGATTCCGCTGAATCATATGTACGACTGTGCTGTTGCGGCAAACGTTCCGTTGTCAAAGGATCGGCGCGGGACCAGTGGTGAAGCTGCCTTCACGGTGCACGATGACCTGTCAATCGCGTTCAAACAATTCATCGACATCTCAACCGAGACACCGAAGTCGTTGGGTGATTGGATGCTTCCCTATCTCGTGTGGCGTTGGCAGGCAAGGTCGATTTACGAGAAAACTGGACAAGCTATGAGAGCCAATCCAGAGGACCGAGGCTATCTAGTGGCTGGGAACCGACAGTTTTGCTGGCTCGACGAGCAAATGCAAAACTACAACTATTCCAAAACGGCTCGATGGACCAAGAGGCCTCACGACCGTGACCGCACAGAAGCCCCGTTGCTTGAACTTGAGCCGGACGCCTTGGGCTTGCGTGCTCGGGTTGTTGCGCAAGCCAAAATCTCCCCCGTGCTAGCCGCGTTCTTTGACAGCTTTGTTCATGACTCGCTTGCCGGTTTCCGAAAAAAACTTGTGGAGACGACCGGACATTGGCGTTATCGCCGTTGGTTTGGGGGATCCCCAATCCCCTACATTGACTGAGAGACATAGCCATGAAGAACAGTGAGGGCCGTGGTGTAATTCGATTGGGCGACAAGACTACGCACGGCGGTGCGGTCATCTCTGCTCAGGCAACCTTCAAGGTATTAGGGAAAGCCGTAGCTGTGGAAGGGAATTTGACTACATGCCCGCAGTGTAAGGGGACCTTCCCCATTCAAACCGCAGGTAGCGAGCGTCACCACGACGGGCGAGCTGTTGCTTACAGCGGTGACAAGGCTGCTTGTGGCGCAAAGCTAATCTCGTCAATCTGATTGTCTGCAGGAGCGAACCATGCGTCGGGTAAGCGTCGGCGATAGAGAAACGGTATTTCAGCCGCTTGTTAAGTTTTTTTTCGAAGCAAAAGATATTTCTAGTTAAACGGCGGTCTAACTAATTTTACCCTGCAAGGTAAGAAAGTCGCTGATGTGGAGTGAGCTGACGCGGTAATGTTACGCACCTCAGCGGAGGCTGCCTACCATAGCACGGCTCAGCATATATCTTGCCTGCGCGGTTCACATTGGGAGCAACCGATGACCAAGACCTATGTGTCCAAGTTATTTTTAAACCAGGAGGATGCGATCGCCGTCGCTCTCTTTGTCATGACGTCGAAAGGGGCAATCCAATACGAGTGCTTGCCAGGGGGACAAGCGCGTATCACCGTTGAGCAAGACTGTGCCGCATTGTTGAAAGAGAAATCAGCGCCTTCATACGTCTACGTGCAAGAGGGCGGCTCGACGTCAGAATTGTATTTGCACGACCACGAGACCAAGATGGGCGCCCTTGCTGGTCGAGTTGATTGCGCATCGGCTGGGTCATATAAGACGGGGGCGATTGTCGAAATCTCCCCATGTCTACGGGCATTGGGAAAGGTTTTTTATGCTACAGCGGAAGCCCTCGTCGGAACGGTTCCAGGCTTGGCGCTCTACGCAGAGAATTGCCGCTGACATCCTGCCACCGAGAGTATGCCCATCGGCCTCAACATGGAGGGCCGCGAGGAGGTGCTGGGCCTGTGGGTCTCTCAAACCGAGGGAGCCAAGTTCTGGCTACAGGTCATGACCGAACTCAAAAAATCGCTGCGTGCAGGAAACCGTCGTCGCCTGCGTCGATGGTTGAAGGACTTCCCGGACGCGGTTGAGGCAGTCTACCCACAAGCCTCCGTTCAGTTATGCATCTCCACATGGTGGGCAACAGCCTGAACTTCGTGCTCTGGAAAGAACAGAAGGAAATGGCTGCCGATTTGAAGTTGGTCTACGGCGCGGTTACCGTCAACGAGGCTGAACTCAGGCTTACGGAATTTTAGGAAAAATGGGATAAACAGTATAAATCGATAATCCAAGCATGCAAATGAGCCGTTGTCATACCGTTCCATGAACTATCATAGGCTCGTCATGTGCAGCAAAATTCGTCGTATGCATGCGGCGATGTCCGTTTTGATTTCGCATTCCCAGACGACAATCACAGTCCACCCCATCTGCAATAGCATCAGTTGGTGCTGCCTGTCGCGCTCGACAGTGCTAGCGAGCTTATGGTGCCAGTAGCTTTGACCAGACTTAGGTAGGTGACCATCTCTGCAATCGGGATGCTGATGCCAGAAACAACCGTGAACAAAAACTGCTGTTCGATACTTGGATAGTACGATGTCTGGGCACCCAGGAAGCTCTTTTTTATGAACTCGAAAACGAAACCCGAGGCGATGTAAGGCCGAGCGGATTTTAAGTTCCGGCTGCGTGTCCTTTGACTTGATACGCCTCATTACCTCACTGCGTTTTTCTTTCGTCCACCTATCAACCACGATGTCGTCCTCCTTCGTAGCCTTGTTGTGAAGTGTCCTCGACGCTGCAGCATCCCACAGTGGTCTCTACTGTGGAGATGGCTGTTGCGACGAAGTGAAAATGCGCCGCTGCTGGCACAGGCGACGCCCCGCGAAACTGTACTCCCCATCGTTTTTTTGGGGGGAACAGCACGATCGCCGTCCTTCATAGTGTAAACTAGCCGGCGCAAACTACGATCAGTCCGTGCCACCCCGCGCTTGGCCAGATTTCAGATTGATTTTTAGACAAAACCACGTAACTCCAAGTGAACATTGCTGTACCTCTATATTGATCTCGAATGAAAAATGAACCGTTCCTCCTCGACCTTAACGACCGCAAGCGCACTTGCATTGATCTTTTTGCTGGAGCTGGCGGGTTAAGTACCGGGCTTGAATGGGCTGGTTTCAATGTCTTGTTTGCCAACGAAATTATGGCGACATACGCGAAGTCGCTGGCACATAGTCACCCGCACACAGAGGTTTGCGTAGACGATATTCGTGCAGTCTCTGCATCGCAGATTAGAAAGTCTTTGGGGCTAGCAATTGGTGAACTGGACCTTGTGGCAGGAGGGCCTCCGTGCCAAGGGTTTAGCATAAATGCACCCAGTCGTTCTACGGAAGATAGTCGAAATCACTTGTTCCTAAATTACCTTAATTTCGTAAAGGAATTCCGCCCTAAAGTAGTCTTAATTGAAAATGTACCTGGTATGGTGTCGTTTTCCGGCGGGGACACAATTGACGCTATCTTACTCAGCCTAAAAGACCTTGGATATAAGCCTGAGGTACGCGTATTGTATGCGCCTCACTACGGTGTTCCACAAATGAGATGGCGAACGATTTTTCTTGCCACTCGGATCGATGTTGCACCGCAGGCGTTATATCCTGTACCTTCGCATTCCATTAAGGGATTAGCTAATTTCACTACAAAATTACATGGTAAGCCGCTTATTTTTTCAGATAATTATATTGGAAAGAATGCTTCGTATTCTCACACCACCGTGTGGGACGCAATTGGCGATCTTCCTGAGATCGAAAATGGCGGGGGAGCATTAAGTTTCTCATATTCGGCCCCGGCCGAATCATCTTACCAAGATTATTTGCGACAAGAATCAAGCGAGATTGCAAATCATACGACTGCTAGACTTGGCGCAGTCAATATAGCCAGATTGCCATACATCCCACCAGGCGGGTCTTGGCGTGATATTCCGCATGATTTGCTACCAAAAGGCATGCAGCGAGCTCGTAGGTCTGATCATACGAAACGCTATGGGCGACTAACAAAGGAAGGCATTGCAAGTACTATTCTTACGAAATGCGATCCACATTGGGGGGCATATATCCACCCAACGCAGCATCGTGTATTAAGTGTACGTGAAGCCGCCCGATTGCAGTCATTCCCGGATAGAGTTACTTTTTTTGGTAGTGTGACTGAACAATATGAACAGGTAGGGAATGCTGTTCCGCCTCTGTTTGCTCGTGCGATAGGTGATCAAATCCAGGTTATTTTAACAAAAAAAGAAAAGGGCGAAGCTGTGGAAAATTCCTTTTATGGTGTCGGCGCGAGCGCTGAACGACCGATATTCGATTTGATGGACATAAAAAATATCTAAGATTTATTATGCAAAAAAAGTGGAGATCAAATTAGCTCAGTAATTTGATCTTCGAATAAGTCCTCCTGATCCGTCGGTTTGGCCTTGGCTTTGAGAATAGTTTCGCTTATTCTAGACTCGAAGGTTGTTCTTGAGACTGGACGTCCCCCGGTCAATCCCTCCACGGAACGCTCAAGGGTGGTGTAACGAACCGCTTCACGAACAAGACGGGATCGCTTTTCACCAGGCACTTCCTCAAATCGAACGACAAACCAAGCGATATCCGCGTTTGAGATATCCTCTACGTTATCCATTTCGCCTATTGAGTCAAAAAACGATTTATCGACGACAACGGCCATCTTCTTTCCCCAGCGTCGCAATGTTGGAACTTTTATTTGAAGCTGGGGCATTAATCTCTTTGGTCCACTGCTTCGGTAATCTGGCCGGCGTCGGCCAGCTGGGAAGGGAACCCATTCGAGCGAGCTGTCAGAGAAGGCTTTGAATTCGCCGGTCATTGCGTCGCCGGAAAAATAGACTGCCTGAATTTCAACTGCGCACCAATCCATCGGTGCACCTTTTGGAGTGGTGTTGTTTACAAGTACCATGTCGATTCGTCCGACATCATCGCCACCCTCATTGTCAGTTGTAGCGCTAGCTTCCAAGAATCCTACTTCGGCGACTAGTCGAGGATCGGAATCGCCTAGTATAGTCTCTCCAACCCACTTAAAAATGTCCAAGTCCTCATGGAAGCGCCAAGGGCAGGTGGCACGAAGTTGGGATTGTTTTCCTAGGACGGGGACTCCAGCCGCTCTTCCAGTCATCGCATGTTGCTGGTGAGAGTACTGAAGAAGAGAGCATACGCCTCCGCTCTTGCTACACTTTGCATCAGTTTTCTTTGATTGAAATGGGCAAGGCTGTGGAATGCGCTCTTTCTTGTCTTTCAAGACTTCGGTCGCGTAGTGGCGTCGTTCGTCAGGAGTCAATTGAGTTACCAGCTTACCGAACCATTCGCCGATACCAAATCGAGGAGTCAAGTCTTTGACTTTTGTAGATTTTTTTACCATAAGCAATACAGTAGCACAAAGCACCATTACCAGACAATGCACTAGCTTGCCGTATAGCTAATCTCACAATAACAAAAAAAAAGCCAACCGCAGATGGCTGGCTTTCTTGCAATGAGGGAGGCACTGATTAAACGTCAATATTCCCAGCCCGCAGAGCGTTGTTCTCGATGAACGCCCGGCGCGGCTCCACATCATCACCCATCAATGTAGTGAAGATCTGATCCGCAGCAATCGCATCCTCAATCTGCACCTTCAGCAAACGTCGCACGGTCGGATCCATCGTAGTCTCCCACAGCTGATCCGGATTCATCTCACCCAGACCTTTGTAGCGCTGCTTGGACACCACACGTTCCGCCTCGTCACGCAGCCACTGCATCGCCTGGTGGAAGTCGACCACGGCCGATTCCTTGGTGCGCTCGCCTTCGCCGCGGCGCACATACGCGCCTTCGCCGATCAAACCCTTGAACGTGGCTGCCGCGCTGGCCAGTACGTTGTAGTCCGCGCCCTGCACGAAGTCCGCGTCGATCGAGCTGACCTTGATGTTACCGTGATGCATACGCTCGATGCGCAGCGCGTGCTTCTCGGACAGCTCATCCGAAATCACCGTCACTTTAACCGCGATATCGTTGATCTCCGCCACCAGCGCGCGGGCCGACACATCCGCCAGCTCCTGGGTGCTCAGATCCAAGGTCACACCAGTCATGATGGCCGTCAGCGCCGCACGGTCGATCACGCGCGTCAGACGCGTCATGATGACGTTGGCCAGGTTGAACTGACGCACCAGCTCGCCCAGCGGTTCGCCGACGATAGGATCGGCGCCATCGCGCGGCACCAGCGCGGCGGTGTTCAGCGCCACGTTCATCATGTAGCTCGCTTCTTCCGCGTCATCCTTCAGATAACGCTCGTCGCGGCCGGCCTTGACCTTGTACAGCGGCGGTTGCGCGATGTAGATGTGGCCGCGTTCAACCAGCTGCGGCATCTGGCGATAGAATAGGGTCAGCAGCAGCGTGCGGATGTGGGCGCCGTCGACGTCCGCATCGGTCATGATGATGATGCGGTGGTAGCGCAGCTTCTCGACGTTGAATTCGTCCGGGCCGATCGACGTGCCCAGCGTGGCGATCAGCGTGGTGATCTGTTCCGACGACAGCATCTTTTCGAAGCGCGCCTTCTCCACGTTCAAGACTTTGCCTCGCAGAGGCAAAATGGCCTGGAACTTACGGTCGCGGCCCTGCTTGGCGGATCCGCCTGCGGAGTCACCCTCGACGATGTACAGTTCGCACAGCGCCGGATCTTTTTCCTGGCAGTCGGCCAGCTTGGCCGACAGGCCCAGGCCGTCCATGATGCCTTTGCGGCGGGTCAGGTCGCGGGCCTTGCGGGCCGCTTCGCGCGCGCGCGCCGCTTCGACGATCTTGCCGCAGATGATCTTGGCGTCGTTCGGTTTTTCCTGCAGGTAGTCCGACAGCGTCTTGGCGACGATCTCTTCGACCGGGCCGCGCACTTCGGACGACACCAGCTTGTCCTTGGTCTGCGACGAGAACTTCGGCTCAGGCACTTTGACCGACAGCACGCAGGTCAGGCCTTCGCGCATGTCGTCGCCGGAGATTTCCACCTTGGCCTTCTTGGCGAATTCCTGCTCTTCGATGTACTTGTTGATGACGCGGGTCATCGCGGCGCGCAGGCCGGTCAGGTGGGTGCCGCCGTCGCGCTGCGGGATGTTGTTGGTGAAGCACAGCACCTGTTCGTTGTAGGCGTCGTTCCACTGCATCGACACGTCCACCGAGATGTTGGTGCCCTGGTCCGACATGCGTTCGCCGGTGGCCTGGAACACGGTCGGGTGCAGCACGGTCTTGGCTTTGTTGATGTACTCGACGAAGCCGCGGGTGCCGCCTTCGAACGCGAAGATCTCTTCCTTGCCGTTGCGCTGGTCTGTGAGCTTGATGTTGACGCCGTTATTCAGGAACGACAGTTCGCGGATACGCTTGGCCAGGATCTCGTAGTGGAATTCGACGTGGTTGAAGATTTCCTCGTCGGCCCAGAAGTGCACGTCGGTGCCGCGCTTGTCGGTCTCGCCGATGACCTTGATCGGCGAGACGGCGAAGCCGTCCTTCTCCGCCAGTTCGCGGTTCTGCGGCACGCCACGGACGAACTCCATGTAGTGCACCTTGCCGTCGCGGCGGATGGTCAGCTTCAGCAGCTTCGACAGCGCGTTCACGCACGATACGCCCACGCCGTGCAGGCCGCCCGACACCTTGTACGAGTTCTGGTCGAACTTGCCGCCGGCGTGCAGTTCGGTCATGACGATCTCGGCGGCGGAGCGCTTCGGATCGTGCTTGTCGTCCATCTTCAGGCCGGTCGGTACGCCGCGGCCGTTGTCGGTGATCGAGATCGAGTTGTCCGAGTGGATGGTGACGTGGATTTCCGTGCAGTGGCCGGCCAGCGATTCGTCGATCGAGTTGTCCAGCACTTCGAACACCAGGTGGTGCAGGCCGGTGCCGTCCGAGGTGTCGCCGATGTACATGCCGGGTCGTTTGCGGACTGCTTCCAGACCTTCGAGGATCTGGATCGATGAGGCGCCGTATTCTTCGGTGTTGGCCGGTACTGGTACTGGATTCTCTTCTGGGATGGCGGACATGTGCTGCTTTCTCTGTTATCGATTACTGATGTTCTTACGGCGGCTGCAAAGGCTAAGCTGTGATGCGTTAGATACGCATCGGCATGACGACGTACTTGAAGTCGGCATTGTCCGGGATCGAGATCAGCGCGGACGAGTTCGAATCGCCCAGCGCGACGTTGACCTGGTCGCACTTCAGGTTGTTCAACACGTCCAGCAGATAGGTCACGTTGAAGCCGATGTCGACGCTGTCGCCGCCGTAGTCGATTTCCAGTTCCTCCACGGCCTCTTCCTGGTCCGCGTTGGTCGAGCTGATCTTCATGCTGCCCGGCGTGATGATGCAGCGCACGCCCTTGAACTTGTCGCTGGTCATGATGGCGGCGCGTTGCAGCGAACGCAGCAGCTCATCGCGGCCGATCGTGAATTCGTTCTTGTAGCCCTTCGGGATCACCCGCGTGTAGTCGGGGAACTTGCCCTCGACCAGCTTGGAGATCAGCTCGATGTCGGCGAAGGTCAGCTTGACCTGGTTGGCGGCGATGTCCAGCTGCACGGTCTCGTCGTTCTCTTCCAGCAGGCGCTGCAGTTCGATGATGGTCTTGCGCGGGATGATCACTTCCTGGCGCTCGAACGATTGCTCGGTCTCGACCTGGCAGAACGCCAGGCGGTGGCCGTCGGTGGCCACGGCGATCACGTTCTTGCCGTCCAGGACCAGCAGCAGGCCGTTCAGGTAGTAGCGGATGTCCTGCTGGGCCATCGAGAAGTGCACCATGTTGAACAGGTGCTTCAGCGTTTTCTGCGGCAGCGTGACGGAGGCGCTGTAGCTGTCGGCCTGCTGCACGGTCGGGAATTCTTCGGCGGCCAGGGTCTGCAGCGCGAAGCGCGATTTGCCGGTCTGCACCGTCAGGCGCTTGTTCAGCAAGGTCATCGTCACGTCGCCCGATTCAGGCAGCGCGCGCAGGATGTCGAGCAGCTTGCGCGCGGCCACGGTGGTGCCGGCCACTTCGCTGCCGGAACCGATCTCGGCGTTGGTGGTGATCTGGACTTCGGTGTCGGTCGACAGGAAGGATACGCTCTCGCCCTCTTTGCGGATGAGGATATTGGCCAGAATCGGCATAGTGTGCCGACGCTCGACAATACCGCTCACGATCTGCAGTGGCCGGAGAAGGGTATCTCGGGTGGTTTTGACCAATTGCATAGATTATCCTCAATAGTAAAGATTAAACGATATTTTTATAACAATGTTGCCTTGTGAGCAGACGTGCTTTTTTGCCTAGATCATAAGGCCAAACCCTGTGTCAGGCTAGCCCTTCAGCGTTTGCTCCAGCACGTGCAGCTCGTGGTTGCATTCCGGGTTCTTGGTGCGGTCCAGCGCGATCTTGCGCACCGCGTGCAACACGGTCGTGTGGTCGCGGCCGCCGAACAGCTCGCCGATCTCCGGCAGACTCTTCTGCGTCAGCTCCTTGGCCAGGTACATCGCGATCTGGCGCGGCCGCGCGATGTTGGCCGGGCGACGCTTGGAGTACATGTCGGCCACCTTGATGTTGAAGAAGTCCGCCACCGTCTTCTGGATGTTCTCCACCGAGATCTGGCGGTTCTGCACCGACAGCAAATCCTTCAGCGCTTCTTTCACGATGTCGATCGTGATGTCCTTGCCGTGGAAACGCGAGTACGCCAGGATCTTGCGCAGCGCGCCTTCCAGCTCGCGCACGTTGGAGCGCAGGTGCTTGGCCACGAAGAAGGCGACGTCGTCCGAGAAGGTGACCCCTTCCTGCTTGGCTTTCTTGAGCAAAATCGCCACGCGCATTTCCAGCTCCGGCGGCTCGATCGCCACCGTCAGGCCGGAATCGAAGCGCGAGATCAGGCGGTCGTCCATGCCGGTGATTTCCTTCGGATAGGTATCCGAGGTGATGATGATCTGCTTCTTGGCAGCGATCAACGCTTCGAACGCATAGAAGAACTCTTCCTGCGTGCGGCTCTTGCCGCCGAAGAATTGAATAT
The DNA here is from genome assembly GCF_058799615.1 of Duganella sp. GW822-FHT06D06. Classification (NCBI taxonomy): domain Bacteria; kingdom Pseudomonadati; phylum Pseudomonadota; class Betaproteobacteria; order Burkholderiales; family Oxalobacteraceae; genus Duganella; species Duganella sp. GW822-FHT06D06. The sequence continues at coordinate 64,065 of NZ_JBXALQ010000022.1, forward strand.
CATCGATCAGCAGCATGTCGAGCGAATGATAGTAGTGCTTGAAGTCGTCGAAGCCCTTGCGCTGGTAGGCCGTCACCACGTCGCGCACGTACTGCTCGGCGTGGATGTAGCGGATCTTGGCGCCTGGCTGGTCGGCCATCACCTGGTTGCCGATCGCATGGATCAAGTGGGTCTTACCCAGGCCGACGCCGCCGTAGAAGAACAGCGGGTTGTACGACACGCCCGGATTGTTGGCCACCTGGATCGCGGCGGCGCGCGCCAGCTGGTTGGCCTTACCGGTGACGAAGCTGTCGAAGGTCAGGTCGGTGTTGATGCGGCTCTGCTCGCGGCGCGGCGCGGTAGAGGCCGGCAACTCCGGCACCGACGGCACCGGGTCGGCCGAACGCATGTGGCCGTTCGGGGCGCCGTCGTTGTAGTCGGGCGCGGGCACCACGGTGGCCGGCTTTTTCGGCAGCGACAGGCGCGGGTCGAGCACGAACTGCACCTCGGTCGGCGTTTCCCAGTACTGGCAGGCCAGCGCCGTGATGCGGCTGGCGAACTGGCTCTTGACCCAGTCCAGCTTGAACCGGTTGGGCGCGGCCACACGCAACTTGCCCGCCTCGTAGTCGAGGGGAATGAGCGGTTTTATCCACGCGCTGAATTGTTGCGGCGTCAGCTCCAGCTCCAGCTGGGCGGAGCAGGTCTGCCAGAAATTTTCCATGAATCTTTATCTATTCTCTACTGCTGATAAGGGTGTCGGCCAACCTGGGTTCGCCACACGTAACGCGCTATTCTACTCTCGCCGGCCCAAGTTATCCACAGGCACGACGCTTATTTTCGCACTTTGGCCGGCCCCCGAATGGCGGGCCGAGACCATCAGTTGTTGACAAGCGGGATCGAAATGCTGATAATTCAGGGTTCCCCGCCCGTATTCCTAGTTTATTCACATGAACGTCAATATGGAGTAAGCGTGGATTTAGCGGGCGATGAGATGGACCCAGCTTGTGCCGGTAGCGTTGGCATGGGTGCGCGAAGTGTCATTGGCACCAAAAACTGACGGGGCCACAACCCGATTTTGCATTTTTTTCTGCTTTTAGCGAGACCAACATGAAACGTACTTACCAACCTTCCGTTGTACGCCGTAAGCGTACCCACGGCTTCCGCGCTCGTATGGCCACCCGTGGCGGCCGCCAAGTGCTTAACGCACGTCGCGCCAAAGGCCGCAAGCGTCTGGCTGTATAAGCCATCGCTTGTTAGCTGATCGCGTGGAAAGCTGTATTTCAAGCGGCTCGACAGGCGAAGGTTCACACGACTTCGCGCGCGTTCGGCGTATCGTTAAAACGGATGAATTTTCATCCGTTTTTCGTTTGCGCCCTACCCAAAAAAGCGCGCACTTCGTGCTCTACACCCGTCTGAATGAATTGCCGCATGCGCGGCTGGGCGTCGTTGTGGCCAAGCGGTTCGCGCCGCGCGCCGTCACGCGCAACACGATCAAACGCGTGACCCGCGAACTGTTCCGCCAGACCGGCCTGCCGGCGATCGACTGCCTGGTGCGCCTGGCTAAGCCGGTCAACAGCAAGGACGGACCGGCCACCACTGCCAAGCTGAAAGCGGCTTTGCGGGTGGAACTGGCACGTCTGTTCGCGCAGGCCAAGGTGGCCAAGCTGCCGAAACCGGCCTTGCCTTCGACGCCGCCGCCTCCACCTGTGGCATCATGAAAAAACTGCTACGCTTACTGCTGCGTTTTTACCAGCTGGCCATCAGCCCGCTGATGACGCCGAGTTGCCGGTTCCATCCGAGCTGCTCGAACTATGCGCTGGAAGCGTTGCAGGTGCACGGCGCCGCCAAGGGCAGCCTGCTGGCGGCCAAACGCGTGTGCCGCTGCCATCCGTGGAATCCGGGCGGACACGATCCGGTGCCCCCCGCGGACGGCAAAACGAATTCCTCTACGACCGCTTGCGGTTGCAACCACTCCTGACAAATAGCCTAATGGATATCAATAAACGTACCATCCTGTGGATCGTGTTTGCCGTGTCGCTGGTAGTTCTTTGGAACAACTGGATGGTCTCGACAGGCAAGCCTTCCATGTTTGCTCCCGCCCCGGCGCAGACCGCCAAGGCCGCGGAAGCGAAGAAATCCGATCTGCCGGCCGGCACCGCCGCCGCAGGCGCCTCCGCATTGCCGGGCGCGCCCGCAGCGGCCGAGGCGTTCAAGAGTGAGCGCATCACCGTCACCACCGATCTGTTCCGTGTCGACGTCGACACCCTGGGCGGCACCATCAAGCGCCTGGAACTGCTGAAGTTCAAGGACGGCGTGGACACCAGCAAGAACCAGGTGCTGTTCGACGTCGACGCCGGCACCGGCAAGACCTACCTGGCCCAAACCGGCCTGATCGGCGCTGCCGGCCTGCCGAACCACCAGACCGGCTTCGTCGCCAAGCCTGGCCCGCGCATGCTGGGCGACGCCAACCAGGTGCAACTGGTGCTGGAAGCGGAATCGGCCGGCGTCAAGCTGACCAAGACCTACACCTTCAAGCGCGGCGACTACGCGATCGACGTGCGCCACGACGTGACCAACGTCGGCGCCGCCCCGGTCAAGCCTGAGCTGTACCTGCAACTGGTCCACGACGGCAACAAGCCGGCCGGCGAATCCTACTTCAACAGCAGCTACACCGGCCCGACGCTGTACACCGAAGCCGACAAGTATCACAAGCTGCAGTTCGAAACGCTGGAAAAAGAAGCCGTCGCCGCCGCCAAGACCGGCAAGGACGCGCTGCAGGATCACCCGACCAAGGCCGACAACGGCTGGTTCGCGATCTCGCAGCACTTCTTCGTCTCCGCCTTCGTCCCGCAGGACAAGCTGGCGCGCACCATCTTCACCAAGAAAGTGACGACCAACCAGTACGCGATCGGCACCATCCAGCAGCTGGGTACGCTGGCGCCGGGCGCCACCGTGACCAACGAGGCCAAGCTGTACTCCGGCCCGCAGGAAGCGAAGCTGCTGGAAAAAGTCAGCCCTGGCCTGGAGCTGGTCAAGGACTACGGTTTCCTGACCATCATCGCCAAGCCTATCTTCTGGGTCATGGACCAAATCCACCAGGTGCTGGGCAACTGGGGCTGGACCATCATCGCCTTCACCATCCTGATCAAGCTGGCGTTCTTCCCGCTGTCGGCCGCCGGTTACCGCAGCATGGCCAAGGTCAAGCTGGTCACGCCGAAGATGCAGGCGATCCGCGAGCGCTACAAGGGCGATCCGGCCAAGATGAACCAGGCCACCATGGAACTGTACAAGGCCGAGAAGATCAACCCGCTGGGCGGCTGCCTGCCTATCCTGGTGCAGATGCCGGTCTTCATCGCCCTGTACTGGGTGCTGCAGGCGTCGGTTGAAATCCGCGGCGCGCCGTGGATCGGCTGGATCACCAACCTGGCCGCGCCGGACCCATGGTTCATCCTGCCGGTGCTGTACGCGATCTCGATGTACATCACCACCAAGCTGAACCCGGCTCCTGCCGATCCGATGCAGGCGAAGATGATGCTGTTCATGCCGCTGGCGTTCTCGGTCATGTTCTTCTTCTTCCCGTCCGGCCTGGTGCTGTACTGGGTCGTGAACAACGTGCTGTCGATCGGTCAGCAGTACGTCATCTCCAAGAAGTTCGCGCCGCCAGCGGCCGCGAACTCCTGATAGCAAGCTTGTTGCAGAAAAGCCCGTGATAATCGCGGGCTTTTTTTTACTTTACAATTCCCCTATGAATATCGATTCTTCCCCCATCGCCGCCATCGCCACCGCACCCGGACGCGGCGGCATCGGCGTGGTACGCGCCTCCGGCAAGAACCTGCAAGCGCTGATCGCCGCGCTGTTTGGTACCACCGCCTTGCAGCCGCGCCACGCCACCTACATCCCGTTCAAGCAGGCCGACGGCGCGCTGATCGACCAGGGCATCGCCATCTGGTTCAAGGGGCCGCACTCCTACACCGGGGAAGACGTGCTGGAACTGCAAGGCCACGGCGGCCCCATCGTGCTGCAACTGCTGCTGGCGCGGGTGCTGGAAGCGGGCGCCGAGCTGGGCCTGCGGCTGGCCGAGCCGGGCGAATTCACCCGCCGCGCCTACCTCAACGACAAGCTCGACCTGGCGCAGGCCGAGGCCGTGGCCGATCTGATCGACGCCTCCACCGAAGCGGCGGCCAAGTCGGCGTCGCAATCGCTGTCGGGCGCGTTCTCGAAGACGGTCAACGCGCTGGTGGACGGCGTGACCGGGCTGCGCATGCTGGTCGAAGCCACGCTCGACTTCCCGGAAGAGGAAATCGACTTCCTGGAAAAATCCGACGCGCGCGGCCAGCTGGCCGGCATCGTCGCCGCGCTGGAGCTGGTGTTCAAGCAGGCGTCGCAAGGCGCGCTGCTGCGCGAGGGCTTGAACGTGGTGCTGGTCGGCCAGCCCAACGTCGGCAAGTCGTCGCTGCTGAACGCGCTGGCGGGCACGGACGTGGCCATCGTCACGCCGATCGCCGGCACCACGCGCGACAAGGTCACCGAGACGATCCAGATTGAAGGCATACCTCTAAACATCATCGACACCGCCGGCATCCGCGCGATCGACGACGGCGTGGACGTGGTCGAGCGCATCGGCATCGAGCGCACCTGGGGCGAGGTCGGCAAGGCCGACGTCATCCTGCACCTGCTGGACGCCGACCACGGCCCGTCGCGCGCGGACGAAGGCATCGTCGCCGCCTTCCCGCCTGGCGTGCCGGTGCTGCGGATCTGGAACAAGATCGATTTGTCGGGCCACAAGCCGGGCGTCGATCCGATGGAGGATGCGACGCATGTGTACCTGTCGGCGCACGAGCACATCGGCATCGACCTGCTGCGCGCCGAGTTGCTGCGCATCGCCGGCTGGCAGCAGACCGGCGAATCGCTGTACCTGGCGCGCGAACGCCATCTGATCGCGCTGAAGAACGCCGGCGCCCATCTGGAGCGCGCCGGCGAGCACGCGGCGCAGAACGATCAGTCGCTGGACCTGTTCGCAGAAGAGCTGCGGCTGGCGCAGGTGCAGCTGTCCAGCATCACCGGCGCGTTCTCGTCGGATGATTTGCTGGGGGTGATCTTCTCCCGGTTCTGTATCGGCAAGTGACCTCCTGCTCGCTCCGCGCGGTTCGACTCTGTATAAATTCAAAGAAGAGATGACAAGCATGATGGATTGGTCGGTCGAGGATTTGTGGCAACAATTGCTGGAATTGGATGAGCATCCAAGAATTGAGGCGAAGCGTGCTCAGTCGATTGGCGATTCGGTGATGGAGACTGTCTGTGCATTCGCCAACGAGCCTGGCTTGGGCGGTGGTTGGCTACTGCTCGGTGTCTGCGAACAGGACGCGGAGCACAATGGATATTGGTTACATGGCTTGGACAATCCAGATACATTGATTGGCGCTCTGAGTAGTAATTGTCGTGAACAATTTGATAACCCGATTCCGGTGCACAGCAAACACGCCCGCATCGATGGCAAACTGATCGTTGCAGTATTTGTTCCTGAGTTGCAGCCGGCTGCGAAGCCCTGTGGTTTTGTCGGGAAATTCGGCACGAAAGTAAAAAAGAAGACCGGTGTTTGGCGCCGTGGTATCAACGGTGACTATGAGTGTACGCAACAGGATCTCGCGCCGCTGCTGCTTGCTAAGGCGGGCGTGAGTTTTGAACAAACGTTACTTGATACTGCCGAATGGAACGACCTTGATCCGGCGGCTATTGAGCTATATCGGCAACTGCGTGGCAAGGTCAAACCGCATGCCGAAGAATTGCAGTCAAGTGACGAAGAAATGTTGTATTACGGGAAGCGGTGGTGAATGCGCTGATGCATCGCGACTATCAGGTCAATGAGGCGACTTTGGTGGTTCGATACAGCAATCGTCTTGAAATACGCAATGCGGGGTATTCGCTCAAGCCAGAAGATCAACTTGGGGAGATGGGTTCGCGCTTACGTAATCCAGCCATTGCCGCTGTTTTATATGACCTTCAGTTTGCGGAAACCAAGGGCTCGGGAATTCGTACCATGCGACGCTTGCTGGAGACGGCAGGCTTAACCGCCCCGGTCTTTGCGTCTGACCGTAGCGGAAATTTTTTCGCCGCGAGTTATTTATTACATCAGCTGATGGGCGAGCGGCAGCTTGCTTGGTTGCAACAATTCACGGGGCTGCAATTAAGTGACAATGAGGCCAAGGCTCTGGTGCTCGCTCATGAGACTGGTGCGATCGACAACGCCGCTTTACGTGCGGTGACAGGACTTGATACCTTGGGGGCGAGTCAAATTCTTCGTCGATTGACTGTCACACATAGGTTACTCGAAAAGGGGAGCGCCGGATCATCGACGCACTATACACTTGCTGCTTCGCTCGCTGGAGCAAGGATAGAGGGAGATTTATTTGCGAGTCACTTCGACGCAAATACGCATAACCTCGATTCAAATGCGAGTAACCTCGATGGAAATACGAATGACTTCGGCGCCAATGCGAGTGACCAGGATAGCAACGTCGATCAATTGCCATCATCGTTAGCAGATGAAATAGCCTTGCTGACAAGCAAGGCGCGCAAGGACAAACTCTGGCCTGTTTTACTCAAATTATGTGAGCTACGCCCTTTCTCTGCGGATCAGATGGCGGACGTCTTAAGGCGCAGCAACTCTTCCTCGTTAAAGGCTAACCATTTGAAACCTATGCGGGATGAGGGGCTGATTACTTATGTGCATCCGGAGGTGATCAATCATCCGGATCAAGCTTATGTGATCACAGAGGCAGGGTTGCAGCGGCTGCATGCGCTATCAACCAAGCTGCAATAATCCAGGTCCCGATTCTTCACGCACGAAGGCCCCTTATGATCCTCTACCACAGCATCGCCGCGCGTTCCTTCCGTCCATTGTGGATGTTGGAGGAATTGGGGCTGACATATGAGTTGCGCATGATGGCTTTCCCGCCGCGCGTGCACCACAAGTCCTACCTCGACATCAATCCCTGCGGCACAGTGCCGGCCTTCTTCGACGGCGATATGCGGATGACGGAATCGGTGGCGATATGCCAGTACCTGGCCGAGCGTCATCCGTCTGCAAGGTTGAACGTCGCACTGGACGAAGCGGACTACGGCGCGTGGTTGAACTACCTGCACTTCGGCGAAGCCACGCTGACCTTCCCACAAACGCTGGTGCTGCGCTACAGCCGCTTCGAATCGCCGGAGCGCTTGCAGCCGCAGGTGGTGGAGGATTATTCGCGCTGGTTTTTGTCGCGCTTGAAAACGCTGACGCCGCGCCTGGAGCAGAACGAGTTCCTGTGTGCCGGCCGCTTCACGGCGGCCGATGTCTCGGTCGGCTACGCGCTGCTGTTGGCCGAGCAGCTTGGATTGCACACATCCTTCACGCCGGCAGTGGCCGCCTATTGGCAGCGGCTGCGCCAGCGTCCCGCCTTCCAGCGCGCGCAGGCCGCCGAGCAGGCTGCCGCATCGGCGCAGGGCGTGTCGTCGCGGCCCGCAACAGAACTGCCGGCGTAGTAGCGCACGAGCTAGCGGTCAGCTTCCTGCTCCCGCGCCTCGTCACGCAAAAAATCCGAAAACCACGTCAGCGCCTCCTGCTCGGTACGGGTAGGGCGCCAGCACATGTAGTAGGCGCCTTGCGTGGATAGCGTCTGGCTGAACGGGCTGACCAGGGTGCCGCGCCGCAGGTCGTCGCGGATCAGTGCCATGCGGCCCAGCGCGATGCCCTGGCCGTTCAGCGCCGCCTGCATCAGCGCATTGCTGTCGTCGATCAGCGGCCCGCGCAGCGCCAGCGACGGCGCCAAACCCGCCTGCTCGAACCAGCGCTCCCAGTCGTCGCAGCTGTCCTCGTGCAGCAGCGTGTAATGCGCCAGATCGGACGGCTCCAGCAACGGCGGGCCGTCCTTCAACATCGCCGGTGAACACACCGGCAGCAGCTCGGTGCCGAACAGGCGTTCGCACTCCACGCCCGGCCACTTGCCGTCGCCCCAGCGTATCGCCAGGTCGATGCTGTCGCGCCCCAGGTCCGTATGCATCACCGTGTGCACCAGCCGCACCTCAAGCTGGCTATGCGCCGCCAGAAAACGATCCAGCCGATGCACCAGCCAGCGCGAGCTGAAGGCAGGCGTCACCGCCACCGTCAGCCGCTTGCGCGCGCGTCCCTCCCCCTGCGCCAATTGCGCCAGCACACGGTCGATGCGGCCGAAGGCGTCCACCAGGCTGCGTTGCAAAATCGCCCCCTCGCCGGTCAATGTGATGGCCCGCGTCATGCGCTTGAACAGCTTGATTTGCAGCGCGTCTTCCAGCGTCTTGATCTGGTGGCTGACCGCCGCCTGCGAGATGCACAACTCGTCGGCGGCACGGGTAAAACTCATGTGCCGCGCCGTGACTTCAAACGTTTTCAACTGCCGTAACAGACTGGAAGAATGAACCAAGGCGTTCTCCATGCATGAATTTTTCTAATGTATCGCATGCATACTGATCATTTGTCAATGTTATTTCGCTCCTACAAGATGGGGTATCCGCCCTCGATCAACAGGAAATGACATGGAACCTGGTAAGCCCTTCATCCACCCCTACATCCCCAACTCGGTCCCCGCCGTGCGTGACGCCATGTTGCGCGCCGTGGGCGCCACCAGCACCGAAGACTTCTTCGCCGACATCCCCGCCGCCCTGCGCATGCAGGCGCCGCTGGCGATCGCCGCGCCGCACCTGTCCGAGGCGCGCCTCAAGCGCCACGTGGACGGCCTGCTGCGCAAGAACAGCCACTGCGCCGGGCAGCTCAGCTTCCTGGGCGGCGGCTGCTACCAGCACCACGTGCCGGCCGTCTGCGACGAGATCAACGGCCGCAGCGAGTTCGCCACCGCCTACGCCGGCGAACCGTATGACGACCATGGCCGCTTCCAGTCGCTGTTCGAATACTGCAGCATGATGGGCGCGCTGCTGGAGATGGACGTGGTCAACGTGCCGGTCTACGACGGCATGCAGGCCGCCGCCACCGCCGTGCGCATGGCAGGCCGCCACACCGGCCGCCGCCGCGTCGTCGTGGCCGGCCACGTCAACCCGGACAAGCTGTCCATGATGAACACCTACGGCCGCGCCGATCTCGATTTCATCAGCGCGCCGTTCGATCCGAAAACCGGCCTGCTCGACCTGGCCACCGTGAAGCAGCTGCTCGATAAAGACACCGCCGCGCTGTACGTCGACATCCCATCCTTCCTCGGCACCATCGATGACGGCGCCGCGCTGGCTGCCGCCGCGCGTGCGGTGGGTGCGTTGTTCGTGGTCGGCGTCGATCCGGTGTCGCTGGGCGTGCTGGCGCCGCCGTCCAACTACGGCGCCGACATCGTCTGCGGCGACATCCAGCCGCTCGGCATGCACATGAACTACGGCGGCGGCCAGGGCGGCTTCATCGCCAGCCACGACGATCCCGCCATCGTCATGCAGTACCCATCGCGGCTGTTCGGCATCGTGCCGACCAGCGTGCCCGGCGAGTACGGCTTCGGCGACGTCGCCTACAGCCGCACCTCGTTCGACAAGCGCGAGAACGGCAATGAGTTCGTCGGCACCGCCGCCGCGCTGTGGGGTATCACGGCCGGCGTCTATCTCGCGCTGATGGGGCCACAAGGCATGACCGAACTGGCCACCGGCATCGCCCAGCGCACCGCCTACGCCAGGCAGCGCATGGCGCGCTTGCCCGGCGTGCGCGTCACGCACGCGGACAGCTGCCATTTCCGCGAGTTCGTCGTCAACTTCGACGGCACCGGCCTGCCGGTGGCCGCCGTCAACGCCGCCTTGCTGCAGCTGGGCGTGTTCGGCGGCCATGACCTGAGCGCCGCCTTCCCCGCGCTGGGGCAGTCGGCCCTGTACGCCTTTTCCGAAGTCCACACGCAGGAAGACATCGACCTGCTGTGCGCAACGCTAGAGAAAGTCCTCACCCAATGAACGCCATGGATAACATCGCCCACCACCGCAAACAGCAGATGCGCCGCTACCACCAGGCGCGCTGGGACGAACCCGTCATCTTTGAACTGAGCCAGCCCGGCGAACGCGGCATCCTGGTGCCGGAAGTGGAGCCGGACATCGTGCGCGCCGCCGGCCAGCCGCTGGCCGGACTGCCCGCCAGCATGCTGCGCCAGACCGCGCCGGCGCTGCCGGAGATGTCGCAGAACCGCGTGCTGCGCCACTACCTGCGCCTGTCGCAGGAGACGCTGGGCGCGGACCTCAACGTGGACGTGGGGCAGGGCACCTGCACCATGAAGTACAACCCGAAGATCAACGACCAGCTGGCGCGCCAGCCCGGCATGGCGGAGCTGCATCCGCGCCAGGCCGACAGCACCGTGCAAGGCATGCTGGAGGTAATGGACAAGCTGGAAGGCGTACTACGCGAAGTGTCCGGCATGGATGCCGTATCGTTGCAGGCGCGCGGCGGATCGCAAGCCATTTTCGCCAACATGGCGATGGTGCGCGCCTGGCACGAGAGCCGTGGCGAAGCGGGCCGGCGCGATGAAGTCATCACCACCATCTTTTCGCACCCGTCGGATGCCGCCTGCGCCAAGCTGGCCGGCTACAAGGTCATCACGCTCTACCCGGACGCCAACGGCTACCCGGACCTGGCGGCGCTGAAGGCGGCCGTGTCGCCGCGCACGGCGGCGCTGGTCATCACCAATCCTGAGGACACCGGCATCTTCAACGGCCGCATCCGCGAATTCGTCGACGTGGTGCACGCGGCCGGAGGCTTGTGCGTGTACGACCAGGCCAACGCCAACGGCCTGCTGGGCATCGCCCGCGCGCGCGAGGCGGGTTTCGACCTGTGCCACTTCAACCTGCACAAGACCTTCGCCACGCCGCATGCCTGCGGCGGTCCGGCGGTCGGCGCGGTGTGCTGCACGGCGGCGCTGGCGCCGTTCCTGCCCGGCCCCCTGGTGCGGCACAAGGACGGCCGCTACACCCTGGTGGACGGCGCGGTGCAATCGATCGGCAAGATCAGCAGCTTCACCGGCACCGCCTCCATCATGCTGCGCGCCTATGCGTGGATCATGAACCTGGGCGCCGAGGGCTTGCGCACCGTGTCCGAGATCGCGGTCCTGAACAACAACTACATGATGCACGAGCTGCTGAAGATCGACGGCATGTCCGCGCCCTACGCGGCAGGCAAGCGCCGCATCGAGCAGGTGCGCTACAGCTGGGCGGGCCTGACCGAGGCCACCGGCGTGACGTCGGAAGAAATCGGCCTGCGCGCCGCCGACTTCGGCGTGCATTACTGGACCAGCCACCATCCGTATGTGGTGCCGGAGCCGGCCACCATCGAGCCGACCGAATCCTACTCGCGCGCCGACCTCGATGAATTCATCGGCGTGATGCGCCACATCGCTGGCGAGGCGCACAGCGATCCGGACCTGGTCAAGACCGCGCCGCACAACTGTCCGGTGCACCGCGTGCAGGGCGAGATGCTGGACGATCCGGAACGTTGGTCCATCACCTGGCGCGCCTATCAACGCAAGCTGGACGAGCGCGGATTGGTATGAAGATCGGGCTGGTGGTCAATCCCTGGGCCGGCATCGGCGGTCCGGCGGGGCTGAAAGGCTCGGACGGCGCCGACAGCGTGCAGGCCGCGCTGGCGGCCGGCGTCCTGCCGCAAGTCGGCGCGCGCCTGGCCGCCATGTTCGGGGCCTGCGGCTGCGCGGCGCAGGCGGTCAGCTGGTACACGGCCGATGGCCACATGGGCCTGCACGCTTTGCACGCGGCGGGTTTGCAGGCCAGTGCCGTGGTGCCGGTTGCGTCCCCGTCGCAGGCGGTGGATACGCGCCGCGCCAGTTGCATCCTGGCCGGCATGGGGATAGACCTGCTGCTGTTCGCCGGCGGCGACGGCACCGCGCGCGATGTGCTGGATGGCCTGCGCGACGCCGGCGTAGTGGCCACCCTGCCGGTGCTGGGCGTGCCGGCCGGCGTGAAGATGCAGTCGGCGGTATTCGCCAACCATCCAACCGCAGCAGGGTTGCTGCTGCGCCAGTTGCAGCAGAACGGCCTGGCCATCTGCAGCGACGCCGAAGTGATGGACCTCGACGAAGACGCGCTGCGGCGCAACCAGATCGTGCCGCGCCTGTACGGCTACCTGCAACTGCCAATGGCGCCATCGCTGACGCAGGGCGGCAAGTCGCGCCATGCCAGCGGCAGCGGCGCGCAGCGCATGGCCATCGCCCGCAGCTTTGCGGAAGGCATGCAGGAGCGTTCGCTGTACCTGATCGGTCCCGGCTCGACCACGCAGGTCTTGCTGTCGCTGCTGGGTGTGGACGGCACCCTGCTGGGTGTGGACGCGGTACTGGGCGACGGCACGCTGCTGGCGCGCGACGCCTCGCGCCGCGAGCTGGAAGACCTGGCCGACAGCTGGCAGTCGGTCCTGCACCTGGTGCTGTCGCCGATCGGCGGACAAGGACTGGTGCTGGGACGCGGCAACCAACAGATCTCACCGCGCCTGCTGCGCGCGGCCGGCAAGCGCGGGCTGCATGTGCTGGCGCCGCAGGACAAGCTGATGTCGCTGCACGGCGGCGTGCTGCGCATCGACAGCGGCGACGCGGAACTTGACGCGCAATTCAATGGGTATTTGCCGGTGACGACCGGCTACCGGGAGCAGACCATGTGGCCGGTCTCGGTGTAGCGGCAGTAAAAGAGCAAAGCAGCAAACATAACGATAACTATCTGGAGACTCCAAATGATACAAAGAACCGGGTTGACCCTTTCGGTCGCCACCCTGGCCCAGCTGGCGGCCATGCACGGCGCGCAGGCGCAAACAGCGCCCGATGCGGGCGCCACCGACAAGGGGGCGCCCATTCAGGAGGTGGTCGTCACCGGCACCACCGCCAGGAATCGCACCAAGCTGGAATCCTCGGTCGCCATTACCACCGTGGACCTGGCCAAGCTGGAGAAGCTCGCGCCGCATAGCCTGGCCGATTCGCTGCAACAGGTTCCCGGCCTGTGGGTGGAAGCGTCCGGCGGCGAAGTGTCGAACAACGTCTCCCCGCGCGGCTTGAGCGGCGGCGCCGCGTTCCAGTTCATCAGCCTTCAGGAAGACGGCCTGCCGGTGATCTACGACGGCGAACTGGTGGACGTGCTGATGCGCGAGGACGTCACCATCAAGCGCTTCGAGGCGATCCGTGGCGGCACCTCGGCCATCCTGTCCACCAACGGCCCGGCGGCCATCGTCAACTTCATCAGCCAGAAGGGCACGCAAACGCCGCAGGGCGAGGCCAAGGTCACCATCGGCGACTACGGCATGGTGCGTACCGAGGGCGTGTATTCGGGCCCGATCAACGACGACTGGACCTATGCGATCGGCGGCTACTACCGCGAAGGCAAGGGTGTGCGCCCGATCGGCATCACCGCCGACCATGGCGGCCAGCTGCGCGCGAACCTGACGCGCAAGCTTGAACGCGGCGAGCTGACGCTGTCGGCCAAGTACGTCAACGACCACAACACCTTCTACCTGCCGATCCCGTTGACCAATCCCGGCAACCCGACCGGCGTGCCGGGCGTGAATCCGCACTACGGATCGCTGGACGGCCCGGACGTGGCGCGCATCAGCAACCAGACCAGCAATGGTCCCGTGACCACCGACCTCAATACCGGCTTCCACGTGCTGGCCAAGGTGATCGGCGCGGACCTGCAGCATGAACTGGGCGGCGACTGGTCGTTCCGCAACAACGCGCGCTACACCCGTTACGACGTGTCGCCGCAGTCGGTGTTCAATGGCCCGAACAGCTATCTGGTCCGCGCCAGCAACCGGCTCGATCCGGCGCAGTCCAGCGACGTCGCCGCGCTGCTCAAGCGTTTCGGCGGCACCGCCAAGCTGGCCTACGCCGGCACCGGTCAGCTGATCAACGACCCGTCCACCCTGAACGGCAACGGCTTCACCACCGACGCCGTGGCCGAGACGCGCTTCCGCTCACTGGGCCACTTCATCGACAAGCTGTCGGTGACGAACGAGAACGACAAGAACAGCTTCACCGCCGGCATCCTGTTCGCCGCGCAAAAGCTGTATGACGATTCCGACTACGGCGCCCGCATCATCACCGACGTGCGCGACCAACCGAGCCGGCTCGATATCGTCGCCGTCGATGGCAACAACAAGATCCTCGGCTACCTGTCGGACAAGGGCGTGCTGCGTAACAGCTACTTCTACGAACGCCACAAAGGCGATATGAAGTCGATGTCCTACTTCGTCAACGACGAGTGGAAGGTCAGTAGCAAGCTGCGCCTCGACGCCGGCGTGCGCTACGAAGTGGCGCGCTACGACGTGCAGGACGAAGGCGTGCTGGCGGCAGGCGACGATCTGCCGGGCGACAACCTGACCGAAGGCGCGATCATCCCCGGCGCCTTCAATGCGGACGGCACCGACAAGGACAACATCATCGCCAACAACTACATGCGCCGCGCCGGCACCGGCGTGTGGACCCGCAAGCAGAAGACGATCAAGGAAGCCTCGTACACGGCGGGCTTCAACTACGCCTTCAACGACCACGTCGCGACGTATGGACGTTACGCCAGCGGCACCAACATGCCGACCCTGTACAGTGGCGACAGCTTCGTCGACGGCGCCAGCCGGCTCAGTTTCACCGAGGCGGGCGTGCGCTACATCTCGCCGTTCTGGACCACGTCGGCCACGGTGTTCCGCACCAAGTTCGACAACCTGTCCTTCGGCGAAACCAACCAGGCCACGGGCGACTTCCGCCAGGTGTTCGTCAAGACGCTGTCGACCGGCATTGAGCTGGAGGGCGTCATCAATCCGTTCAAGCAGTTCTCGCTGGAGTACGTGGCGACCTTGCAGAAGGCCACCATCAACGGCATCGATCCGGGCGCTGAAGAGGCCAGGCAAAACGGCAACCAGGTGATGCGCACACCGAACACGCAGGTGCGACTGATCCCGACGCTGCATTTCGGCTTCGGCGATGTGTTCCTGGTCTACAGCCATGTCGGCAAACGCTTCGCCGATTTTGAAAACGCGCTGGCGCTGCCTGCCTACCATGTGATCGACATGGGCGCCGAGATCAAGATCGACAAAAAGTGGAAGCTGAACCTGAAAGTGAACAACGTGAGCAACTCGATCGGCCTGACCGAGGGCAATCCACGCAGCGGCTTTAACCAAAGCTCGAACGGCAGTCTGTTCTACGCGCGGCCTATCCTGGGGCGCAACGCCACGGCCTCGCTGTCCTATCGTTTCTGATCTATCGCTTCTGATGCACCGGGGCCGGGCGCCTTAAACGCCCGGCCTCATCGTGTTACCCTTCCTGACAACTCGTTCTCATTCCCCGCCTATGTCCTCATCTGTTCGCAACCTGCTGCTGATTGCGGCATGCACCGCCGCCTGGGCCGCGCACGCGCAATCGCCCTCCATCAACCGATACGGAACCCCGACCGCCGCGCGCGATTTCGACGCCGAGCAAAACCAGCGCTTCAATCCCATGTTCGACGCCGGCAGCTGGCACGGCTACCTGCTGCCCGATGCACCGGCGCTGGCCGGCGCCTTCAGCGGCCCGCTGGTGATCGCCGAGGAGTACAGCCTCTTTATCGCCTCCGCGCTGGAGCGGCTGGACCTGGCCGATCGCCGCTCCGGCCGCAACTTCCGGCCGGAGCAGGCCCGCTGGACCAGCTCCGCGCGCCCCGGTGTGTTGAGTCAGCGGCTGGTGTGGCCGGGCTTGCAGCTGGACGTGGATCTGCATTTCGTCAGTTCCAGTAGCGCGTTGGTGCGCTACCGTTTGCGCAACACGTCCGCCAAAGCGCTGTCGCTGAAGGCGCACTGGCAGGGCGACCTGATGGCGCAATGGGGCAAGGATGGTTCGGTGGCCGCGCACCAGCCGGCGTGGAAGCCGCAGCTGGTGCAGGATGCCGGCGGTATCAGCATCACCTTCGGCAAGGTGCGCGATGCCGGCAACGTGATGACCAGCGGCCGCTCGCGCTACCGCATCGAGCGCAGTGTGCGCGCGCGGGACAGCGTGAGCAGCCAGCACTACGACAGCAACGCCGACTTGCCGCTGCTGGCCGCCGGCCGGCAGCAAACGATCTATAGCGCCTACAGCTACCAGCTGGACGACACGGATGCTGCCGCTGCACATGCGGCCTCGTTGCTGTCCAGCCCCGCGCGCGCCGAGCAGGCGATTGCGGCGAACGAGCGCCGTTGGGCCGCGTGGCAAGCCAAGCTTCCCGCATCCACCCTCGGCACCAAGGCGTTGGAAACCCTGATCGGCAACTGGCGCGCGCCGCGTGGCGCCTTCCGCCATGATGCAATGGTGCCGTCCACCACGGCGCGCTGGTTCAACGGCGCCTGGACCTGGGACACATGGAAGCAGGCCTACGCGCTTGCGGCCATCGATCCCGCGCTGGCCGCGAACACGGTCCGCTCGCTGTTCGACTACCAGATACAGGCCAGCGATGCGGTGCGTCCCCAGGATGAGGGCATGGTGCCCGACAACGTCTTCTACAACCTGGACGCCGCGCGCGGCGGTGACGGCGACAACTGGAACGAGCGCGATACCAAACCACCGCTTGCCGCTTGGACGGTGTGGGAAATCTACCGCCAGTCCCGCGACCGCGCCTGGCTGCAAGAGATGCTACCCAAGTTGGAGGCCTACCATCGCTGGTGGTATCGCAACCGCGACCACGATCACAACGGCCTGGCCGAATACGGCGCAACCGTGCACCCGCTGCACAACGACGACGCTGGCCAATTGCGTTTCCGTGTCAAACCACTGTCGCCGGCGCCGCTCGACGGCTGCGGAGCGGAACAGGAAGGCATGCGCGATTGCCTCGGCCTGGCCGCCTACAGCCGCATCGTCGATACCGGACAGTACGCGGCCATCGAGCTGCCGGTGCAACAGGCCGCCGGCTACGAATCGGGCATGGACAACGCGGCGCGCTTCGGCTTCATCGAGTCAGCCGCCTTGCAGCGCTATGCCGACAAGGTCCATGGCGGCGATCTGGCCGCCGCGCGGCGCGACTGGCAGGTACGCGTGGTCGAGAACCGCGACAGCCAAGACAAGCTGCTGGGCTACTCCATCGACCAGGAATCGGTCGACCTGAACGCCTTCCTCTATCGCGAAAAGCTGATCCTGGCGGACATCGCGCGGGAGCTGGGCGACCAGGCCGCCGCGCGCACGTGGCGCGAGCAGGCGGTGCATCTGCGTGGGCTGATCAACACCAGCTTTTTCGATCCCGCCAGCGGCTTTTACTATGACCGCAAACTCGGCGGCACGCCGCTGGCCATGCGCGGACGCGGCCCCGAAGGCTGGACCGCGCTATGGGCCGGCGCCGCCGAACAGCGGCAGGCCGACGCGGTGATTGAGAAGATGCTCGACCCGGCCGAATTCGGCACACCCATCCCTATGCCGACGGCGGCCGTCTCCAATCCATCCTACGATCCGGAGATCTACTGGCGCGGCAGGGTATGGCTGGACCAGGTCTATTTCGGCGCGGCCGGCCTGCGCAACTACGGCCACGCCGCTGAAGCTGACGCCATCGCCAAGCGCTTCACGACTGGCGCGGAAGGCCTGCAAGGCGACGCGCCGATCCGGGAGAACTATCACCCCATCACCGGCCGCATGCAAGGCGCGACGAACTTCAGCTGGAGCGCCGCACACCTGCTGATGCTGGCGCGGGATGCAAAACCCCGGAAGTAATCGCAAGGCCGCGCTCATACAGGCGGTACTTCCACAACGCCCAACCCAGGAACAGGACCACGCCGCCCACGTTGTAACCCAGCGTGAGCAGCAGGTTCTGGCCGGCCGGGAAAATCGCGGCGATGAAGGCAATGCCAAAGAACGCCAGCAGCACGCTGGTGATCGCCAATCCTACGCGGCGCGATCCCATGCGGAAGTCGCGCGGCAGATGGTCCAGCCGCAGACGCAGGTGGAAGTAGGCGGCCATGATGATCAGCGGCGGCAGCAACGCGGTGGCCGCCGTCATGTTGATCACCACATTGAGCAGCTGGTTCACATTGGACGACCCCAGCGCAGGGATCACCAGCAGCGGCACCACCACGCAAAACTGTATCCACGCGGCGCGCTCCGGCATGTCATGACGGTTCAGGGCGATGGCGCGCTCGCCGAAGATTCCTTTCGGGATCTCCGAGAACAGCGCCTTGACCGGCGCGGCGGTCCACACCATCAGCGTGCCGAAGGAGCCGAGCAGCATTACCGCGCCGACCAAACGGTTCAGCAGCATCGGCGATACCTGATGGTGCGCGCCCAGCGCGCCGAACACCTGGAACACGCCGGAGGTGTAGCTCAACTTGGAAGCGGGCACGTACAGGTTCAGCACCAGCGCCGACACCGAATACAGCACGCCGATCAACAGGCCCGCGAAAACGATGGTGCGCACAAAGGTCCTGGCGCCGCCCCGCACGTCGTTCAAAAACACGCCCACCGATTCGGCGCCGCCGGCGGCAAACAGTATCCACGCCATCACGCCCATGAAACCCCAACTGAACGTCGGCGTCATCGCGGCGGCGGTGATAGGCGCGGCGGGCACCACGCCGCCCATCCAGTCTGCCAGGCTCAAGCCCACGAAGCCGAACGCCATCAACAACACCAGGGAGCTGCCGATGGACGTCACGCGGCCTACCCACGTCGCGCCCTTGGTGGAGACCCAGGTGGCAAAGGCAAACAGCACGATCGACAACAACACCGTCACCAGCGACGAGAACTGGTACTCGTAGCCGAGCCATGCATACGACGAATACACCAGGATATTGGGCAGCACCGACGTGAAGTAAAACAGGTTCACGAACCAGTAGCAGTAAGCGCCGACGAAGGCCCATTTGTCGCCCATCGACGAGCGTATCCACTGGTAGATGCCGGACTTGGCGTCCTTGTTCAAGCTGACGAATTCCGCGATGATCAGCACATAGGGAATGAAGAAGGTGGCCGTCGCGAAGAGGAAGGACGGCACCGCCACCATGCCGATGGCGATATTGCTATTGACGACATTGCGGATGTTGAAGATCGCCGCCACCGCCATCGACAGCAGCATGAAGCGGCCGATTTGCGCGTTACTCGAAATAGCCATGTCCACTCACTTATTGTGAAAAGTCGCACCTTCTATCGTCACCATCAGCACTATTTTGCGCAGATGATCGGAGCCCAGCGGCCGGTAGGCGTAGTCGTTGTCGAAGATGAGCAGCTGACCGGGACTGGCGGTGTGGCGATGGGCGGCATCGCCGCTGAAGGTCTCGCGGTCGGTTTCGTCGCTGTAGGGCGCAAGGCCGGCCAGCGACGGCTTGGCCGCATACGCGATGGTCTCGCTGCCGGACAGGTAGTAGTGCATCTCGACGTAGCGGCGGTTGCCGGTGAGGCTGGGCGCTGCGGCGGCAGGGCCGTCCACCAGCCGGTAGACCAGCGAATCGCCGATGGAATGGCACACGCCGGGCTTCAGCGCTGGCAGGTTGGCGATGGCCTCGAAGCAGCGTTGCCACTTGCGGGCGGAGTGGTAGCGCTGGCGGAATTCGTCCACGCTGTTCAGGATAATCACAGGCTGTCCTCCCCATTCAGCGGCGACAGGTCCACGCTGTAGCTGAACGCTTCCAGATAGACGCGGTACGAATCGAGCACCTCGGAACCCCAGGAGTTGGAACCGAGCCCGCTCATTCTGTGATCGAGATTGACGGTCCAGAAGTCTTCTTCACGCAGTTCGTTGTCATGCCGCGTGACGGCGATCTGCCCGGCGCTGTAGGGCCATACGCTGAAGTGGATGCCTTGCGGCGCCTGGATGAGCAGGCCCTTGCCCTGGCTGTCGCGCATCGATGCCCACGTGACGTCCTGGCGGTTGCCGTTGTCCTGCGGCTTGGGATAGTGCTCGAACATGTCGGCAGCGCTGCTGCGGTAACGGTCGATGATGCTGCATGCCTTGCTGTCCGGGTAGTTCTCGCCCGGGCCACGGCCGAAGTATGCAACCTGGTCCAGTTGGCGGTTCAGTCCCAGCGTCATGCCGATCTTGGGGATCATGTCGCGGAAGCCACCGTAGGGCGTGCCGGACAAGGTTAGCCGCAGCTTTCCCGAGCCGTCGACGTGATAGTGGTAGCGGCATCGCATGCCGTAGCCGAGCACCGGTGGCGCGATCTGGCAATCGACGATGATTTCCACCGCCGTATCGCCGCGTTTGATTTCCATGCCGCGCAGATGCTCCTGCATGATGTTCAGGTGCTGCGGCAGCCACAGGGCTTCGTTCTCCTGCTTGTGGTTGTCGATGCAGGGTTTGTAGAACGTCAGCTGCGGCGGGCGGGCGAGCATGGGTGATCCACGTGCCACCCATTCCTTGAGCTTCCCGGTGAGTTTGCAGAACACCATGTGGAAGTCATGGCCTTCGATGCGGTATTCAAGGCGATGCTCGGTGAGCTTGGGCGCGGCGGAAGCGGCGGGCCGTGTGGCAGGCGAGGGCGTGGACGGCAGCGCGAACTGGTACACCGCCAGCTCGTGCTGCGGCGCGCTGTAGGCGGTGGCCTGGTCGCGGACCACGCGTACGTTCAGATAGCGCCGGCCGCTGCCCGATGGCGGCTCGGGGATGCGGATCTCCTGCTTCTGGCCCGGCGGCAGCGGCGCCAGCGGCACGCGTTGCAATCGGAGCGACTCGCCATCGGCCTTGGTTTCGATCAGCAGCGTGAGGCAATCGAGGCTGCTGAACCAGTAGCGGTTCTCCACTTCCAGCCGGCCGGCGGCGGCGTCGATGGCGCGCACCTTCACCGGCGCGATCACCTGCTTGTATTCGCGCAGGCCGGGGCCGGGGCGCTGGTCCGGGTAGACCAGGCCATCGCAGCAGAAGTTGCCGCTGTTCGGATAGTCGCCGTAGTCGCCGCCGAAGGCGTAGAACGGCCGTCCCGCCACCTCCGGTTGTAGTATCGCGTGGTCGCACCACTCCCACAGGTAGTGGCCTTGCAGGTGCGGATGGCGGTCCATCACGGCCTGGTATTCGCTCAGGCCTCCCGGCCCGTTGCCCATCGCGTGCGCGTACTCGCACAGGATGCGTGGCTTGTCCATCGGGTACTCGCCGAAGGCATTCATCATCTGCACGCGCGAGTACATGGTGCTGACCACGTCGCACACCTCGGCGTCGCGGTCTTCCTCGTAGTGGATCAGGCGTGTCGGATCGATCTGGCGGCAGCGCGCGGCCATCGCGCGGATATTGCAGCCGTAGCCGGACTCGTTCCCCAGCGACCAGATGATGATGGACGGATGATTCTTCTGCGCGTGTACATGGCGCTCGATGCGGTCGACGAAGGCGGCTTTCCACGCCAGATCGTCGGTGATCTGACTGAGGTTGCCGACGTTGACGAAGCCGTGCGTTTCCACGTCCGTCTCGGCCATCACGAACAGGCCATACTGGTCGCACAGTTCGTAGAAGCGCGGATCGTTGGGATAGTGCGCGGTGCGCACCGAGTTGATGTTGTGCTGCTTCATCAACACGATGTCCTGCTCCACGCGCGCCATCGTCACGGCGCGGCCGCGCAAGTGGTCGTTGTCGTGGCGGTTCACGCCGTGCAGTTTCAGATAGCGGCCGTTCACGTACATCAGGCCATCCTGCACGCTCACTTCGCGGAAGCCGACGCGCAGCGGCACCACTTCCAGCAGCTCGTCGTCGGCGTCGTACAGGGAGATTTCGAGGCGGTACAGATAGGGATCTTCGGCGTTCCACTGGCGCGGGGACGGCACGTCCACCTCCCATGCCAGCGCCTGGCCGCTGCCTTGCTGCAACGGGCGCATGCCGTCGTACAGCGCCCAGTCGATCCGGTAGCCGTCCTGCGCCGACACGGTCAGCGCGCAGGACAGGCGCGCATCGCGGCAGGCGTCGTCGAAGCGGGTCTGCACGCAGACGTCCTGCACGTGGATGGCGCCTTTGCCTATCAGGTAGACGTCGCGAAAAATGCCGGCGGTCCACCACATGTCCTGGTCTTCGAGGTAGCTGGAATCGGCCCATTGCAGCACGCCCACGCTGAGCAGGTTTTCGCCCTCCACCAGCAGCGCGGTGATGTCGAATTCGGCCGCCAGCCGGCTGCCCTTGCTCATGCCGGCGTAGCGGCCGTTGACGTGGATCTCGAAGTAGGTCTCGACGCCGTCGAAGCGCAGGATCACGCTCTGGCCGCGCCACTCCGGGCCCAGCGTCCAGCGGCACTGGTAGGCGCCGGTCGGGTTGGCCGACGGGACGTAGGGCGGGTCGACCGGGAAGGGCATGCCGTCGTCGGTGTACTGCAACTGGCCGTGGCCTTGCAACTGCCACATGCCGGGTACTTCGATGCTGCCCCAGTGCGCCATGTATTCGCTGTTGAACTGCGTCGGCACCTGCAGCGGGTGGCCGAAGAAGGCGAAGCGCCACTGCCCGCTCAACGACAGGAAGCGGCGGCTGCGCTCACGCTCGAAGCTGCGCGCCGATTCGGCGTCCTCGTAGGCAAAGAAGTAGGCGTGCGGAGGCAGCCGGTGCTCCTCCAGCAGCTGGGGGTTCTCCCACTTGTTCACGGTTTATGCCGATCCGGCCAGGCCGCCGCCGTCCACCACCAGCGCGTCGCCGGTCACGAAGGAAGCGCGATCCGATGCGAGGAACAGCACCGCCTGCGCGATCTCGCGCGGTTGGCCCACGCGCATCAGCGGCCGTCCCGCACCCGCCGTCACCAGCGCGGTTTCCTCAAGCCCCAGCTGCTGCGCTTCGTTGCGCAGCATCGGTGTGTCGGTGTCGCCGGGGCAGACGCAGTTGACGCGGATGTTTTGCGGGCCGTGGTCCACCGCCATGGCCTTGGTCAGTATCACCACCGCGCCCTTGGAGGCGCAATAGGACACGGCGTCCTTGCCGCCCACCAGGCCCCAGCCGGAAGCGGTGTTGATGATGCTGCCGCCGCCTTGCTGCTGCATCACCGGCACCGCGTGTTTGCACATCAGGAAAATCGATTTGACGTTGACCGCCATGACCTGGTCCCATTCCTGCTCGGTGGTGTCGATCACGTTGGCGCGGCGGGTGATGCCGGCGTTGTTGAACAGGACGTCGAGCCGGCCGTAGCGCGACACCGCCGCCGCCACCGCCGCCGCACAATCGGCGGCCATGGCGACGTCGGTGCGGATGAAGGAGGCGCGCGCGCCGGCCTCGATCAGCGCCGCCACCGTCAGTTCGCCCGCCGCGCCGTCGCGGTCGGCGATCAGCACGGTGGCGCCTTCGCGCGCAAACAATTCCGCCGTGGCGCGGCCGATGCCGGACGCGCCCCCCGTGATCAACGCCACTTTGCCTGCCAGTTCGCCTTGCTGATGCATGTGCTGTCTCCATTTTATGGGTTATGCGCTATGTTGCCCTTTTTTTGCCCAGGTTGACAAATGAATACTCTGCATGGCATGCATAACTCCAGCTAATGCATTAAACACCGTTGCGTCGTCGCGCAGGCATGCATGGAGTTGATGGATGCGACAGCCTGAAACAATTGCTCTTGTGATAAAAGTTGCTTTGAAGGATACTTTGCGCGCTGTCTTTGATTCTTAACCTTACAGAGGACCCCATGTCAAAAACACTGCCCGTACTGCGCTTGTTGCTGTTATCGATGCTGAGCGCTTCCGCGCTGGCCGACGATGCCGTCCTGGCGCCGCCCGCCGCGCTGGTGATGGAAAACGTGCCGCCGGTGCCTGCCGCGCTGGCCGGCCAGCTGACCAAGTACACCGAGTTCAAGCCGACCAGCTTTACCGACTGGCATCCGACCAGGCAGGAAATGCTGGTGGTGCGGCGCCACAAGAACACGCCGCAGATCTACCGCGTGGCCAAGCCCGGCGCTCCGCTGGAGTTGCTGACCGACTATGCGGAACCGGTGCGCGGCGCCAGCTTCCAGCCCAAGCATGGCAAGTTCTTCCTGTTCATCAAGGATAGCGGCGGCAATGAAGTGTTCCGCGCCTACCGCCGCGACGTCGCTGGCGGCGAGGCCGTGCCGTTCACCCCGGACGGCCAGCGCGTGCAGGACCTGGTGTGGAGCAGCAGCGGCAAGCAGGTGTTGTATGTGACGGTGCCGGTTGGCCGCGCCGGATCGGCCGACAAGATCAATTCCACCATTGCCATCGTCGATCCGCTGAAGCCGGACGGGGCGCGCACGCTGACCGAGCTGGCCGGCGGCGGCTGGGGTGGTTTCCAGTTCTCGCCCGACGACAAGCAAGTGGTCTACGGCGAATATGTGTCGGCCAACGAAAGCTATCTGTGGCTGATGGACCTGGCCACCGGCAAGACGCGCCGCATCACCGGCAAGAACGGCGACGAGGTGGTGTCCTATTCCGCCACGCTGTTCAGCAAGGACGGCAAGGGCCTGTATGTCGTCACCGACTCCGGCAGCGAATTCAAGCGTCTGGCGTATATCGACCTGAAGACCATGAAGTCCACCGTGCTCACCGCGGATATTCCATGGGACATCAGCGGTGTCGCGCTGTCGGAGGACAACAAGCTGATCGCGTTTGTCGCCAATGAAGACGGCACCAGCGTGCTGCGGGTGATGCGCAGCGCCGACCACCAGCTGCTGCCCGCGTTCAAGCTGCCGAAGGGCACCATCGCCAACTTCGAGTGGCACAAGGACAGCCGCAACCTGGCGGTGGCGCTCACCTCGGCCACCAGCCCGTCGGAGGTGTACGCGGTCGACGTCAAGACCAACGCGGTCACGCGCTGGACCGAGCATGAGAAGATGGACATCGACAACAGCAAGTTCGCCGAGCCGACCATCGCGCGCTGGAAATCGTTCGACGGCAAGGCCATCTCCGGCTTCCTGTACCGTGCGCCGGCGGCCAGGTTCCCCGGCAAGCGGCCGGTGCTGATCAACATCCACGGCGGACCGGAAGGCCAGTTCCAGCCCGGCTTCATGGGCCGCAGCAACTACTACACCGACGAGATGGGCATCAGCATCATCTATCCGAACGTGCGCGGCTCGGATGGCTATGGCAAGACCTTCCTCAAGCTGGACAACGGCATGCGGCGCGAGGACTCGGTCAAGGATATCGGCGCTTTGCTGGACTGGATCGCCACCCAGCCGGACCTGGACGCGTCGCGCGTGGCGGTGATGGGCGGCAGCTACGGCGGCTATATGTCGCTGGCGGTGTCGACCAACTACGCCGACCGCATCAAGGCGTCGGTCGACATCGTCGGCATCTCCAACTTCGTCACCTTCCTGGAGAAGACCGAATCCTACCGCCGCGACCTGCGCCGGGTAGAGTACGGCGACGAGCGCGATCCGGACATGCGCAAGTACATGGAGCAGATCGCGCCGCTCAACAACGCGGCCAAGATCAAGCAGCCGCTGTTCGTGGTGCAGGGCAAGAACGATCCGCGCGTGCCTTACCAGGAAGCCGACCAGATCGTCGCCACCGTCAAGCAGAACGGCACGCCGGTCTGGTACATGATGGCCAACGACGAGGGCCACGGCTTCAACAAGAAGGCCAACGCGGACTATCAGTTCTACTCCACCATCAACTTCCTGAACCGGCACCTGCTGGCGCAGTAAGCCGCCTTAGTACGGCGAACCGGTGACGTCCAGGTCCAGGGACCAGATGGCGCCGGCGCCGGTGATGTAGAGCGTCTTGCCACTAACGCCGCCGAAAGCGGCGTTAGTCACGTTGGCGTCCACCTTGATGGTGGCGATCTGCTTGCCCTGGGGCGTGAACACGCGCAGGCGCTGGTCGGTATGCTCGGTGACGTAGATGTTGCCGTGGCAATCGACCGCCATGCCGTCCGGGATGCCCAGCCTGGCGACCAGGTCGTGTCCCTTCTGCGGCTTGCCGTTGACGATGGCGTAGGACCGCAGCACGCCGTGGTCGCCCACCATGCCGTTCACATACAGCACGTCGCCGTTGGGCGACAGCGATACGCCGTTGGGATTGACCAGGGTGTCTTCCACCACCGTCACGCCGCCGTCCACCGCCACGCGGTAGACGCGGGTCTGGTCCTGTCCGCCCGGCGCGGCATCGCGCTGGAAAGCCGGATCGCTGAAGTACAGCGTGCCGTCCCTGGTCATCGCCATGTCGTTGGGCGAATTGAACACATTGCCACGGTACTGGCCGGCCACCACGCTGCGCTTGCCGTGCAGCGTGTAGCGCGACACGCTCTTGTACTTGTGGGTGGCGGCCAGGATGTTGCCGTCGTTGTCCACCGCCAGGCCGTTGCTGCCGCTGTCCTCGATCACCGTGCTGACCTGGCCCGCCGCGTCGAGCTTGCGGATGCGCGAAGGGAAGCCGGGACCGAAGGTGAAGTCGGAAAAATACAGCGCGTCCTTGATCCAGACCGGGCCTTCGTACAGGCCGGGTTCCTTGCTGGTGGCGTTGGCGGCGACGACGCGCTGCGCCACCAGAGTGCCCGCGGGCGCCTTGCCGGTGCAGGACGCGGCCTGCGAGGAGGGCGCCGTGGCACAGACGGCGATGACGACGATCGCGATGGTATTGCGCATCATGCCGCCTGCTCGGTGGGATTGTGGACGATCACGCAGTCGCGGCCGGCGCGCTTGGCGGCGTACAGGCAGGCGTCGGCGGCGGCCAGCAGGGGGGCCGCGTCGCACAAGCGGTCCTTGTCGTAGGTGGCCACGCCGATGCTCATCGTCACGTGCGGACGGTTGGCGGCCGGCGCGTGCGTGATTTCCAGCGCGGCGATGCGGGCGCGGATCGTCTCGGCGTGCCGGGCCGCCTGTTCCGGGCCGGTGTCCGGCAGCACGGCGGCGAACTCCTCGCCGCCGTAGCGCGCGGCCAGGTCGGCCGGGCGTTGCAGCATGGCGGCGAACGCTTCCGCCACCAGGGTCAGGCAGGCGTCGCCCTGCTGGTGGCCGAAGTGGTCGTTATAGGCCTTGAAGGAATCGATGTCCATCAGCAGCAGCGACAGCTGGCCGTTGTTGCGCTGCGCCCGCCGCAGCTCGCGGTCCAGCGCGACGTCGAAGTGGCGGCGGTTGGCGATGCCGGTCAATCCATCCACATACGATTGCGCGCGCAGCGCCTCGGCCTGGCCGCGCAGCTGGCGCTCGCGGCCGACGGTGGTGCTGATGTCGCTCACTTCGATCAGGCAAAAGCGTTCCTTGCCTTCCGTGAAGGGCGTGATCGACACCGCTTGCTCGACCCGTTCGCCGCCCCAGGTGCCGCTCGGGTACAGCGGGAAGGGCGAGCGGTTCAGCGCCGGCGACAGTTGCTGCGGCAGGTTGCTGTGCAGCGCGCTGTGCAGCGCCTGCTCCAGCCGCTGGCCGCGCAGTTCGGGAAACTGCTCGAACAGCTCGCTGCCCTGCACGCGCTGGGCGGACAGGCCGGAGTGGCTGGCCAGCCACTGGTTCCACATGACGATGCGGCCGCCGGCGTCGAGCACCATCAGTCCCAGGTTGGCCAGGCCGAGCACGCGCCCGGACAGGTGGGCGTGGCTGCCGGCGGCAGGCGGGGTGACGGTGGTGTTTGCTTGCATGCGCTGTTTTCCTGGCGTGACCGTGTAGTGGCTGTGGCGTGACCACGCGATTATAAGCGCAGCGGCGCCGCGGCCGCCCTTTCCAGGCCTCGGCCATGCGGTGGCCGACTGGCAGCGTCACGCGGGAGGTGCTGCCCCGGCCCGGTGTGCTCTGCACGTCGATGTGGCCGTGGTGGTTTTGCACGATGCCGTACGACAGCGACAGCCCCAGCCCGGTGCCCTTGCCGATCGGCCGGGTGGTGTAGAAGGGGGCGAAGATGCGCGCCTGTCCTCGCTGTGGCTGAGGGTGTGCTGGACGGCGGCGCGGTCGTCCGGATGCACCTTGGCCAGCAGGTCGGCCAAGGTCAGCGCTGGTTCCGGCGCGAAGCCGAACAGCGCGCGCCACTGCTCCGAGCACCAGAGGTTCGGCTCGCGCAGCTCGCGGGTCCAGATGCCCAGGTGGGCGGCCTTGGCCGCCAGCGCCAGGCGCTGCTCGCTTTCGCGCGTGTCGGCGTGGGCCTGCCGCACGCTGAGCGCGGCGTCGCGCAGGGCATGGCCCAGCTCATTGGCTTCGCGGAAGTGCAGGCCAGCGTGCGGTACAGGCTGGCCGTCAGCTGCTCGCGCGGAATGCCCAGCACGGCGCTCCAGCCGGTGCGGGTCGAGCGGCTGTAGACCACGTACACGTCCTGTCCGTCCAGCGTGCGCGTCTCCATGCCGGATTCGCTGGCGCTGGCCAGCTGCCGGCGCAGCGCGGCGCTGACCTGGCGGCCGGCGTAGAGGTCCTGGTCGCGCGAGCGGGTGACCACCCGGCCTTCGGTGTCGAGCACGCTGGCGCGCCAGTTGGCCGGCCGCTGGCCAGGATCCGTTGCAGCAGCGGCGCCCGCCCCAGCTTGGGCAGCGGCGCGCCGTAGGGGCGGCGGGTCGACAGCAGCAGGCTGCCGTCGGCATCGAGCAGGACGATGCTGTCGGCGCCCAGCTGCTCGACCAGGCCGGCGGCGCGCTGATGGAAGCCGCGCAAGTCCTGGTTGCGCAGCATGTGCGAAGTGCTCAGCGTTTGCAGCGCCAGCTGGGTGCTGGCGATGTCGCGGTCGGTAGCGGTGATGATGGCGCGGGCGCGGCTGACGGTGTGCTCGATCAGCTGCGCCCGTTCCCGCTGGTAGAAATGGACGATCAGGAAGGCGGTCACGGCGGCCACTGGCAGGATGCAAGCGATGGCCAGCAGCGCAAGACTGGCGCGCACGCCGGGAGCGTGGTGCCGGGTCGGGGCGGGCGCGGAAGTCATGGATCGCTGGGGGCTTTATCGGCGGCGTCGGGACGGCGGGAGTGCCGGTCGATGGTGATCGAGTTTGCCCCGAGAGCGCCGGCAAGTCACGATAAATCGTGGCCGGATGTTGCCTGCCGGACTCACTATCATGGTTGACTTTTCCATTAATAAATTTTTCTTCATTCTACGGCGCTGGCGCTGCGGCTGGACGGCCACGGTTTTGGGCTTTTGACGCATGGGGCCGCTACGCCGAACCTGCTATCATGATTTGGTTGAGAATTCTCATACATCGGATATTCCGCTGAAGTAATCTTGCAAACGTGGACCTGAGCACTGCCTGGAAAGGAGGCGATCGTGGAACCGACACAAGAGAGCGTACCGGATGATGGCGCCGGCGCTGCGCCGTCCGCCACGGCGCCGCCCGCGCCCGCGCGCACCCGGCAGACGCTGCCGCCCAAGGGCGCCTGCTGGTATTGCGACAAACCGTTGGACAATGTGCGCCGCTTCTGCGACAAGGAGTGCGCCGACGCCTTCGACGAGGAAAAGGAATATACCCGCTGAGTTCCAGCGCTTAGCCCGGCCCGGCGCGCAGCTGGGCCAGCGCCGTCTCGAAATCGAACTGGTGGGCCGCGCTCGTCACTTGCGCGAAGCGCGCCACGCCCAGCGCGCCGGCCAGCAGCGTGGCCGACTGTTCCAGCACATCGATCGCCGCCCCGTCGCCTTCCTCCAGCAGCCGCGCCAGATGCCGCAGCAGCATGCGCGCGTCCGGCGCCGGCGCGGCCGCGGCGGGCTGCTCGTCGGCCGCGGGTGCGGCCGACAACAGCGTGGCGATCGCCTGCAGCAACTGCGCCAGCGCCTGTTCCAGCGGCGCCAGCGGCGCGGCGCAGGACGCCGCCTCCAGTGCGGCCGCCAGCCGCTGCACCTGCTGCGCGCCTATCATGCCGGCCGCGCCCTTGACGGTGTGGACGATGCGCAGCGCGCCGGCCTGGTCGCCGGCCGCCAGCGCCGCGCCCACCTCGGCCGCGGCCGCGTGGTAGCGCTGCTGGAAGCGGCGCAGGATGTTCAGGTACAGCCGGTAGTCGCCCATCAGCTGTTGCAGGCCGCTGGCGACGTGCAGCACGGCGTCGGCGGGCGCGTTCATCGGGTGGTGAACGACCAGTTGCGCGTCACCGCCACGCCGGCCACCACGCCGCGGAAGCTGACGTCGTAGACGGTGGCGCTCTTGAGCGGCGCCAGCGGCACGATGGCGGCGGCCGTCTCGGGCGTCTGGGCGTCGGCGGCGTGGCTGAGCAGGCGCGCCTCCAGCGCGGCGCCGCCGCGCGGCGCCACCGTGAAGCTTTGCACCGTCACGCCGACGCCGATGCGGACGGTGTCGGCGTGGACGCTGATCGGATAGCCGACCTCGTTGCGTCCCGGCACCGGGTCGGGCGATTCGCTGTCGCTGAAGAAGTTGACCGGCACCCCGGCCTGGTTGGCGGCCGGGTAGTTGACGATGCGGCCGGCGCCCAGGCCGGCGCCGTAGCCGCCGACGGCGGTCAGGTCGGCGGTGAAATAGGTGTAGCTGGCGCTGGTGGTGGCGGCGCCGGTGCCGATTTCCTTGAACACCGGCTCGAACATCACGAAGCGGTGGTAGATCGCGGTGATCAATTCCTCCGCCTGGTAAAAGCCGGACGGGTTGCTGGTGGCGGAAATCACTTCGCCGATCGCATACGGCTGCGGCACCTGGTAGCCGGCGCCGCTCAGGCGGTTGAGCAGGGTGACGCCGGTGAAGCCGGGCAGGCCGGGCGTCTGCTCGTGGCTGACGGTGTTGTTCAGGCGCAGGTAGTTGGAATGGTTTTGGGCGGCGGCGTCGACGCTGGCGTTGCGCGCCAGGATGGACAGGCCCAGCAGCGCGCGCCGGTAGTTGATCCAGTTGTAGCCGTCGAGCGCGGTGTTGCCGCTGTAGCTGGGCGCGCCCGGCGCCTGGGTCAGGTCGGGCGGCGCGACGCTGGCGCTGCCGCTGGTGGCGGCGCCGCCGCCACCGCCGCCGCAAGCGGACAAAAGCAGACTCAACAGCGGGGCCAGCAGCAAGGCGGACAGCGCGGGCGCGCGGCGACGGTGGGTCATCATGGAAACTCCTGTGCAGTGTGCCGCCGGGCCGTGGCCGGCTGTTGCAATTTTATGCCAGATTTCAGTCCGGCAGCACCCGGTATGAACAAGGAGGGCGCCGGGTTAAAATGGTAAGCTTGCCGTTTGCTGCGAACTGCGGCGTTTTTTGCGATTGCCCCCAATTTGAAGCCATTACACCATGCGCGCGTGCAGCGCGCCAAGTTCGCCCTGCCCAGCCTGGTCACCCTGATGTCGATCGCCTGCGGCTTCGGCAGCATCGTGATCTCGGTCGACAACGCCCTGGTCGGGTCGGCCGACGACTACCGGCTGGCCGCCGTGCTGCTGGTGCTGGCCGGGGTGTTCGACGCGCTCGACGGCCTGGTGGCGCGCGCCACCAACACCGCCTCCGCCTTCGGCATGCAGCTCGACTCGCTGGCCGACATGATGAACTTCGGCTGCGCGCCGGCCTTGCTGTTGTATTGTTACGGCTTCGTGCAGCTGGGCGTGGACCATCCGACCCTGCTGCGGATCGGCGGCATCGCCAGTTTCTTTTTCGTCGCCTGCGGCGCGCTGCGGCTGGCGCGCTTCAATGTGAATGTCGGCCGTACCGATCCGCGCTATTTCGTCGGCATGCCGAGCACGGCGGGCGCGGCCTGCGTGGCCTCGGTGGTGGTGGCGTGGCCCGACCCGGCGGCCTCGGTGCCGCATGGCGGCCTGATCGTCGCGCTGCTGTTCGTGGTGGGCGCGCTGATGGTGACCACCGTGCGCTTCCCCAGCTCCAAGCAAAAGAAAAGCAAGGCCGCGCTGCTGCTGCTGGTGGTCAACCTGGGCTTGCTGGCCTGGCTGCAGGCGATGTACTTCGCGCTGTTCTTCGCCGTCTACATCGCCGGCACGCTGGCGCTGAACCTGGCGTGGCGGCGGGGCTGGCGCGGCATCGCGCCGCCGCTGGTCTATGCAGATTGAGGCGTAGAACTCAAGCGACTTCGTGACCGCGCGCCGCGCGCAGGATCGCGAACCACTGGCTGCGGCTCAGGCTGAACTGGGTCGCCTCCACCGCCTCGGCCACCGCCTGGATGCGGCCCGAGCCGGTCAACGGCAGCGGCCGGCTCGGCAGCTGCATAATCCACGCCAACACCACGCTGCCGAACGGGCGCCGCAGTTCGTCGGCCACCTGCTGGATCGCCGCCCGCACGCGGCTGCCGTCGGCGTCGTCGCGGCTGAACAGGCGGCCGCCGGCCAGCGGCGACCAGATCATCGGCGCCACGCCCTGGTCTTGCAGACCGTCGAAGGTTTGATCGAACAGCGGCGCCATGCACAGCGGCGAGAACTCGACCTGGTTGGTCGCCAGCGGGATGCGGCGGTGCAGGCATTCGAACTGGTGGCGGCTGAAGTTGGACACGCCGAAGTGCTTGACCTTGCCGGCCCGGCGCAGCTGCTCGAAGGCGCCGGCGATCTGGTCGAAATCCATCAGCGGGTCGGGGCGGTGGATCAGCAGCAGGTCCAGGTGGTCGGTGCCCAGTTGGCGCAGCGACTGCTCGGCCGAGGCGATGATGTGGCTGGCGCTGGTGTCATAGTGCTGGATGGTGTGCGCCGGACGCGCCTCGTTGACCAGCTTGATGCCGCACTTGCTCACCAGCTGCATGCGCGCGCGCAGCGACGGTTGCAGCGCCAGCGCCTCGCCGAACAGCGCCTCGACGCCGTAGCCGCCGTAAATGTCGGCATGATCGAAACTGGTGACGCCCAGGGCCAGGCATTGCTCGAGGAAGCCGAGCCGTTGCTGCGGCGTCAGCTTCCATTCATTCATGCGCCACATGCCGGCCACGATGCGCGACAGGGTCAGCCCGTCTTTGCTGGTGGCGACGGCGGGGCAGGACAAGTCGTTCGGCGGGGCGTAGCTCATGGTCGCACTTTCTGGGGGAGGGGAGTGACGGAGATTATAGCGGCAAGCTTGTACTTTAGTTACGCGGACCTGTGTTTGTCCGGCAATGAATTTTTCGGCGAGGGCGATTTTCGTCCGGTTTTTCATTGTATGATCGAAATTAATATTCGGTGATGGAGGGTAAGCAAGTGGGCTTCTTATCGTTTCTAAAAACCAAACCGGAACCCGTGCCCGCCGCGGCCGTCGCGCCCGCCAAGGCGGCGCCCGTGCCCGCCCCTGCGGCCGACCCCGAAGGCGATCCCGAGGCGATCGTGGTGCGTACCGAGATCGTCGACGAGCGCCACCGCCTGTGCGGCTACCGTTTTTCCGTGCCCTTCGGCGGCAACCGCGCGCCGCTGCCGGAGCCGGTGCTGATCGAGACCCTGGTCGCGGCCCGGCTGCCGCAGTTCGCCCAGAACCGCATCGCGCTGGTGCAGCTGAGCATGGACGCGGTGATCTTCAAGCGCCATGCGCCGCTGGTGGCGCCGCACACCATATTCATGCTCGACCGCAAGGGCGTCGGCCTGCCGGTGGAGCAGATCGCCGGCCGCATGACGGCGCTGCGCGAGACCGGCTGCAAGGTGGCGCTGCGCGGCGTGTCGCTGGACCCGGCCGACGCGCCGCTGCTGGCGGTGTGCGACGTCGCCATGCTGTCGCTGGGCGAGCATACGCTGGCCGACTTCCAGTCCCTGATCAAGCAGTTGCGCATGCGCTATCCCGACATGAAGCTGGCGGTCGACGGCGTCGAAACGTGGGACGAACAGCGCATGTGCATGTCGTGGGGCTGCAATTACTTCATGGGCCACTTCCTGACCACCAGCGACAAGGTGGACCCGGACGCCAAGGTCGACCAGAGCCGCATGACCTCGATCGAGCTGCTCAACCTGCTGCGCACCGACGCCGAACTGCCGGCGATGATCGAGGTGGCCAAGCGCGATCCCGGCATGACCTACCAGGTGCTGCAATGGGCCAACGCGCCGAGCAACGGCCAGACCACCAAGGTGACCAGCTTGCAGCAAGCGTTCATGGTGCTGGGGCGCAATCAGCTGTACCGGGGCTTGACGGTGTCGATGTTCCGCCTGGGCGGCGGCGCCAACCAGGCGCGCGATGAGTCGCTGCTGGAAGTGGCGCTGACGCGCGCGCGCTTCCTGGAGACCTGCAGCAAGCTGCCGCAGGCCCAGCGCGACGAGTTGTTCCTGGTGGGATTGCTGTCGTTGTTCGACGTCCTGCTGGGCGTGCCGATGGCCAACCTGGTCGACAAGATGCATCTGTCGGACGATATCCGCGACGTGTTGCTCAACAGTGATGGGGTCTACGGACCGTATCTGACGATCGTGCTGCTGCTCGAACGCGACAAGGTCGATCGGGCGCTGGAGATCGCCGAGAAGGAGGGACTGGATATGGATGGCCTGGGCATGGTCGGCCAGGCGGCCTTCAAATGGGCGCAGGAATCGATCCAGCACACCCACGCCAACGACGACTAACAGCGGGGGTCAAGTCTGACATTCGGACACGGGCTCTGCCGTAACCTGCGTTATGGCAGAGCCCGTGTCCGAATGTCAGACTTGACCCCCGGGGTTTACTTCAGCCAGAGGCGGATCGAATCCCAGGCGCGGCCGAAGATCGAGGCTTGATCGACGGTTTCCAGCGCCACCACCGGCAATTCCAGTAGCGGCTTGCCGTCCACCATCATCTTCAGCGAACCGACGCGGCTGTTCTCGGCCAGCGGCGCGACCAGCGGGTCTTTGCGCTCCAGCAGCGGCTTCATCTTGGCTGCCACGCCTTTCGGCACCGTCACCAGCACGTCGTTGGCGAAGCCGATCTTGACCACGCCCTTGGAACCCTTCCAGATCTCCGGCGTGGCGATGGCCTGGCCCTTGGAGTACAGCTTGACCGTGTCGAAGTTCTGGAAGCCCCAGTTCAGCAGCTTCTGGCTTTCCTGCGTGCGCGACTGGTCGGACGAGGTGCCCAGCACCACCGACACCAGGCGGCGCTCGCCGGCGCCGTTCGGACGGTGCGCCGAGGCGATCATGCAGTAGCCGGCCGCTTCGGTGTGGCCGGTCTTCATGCCGTCGACGGTCGGATCGAGCCACAGCAGGCGGTTGCGGTTGGGCTGGGTGATCTTGTTGTAGGTGAAGCTCTTGACCGAATCGATCTTGTAGAACTCCGGGAAGTCCAGGATCACGCGCTTGGCCAGCACCGACAGGTCTTGCGCGGTCGAATAGTTCTCCGGACTCGGCAGGCCGTGCGGGTTGGCGAAGCGGGTGTTGGTCAGCCCCATGCGCTGGGCTTCCTTGTTCATCATCACCACGAAGGCGGACTCGTCGCCGGCGACCGCTTCGGCCAGCGCCACCGCGGCGTCGTTGCCCGACTGCACCATCAGGCCGTACAGCAGGTCGTTGATGCTGACCGGCGTGGCCGGGTCGATGAACATCTTGGAGCTGCTGGCATCGACCTTCCACGCCTTGGTGGAGACGTTGACCATCTGTTTCAGGTCAATTTTCTTGTCGCGCAGCGCGCCGAAGGTGACGTAGGCCGTCATGATCTTGGTCAGCGAGGCCGGTTCGATGCGGGCGTTCGGGTCTTGCGAGGCGATGATCTGGCCGCTGGTGGCGTCCAGCAGCAGCCAGGATTTGGCGGCGATGGTCGGCGGCGGCAGGGTTTGGGCGACGGCGGCGGACATCAACATCACACTGGTGGCCAGTGCCGCGATAATTTTTTTCATGGGTTGCTTTATTCGGTAAAAAGTTAAAGGCGCAGCGATTATAGGACCTTAGTCGGCCGCTGCGGTGTCCGTTTCCGTCTCGGCAACATCGGCGCCGCGCTGCCAGAGCTGCGTCACCCAGCTCTTGATGTGCTGGAGTTTGCGGTGGAAGAAGTGGTCGGCGCCGGGGATCACGATGACCGCTATGTCCTGCGGACGCAGCCAGTCCAGCACGTCGATCAGCGGGATGGTGTCGTCGTTTTCGCCGTGGATCAGGATGGTGTCGGCCGGGATCGCGGCCATGTCCCACTTCTTGGCGGCGGCGCCGACCAGCACCAGGCGCTCGGCCGGCGTGCCGGCGGCGGCCAGGCGCGGCGCCAGCTGCGCTTGCACGAAGGTGCCGAACGAGAAGCCCGCCAGCGCCACCGGCAGGCCCGGATATCTTGCCGTCATCCAGGCGTGCAGCGCGGCCATGTCGTCGGTCTCGCCGATGCCGTGGTCATGCACGCCCTCCGAGGCGCCGACGCCGCGGAAGTTGATGCGCGCCACCACGTAGCCCAGGTTGACGAAGGTGCGCGCCAAGGTGACGGCGACCTTGTTGTCCATGGTGCCGCCGTACAGCGGATGCGGATGGGCCACCAGCGCGATGCCGCGCGGCGCTTCCTTCGGGTAGTCGAGCACGCCTTCCATTTGGCCGGCGCCGCCGGCCAGGGTGAATTTTTCGTTCTTGTTCATGAGCTGTAGAGTGGGTTCAGATTTTGAGACGGTCGACGACCTTGCCCTGCACCAGGTGGGTGTCGATGATTTCATCGATGTCGCTGGTGTCGACGTAGGTGTACCAGGTGCCTTCCGGATAGACCACCAGCACCGGGCCTTCTTCGCAACGGTCCAGGCAGCCCGCCTGGTTGATGCGGACCTGGCCCTGGCCGTTGATGTTGAGTTCCTTGCAGCGCTTCTTGGCGTGCTTTTGCGCGGTTTCCGCGCCGTGGTCGCCGCAGCTGTTGCGGCCGTCGTCACGCTTGTTCATGCAGAAAAAGACGTGGTGTTTGAAATAGGGTGTATCGCTCATCGCTGTGTCTCGGGGGTATGGGTAGCCGCTATGATACCCGCTAACCCTTAGTCAGGGCTTATTGAGCTTGTGAGAAGGCAGCCACAGGAACCAGACCGCGAAGAAGGGCCACAGCAAGGTCAGGAACTGCGCCGCGCCGTTGAAGTTGAGGAACTTGCCCTGCACCCAGGTCTGCAAGGTGGCGACGAAATACGGGTTGGCCGGGGTGGTGTTGACGATCACCAGGCTCAGCAGCAGGGTGGTGACGGCCAGCCGCCGCTGCGCCACGTGCGGCGCGAACGCCAGGCCGGCCAGCATGATGGCGCCGATCAGGAAACCGCCCTCGGCGCCCGGCGTGACCCAGACAAAGGCGTTTTCCGGCGAGAACAGCAGCGCCGTCGCCAGTGCCTTGACGACGATGGCGGAACCTATCATGGCGATCACCAGCAGGCCGCGCGGGGCCGGCTTGCGCAGCAGGCACAGCAGCGTCAGCGCCGCGCCCACCATGCCGCAGGCGGTGATGATGGTTTCGGACAGCCAGTATTGCTCCACCGTCAGGATGGCGTCCGGCCGCACGTAGCTGGCCAGGTCGATCTCGCTGTCGAGCAGCTGCGACAGCCATTCCGACAGAATCGGCAGCAGCTGGCCCAGGCCGAACAGAAAGCTTTGCGGGTACATCTGCGCCAGCGGCCACAGCGCCAGCAGCACCAGGCCCTGGCTGGCGTGCGGCGCGAACCAGGCCTGGCGCAGGCGCTGCAGCTGGCTCTGGTCCAGCAGGCGGCGCACGGTCAGCACGCCGATCACCGCGCCCAGCGCGCCGCCGGCGGCGTTGGTGTAGAAGTCCAGGTTGGAGGACACGCGGCTGGGCAGGTAGGTCTGCACGCCCTCCATCAGGCCCGAGATCAGCACGCCGCCGGCGGCGGCCATCAGCCAGGCCGCCATGCCCTTGAAACGCGGGTACAGCGAGTAGACGATCAGCGTCCCCAGCGGCAGGTAGCCGACCACGTTGATGATGGCGTCGAACTTGGTCCAGTAGCGCGGCATGCTGGTGTTTTCCAGGAAGATCAGCGGCGACAATCCCTGGTTGTGCCAGCCCGAGAACGGGAACCAGCTGGCGTAGATGATCAGCAGCACATAGGCCAGCAGCGCCGCCCGCGTGAACGGCGACGGCTTGCTGGCCGGCTCCGGCGCTGGCGGAGGCGGCTTGACGGTGGTGGTCTCCGCCATGCCTACCGCGGCGGCAGCGCCGTCAGCCATGCCAGCACATCGGCGGTGACGGCGTCGGTGGCGGCGGCCAGCGCGTGGGCGCCGCCGGCGGCGTCCGGGCTCGGGGCCGGGCTGCTGCGGGTGAAGGTCTTCTGGTCCACCAGCCTGTGGCTGCGGAACAGCGAGGCGCGCAGGCTGATGGTGCCGGCGCTGCTGGTGGCGCTGTCGAAGTTCTGCGCGAAGTCGTTGACCTCCATGCGCAGCACGGTGGGACTGGCGGCGGCGTCGGTGGTCGACAGCACCTTGACGCCGGCCTGCGCGATGCGCGCCTTCATGCGCTGGGTCATCAGCTGGAACGGCGTGGCGGTCCACTGGTTGTGGGCGTAGGGGCGCGACTGGCGGGCGTCGGCGTACAGCAGGCGGTATTGCATGCGCTCGGTGTCCAGCGCGGCGGGGCCGACGATATCGGCCACGATGAGCGCGCCGATGTTGGCGCCGGTTGCTGCCTGCGCCTGCGGCAGCGGGCCGAAATCGTACTGCGCGGTCGACTGGCCCTTGCTGGCGCAGGCGCCCAGCAGCGCGCCGATGGCGGCGACGAGGATGGCGTTGCGGATGGCGGTGGTCATCTCAGTGATCCTTATTTGGACGAGGCGGTAAAGCCTTCTTCGCCGGGACCCGGCGGCGTGCCGGGCGAACCGAAGATCAGGCTTTGCGGACGGTCGTTAATCTTGTTCATGGTCTTGCGCAGCGCGCGCATCGAGGCCTTGGTGTCGTCGGACAGCGAGTTCACCTGCGGCAGCGTGTCGAGTTCGATGCCGCCGGCCACCGCCTCCACCGAGCCGCCGATGCGGTCGGCGGTGGCGGCGATGCGGGCGATCGGGCCGTCCGGCGCCTGCAGGGTTTTGACCAGACGGTCGGAATCGTTGGCCAGCGTGTTGAAGGAGCTCAGTGTGCGCTGCGTCTGTTCGGCCAGCGCCGGCAGCTTGGCGATGGTCGGTTCCAGCTTGGCCGGCAGTTCGCGGTAGGCGTTGGCGGTGGCGCTGACGTCGGCGAAGGCGCCGAGGATGGTCTTCTGGTTTTCAGGGCTGAGCAGATTATTGAGTTTGCGCGTCACTTCCTCGGACTGGGTCAGGATTTCCTTGCCGCGCTTTTCCAGCTGGTCGAAGAAGCCGGCGCGCAGCGGTATGCGGGCCGGGTTGTCGCTGTTGGTGGCCAGCAGCGGCGAGCCGACCTTGTCGTCGTCCAGCTGGATGAAGGCGATGCCGGTCACGCCCTGGTAGCCCAGCGTGGCGAAGGTGGTCTTGGTGATCGGCGCGTCGGTGTTGATGTTGAGGGTGACCAGGATCTGGCCGGCCATCTTGGGATCGAAGGCGATGCCGGCGACCTTGCCCACTTCCAGGCCGCGGTAGCGCACCGGCGCCTGCGGGTTCAGGCCCGGCACCGACTGCGCGGTGGCGATGACGTAGGGCGCGCGTTCGACGCGGTCGCGGTTGAACCACAGGCCGAACAGGATGGCCGCGATCAGCAGCGTGAGCGTGAAGAAGCCGGTGGTGAGTGCGTGGGATCTGTTTTCCATCAGTGGGACTCCGTATTGGTTTTTTCGTCCAGCGCTTCCAGCGCGCGGCGGCCGCGGTCGCCGAGGAAGAACTCCTTGATGAACGGGTGATCGATGTTCAGCAGGTCGCGCAGCGGGCCAAGCGCGATCACGTGTTTTTCGGCCAGCACGGCGATGCGGGTCGACAGCGCGAACAGCGTGTCGAGATCGTGGGTGACCATCACCACCGTCAGCCCCAGCTCGCGGTGCAGCGATTTGATCAGCGAGACGAAGGCTTCCGACAGGTCGGGATCGAGGCCGGCGGTCGGCTCGTCGAGGAACAGCAGCTTGGGTTCGAGCGCCAGCGCGCGCGCCAGCGCCACGCGCTTGACCATGCCGCCGGACAGGTCGGACGGCATCTTGTTCGCGTGTTCGGGGCCCAGGCCCACCATGTTCATCTTCAACAGCACGGCGTCGAGGATCAGGTCTTCGGGCAGCGTGTGCAGCTCGCGCATCGGCTGGGCGATGTTGTCGAACACGGTCAGCGCCGAATACAGCGCGCCCTGCTGGAACAGCATGCCCCAGTGATTGCGCAGCTGCTGCAATTGTTCGGAGCCGACTTCGCTGATGTCTTCGCCGAACACGCGCACGCAGCCGCGCGCCGGCGTCTCCAGGCCCAGCATCTGGCGCAGCAGCGTGGTCTTGCCGGTGCCGGAGCCGCCGACGATGGACAGGATCTCGCCCGGTTCGATCTCCAGGTTCAAATCCTGGTGGACCACGGTGCGGCCGTACTTGGTCCACAGGCCGGTGATCTCGACGATCGGGCCGCTGCCGTCGAGCGTCAGTTCGCCGCTGCCGGGGCCGCAGGATTTTTCGGGGACGAGCGCGTGACTGACCATCAGAACCCCACGCCGCTGAAGACGATCGCGAACACGGCGTCGGCCAGGATCACCGCGGTGATCGCGGTGACCACCGAGGTGGTGGTGCCGCGTCCCAGGCTTTCCGTGTTCGGTTTGATGCGCAGGCCGAAATGGCAGGACACCAGCGCGATCAGGATGCCGAACACCACGCCCTTGCCCAGGCCTATCATGTAGTTCGCCAGCGGCACCGCGTCCGGCAGCTTGAGGATGAAGTACTGCGGCGACAGATTCAGTTCGACCTTGGCCGACACCATGCCGCCCAACAGCGCGATGGTGTCGGTCCAGATCACCAGCAGCGGCATGGCGATGGCCAGGGCCAGCACCTTCGGCATGATCAGGCGGAAGCCGTGCGAGATGCCCATCACCAGCATGGCGTCGAGTTCCTCGGTTACGCGCATCACGCCCAGTTGCGCGGTGATGGAGGAGCCGGAGCGGCCGGCCACCAGGATCGCCGCCAGCAGCGGGCCCAGTTCGCGGATGATGCTCATGCCGAGCAGGTTGACCAGGAAGATGTCGCCGCCGAAGTTGCGCAGCTGTTGCGCCGACAGATAGGAGAACACCACGCCGATCAGGAAGCCGACCAGCGCCGTGATGCCCAGCGCCTGGAAGCCGGCATGGAAGATGTTCGCGGAGATTTCCTTCCACGGTCCGCGCATGGGCGCGCGCGCGAAGCGCCAGAATTCCTGCACGACCTGGCCGATCAGCGTGGTCAGCGCGATCAGGTGCTCGATGAACAGCAGCATCGCGAAGCCGAGTTTCATCACCCAGGTCAGGCGCTGCGCGCGCGGGCGCGGCAGTTCGAGCTTGCCGGTGGTTTCGAGCCGGCTGAAGAATTCTTCCTGGCCGGGCGCCAGTTGCAGCTCGGCGGGGCGGGTCTTGCCCCAGGCGTTCCACAGTAGTTGGGCGCCGATGTGGTCCATGCTGTCGATCGCCGTCAAATCCCATTTGACGTTGTCGGCCTTGAGGGTCTTGATCAGCGCCGTGATGGTGGCCATGGTGCGGCCCTGCGCCAGCGCGTGCACTTGCCACGTGCCGCCTGCGGCGACCGAAGGCCCCTTGGCGGCACCGGGATTGAGAGTGAGTGTGGGCTCTTTGGCAATAGGCATTTCGTCAGTTTAAGGGAGTTTCGCCCCGGCGGCTACCAATGGATGTGCAGCGGGACGGGCTACCCCGCTCAGGCGGCCAGCCTGCGGGCCTGGCGCTTGGGCGCCGGCGTCTCGACCGGTTTCGGCTTGGCGCCCGCATAATCGCTGGCCAACAGCGCTTCGGCGGCGTCCTTGTCCATGCCCTGGCTTTGCAGGTATTTGCACACCATCGCCACCAGGCGCTCCAGCGCGATGCGGTGGGTGGCGTCGGTATTGGCGTACAACCAGTCGGCAAACGCCATGAATCGGCCGAAGGCGTCGTCGCCCAGCAGCACCGGCAGCGTGTGGCCGAAGCGGCCGGAGTTGGCCACCAGGTCCCAATAGCGGGCGAAGCGCACCAGCCGTTGCATGGTCGGGAAGTCGATGTCGCGGTTGGCG
This sequence comes from Duganella sp. GW822-FHT06D06, assembly GCF_058799615.1. Taxonomy (NCBI): domain Bacteria; kingdom Pseudomonadati; phylum Pseudomonadota; class Betaproteobacteria; order Burkholderiales; family Oxalobacteraceae; genus Duganella; species Duganella sp. GW822-FHT06D06. The sequence goes on from NZ_JBXALQ010000022.1 coordinate 105,645, forward strand.
AGGATGGTGTACGGCGCGTACGGCTCGAACACCAGGCCGAATTCCTGGGTGTGGCGGATGATGGGCGTGCCGCGCAGGCGCTTGAGGATGCCGAACTGGATCTCGTGCGGATTCAAGGCCCACAGCTTGTTGAAGCCGGCGGCGAAGCTCTCCACCGTTTCGCCGGGCAGGCCGGCGATCAGGTCCACGTGCATGTGGGCGTTGGAATGGTCGGTCAGCCAGCGGATGTTGTCGGCGGCCTTCTGGTTGTCCTGCTTGCGGCTGACCAGCGTCTGCACCGCCGGGTTGAAGCTCTGGATGCCGATCTCGAATTGCAGCGCGCCATGCGGGAATTTGCTGATGCCCTCTTTCAGTGCGTCCGGCAGGTGGTCCGGCACCAGCTCGAAGTGGGCGTAGACCGGATCGTCCGGGTTGGCTTCCAGCTTATCGAGGAAGAACTGCATGATCTTCAGGCTGGTCTTGATATTCAGGTTGAAGGTGCGGTCGACGAACTTGAACAGCCGCGCGCCGCGTGCGTGCAGTGACTCCATCTCCGCCAGGAAGTTATCCAGTGCGAACGGCCACGCCGTCTTGTCCAGGGCAGACAGGCAGAACTCGCACTTGAACGGGCAGCCGCGCGAGGCTTCCACATAGATGGTGCGGTGTTTGATGTCGTCGTCGGTGTACAGCGAGTAGGGCAGCTTGATCTCGGCCATCGGCGGCTGCACGCCGGCGTGGACCTTCATCAGCGGCTTGGGGCCGTGAATGATCTCGCCGCACAGCTTGGGGAAGGTGACGTCGCCCCAGCCGGTAATCAGGTAATCGGCCAGCTTGACGATTTCCTGCTCATTCGATTCGTAGGACACTTCCGGCCCGCCCAGAACCACCACCACATGCGGCGCCACGCGCTTGAGCATGGCGACGACTTTGGTGGTTTCCTCGACGTTCCATATATAGATGCCGAAACCGACGATCTGCGGCGCATGCGCCAGGATGCGTTCGACGATCTCGGTGGTCTTCGCGCCGATGACGAATTCCTGCAAGCGGGTCTGCCCCTGCAGCTCTCCCATATTCGCTAATAGATAGCGCAGTCCCAGCGAGGCGTGGGTGTAGCGGGCGTTGAGAGTAGTGAGCAGAATGGACATGACGTACTTATGTTTCGGTGAAACCGCTATTTTACCCTTGCCAGCGTGGATGCCCTTTGCTATAGTTCGCCTCCCCGCAAAACGCAGCATGTAAATGCAGCGAAGAGCGGAGAAAAAGAAGGTTGACGAAATGCTGAAAACGCCTCATAATCTTCCTTCTTCGCAACTGACAAACACAACGCTTTGTCAACGGTTGCAAGCAGTACCGAATAAGTTCTTTAAAAATTTACAGTCGATAAGTGTGGACGTTTGATGAAAGTGCACAGCAGGCT
>NZ_JBXALQ010000023.1:0-101823 GCF_058799615.1 Duganella sp. GW822-FHT06D06
GCGCCGGCGGCAGCGCCCGCGGCGGCCGCCGCCGCGCCCGACGCCAGCGCCGATGTCAACGCGCGCGGCGTGTCCGGCCTGAAATAACCCGCAGTTCCCTGCTTACGCTGTACTTCTCGATAGGATTAAGTAAATCATGAAACGATACGCACACTGGGTGGCCGCGGCGCTGCTGATGTTGTCGATGGGCGCCGCCAGCGCCGCCGAACTGCTGCTGGGCGCCGGCGACGTGCTGCGCCTGTCCGTCTACGGCAATCCCGACCTGTCGCTGGAAACCCGCGTCAATGAAGCGGGCGCGATCACCTTTCCGCTGATCGGCCAGGTCGCCGTGGCCGGCCTGTCGCCGGCGCTGGCGGAAAAGAAAATCGCCGGACTGCTCGAGAGCGGCGGTTTTGTGCGCAAGCCGCAGGTCAACCTGCTGGTCACCACCTTGCAAAGCCAGCAGGTGTCGGTGCTGGGCCAGGTCAACCGTCCGGGCCGCTATCCGCTGGAAGGCCGGCGCGGCGTGGTCGACCTGCTGGCGATGGCCGGCGGCATCGCCGCCGACGGCGGCGATACCTTGAGCCTGATCCGCAAGCGCAACGGCAAGGTCAGCAAGGACGTCATCGACGTCATCATGATGGTCCGCGGCGGCGAACTGAGCCAGGATTACGAGCTGGCCGGCGGCGACGTGGTCTACGTCGAGCGGGCCCCGCACTTCTACATCTACGGCGAAGTGCAACGCTCCGGCAGCTTCCGTCTGGAGCGCGCGATGACGGTGGTGCAGGCCTTGTCGGTCGGCGGCGGCCTGACCCCGCGCGGCACCGAGCGCGGCCTGACGATCAAGCGCCGCGACGCCAGCGGCAAGCTGGTGTCGATCGACGCCAAGCACGACGACCAGCTGCAGCCGGACGACGTCGTGTACGTGAAGGAGAGCTTCTTCTAAGCGGGCCGGAACACTGCTCCGGCATGTCGTCACCCTCACGGATGGAAAGTAGCCTATGAATTTTTCCCAGTTTTTACTTATTTTGCGCGCGCGCAAAGTCATCGCCCTGGTCACCCTGCTGGTCACGGTGTTCAGCACGGTCGTGGTCAGCCTGTTGCTGCCCAAGACCTACCGCGCCACCAGCTCGCTGGTGCTCAACTACAAGGGCGTCGATCCGGTCACCGGCATGACGCTGCCCGGCTCGCTGTTGCCCGGCTATATGGCGACCCAGGTCGACATCATTAGCAGCAAGAACGTGGCGGTGCACGTGGTCGAGCGCCTCGGCCTCGACAAGAACGCCGCCGTCATCGAGCAGTTCCGCGCCGCCACCGACGGCCGCGGCACGGTGCGCGACTGGCTGGCCGACCTGCTGCTCAAGAAGCTCGAAGTCGAGCCGGCGCGCGAAAGCAGCGTGGTGTCGATCAGCTTCAAGGGCAACGACCCGCAGTTCGTCGCCGCCGTGGCCAACGCCTTCACCGAAGAGTACCAGCGCATCAGCCTGCAGCTGAAGGTCGAGCCGATGAAGAAGGCCTCGGCCTACTTCAACGAGCAGAGCAAGGTGCTGCGCGACAACGTCGAGGTGGCGCAGAGCCGCCTGTCCAAGTACCAGCAGGAGCACGGCATCGTCAGCGTCGACAACCGCCTGGACGTCGAGTCGGCCCGCCTGAACGACCTGTCGGCGCAGCTGGTCGGCGCCCAGACCCAGGTGGCCGAAGCCAACTCGCGCCGCAGCATGGCGCTCGGCGCCGACGGCGCCGAATCGCCCGACGTCAGCGGCAACCCGCTGGTGCAGAACCTGAAGATTTCGCTCAGCAGCGCCGAGGCCAAGTTCGCCGACATCAGCCAGCGGCTGGAAAAAAACCACCCGAACTACCTGAGCGCGAAGGCCGAGGTGGACAAGATCCGCGCCGACCTGCAGGCCCACATGCGGTCGTCGTCGCACAGCATCGGCAACAACGCCGCCATCCTGCAGCAACGCGAGGCCACCATCCGCGGCGCCCTGACGGCGCAAAAAGACAAGGTGCTGGAACTGAACCGCACCCGCGACGAGATGAATGTGCTGGCCAAGGACGTCGAGAACGCCCAGCGCGCGTTCGACGGCGCCATGCTGCGCCTGTCGCAGACCCGCATCGAGGGCCAGTCCGAGCAGTCCGACATCGCGGTGCTCAACACGGCGGTGGCGCCGATCGATCCGGCCGGCCCCAAGGTCATGCTCAACACCTTGCTGGCGCTGTTCGTCGGCACCGTGATGGGCGTGGGCGTGGCGCTGCTGGTGGAAATGCTGCACCGCCGGGTCCGTTCGCCGAGCGATCTGGTCGATGCGATCGGCGTGCCGGTGCTGGGCGCGATCGACTGGTCCGCGGCGCCGCGCAAGCGTGGTTTGATCAACACTCTCACCGGCCGCCGACTGGCGCTTAAATAATGGACGCGACTATGACTCATTCCGTACAACCCGTGGCGCTGCCGACGGGCGACTCCAGCATCGGCGGCATCCTGCTGGCATCGGGCAAGATTACGCCCGAGAACGCCGAGCGCGTGCTGCGCATGCAAAAGGAGTTGGGCATCCGCTTCGGCGAGGCGGCCCAGCGCCTGGGCCTGATCACCGAGGCCGACATCCAGCAAGTGCTGGCGCGCCAGTTCGACTATCCCTACCTGACCACCGACGACAGCAAGTACTCGAAGAAGCTGGTGGCCGCCTACGAACCGTTCTCGGCCCAGGTGGAAACGCTGCGCGCGGTGCGCAGCCAGCTGATGCTGGGCTGGTTCGCGCTGGGCCACAAGGCGCTGGTGGTGGCCAGCGTCGACCCGAGCGACGGCGCCAGCCTGTTCGCGGCCAACCTGGCGGTGGTGTTCTCGCAGCTGGGCGAACGCACGCTGCTGGTCGACGCCAATCTGCGCAGCCCGCAACAGCAGCAGATCTTCAGCCTGACCGAGCGTCAGGGCCTGTCGGACGTGCTGGCCGGGCGCGCCGACCTGGAGGCGGTGGCCAAGGTCGGCGAGTTCGTCGACCTGTCGATCCTGCCGGCCGGCACGCTGCCGCCGAATCCGCAGGAAATGCTCAGCCGCAGCTCGTTCAGCGGCCTCAACAACAAGCTGGAAAGCCACTACGACGTGGTGCTGTACGACGTCCCGGCCTTCAGCATGGCGTCCGACGCGCTGGCCGTGGCCGGCCGCGCCGGCGGCGTGTTGCTGGTGGTGCGCAAGCACCACACCTCGCTCGACGACATCGCCGCGGTGGCCGAGCAGATGCGGCACACCGGCGCCAAGATCATCGGTTCGGTGCTGGTGGAATTTGATGACTGACATGGCCCCTCCCGTTTGGTCGCGCGCCGGCGTGCGCGACGCCCTGCCTGAATGGGGGGCGATCGCCGCCGGCTTCGCCCTGATGTATCTGCCGACCTTCTACGGCCTGATGACCGGCGCCTGGTCGACCGAGGAGCAGGCGCACGGCCCGATCATCCTGGCCTTGTCGCTGTGGTTGCTGTACCGGCGCCGCGAGCTGCTGCTGACCGGCCCCTCCGTGCGCCATGCGCCGGCGGCGCTGCCGCTGCTGGTGGTCGGCCTGCTGCTGTACGTGCTGGGACGCTCCCAGCAGATCCTGAGCATGGAGATCAGCTCCTTCATCGCCGTGCTGGCCGCGCTGATCTGGTACAAGCGCGGCGGCCGCGTGCTGGGCCAGCTGTGGTTCGCCTTCTTCTTCATGCTGTTCATGGTGCCGCTGCCCGGACCGGTGGTCAGCGCGCTGACCATGCCGATGAAGATGGCGGTGTCCTTCGCCACCGAGCAGATCCTGTTCGCGCTCGGCTATCCGATCGCCCGCAGCGGCGTGATCCTGCAGATCGGCCAGTACCAGCTGCTGGTGGCCGACGCCTGCGCCGGGCTGCAGACGCTGCTCACGCTCGAGTCGCTGGGCCTGTTCTACATGAACGTGGTGCGCACCCCGTCGGCGCTGCGCAACGTCGCGCTGGCCGCGCTGATCATCCCGATTTCATTTACCGCCAACGTGATCCGCGTGATCACGCTGACCCTGATCACCTATTACTTCGGCGACGCGGCCGGACAAGGCTTCCTGCACGGCTTCGCCGGCATGGTGCTGTTCATCAGCGCGTTGGTGCTGATCATCGGCATCGATACCCTGTTGATGATGATCGTCCGCTGGCGTGCCGGCGGCGCGCCCGCCGCCTCTGGAGCCCGACCATGAAACGCAGCACCGTAATCGCACTCCTGTTGGGCGGCAGCATGGCGCTGGCCAGCGTCAGCGCCAAGGTCTTGACGCCGACCCATTACCTGTCGGCGCAGCGGCCGCCGCTCGACCTGGCGGCCATGGTGCCGACCAGCTTCGGCGACTGGCGCGAGGAAATCAACCACCAGGCGGTGGTGGTCAATCCGCAGACCGAGGCGACGCTGCAGAAGATCTATTCGCAGACCTTGTCGCGCGTGTACATCAACGGCGGCGGCGAGCGCATCATGCTGTCGATCGCCTACGGCGGCGACCAGAGCGACACCATGCAGGTGCACTATCCGGAGGTCTGCTACCCGGCCCAGGGCTTCCAGCTGACCGGCAACCGCACCGCCGCGCTGAACGGTCCGCTGGGGGCGATCCCGGTGCGCCGGCTTGAAACCAATCTGTCGCAGCAGCGCTACGAACCGGTGACCTACTGGACCACGGTCGGCGACCGCGCCGTGGTTGGCGGCCTGAACAAGAAACTGGCCGAACTCGATTATGGCCTGCGCGGCGAGATCCCGGACGGCCTGCTGTTCCGCGTGTCGTCGATCGACCGCAATACGGCCGGCGCCTACCAGCTGCACGACGGCTTCATCCTGGCGCTGGCGCAACAGCTGACGCCGGCCGCGCGCCAGCGCCTGATGGGTCTGGCGTGATGATCGGCGCCGCCGTTGGCCGCCGGCTGCGGGCGCGGCTGCGGCCGGCCCCGGCCGCGGCGTTGTACGCGCCGGCCGCCGTCGGCCGCCGCCGCGGCGCCCGCCTGGGCACCGCGCTGCTGGTGCTGTTCCTGCTGCTGTTCGCCGCCTTCGGCGGCTTGCTGGTGGCGCTGTTCGGCGTCGGCGCCGCCGCGCTGGTGCTGGCGGCGGTCGGCGGCGTGCTGGCGTTCGCCATTCCGCTGCGCCATGTGGTGCTGCTGATGCTCGCCTGCACCTTCGTCGTGGTCGGACAGCTGGTGTATTTCGCCCGGATTGAAAAAGCCTTCTGGATCCCGTTCCTGTTCGGCTTTCTGTTGTTGCTGCGCCTGCCCGCGGAAATCATGCGGCGCAAGCTGTCCGATCCCGACCAGGCGCCGTTCCGGCCGCGCATGTCGACCCTGGTGGTGGCCGCGCTGACCGTGTATTTCGCCACCCTGGTGGCGTCCACGCTGATCAATCTCAACGGCCCGCTGCAGGTGTTGCTCAGCGTCCGCGAATATTTCTTCATCTGGGGCCTGTATGCGGTGCTGGTGAGCGGGTTGATCCATCCCCGCGTGCTGGAGATCGGCTGGCGCTGGCTGCCGTGGCTGCTGCCGCTGCAGGTGCCCATCCTGCTGTACCAGCGCTTCGTGGTGGCCGCCCGGCGCGCCAATCTGGGCACCGGCTCGCCGTGGGACGCGGTGGTCGGCGCCTTCGGCGGCGACCCCAACGGCGGCGGCGCCAGCGGCGCGATGGGCTTGTTCATCGTGTTCGTGGTGGCGCTGGTGACGGTGCGCTGGCGCAAGGGCGAACTGCGCGCCAGCCACTGGCTGCTGATCGTCGCCAGCGGCCTGGCCGGGCTGTTGCTGGCCGAGGTCAAGTTCGCGGTGCTGATGCTGCCGGTGATCGTCGCCTTCGCCTTCCGGCGCGAGCTGGCGCTGCGGCCGGTGGCCTCGGTGTTCATGCTGGCGCTGGTGTTTTCGCTGACGGCCGGGGTGTTCGGCCTGTACAAACAGCTGTATTCCAGCAATTATGTCGAGCAACGCTACGGCGGCTACGGCAACGAGATCCTGGCCGGCGCGCTCGACACCCGGGCGCTCGGCGGCGCCCACACCGAGATGGGCCGCGCCGCCGCCATCACCTTCTGGTACCGCGAGCAGGGCAGCGTGGTCGACGCGCTGATCGGCCACGGCATGGGCTCGACCCGCAGCGGCGTCACCGCGGTGGGCGAGGTGGCCGCGCGCTATCCCTACACCGTGGCGCGCTCGTCGCTGGCGGTGCTGTTGTGGGAGGCCGGCCTGATCGGCTGTGGCGCGCTGCTGGTGCTGCTGGCCGGCGCCTACTTCAGCGCCTGCCGGCTGGCGGCCGACGCCCGTATCGCGCCGGCCGAGCAGTCGCTGCTGGCGGCGGTCAGCGCCGGCATCGTGCTGACGGTGGTCGAGTTGCCATACAACACAGACTTCGTGTATTCGGCGCAGATGCAGATCCTGCTGATGCTGCTGCTGGCGCAGATCGCCCTGTCGGCCGGCCGGCTGGCGGCGCGCGTTTCCAACGCGCCGGCCTGAGCCGGCGCGTCCCCGTACTTCTCTGATAGCGGCTCTTCCTTTGAATCATTATTCCAGCGCGCGGGCGAAGCAAAGCCTGCTGCACTTCCTGGTTGGAAAATTCCTGTCGGCCCTGTTGGGGGTCGGTTTCCTGGTGCTGATGGTGCGGCACCTGGCCACCAGCCACTACGGCGCCTATGTGGCGCTGATCGCGCTGCTCGACGTGTTCTACCTGACCACCGGGCTGGGGCTGTCGACCATCGCCCAGCGCTATGTGGCCGAGTTCCGCATGCGGGCCAGCCCCGGCCGCCTGCGCGCCTTCCTCGGCGGCCTGTTCGCGCGCCGCGTGCTGCATTCGCTGGTGTTCGCCGGCCTGCTGTACGCGCTGCACGAGCTGCTGCTGCCGGCGCTGGGGCTGCCGATCCAGGCGCGCCTGTTGCCATGGATGTTGCTGTTGCTGGTGGCGGCGGCCAGCCTGTCCTTCCTCGACGAGGTGCTGGCCGCCCTGCTGATGCAGGGGGTGTCGCAATCGATGGCGATGAGCCGCAACACGCTCAAGCTGGGCGCGGTGGCGCTGGTGTTGTGGCAGGGCGGCACGCTCGACATCGACCTGCTGCTGGCGGTGGAGCTGAGCGCGGTGGCGCTGGCGCTGACGCTGGGATCGGCCATGCTGTACCGGCAGCTGCGGCGCAGCCCGGCCGCGGCCGACGCCGACCCGCACTACCAGGTGGCCGGCATGTGGGGCGTGGCGGGGCGGTTCTACCTGATCCAGCTGATCGGCCAGGCCTATGGCCAGAACGTCGCCAAGCTGTTGATCACCCGCATGCTGGGACTGGCGCAGACGGCGGTCTACGGCTTCGCCCAGTCGATCGCCGACATGCTGGCCAACTACCTGCCGGCGCACCTGCTGGCCGGCTGGCTGCGGCCGCTGATGGTGTCGCGCTACCTGGCCAGCCGGCGCCTCGGCGACATGGTCGATGTCGCCAACCTGGTGCTCAAGCTCAACCTGCTGGGCATCGTGCCGGTGGCGGTGTTCTTTTCCCTGCGCGGCGACCTGTTCGGCGCCTGGGTGACGGCCGGAAAATACGCGCACGCCGGCATGCTGCTGACGCTGGTCACCCTGTTCATCGGCCTGCAAACCGTGCACCTGATGGTGGCGATGATCGCCATGACGCTCGAGCAGGCCAGCTCCAACCTGATCGCCACGCTGGTGTCGGCCGCCAGCCTGCCGCTGGCGCTGCTGATGATCAGCTGGTTCGGCCCCGAGGGCGCCTCGCTCGGCCTGCTGGCGGGCGAATTGATCTGGATCGCCACGGCGGTGCGGCTGCTGGCCCGGCGCGGCTATCCGATCGACTGGGACTGGCGCGGCAGCGCGCGCCTGTTCCTGGCCGGCGCCGCGGCCGCCGCGGCCGGCTATGCGTTGCCGGCCGGCCACGGGCCGGTGCTGTGGCAACTGCTGCTGGCGGCGGCCGTGATCGGCGTCGCGTTTGTTTTGTGCGCCGCACTATTGAAGCCGCTGCGCGATGCCGAACGGGCACTGATTCGTGGCATAATTCCGGCGCGCTTTGTTATTTTGTAAATTATTGCCGAGATCTAGCCCTGCCATGAACCCCATTACCCGCCGTATCGCCGCACTCCTGCCTGCTGCATCGCAACAAGCCGCCCGCCAAGCCTGGCGCGGCCTGCGCGGCCGCGTCCGCCTTCTGGCGGCCTACCGCTACGACTGGTCCAGCTACCAGCGCCATGCCGGGATGTTCCGGCCGCACGCCGCGCCGGTGATCGAGGCGCGCCTGCTGAAGGCCTACCACCGCATCGAAAAAGGCCTGGCGCTGCCGGCGCCGCGGCCCGGCTTCGGCCGCGACGCGGTGGCCGAGGTGCTCGACTGCGTCGAGCGCTACACGCGCCGCTTCGGCGCCACCGCGCACACCATGCGCGCCCTCAACACGCTCGACGAGTATGTGCGCTTCAACCGCGCGCTCGGCGTCGACGTCGGCTGGATGGAGCCGCGCCTGCGCGCGCTGGCCAGCGCCCAGGGGCGCGCCGACACCGAGGGCGGCACGCTGGCCACCAGCCGCGCGCAAATCCACGCCGCCGCGCGCATCGACCTGGAGGCCTTCTTCGCCCACCGCTACAGCGTGCGCAAGTTTTCCGGCGAAGCGGTCGCCGACGCCCTGATCGAACGCGCGGTGCTGATGGCCAAGAAGACGCCGTCGGTCTGCAACCGCGAGTCCGGCTGCGTGTTCGTGGCCAGCGACCCGGCGCGCAAGGCGGCGCTGCTGGCCTTGCAAAATGGCAATAGCGGTTTCGGCGACAGCGCCGACCGCATCCTGGTGATCACCTCGCGCATGGACAGCTTCCTCAGCGTGGGCGAGCGCAACCAATGCTGGATCGACGGCGGCCTGTTCGCCATGAGCCTGATCTATGCGCTGCATTCGCTGGGCCTGGGCAGCTGCTGCCTGAACTGGAGCGTCGAGCCGGCGCAGGACCGCGCGCTCAAGCGGGCCGCCGACATCCCCGACGACCACGCGGTGATCATGCTGCTGGCGGTCGGCCACCTGCCGGAACAATTGCTGGTGGCGCAAAGCCCGCGCCGCGACCTGCACGACGTGCTGCACCTTCTCTAACCTTGGAACCATGATGACGACGATTTATTTCACCGGACAGAACAATTTCGGCAACCGCGGCTGCGAGGCGCTGGTGCGCTCGGCGGTGGCGACCCTGCGTGAGCAGTTTGACAACGCCCGTTTCCTGGTCCCTTCCTTCGACAGCGCGCGCGACGCCGCCCAGTGGCCGGAAGCGGCCAGCCTGGGCGTGCAGTTCGTGCCGGCGCCGGTGTCGCCGTCGAGCTACGTGTGGTGGGGCCGCCTGTGCCGCCGCATCCCGGTGCTGCGCTCGCTGCCCTGGCCGTCGCTGGCCGGGCATGCCGACCTGGAGCAGTACCTGCGCCAGGCCGATGTGGTGATCTCCATCGGCGGCGACAATATCTCGCTCGATTACGGCCCCGAATCGCTGTTCTTCTTCATCGGCGTGGCCGAGCGCGCCATGGCGCTGGGCAAGCGGGTGGCGCTGTGGGGCGCCTCGGTCGGCCCGTTCAGCAGCGACCCGCGCATCGAGCGCCAGGCCGCCGCCCACCTGCGCAAGCTCGACATGGTGTCGATCCGCGAAAGCCACTCGGTGGCCTACCTGAAGTCGATCGGGGTCGAGGCCAATGTGGTGGCCGTGGCCGACTCGGCCTTCGTGCTGGAACGCACGGCGGTCGAGGTGGCGCCGTTCTGGCCGGCCACCGTCGGCGCCGGCGTGCTGGGGCTCAACGTCAGCCCGCTGATTGAAAAAGTCTATGCGCGCAGCGGCCGCAGCGGCTCGGTGGCCAGCGAGACCGCGGCCTTCATCCAGTGGGTGCTGGAGCATACCGAGCTGTCGGTGTTGTTGGTGCCGCATGTGGCGCCCTTGGCCGGCGGCGTCACCAACAATGATGAAATTTATCTGGACGCGGTGCTCAAACAGGTGTTGAATAGCAAGGGTCGTGTGCGGATTGTAAGCACCGGCATGAACGCTTGCCAGTTGAAGGACGTCATCGCGCGTTGCAGCTTGTTCATCGGCGCCCGCACCCACGCCACCATCGCGGCGTTGTCCAGTGCGGTGCCCACGGTGTCGATCGCGTACAGCATCAAGGCGCGCGGTCTGAACCGGGACTTGTTCGGCCACGAGAACTACGTGCTGCCGACGCACGAGGTCAGCGCGCTGACGCTGCAACAGCATTTGTCAACCTTGTTGAAAGAGCAGGACGCGATACGCACCACATTGGCGCAGAAATTGCCCGAATGGAAAGCTAAAGCCAAATTAAGCGCAAAAGTGTTGGCTAAAACCATGCAGACCGTCTGAAGTTTTTCTCTACGCCAAGTTAATATGCTACAGTGAAAGAAGCAAATGCCCCATTTGCCCCTAATTTTCCCGGTATCGCCTATTGATTTGTGCGCAACTCAGCGCCGATCCTCGATCGCTCATGAAGGAGTTGAAATGAAAAAACCATCCCGTTACATCGGTCTGCTCGGCGCGACGCTGTGCGCCGCCGCCGGCATCGCCCAGGCCCAAACCCCGGCCCCGGCCCCGGCCACCTACTTCACGGCCAGCGGCTACGTCCGCGTCGGCCCGACCACCACCTATGTCAACACCGGCGCGTTGGCGCGGGTGCACGACTTCGGCCCGACCGGCGCGTTTTCGGTCGGCCCGACCGCGGCGCGCCTGGCCACGATCCTGGCGGCCAACACCAACGGCGTGCAGACCATCTTGAGCGGCAACAACATCAACAACGGCATCCCCGGCCGCGCCGAGTGGACCCCGAGCGCCGTGATCATGCAGAATCTGGCCAATGAAGGCCAGCCGGGCACGCTGTGCCGGGCGCAGGCGTCGTCGTACGCGGTGGCGCCGGACGTGCCGCTGGTGTGGACGCTGCGCTTCCAGCTGGGCGACGTGGTCGATCCGCGCAAATGGCAGTTCCTGCCGGTCGGCAAGGATCCGGTGCTGTTGTGGCAAGTCAAGCCGCCGACCGCCTCGCCGTCGATCGCGTTCTACGCCGATACCGACAACCTGACGCCAGGCAAGCTGCAACTGGTGTTCGGCGTCACCGATGACACGGTCAATCCGAACAGCACCATCCGCGCCGGCGAAGTGCACGGCCTGTCGGCGGCCACGCCGATCGACGTGCGCATCGAGGCCCAGCTGGACGAAAAGAGCACGGCCGCCGGCGGCAAGGGTTACTGGCGCGTGTGGGTCAACGGCACCCAGGTCGTCAACCGCGTCGGCCCGACCCTGCGCAGCGGCGTCAAGGACGCCCACCAGTGGTTCTTCGGCATTTATCGCTACAACACCACCTGCCCGAGCGCGGTCCCACGCTACACCCGTTGGGAGACGCTGAAGCTTGAGGCGGCCAGATAACAGGGTTTGCATGACCGATACAAAAGTTGTACCGCAAGTCACCATCATCATCAAGGCTCTGAACGAAGAGCAGCGCATCGCCGCCTGCCTGCAGGCGGCGGTGCGCGAAGCGGCCAGCGTCGACGGCGAGGTGCTGCTGGTCGATTCGGTCTCGACCGATAAGACCGTCGAGATCGCCAAGAGCTTTCCGATCCGGATAGTCCAGTTCGCCCACGTGGCCGACCGCGGTTGCGGCGCGGCGGTGCAGCTCGGCTACCAGTTTACCCGTGCCCCCTATCTGTATGTGCTGGACGCCGACATGGTGTTGCAGGACGGTTTCCTGCGCCAGGCGCTGGCCTGCCTGCAGGCCGACGCCGGCCTGGCCGGCGTCGCCGGCAAACTGGTCGACACCCGCCTGCTGACCGCGGCCGACCAGCGCCGCGCGCAGCAGGCCAGCGCGCTGACGCAGGCGCAGACGGTGGCCGAACTCGGTGGCGGCGGCCTGTACCGGCGCAGCGCGATCGAGCAAGTCGGCTATCTGTCGAACCGCTGGCTGGCAGCCTATGAGGAGGCGGAGCTGGGCATGCGGCTGCGCGCGGCCGGCTGGCGCCTGCTGCGCCTGCCCACGATAGGGGTCTTGCACGAAGGCCATCTGGAGAGCAGCTGGACCATGTTGCGCCGCCAGTGGCGCAACGGCCGCGCCAAGGCCGGCGGCGCGTTGTTGCGCGGCGCGCTGGGCCAACCCTGGTTCAGCCGCGCGCTGCGGGTCCAGGCGTTCGCGCTGGCGGTGCCGGTGCTGCACGGGTGCTTGCTGGCGGCGGCGGCGCTGGGCGCGGCGCTGGGCGCCGGCTGGCCGGCCTCGTACGGCGCCGCCTGGCTGGCGCTGTTGGCGCTGTTTTCGGCGCGCAAGCGTTCGCTGCGCGGCGGCGCCTGGGCCTTGCTGGCCTGGCACTACAGCTGTGCGGCGGTGCTGGCCGGACTGTGGCGCGCGGTGCGCGATCCGCGCCTGCCGATCGCCGCGCGCGAACTGCAGTAGCTCAGATCACGCGCCGCAGATAGGGCAGGCGGGCGAGGGCCCAGGTCAGCGCGGCGGCGGCGCCGAAGGCAAACAGGCTCAGTAGCGGTATCGCCAGCCAGGCCGGCCCGCTCAGCGCGCTGATCCGGTGGTAGTGCAACACCTCCAGCACCAGCGGATGGATCAGGTAGATGCCGAACGACAGGCCGCCCAGGTGGCGCGCCAGCCCGGCCGGCAGCGCCGCCGCATGGCGGCGCAGCAACAGCATCACGGCCAGCGACAGCGGGATCACGGTGACGCTCAGATAGCTGTAGAAATACAAGCCCTTGGTCATGCCCAGCGCGCTGCCGGCCAGGTAGCAGCCCAGCGCGGTGAGCAGCGCGGCCGCGGCCGCCAGCGGCGCCGGCCAAGCCGCCGCCGTGCCGCCGGTGCTGGTGGCGATCAGGTGGCCGCTGAGGAAGTACGGCAGATACAGCAGAAACCAATTGATCCACAAGGGCTTGGGCAGGTCGAACAGGACGGTGCAGGCGAGATTGGCCGCGCTCAGGGCAAACAGCGCCGCCGTCAGCGCGCGCAGCGCGCCGCGTTCGCAATGCGCCACCAGCAGCCGCAGATAGGGCGTGGCGAGATACAGTCCGACCAGCATGTACAGATACCACAGGTGGAAGTACGGCGCCCCCTGCAGCACGCTGAGCGCCAGTTCCTGCGCGCCCGGCGAGGTCCCCTTGCTGGCGCCCTTGAGCCAGCGCCAGCCGAGGTAGAACAGCGACCAGAACAGCATCGGCACGGCGATCCGGGCGCAGCGCTGCCGGTAGAACGCCGGCGGCGACTGGCGCTGGCCGCCGGGCAGCAGCAGCGCACCGCTCAGCATCACCATCACCGGCACGCACCAGCGCGCGGCGGCGTCGAACAGATTGCCGGTCCACCACTGCATGCTGCCCCAGCTCGGCGCGCCCACCACCACGCTGGCCGACACGTGCAGCACCACCACCGCCAGCACACCCAGATAGCGGGTGTGGTCTAGCCAGCGGGTGTCGGTTGGGGGCATGGTCGGTCTCCTTCGGGTGGGGTCGCAATAGTATACTGTAGGTCCGCACGATAATGTTTGAGGATTTGCAACATATTGCACCGCAACGTACAATCACGCCTACTCGCGCGGCAGGGCCGCGGTCGCACTCCTGAAAGGAACTACCCATGATTTTGTCCAGCCTGTTCAACTACTGGCGCACCCAGCGCCGCACCCTGGGGTTCGTGACCTGGGTGGCCAGTATCTTCCGCTCGTCGCGGGTGTTGCTGGTGCCGGCGCAGACGCGCCGCCTGGTGGCATTGGACAGCTTTCGCCACTACGCGGCGCGTTCGGTCAAGCCGGAAATCTTCCACCATATGTGCCGGCGCGACTACCTGATCGCCGGCCAGAGCATCGCCGAGCGCAGCGCCTGCGTGCTGGCCCACTACGGTTACGAGGACGCCCATTTCAACGCCGACTACAAGCGCGGCGTCTACCTGGCGCCGGAGGGGCTCATCCTGTGGAGCAAGACCGTGGGCGAGACCGTCTTCGCGGTGCGCCTGGCGCTGGAGGTGAACGCGCCGTCCGAGGGCGACCTGCGGCTGACCTTCCTGGTCAATGGCCAGAACCTGCACCGCATCAGCTTCAGCTGGGTCGACGGCGCCATCGCCGGCGCGCAGAATGCCGGGCCGACCCTGTTCATCGGCCGCAACCAGGGGCGCGCGCGCGACGGCAGCAATCTGCACGAACTATTCGAGGCCGCCTTCCCGCAGAATTCGGCCAGCTTCTTCTGCGCCTACGCCTTGCAGGGGGTGGCGCTGGCGGCCGGCCTGTCGAGCGTGCTGGGGGTCAAGTCGACCTCGCACATCGTCTACGACGCCGAAGCCGCCAGCCACTTCGGCAACGCCTATGATGTCTTCTGGACCGGCCTGGGCGGGGTCGAGCAGGCGCGCGGCGCCTACCGCATGGCGGTGCCGTTCTACGCCAAGCCGCTGTCCGAGGTGTCGCCGAAACACCGCAAGCGCTCGGCCAGCCGGCGCGACAACTGGCAGGAAATCTCCGACGCGGTGCAGCAGGGGCTGCGGGCTTACCGCCTGCCGGCGTGATTCGATACTGCGGTGCATCAAAGTTTCTCCTGTGGTAATGCAGTTGTGGTTTACTTAATAAATTTGTGCGACCCGCTTGTTGACAATGGTATATCATATGGCCTGCACCTTGGATGCGGCCGCTGCGTGCCGGCGTCCAGCGCTACTCGTGAATATTGCGATGAATAATATTTTTTGTTGCCTACTACAATGTTGAGGTTATCTGTGAGCGGAAATTCTATTGATATGAGCCGGCCGGTACGTTTCGCCCTGGTGGGTTGTGGACGGATTGCGAAGAACCACTTCGAGGCGATCGCCAAGTTCGGCGAGCAGGCCCGTCTGGTGGCGGTGTGCGACACCAACCCGGAGGCGCTGGCGGCCGCCGTCGCCGGCACCGGCGCGACCGGATTTACCTCGCTGACGGCGCTGCTCGCGGGCAGCGACGCCGACATCGTGGTGCTGGCCACGCCCAGCGGCCTGCATCCGCAGCAGGCGATCGAGGTGGCCCGCGCCGGCCGCCACGTGCTCAGCGAAAAACCGATGGCGACCAAGTTCGACGAGGGCGTCCGCATGGTGCAGGCCTGCCGCGACGCCGGCGTCAAGCTGTTTGTCGTCAAGCAAAACCGCTTGAACGCGACGGTGCAACTGGTCAAGCGCGCGATCGAGCAAGGCCGCTTCGGCCGCATCTACATGAGCACGGTCAACGTGTTCTGGTCGCGCCCGCAGTCCTACTATGACGCGGCGAAGTGGCGCGGCCGTTGGGATCTCGATGGCGGCGCCTTCATGAACCAGGCCAGCCATTATGTCGACTTGCTCGACTGGCTGGTCGGTCCGGTCGACAGCGTGCACGCCTACACCGCCACGCTGGAACGCGACATCGAAGCCGAGGACACCGGCGTGATGAGCCTGCGCCTGCGCCACGGCGGCCTGGCCTCGGTCAACGTCACCATGCTGACCTTCCCGAAAAACCTCGAGGGTTCGATCACCATCCTCGGCGAAAAAGGCACGGTGCGCATCGGCGGCACCGCCGTCAACAAGATCGAGCACTGGGAGTTCGCCGACCAGCAGCCCGAGGACGAGAGCGTCAAGTCCAGCAGCTACGAGACCGGCAGCGTCTACGGCTTCGGCCATGCGCTGTACTACGACAACGTGATCCGTACCCTGCGCGGCGAATGCAACGCCGAGGTCGACGGCTACGTCGGCCTGCGCTCGCTCGAGATCCTGGTGGCGGCCTACCGTTCCGCGCGCGACGGCCAGCGCGTCGGCTTGCCGCTGGTGTTTTAATCATGGCTTACTGGAAGCATGACAGCGCCATCGTCGACGATGGCGCGCAACTGGGCGAGGCCACCCGCGTCTGGCATTTCGCCCACGTGTCGGCCGGCGCCCGCATCGGCTCCGGCTGCGCGCTGGGGCAGGGCGTGTATGTGGGCAACGACGTGCAGATCGGCAATAACGTGCGGATCCAGAACAATGTCTCGGTGTACGACGCCGTGACCCTGGAGGACGACGTGTTCTGCGGTCCCAGCATGGTGTTTACCAACGTCTACAACCCGCGCGCGGCGGTGGCCCGCAAGAACGAATACCGGCCGACCCTGGTGCGCCAGGGCGCGACGCTGGGCGCCAACAGCACCATCGTCTGCGGCAGCACCGTCGGCCGCTACGCCTTCATCGGCGCCGGCGCCGTGGTGCAGCGCGACGTCCCGGACTTCGCGCTGATGGTCGGCGTGCCGGCGCGCCGCATCGGCTGGATGAGCCGGCACGGCGAAAAGCTGGCGCTGCCGGTCAGCGGGCAGGCCGAGGCCGCGTGCCCCGTCACCGGCGACCGCTACCTGCTGGACGGCGACACCTGTCAACTAATCGAAAAAGGAACACCCTCGTGAGCAACGCCATCCCGTTTATCGACCTCAAGGCCCAGTACCAGGCGCTCAAGCCCGCCATCGACGCCGGCATCCAACGCGTGCTCGACCACGGCCAGTACATCATGGGCCCCGAAGTCAAGCAGCTGGAAGAACGGCTGGCCGCGTATTGCGGCGTCAAGCATTGCATCACCGTCGCCAGCGGCACCGAGGCGCTGCTGATCGCGCTGATGACGCTGGGCCTGCGTCCCGGCGACGAAGTCATCACCACGCCGTTCACCTTTGCCGCCACCGCCGAGACCATCGTGCTGCTGGGCGGGGTGCCGGTGTTTGTCGACATCGACCCGGACACCTGCAACATCGACGCCAGCCTGATCGAGGCGGCCATCACGCCGCGCACCCGCGCCATCATGCCGGTCAGCCTGTACGGCCAGGTGGCCGACATGGACCAGATCAACGCCATCGCTGCGCGCCACGGCAACCTGGCGGTGATCGAGGACGCGGCGCAGAGCTTCGGCGCCAGCTACCGCGGCCGCAAGAGCTGCGCGCTCAGCACCTGGGGCGCGACCAGCTTCTTCCCGAGCAAGCCGCTGGGCTGCTACGGCGACGGCGGCGCGCTGTTCACCGACGACGACGCCTTGGCCCTGGCCGCGCGGGAAATCCGCGTGCATGGCCAGAGCCAGCGCTATGTGCACACCCGCGTCGGCGTCGGCGGCCGCATGGACACGCTGCAATGCGCGGTCGTGCTGGCCAAGCTGGACCGGTTCGACTGGGAGGTCGAGCAGCGCCTGCGCATCGGCGCCCGCTACCAGCAGCTGCTGGCCGAGCTGCCGTTGCAGCCGCTCAAGGTGGCCGCCGAGCGCGACTGCGTGTGGGGCCAGTTCACGCTGCAGGTCGACCAGCGCGCCGCCGTGCTGCAGTCGCTGCAGGAGGCCGGCATCCCGACCGCGATCCACTACCCGCGGCCGCTGCACCTGCAGCCGGCCTACGAACAGTACGCGGCCGGCTGCGTGGTGCCGCACGCGGAAGCGGCGGCGCAACGCGTGATGAGCCTGCCGATGAGCCCCGACCTCAGCGAAGCGCAGCAAGACCGCGTGGTGGCGGCGTTGCGCGCCGCGCTGGCGGGCGTGCCTGGTTGATGGTCCAGCCTTTGCGGGTGTTGGTGGTGACCAATATGTATCCGGGGCCGCACAGCGCCACCGACGGCATCTTCATCGAGCGCCAGGTCGAAGGGCTGCGCGCGCGCGGCCTGCAGATCGAGCTCTGCCATGTCGACACGGTGCGCGGCAAGCTGCGCTACCTGGGCGGCTGGTGGCGCGTGCTGCGCGCCTTGCGCGCCGGGCGCTACGACCTGGTGCACGTGCATTACGGGCTGAGCCTGTTGTTCTATCCGCCGCCGCTGGCCTGGCTGTGGCCGACCGTGGTCACGCTGCACGGCTCGGACCTGACCATCGGCTGGCAGCGCCGCATCACGCGCGCGCTGCTGTCGGCGCGCGCCACGGCGGTGACCGTCTCCGAGCGGCTGGCGCAGCTGCTGCGCCGGCCGGCGCGCGTGATCGCCTGCGGCGTCGACGCGCGCCGCTTCGCCCAGGCCGATCCGGCCGCGGCGCGGGCGCTGCTGCGGGTGGCCGACGACGCCACGCTGATCCTGTTCGGCGCCAACCCGAACCGGCCGGTCAAGTGCCATGCCTTGTTCGCGGCGGCGGCGGCGCTGCTGGCGCCGCGCCAGCCGTCCTACCGTTTCGTCACGCTGGCCGATGTGCCGCCGGCCCAGGTGCCGTCGCTGATGGCCGCGGCCGACGTGCTGGTGCTGACCTCGTGGCGCGAGGGCAGCCCGGTGGTGACCAAGGAAGCGCTGTGCGCCGGCACCCGCGTGGTGTCGCTCGACGTCGGCGACGTCCGCGAACAGCTGGCGCCGTTCTCCGGCACGGCGGTGCCGCCGGACCGCGATCCGGCCCGGCTGGCCGCCGCGATCGAAGCGGTGCTGGCGCAGCCGGCGCCGGACCGGGACCAGGCCGCCGCGCGTTTCGACCTGGCGGTCGAAGTGGCGGCGCTGGAACAGCTGTACCGTGAAGTGAGCGGGAGAACCAAGTGAAGATATTGTTTGTGGTGTTGGAAGATTTTCCCGGCGGCGACACGCGCGTGCGGCGCCAGGTGGCGGCGCTGGAGGCGGCCGGCCACCAGGTGCGGGTGCTGTGCGCCAGCGCCTACTCGACCGAGGCGCGCTTCGGCGGCGCGCCCATCGTGCGCACCTGGGTGGCGCGCCGCAAGGCCAGCTCGTTCCGCCGGCGCGCCTTCGAGTACCTCGGCTTCACGCTCGAGGCGTGGCTGCGGGTGGCGCTGATGGCGCTGACGTTCCGCCCCGACGTGGTGCAGGTGGCCAATATGCCGGACATCCTGGTGGCGGCGGCCTGGCCGGCGCGGCTGCTGTGCCGCAGCAAGATTGTGTTCGACCTGCACGACCTGATGCCCGAGCTGTTCAGCGCCAAGGCCAGCGCCGGCAGCCTGACCCACCGCGCCATCGTCTGGCAGGAGCGGGTCGGGGTGCGCCTGGCCGACCGCGTGATGACGGTCAACGGCATGTGCGCGCGCCTGCTGGCCGGGCGCCACGCCGGCGTGACGCCGCTGGTGATCCCGAATGCGCCCGATCCGAAGACCTTCCCGCGGCTGGCGCCGCGGCGCGTGTTCGCCAGCGACGGCGTGCTGCGGGTCGGCTACCATGGCACGGTGGCGGCGCGCTGGGGCCTGGGCACGCTGGTGCGGGCGATCGCGCTGCTGGTGGCCGAGGGCGTGCCGCTGACCCTGGACCTGTGGGGCGGCGGCGAAGGGCTGGAAGACATGAAGGCGCTGGCCGTCCAGCTGGGCGTGCAGCAGCACATCCGTTTCCACGGCCAGGTCAAGATCGACCAGCTGGCGGCGCAGCTGCCGCGGCTCGATGTCTCGGTGGCGCCGTACGATCCCGACCCCTACGTCGAGATCTGCTACGCCACCAAGGCGTTCGAGGCGGCGCTGATGGGCATCCCGGTGGTGGTGTCGGACTTGCCGGGCGTGCGCGAGCAGTTCAGCGCGGCCGCGGTGCGCTATTTCACGCCGGGCGACGCGGCGGCGCTGGCGGCGCAGATCGGCTGGCTGTACCGCCATCCGGCCGCGGCCACGGCCCAGGCCGAGGCGGCGCAGCGGGAAATCGCCGAGCATTTTGACTGGGAAAAGATTGCGCACGACTATGTGGACGCCGTTACGGCATGGCCGGCAACACGCTTGTTGCCGGCGTCCTGAAATTAACTTTGTTTTGGAGTGATGATGAGTACAATCGCAGTGATCGGTCTGGGCTATGTGGGCCTGCCTCTGGTGGTCGAGTTCGGCAAGCTGGGCCCCACCATCGGGTTTGATATTTCGACGGCGAAAGTGGAATCGTGCGCGCGCGGGGTCGACCCGTCGCGCGAACTGAGCGACGCCCAGATGGCCGAGGCGGTGCACGCCAGCTACACGGCCGACCCGTCCCGTCTGGCCGAGGCCGACATCATCATCGTCGCCGTGCCGACCCCGGTCGACCATGCGCACAATCCCGACTTCTCGCCGCTGATCGGCGCCAGCGAAGGCGTGGGCAAGCACATGAAGCGCGGCGCCATCGTCGTCTACGAGTCCACCGTGTATCCGGGCGCGACCGAGGAAGTCTG
Organism: Duganella sp. GW822-FHT06D06; assembly: GCF_058799615.1. Taxonomy (NCBI): domain Bacteria; kingdom Pseudomonadati; phylum Pseudomonadota; class Betaproteobacteria; order Burkholderiales; family Oxalobacteraceae; genus Duganella; species Duganella sp. GW822-FHT06D06. The sequence goes on from NZ_JBXALQ010000023.1 coordinate 19,962, forward strand.
CATTCCGGTGCTCGAGCGCGCCTCCGGCCTGAAATGGAAGCAAGACTTCTACGTCGGCTACTCGCCCGAGCGCATCAACCCGGGCGACCGCGAACACATGCTGACCAACATCGTCAAGGTGGTCTCGGGCGACACCCCGCAGACGCTGGAACGGGTCGCCAAGATGTACGAGCTGATCGTCCGGCCGGGCGTGCACCGCTGCTCCAGCATCAAGGCGGCCGAGGCTTGCAAGGTGATCGAAAACACCCAGCGCGACCTGAACATCGCGCTGATGAACGAGCTGGCGATCATCTTCGACAAGATCGGCATCGACACCTCCGAGGTGCTCAAGGCGGCCGGCACCAAGTGGAACTTCCTCAAGTTCACCCCCGGCCTGGTCGGCGGCCACTGCATCGGCGTCGATCCGTACTACCTGACCCACAAGGCGGAAATGCTGGGCTACCACCCGCAGGTGATCCTGGCCGGGCGCCGCATCAACGACGGCATGGGCAAGTTCATCGCCGAGCAGACCATCAAGAACATGATCGCCGCCGGCAGCTACATCAAGGGCGCGCGCGTCAACGTGCTGGGCCTGACGTTCAAGGAAGACTGCGCCGACCTGCGCAACTCCAAGGTGGGCGACGTCATCAACGAACTGAAGACCTACGGCGTCGAAGTGTTCGTGCACGACCCGTACGCCGACGCCGACGAGGCCATGCATGAATACGGCGTGCGCCTGTTCGGCTGGGACGAGCTGCCGCGCGCCGACGCCATCGTGGCGGCGGTGTCGCACCGCGAGCTGCTGGCGCTGCCGCCGGAAGACTTCCAGAAAAAGCTGATCAAGGGCGGCGTGTTCATCGACGTCAAGGCCAGCTTCGACGCCGCCGCGCTGGCCGACGTCGGCCTGCGCGTGTGGCGCCTGTAAGGACGGCGATGGCGACGTCCCTGAAGATACTGGTCACCGGCGGTCTCGGTTATATCGGCTCGCACACCTGCGTCGAGCTGTTGGCGGCCGGCCACCAGGTGGTCGCGCTCGACAACCTGGCCAACACCCGCGCCGAGGTGCGGCAGCGGATCGAGCGCATCGCCGGCCAGCCGCTGGTGTTTGTCGAGGCGGACGTGCGCGACCGCGCCGCCCTGGCGGCGCTGTTCGCCGAGCACGCGTTCGACGCGGTGATCCATTTCGCCGGCCTGAAGGCGGTCGGCGAGTCGGTCGAGCAGCCGCTGCGCTACTACGACAACAACGTCAGCGGCAGCCTGGTGCTGTTCGAGACCATGGCGCGCGCCGGCGTCAAGACGCTGGTGTTCAGTTCCTCGGCGACGGTGTACGGCGACCCGGCGTCGCTGCCGATCCAGGAACATTTCCCGCTGTCGGCCACCAATCCCTACGGCCGCAGCAAGCTGATGGTCGAAGAGCTGCTGCGCGACCTGTACCGCGCCGACCCGAGCTGGCGCATCGCGCTGCTGCGCTACTTCAATCCGGTGGGCGCCCACAGCAGCGCGCTGATCGGCGAACAGCCGAACGGCGTACCCAACAACCTGGTGCCGTACATCGCCCAGGTGGCGGCCGGCCAGCGGCCGTCGCTGTCGGTGTACGGCGGCGACTATCCGACCCCGGACGGCAGCGGCCTGCGCGATTACATCCATGTGGTCGACCTGGCGCTCGGGCATGTCAAGACCTTGCCCAAGCTGGCGACAGGCCCGGGCGTCTACACCTACAATCTGGGCACGGGTCGCGGCAACAGTGTGCTGGAAATGGTGCGCGCCTTTGAAGCGGCGAGTGGCCGCGCCGTGCCCTACCAGATAGTGGCGCGGCGCGCCGGCGACATCGCCGCATGTTATGCCGACGCCAGTCTGGCCGAACGCGAACTGGGCTGGAAAGCCGAGCGCGATATCGCCCAGATGTGTGCCGATTCCTGGCGCTGGCAGTCGGCCTCCTCTTGATGACTGAAGGCGGCTAAGCGTGAAAGCAATGATATTGGCAGCAGGAAAAGGGACGCGCGTGCGCCCCTTGACGTACGATTTGCCGAAACCGATGATCCCCATCCTCGGCAAGCCGGTGATGGCCTACCTGATCGAGCATTTGCACAAGTACGGCGTGACCGAGATCATGGTCAACGTCAGCTACCTGCATGAAAAGATCGAAGAATATTTCGGCGAGGGCCACCAGTACGACGTCCAGATCGGCTATTCGTTCGAGGGCTACACCACCGACGACGGCGAGGTCGTGCCGCAGCCGCTGGGCTCGGCCGGCGGCATGAAGAAGATCCAGGAGTTCGGCGGCTTCTTCGACGACACCACCATCGTGCTGTGCGGCGACGCGCTGATCGACCTCGACATCAAGTCGGCCTTGTTCGAGCACCGCCGCAAGGGCGCGCTGGCCTCGGTCATCACCAAGGAAGTGCCGTGGGACAAGGTGTCGAGCTACGGCGTGGTGGTCGCCGACGCCAACGGCCGCATCACCGAGTTCCAGGAAAAGCCCAGCCAGCAGGAAGCCAAGTCCAACTTCGTCAGCACCGGCATCTACATCTTCGAGCCGGAGGTGATCGACCTGATCCCGTCCGGCCAGACCTTCGACATCGGCTCCCAGCTGTTCCCGCTGCTGGCCGAGAAGGGCATGCCGTTCTACGCCCAGACCCGCAACTACAACTGGATCGACATCGGCAGCGTCACCGACTACTGGGAAACCTGCCAGAGCGTGCTGATGGGCGAAGTGGCCCACCTGCACATGCCCGGCATCCAGATCAACGACGGCCTGTGGGTCGGCCTGAACACCAGCATCGACTGGGACGGCACCACCATCGAGGGGCCGGTCTACATCGGCTCCGGCACCCGCATCGAGGCCGGCGTGCACATCGTCGGCCCGACCTGGATCGGCCATGGCAGCCACATCTGCGCCGGCGCCAGGGTGGTGCGCAGCGTGCTGTTCGAATATACCCGGGTGTTAGCAAATGTTTCTCTAGATGAAATGATTGTGTTTAAGGACTATAGTGTCGACCGCGCCGGCGAAATGAAGCACGTGTCCGAGACCGATCCCGACTCGTGGGCGAATGCCCGCGACCGCCGCAGCAAGCGCCGGACGGAACACAGCAATGAACTAACAGATAAGAGAATCAGAGCATGAAAATTTACCCAGTGATCCTGTCGGGCGGTTCCGGCACCCGTTTGTGGCCGTTGTCGCGCGCCGTGCTGCCCAAGCAGCTGCTGCCGCTGGTCTCGGAGCGCACCATGTTGCAGGACACTGCGCTGCGCCTGCACGGCCGGGCGCAGATGATGGCGCCGCTGGTGGTGTGCGGCAACGAGCACCGCTTCCTGGTCGCCGAGCAGATGCGCGAAATCGGCATCGCCCCGCTGGCCATCCTGCTGGAGCCGGTCGGCCGCAACACCGCGCCGGCGGTGGCCGCCGCCGCCCACTACCTGCGCGCGATCGACGCCGACGCCGTCATGCTGGTGCTGCCGGCCGACCACGTGATCGAGAATGTCGACGCCTTCGCGGCCGCCATCGAGCACGCCGCCGCCATGGTGGACGGCGGCGCGCTGGCCACCTTCGGCATCGTGCCGACCGCGCCGGAAACCGGCTACGGCTACATCCGGAGCGGCCAGCCGGCCGCCGCCGCGCACTGCTACAGTGTCGACCGCTTCGTCGAGAAGCCGGACCGCGCCAGCGCCGAAGGCTTCGTCGCCGCCGGCAACTACTACTGGAACAGCGGCATGTTCCTGTTCCGCGCCGACAGCTACCTGAAGGAATTGCAGGAATATGCGCCGGCCATCGCCGGCGCCACCGAGGCGGCGGTCGGCAAGGATTACCGCGACCTCGATTTCTGCCGCCTGGACGAAGCCTCGTTCACCGCCTGTCCGTCCGATTCGATCGACTATGCGGTGATGGAACACACCCGCCACGCCATCGTGGTGCCGGCCGACATCGGCTGGAGCGACGTCGGCTCGTGGTCGGCGCTGTGGGAAGTGCAGCAGCGCGACGCCAACGGCAACGCCACCCGCGGCGACGTCTACCTGGACGACGTTAGCGGTTCGCTGGTGCGCGCCGAGAGCCGCATCGTCGCCGTGGTCGGCGTCAAGGACTTGGTCGTGGTGGAAACCAACGACGCCGTGCTGGTCTGCCACAAGGACCAGGTGCAGCGCGTCAAGAACATCGTCGAACACCTGAAGATCAAGCAGCGCACCGAGCACCTGCACCACACCAAGGTCTACCGTCCGTGGGGGTGCTACGAAGGCATCGACATCGGCGAGCGCTTCCAGGTCAAGCGCATCACCGTCAATCCGGGCGGCAAGCTGTCGCTGCAGATGCACCACCACCGCGCCGAACACTGGATCGTGGTCAGCGGCACCGCGCGGGTGACCTGCGGCGAGCAGGTGACCTTGCTCACTGAAAACGAGTCGACCTATATTCCGATCGGCACCACGCACCGCCTGGAAAACCCGGGCAAGCTGCCGCTGCACCTGATCGAAGTCCAGTCCGGCAGCTACCTGGGCGAGGATGACATCGTCCGTCTGGAAGACGTCTACCAGCGCGCCTGAGTCCGTTCTATTCACGGCGGCCCCGGCCGATGCCGCGCGGCCGCCGTTTTCCCGTCTTGATGTAGGTCGCTTCCTACATCGTCCGCAACATCCTTCCCGCTGCGATTTTCCCTCTGAGCCGCTGCCGGCGGCCGCCGGCTACAGGCGGGCCCAGGCACGCGCGCTTGCCGCGCCGACGCTGCGCCGCGCGAGCGCCATGCTAGGATCATTTGGCAGTTACGAGCAACCGGCGGCAGGCCGGGTCGCCGCCGCCGTCTTTTTTGAGGGAGGTGATCCATGAAGCGACTACCAACAACCTTTGCGGCGCTGCTGCTGGCGGCCGCCGCCGGCATGCCGCTGGCGCACGCGGCCGACATCAGCCAGGGCGTGCAAACCCTGGACTTGGGCAACGGTGACGCCGTGTTCAAGCATGAATATGGCGCCGGCAATGCCGGCAACACGTTCAGCGACCGCTACAACTTCGTCGCCAGCGCCGGCCAGGCGCTGGGCGCGTTCGTGAGCAGCCTGAACCTGGCAGAGCTGGGCCTGGGCGGCGCCAGCTTCGACAGTTTCAAGGTGTATAACTCGGCCGGTTTTTCGCTGGACGGCCTGCAGCAGTCGGCGCCGGACGCCACCGCCGAAGTATGGACGCTGAGCGCCTTCCATCTGGCGGCGGACAACTACTACCTGCTGATCAACGGCACCGTGCGCAACGACGCCGCAGGCAACTACGTCGGCGCGCTGGCGGTCAACGCGGTGCCGGAGCCGACCGGCTACGCCATGCTGCTCGCCGGCGTCGGCCTGCTGGGGTGGCTGGCGCGCCGGCGCGGCGCCTGACAATGGCGCTATAATTCAAAACGGAAGCCGACGCTTCCGTTTTTTCCACCCTTAACGATAGCCCCCGTTGCGACTTTCTTTCTTTTTGTTTGCCGCCGCGCTCATGCTGGCCGGCGCTTCCCATGCCCAGAACGTGCCTTTGCGCGGACTGAGCGCCGCCCAACTGGCCGTGGTGGTCAATGACGACGAGCCCAACAGCGTGGAGATCGCCGAGTATTACCGCAAGGCGCGCGCCATTCCGGCGCCCAATATGGTCCATGTGCGCATACCGCAGCGGCCGCACAAGCTCGATGCCGACCAGTTCGCCGAGCTCAAGGCGCAGATCGACGCCCGTCTCGGTCCCGAGATCCAGGCCGTGCTGATGGTGTGGACCGCGCCGTACGCGGTCGAATGCAATGGGCTGACGGCGGCCTACACGCTGGGCCTCGATGCCGGCCTGTGCAGCAAGCCCTGCGGTCCGAGCAAGCCCAGTGGCTACTACAATTCGCCGTCGGCCAGGCCGTTCAGCGATCACCAGATGCGGCTGTCGATGCTGCTGCCGACCGAATCGGTGGAGGCGGCCAAGGCGCTGATCGATCGCGGCGTGCTGACCGGCTTCGCGACGCCCACGGCCACCGCCTATTTCCTCACCACCAGCGACGCCGCGCGCAGCAGCCGGGCGCGCTTCTTCCCCCGTTCGATGAGCGTGCGGCAGAAAAAGCTGACCATCAAATCGCTGCAGGCCGACAGCATCGAGTCCGTCAACGACATCATGGTCTACCAGACCGGACTGGCGCATGTGCCCAAGCTCAATACCCTGAAATTCGCGCCGGGCGCGCTGGCCGACCACCTGACGTCGGTCGGCGGCGACTTGCTGTCGGACCGGCAGATGAGCAGCCTGCGCTGGCTGGAGGCGGGCGCCACGGCCAGCTATGGCAGCGTGTCCGAGCCCTGCAACTACTGGCAGAAGTTTCCCAACTCCGCCGTGATGCTGGGGCATTACCTGCGCGGCGCCAGCGCCATCGAAGCCTACTGGAAAAGCGTGGCCTGGCCGGCGCAGGGGGTGTTCATCGGCGAACCGCTAGCGGCGCCGTATCGTCACTAGCGCGCGGCGCGACCAGGCGCCCAGCAGCGCCAGGCCGCCCAGCCACATCGCCAGCGCCTGAGGTTCAGGCACGGCGGGCGTTGCGGCCAGTTGTGGGGGCGTGTATTGTTGCGCGAGCGTCAAGGCGCGCTCGCCGCCGTTCAGCGCCGCCTGGCGCCACTGGCCGAGGGCGGCGGCGTCATGCCCGGCGCGCCGTGGGCGCGCCAGCGGCGGCGCCAACCATGTCAGGGCGTGCTCGCCATCGCCGAGCCGTTGACGGTTCCACTCCAGCGATTGATCGATTTTTTGCAGCTTTTCCTCGGGCGACAGCCCCTCGTTGTTGGCGATATCGGCTTCCACTTCGGCGTCCGCCATGTGACAACCGTCATACAGGAAATCGAGATTGATCCGCGTGCTGGGCGGCGGCGGCGGCGGGCTGGCGTCCTGCCGGTCGGGATCTGGGTTTGGCAGCGACAGCGCGCAGGCGCCGGCCGGCGGCGGCGGCGGGGCTGGCTCGGCGGCCAGCGCCAGCGAGGTGTTCAGCAGCGCGCAGGCGAGGATCGATCTACTGAAGGTTTTCATGATGCCCACTCCATCGATGGCGGCGGTCCGGGCGACGCAGGCCAGAAAGTTGACGCATTAAATATTTACTATTTGCAATTAAAATTCCTTGAAGTTAATTTTAGCGCGAGTCAGCCTGAATAGCGAGAGAAAACCGCAAGCGCCGCTACGGTCCGCCTTAGTCCGAACGGACTAAGGCCATGTCATCAAGGCGTCAATCCGGCGGCTTAATATGCAAAATGCAAGATTCAAAAACATTTTGTTAAGTTTTCCGCGCCGACCTTCTCTACACCAGGACTCCACTCATGAAAAAAACTTCCCACACGCCTAACGCCCAGGCTGCCTCCTCGCCGGGCCGGCGCACCATCATCGCCGCCGCCCTGATGGCGGGCTTGTCGGCATCGGCCCACGCCGATTCGCCGGTGGTGATCAGCCAGGTGTACGGCGGCGGCGGCAACTCCGGCGCCACCATCAAGAACGATTTCATCGAACTGTTCAACCGCGGCACGCAACCGGTCAGCCTGGCCGGCTGGAGCGTGCAATACGCCAGCGCCGCCGGCTCCTCGTGGCAGGTGACCAGGATCAGCGGCACGCCGGTGCTGCAACCGGGCCAGTACTACCTGGTGCAGGAAGCGGCCGGCACCGGCTCCGGCTCGCTGCTGACTCCGGACACCACCGGCACCATCCCGATGAGCGGCACCACCGGCAAGGTCGCGCTGGTGAACGACGGCAACGCCTTGTCGGGCGCCGCGCCGTCCAGCGCCACGCTGGTGGACCTGCTGGGCTACAACGCCGGCTACTTCGAAGGCACGAACGGTCCCGGTCTGAGCAACACCACCGCCGCGCTGCGCGCCAACGGCGGCTGCACCGACACCGACAACAACGGCAGCGACTTCGCCACCGGCGCGCCGACCCCGCGCAACACCGCCAGCGCGCTGCATCAGTGCGGCGTGCCGCCGGCGCCGCCTGTCGTCGCCAGCTGCCCGGCCAGCTTGTCGATGGCGGTCGGCTACGCCGGCGCGGCCGACCTGAGCGCGACCGATGCCGACGGCGTCGTCAATCATGCCGTCATCACCTCGACCGGCGTGCCGGGCATCAGCCTGGTGAACTTCCTGGCCGCCTCGGCCGCCGGCGCCAACGCCACCGTCAGCCTGAACGTGGCCGCCGGCGTGGCATCGGGCAACTACCCGGTGGTGGTGCGCTTCGATAACGACCAGGCGCAGCAGGCCAGCTGCACCGTCAACGTCAACGTCGCCTTGCCGACCGCCGTCACCCACAGCATTCCGCAAATCCAGGGCCCGGGCGAGACCAGCCCTTACGCCGGCACCGTGCAGACCACCGAAGGCGTGGTCACTGCCAAGGTCGGCTCCGGCTTCTTCATCCAGGACGCGGCCGGCGACGGCGATCCGCAGACGTCGGACGGCATCTTCGTCTACACCACCGCCGCCAACACCGGCACCGTGCAGGTCGGCGACCAGGTGCGCATCACCGGCACCGTCACCGACTACGCGCCGGTGGCCGGCGGCCACGCCTACACCGAGCTGCAGACCATCACCGCCATCGTCAAGACCGGCAGCGGCGTCGCCGTCACCCCGACCAATATCGTGCTGCCATACGCCAACCTGGGTCAGGTCGAAGGCATGCTGGTGCGCTTCAGCAACGCGCTGACCGTGTCGCAGCTGGAGTTCCTGGGCGCCCGCGGCGAAGTGACGCTGTCCGCCGGCCGGCTGGAAGTGCCAACCAACCACTACCGCGCCGGCTCGAACGAAGCCAGGGCGCTGGCGCTGGCCAACGCCGGCAACCAGATCGTGCTGGACGACGGCGTCTTCGTCACCCCGGCCACCATCCCTTACCTGGGCGCGGACGGCTCGCTGCGCGCCGGCGACACCGTCTCCGGCCTGACCGGCGTGGTCGACTTCGGCGCCAAGGGCGGTGGCGGCGCCAGCTTCAAGCTGCAGCCGACCGTGGCCCCGGTGTTCTCGCAGGACAACCCGCGCACTGCGCCGCCAGCCCTGGTGGCCGGCAACATCAAAGTCGCCAGCGCCAATGTGCTGAACTACTTCACCACCTTCACCAACGGCCAGGACGTCGAAGGCCGCAGCGGCCAGGGTTGCTCGCTGGGTTCCAGCGTCAGCAAGTCCAACTGCCGCGGCGCCGATAACCTGAACGAGTTCAACCGCCAGTCCGCCAAGATCGTCGGCGAACTGAAGGCCATCGACGCCGACGTCTTCGGCCTGATGGAAATCCAGAACAGCGGCGAATATACGGTCGGCTACCTGGTCAAGGCGCTCAACGAAGCGATCTCGCCGGGCACCGGCTTCCAGACCTACGCGGTCGTGCCCAAGCCGGCCGCCACCGGCACCGACGCCATCCGCGTCGCCATGATCTACAAGCCGGCCACGCTGGCGATGGTGGGCGGCGCGCTGTCCGACGCCGACAGCGTCAACAACCGTCCGCCGATGGCGCAGACCTTCGTCGCCGCCAACGGCGCCAAGTTCTCGCTGATCGTCAACCACTTGAAATCGAAGGGCAGCTGCCCGACCGGTTCCGGCGCCGACGCCGACAACGGCGACGGCCAGAGCTGCTGGAACGCCGCCCGCGTCAACCAGGCCAACCGCCTGGTCAATGTGTTCGCGCCGCAAGTGGCGGCCGCCGCCGGCGACGCCAAGGTGCTGATGATCGGCGACTTCAATGCCTACGGCATGGAAGATCCGATCAAGGCCATCACCGACAAGGGCTACGTCAACCAGCTGGAGCGCTTCGTGCGCGCCGGCGGCGGCATGCCTTACTCCTTCGTCTTCAACGGCGAAGCGGGCTACCTGGACCACGCGCTGGCCAACGCCGCGATGAGCGCCTCGGTGGTGGACGCCGCCGAATGGCATAACAACGCCGACGAGCCGACCGTGGTCGACTACAACACCGACGGCAAGCCGGAAGACAAGTACAGCGCCGCACCGTACCGCGCTTCCGACCACGACCCGGTCGTCATCAGCCTGAACCTGGCCGCGCCGTACAGCGACGTCAGCGCCAGCGTCAAGGCGGTCGGCAGCGGCCTGGTGTTCAACCGCGCCACCGGCAAGTACAGCTCGACGTTCTCGGTCACCAACACCGGCGCCGCCGCGCTGACCGGCCCGTTCCAGGTCGAGTTCAACGGCCTGCCAACCGGCATCACGCTGAGCAACGCCAGCGGCAGCCACGCCGGCGCGCCTTACATCACGGTCAACGCCGCCACGCTGGCGCCGGGCGCCACCGTCTCGTTCGCGCTGAGCTTCAGCAAGACCGGCACGGCCAATATCAGCTACACCACCAAAGTTTACAGCGGCACTTTCTAAGGATATGACCATGTTCAAACCAAACTTCTCCCTGACCCTGCGCCATGCCGCGCTGGCGCTCGCGCTGAGCGGCATCGCCGGCCTGGCCTCGGCCCAGACCATGCACGTGGAACTGAACACGGCGTCGCTGGGCAGCAGCGGCTTCCTGGACTTGCAGTTCGCTCCGTCGAGCGTCCCGGCAACCTTCGCCAGCGCCACCATCAGCCATCTGGTCGGCTTTGGCGACCTGTCCGGCGTCGCCGTGACGGGCGACGTGCAGCAGAACGCCGGCGGTTTCACGTTCGGCAACACCACCGACTACAACGACCTGTTCCAGGCGATGTCCTTCGGCGGCAAGGTCAGCTTCGACGTCACCTTCGGCGGCCTGTCCGATCCGTCGCCGGCAGCGATCCCGAGCAAGTTCGCCGTCTCCTTCTACGGTGCCGACGGCATGACGGTGCTGGGCAACGCTGATCCGCTCGACGGCAGCCTGATGTCGATCAGCTGGCAGCCGACCGCCGGCGCCGGCGCAGTATCGCTGGCCATCACCGACCAGACCATCGCCAACGTCAGCGCGGTGCCGGAACCGTCGACCTGGGCCATGCTGGGCGCCGGCCTGGCGCTGGTCGGTTTCGCCCGCCGCCGCAAGCTGGCCGTCTAAGCTTCAGGCTTGCAAAAAAACAACATGTGCGCTTGCGACGCTCAAGATCGTCGCAATGCCACATGTTGTTTTTTTCGTTTAGACGGCGACTTCTAAATGGCAAGCCATGCAGGCAGGCATTGGATATATATCGCGAAACTCTAAATCCCGCTTGGAAATCATATTAGTAATGCCAGATTGCTTGTTGCATAGTTCCTCCTTTACACGGATTTGCCATGCGACCAGCCCATATCCTTGTCATTGAAAACGAGCCTGCGATCCAGGAACTCATCGCCCTCAACCTGAGCATGGCCGGCCACGCCGTCCAGCGCGCGCGCGACGCCGAAAGCGCGCTGCTGATGCTGGAAGACAGCCTGCCGGCGATGGTCATGCTGGACTGGAACCTGCCCGGCCAGTCCGGCCTGTCGCTGATACGCCGGCTGCGCGCGCAGCCGCGCACGCGCGACCTGCCGATCATCATGGTGACCGCCCGCTGCGGCGAGCCGGACAAGATCATGGCGCTGGAAAGCGGCGCCGACGACTACATGACCAAACCCTTCAGCCCGCGCGAGATGGTGGCCCGGGTGCACGCGCTGCTGCGCCGCCTGCAGCCGCCGGCCCAGCCGCAACCGGCGGAGGCGGTGCAGATGGCCGGCCTGCGGCTCGATCCGCACACGCTGCGCGTGACGGCCGGCGCTCGCGAGCTGGCCATGGGCCGGGTCGAATTCAAGCTGCTGAACTTCCTGATGAACCACCCTGAGCGGGTCCACACCCGCGCCCAGCTGCTCGACCAGGTGTGGGGCAACGCCGTCTACCTCGACGAGCGCACCGTCGACGCCCACGTCGGCCGCCTGCGCAGCGCGCTCCAGCCCAGCGGCCACCAGGAACACATCGAAACCGTGCGCGGCAGCGGCTACCGCTTCGTCGCCTGGGAGCAGGGCGCGCGGGCGGTGCGCGAGCCGGCCAGGGTCTGAGCATGGAACAACTAGTCATCTTGAGCAAGCTGGAGCAGGAATACCTGCTGCACGCGATCGAAGCGGTGCTGCCGGTGCGGCAGGCGCGCCAGCTGTGCCTGTGGACCCAGGGCCAGTTCCAGGCGCTGCTGCCGCACCGCATCATGGTCTGCCTGCAATTTGGCGCCCAGGACGAGCTGCAGCACGTCGAATGCATGCACAGCACGGTGCTGGACGCCGGCCTGCTGGCCCGCCTGGCCGACAAGGCCGACGGCCTGGCGCTGCGGCTGGCGCGCCACTGCCGCGACGGCGTGCGGCTGCCGGCCCTGCTGGACGCCGGCGCCACCGCCACTGGGCCGGCCGACGCGCCGCGCCAGCCGCTGGCGCCGTTCCTGGACGAGCTGCGCGCGCTGGGCCTGGACAACCTGCTGCTGCACGGCACCGAGCCCCTGCCGGGCGGTTCGACCTTCTTCGTGCTGTTCGGCCTGCCGCACCGGCCGCGCCCGCGCCATGCCTATTTCTTCGAACTGTTGCTGCCGCATCTGCACCTGGCGCTGCAACGGGTCGGCCAGCAGCAGCGCCAGGCCCGCGCCGGCGCGCTGGCGCGCCCGGTCAGCGCGCGCGAGATGGAAATCCTGCACTGGGTGCGCGAGGGCAAAAGCAACGAGGAAATCGGCCTGATCCTCGGCATCAGCGGCCTGACGGTGAAGAACCATCTGCAACGGACGTACCGCCTGCTGGGCGTTTCCAACCGGGCCCATGCGATCGCGCGCGGCATGGCGCTGCACCTGTTCGAGCAGCCGCCGCTGCCACTGGCCAGGGCCGCCTGAAGGCGCGTTGCGCACACAAGCAATAAAAGATTGTCTACTATGCAAACCGCATGGTAGCCTCTGACTTCTTGCCGGTAGGCGTGGCGAATTAAGGAGTCGTTCGGATGGAAGTTGCAAAGAATCACCGTCAGTCCGCAGCTCACAAGGCTGGCGGCTTTACCCTGCTGGAATTGCTGGTCGTCATCGTGATCATCGGTTTGCTGGCGGCCTACGTCGGTCCCAAGTATTTCGCCCAGCTGGGCAAGTCGGAAGTGACCATCGCCAAGGCGCAGATCGAGGCGTTTGAAAAATCGCTCGACACCTACCGCCTGGACGTCGGCCGCTACCCGACCACCGACGAGGGCCTGGGCGCATTGCTGGTCGCGCCGGCCACGGCGGGCGCCAAGTGGAACGGCCCCTACCTGAAGAAGGGCGTGCCGCCGGATCCGTGGGGCCGTCCGTACCAGTACAAGGCGCCGGGCAGCAAGTCCGAATTCGACATCACTTCGCTCGGCCGCGACGGTCAGCCCGGCGGTACCGGCGAAGACGCCGACATCAGTTCACAATAAGCCTCGCCGTCACGGAAAGTAGTTTTCGCCATGCAGTTCGATGTCCGCACCTTGTCGGCCGATATGGCCATCTCCCATCTGGTGATCGATGGCCGCGATGAGGCCGACGCGCGCCGTCAGGTGGAGGCGCGCGGCCTGTACGTCAGCGCCATCGCGCCGGTACGGGGAGGGCTCGGCCTGCGGGGCGGCAAGGCGCGCGGCAAGGGCCTCTCGCTGGTGCTGTTCAGCCAGGAGCTGCTGGCGCTGCTGACCGCCGGCCTCGGCATCGTCGAAGGCCTGGAGGCGCTGCTGGAAAAGGAAACCAGCCCCGTCACGCGCAGCGTGCTCGAGCGCCTGCTGGCCGGCCTGCGCGAAGGCCAGCGCTTTTCCGCCGTGCTGGCCGAGCAACCCGAACTGTTCCCGCCGCTGTACATCGGCATCGTCAAGGCCGCCGAGGGCACCTCGGACCTGCCGCGCTCCCTGTCCCGTTTCATCGACTACCAGCAGCGCATCGACCTGGTGCGCGGCAAGCTGGTGTCGGCCGCGATCTATCCGTGCATCCTGCTGCTGGTCGGCGGCGGCGTCAGCCTGTTCCTGATTGGCTACGTGGTGCCACGCTTCGCCGAGGTCTACCAGGGCGCCGGCCGCAACCTGCCGTGGCTGTCGCAGCAGATGCTGAACTGGGGCCAGTTCGCCGGCGCGCACACCACGCTGCTGCTGGGCGGCATCGCCGCCGTGCTGGGCGCGCTGGTGCTGGGCGCGCGCCAGCTGATGGGCAACGGCGGCTTCGCCCGCCTGATGGGGCGCCTGCCCGGCATCGGCGAGCGGGTGCGCATCTACGAATTGTCGCGGCTGTACCTGACCCTGGGCATGCTCAGCGAAGGCGGCATCACCATCGTCCATGCGATCGAGACCGTGCAGGGCATGGTCTCGGCCGGCATCCGCCAGAACCTGCAAACGGCGCGCGCCGACATCGAGTCCGGCCTGCCGCTGTCGACCGCCTTCGAGGCCAGCCACCTGACCACGCCGATCTCGCTGCGCATGCTGCGCGTGGGCGAGCGCACCGGCGACATGGGCCCGATGCTGACCCAGTCCGCGGCCTTCTACGACGGCGAAATCAGCCGCTGGATAGAACGCTTTACCCGAACCTTTGAGCCGCTGCTGATGGCCGCGATCGGCCTGGTGGTCGGCGCCATCGTGGTGCTGCTGTATATGCCGATTTTCGATCTGGCCGGAGACATGTCATGACGCCGCACCTTGCCGCCGCAACGCCGGCGCTGGACATGGCCCTGGTCGCGCGCGCGCGCCACCTGCGCCAGCAATCGAAGCGCACGCTGGTCGAGGAACTGGTCGCGCTGACCGGCATGGAGCCGCGCCTGATGGTGCAGGCGCTGGCGCAGCCGTTCGGCATGGCCGTGCTGGAGACCATCGACATGCTGGGCTACACGCCGGCCTTCGAGCTGCTGCCGTTGTCGCAGGCCTTGGCGCGCCATTGCGTGCTGCTGCGCGGGCACGACGGCATGGTGGTCGGCGTGATCGCCGATCCCTTCGACCTCGACCTGCAAACCTGGCTGGGCACGCAGGCGCGCGCCACGCCGCACGCGCCGCTGCAAACCCGGCTGGCGCTGCAAGCCGACATCCAGGCCTATCTGTCGAAGCAGGAAGAATCGGCGCGCGCCACCGACACGCTGCTGCCCGGCGCCAGCGAGGGCCGGCGCGACGGCAAGACCGCCGCCGTGCTGTCGTTCGCCTCGGTGTCGGAAGCGGCCAGTCCCGCCGTCCGCCTGGTCAACTCGACCCTGTACGACGCCTTGAAAGCGGGCGCCTCCGACATCCACCTGGAAAGCACCGCCGGCGGCCTGGCCGTCAAATACCGCGTCGACGGCGTGCTCGATCACGCCACCTCGGTCAACGGCATCGACGTCGCCGAGCAGATCATCTCGCGCCTGAAGGTGCTGGCGGAGCTGGACATCGCCGAACGCCGCGTGCCGCAGGACGGCAGCTTCCGCGTCGAGGCCAACTCGCGCGAGATCGACCTGCGCGTCTCCATCATGCCGAGCATCCACGGCGAGGACGCGGTGATCCGTATTCTCGACAAGCGCGCCATGATCGAGGCCTACGGCTCGCTGACCTTGGAAGCGCTGGGCTTCGACGCGCCGTCGCTGGCCACCTTGCGCGTGCTGGCGCAGGAAGCCTACGGCATGCTGCTGGTGACCGGGCCCACCGGCTCCGGCAAGACCACCACGCTGTACGCCGCGCTGACCGAAATCCACAACGGCCGCGAGAAAATCATCACCATCGAGGACCCGGTCGAGTACCAGCTGCCGGGCATCCTGCAAATCCCGGTCAACGAGAAGAAGGGCCTGACCTTCGCCAAGGGCCTGCGCTCCATCCTGCGGCACGACCCGGACAAGATCATGGTCGGCGAGATCCGCGACCGCGAGACGGCGGAAATCGCCGTGCAGTCTGCGTTGACGGGCCACCTGGTGCTGACCACCGTCCACGCCAACAACGTGTTCGACGTGTTCGGCCGCTTCACCCACATGGGCATCGATCCGTACGCGTTTGTGTCGGCCCTGAACGGCATCTGGGCGCAGCGCCTGGTGCGCATCAACTGCCCGCACTGCGCGGCGCAGTACACGCCGGACGATCACGAACTGGCCAGCGTGGGCCTGGCCCGCGCCGACGTCTACGACTACCGCTTCATGCAGGGCAAGGGCTGCGGCGATTGCCGCGGCACCGGCTACAAGGGGCGCCGTTCGATCGCCGAGATCCTGACGCTGAACGACGAGATCCGCGAGCTGATCGTCGACAAGCGGCCGATCCGCCAGATCAAGCAGGCGGCCTACGAGAACGGCACGCGCAGCCTGCGCCTGGCGGCCCTGGAGCTGGTCAAACGGGGCGGCACCACGCTGTCCGAAATCAAACGAGTAACCTTGCATGCGTAGAGCAATTGGACAATCACTGCGCATCGGCGTCTCCGGCCTTGCCGTCAGCCTGCTGCGCACCAGCCGCTGGCGCGGCGAGCCGGTGACGGTGTTGGCCGAACATGCGTTCGCGCCTTCGGGCGAACATCCGTTCGACGCCATCGCCAACGCCTTGCGCGCGCTGCTGGGCGAACAGCTCGGCGATAAAAGCGTGGCCGGCTGGCCGGTCAGCATCGTGCTGGCCGACGAGCTGACGCGCTTGTGGCGCGTGACGCCACCACCGGAAGCGGCGCGCCTGGCCGACATTGAAGCGGCGGCCGGCTTCCGCTTCCAGGCGCTGTACGGCGAAGCGCCGGCCGCCTGGCAGATCTCGGGCGACTGGAGCGCCACGCAGCCGTTCTTCGCCGCCGCCGTGCCGCGCGCCTTGCTGGCCGTGCTGCGGCTGGTGGCGCAGGAATTCAAGCTGCACGTGGTCGGCATCGAACCCCATTTCATCAGCGCCTACAACCGCTGGCGGCGGGGCGTGAAGCCGGGCGCGTGGTTCGGCCTGGTGCACGACCACCTGCTGACGCTGGCCGCGGTTGAAGCCGACGACAAAAGCATACGCGCGATCCGCGTCTTGCCGATGCCGGCCGGGCAGGGCGCAGACCAATACTGGCTGGGCCAGACGCTGAAGCGCGAAGCGCTGCTGCTGGACATGCCCGAGCCCGAGCTGCTGCAAGTGTGCGGCGCCGCGCCGGCCGTGTGGAGCAAGCCGGTGAGCAATCCCGCGCACATCGCCTGCGCCGCGTTGGACCAGGAGCGGCAGGCGTCCAGCGGCGGCCTGTCGACGATGGCGCTGTTGGCGCGCGGCGGGAGCGTGGCATGAAGAATATGCATATCGATTTCGCGCCGCGCAGCCTGCGCCGCGCCTTGTTCCACACGCATCCGGCGCTGCTTGCGCTGGGCGGCGCCGGTCTGCTGTTGTGCGCGGCCGCGGCGTTCGGCGGCTGGAAGCTGGTGGAGCAGAAGCGCTTGCGCGAGCATGAACTGCGCCACCTGCAGGAACGCGCAGCGGCCATTTCGGCGCGGCCGGTGGAGGTGGCGCAGGTGGCGATACCGGAAGGGCAGGCCGCCTTCGTCAACGGCGCCATCCTGCAACTGAACCTGCCATGGCGCGAGCTGCAAGACGCGGTGGCCGCGGCCACGCCGCGCAACGTCGCGCTGGTGGCGATGGAGCCGGATCCGCGCAAGCAGGTGCTGAAGATCACCGCCGAAACCAAGAACAGCGACGACATGGTGGCCTACGTGGCGGAGCTGAAGCAGCAGGAGCTGTTCAGCGGTGTGATGCTGACCCGTCATGAAATCAATGAGCAGGATCCCAACCGGCCCTTGCGCTTCCAGCTGGAGGCGACATGGATAGCCCGATGACGGATGTGAAAAATAAGGTGAACGTGGCCGCCATCGTGCTGCGCGCGCGGCTGGCGCTGGTGCGTCTGGGGGCGCCGGCCTGCGTCGCCATTGCGCTGTGCGTGGCCGGCGCCGCGGCGTGGGCGTGGCTGCTGCCGCAGCGCGCGACGCAGGCGCAGCTGATGGCGCGGCCCCTGCCGACGCCGGCATCGCTGGTGACCGCTCCGCCGCCGCCATCGGCCAACCAGAACCTGGCCGGCTTCTACGAAGTGCTGGGCGAGAAGCGCTACGCCGAGCAGCAGGTCAAGGTGCTGTTCGACCTGGCGGCCAAAAACAACCTGTCGCTGAGCCAGGGCGAGTACAAGGCCGCCTACGACAAGGCCAGCCGCGTCAGCACCTACCAGATCCTGCTGCCGGTGAAGGGGCCGTATCAATCGATCTGGCAGTTCGCCATGCAGGGCTTGCGCGACATGCCGTTCGCATCGCTCGACGAAGTCGGCTTCCGGCGCGAAGCCATCGCCGAACCCACGGTGGAAGCGCGCTTGCGCTTCACCTTGTATTTGAAGGACGGCGAGCCATGAAGCCTTATCAAATCGCGATGGGCATCGCGCTGGCCGTCGCCGGCGGCCTGGTGCTGTTCGGCGATAACTCGCCGGCGGGCGACATCGCCGAGCCGGTGGCGCGCAGCCGCGCCGCGCCAGCCGCCGGTGCGGCTGCGCCCGCGCCGCGTGCCGGCAGGGAAGCCAAGCCGCAGGCCGAGGTGGCGATCCTGCGCCTGACGCCGCGCGCCATGCTGGTCGGCGAATCCGGCGAGGCCACCTTCGCATCGGGCGAGGGCGTGTTCCAGGGACAGAACTGGAATCCGCCGCCACCACCGCCGCCGCCCGCATCGAAAGGGCCACCACCGGCGCCGGTGGCGCCGCCGATGCCGTTCACGGTGATCGGCAAGGCCGTCGCCGACGGCGCCTGGGAGGTCTACCTGGCGCGCGGCGACAAGACTTACGTCGTCAAAAATCAAACCGTCATCGACGGCACCTACCGCATCGACCGGATCGCGCCGCCGCTGATGTCCGTGACCTATCTGCCTTTGAATCAGGTACAACAGATCAATATTGGAGTCCTCGACTGATGGCTAGTCATCTGAAGAATTTGGGCCGCCGCGCCGCGCTGCCTGCCATGCTGGCGATCGCCCTGGGCGGTTGCGCCGGACAAATGGCCTATCGCGATGGCCGCGACCTGATCGCCAAGGACCAGCTGGAGGCGGGCCTGCTCAAGTACCAGGAGGCCGTCAAGGCCGAACCGGGCAATCCCGAATACCGCTCGGCCTATCTGGTGGCGCGCGACCGTGCCGCGCTGCGCTTCCTCGACCAGGCCGAGCGCCAGCAGTCGGAAGGGCAGTTGGCGCTGGCGGAGCAGGGCTTCCGTCGGGTGCAGGCGCTCGATCCGTTCAACGAACGCGCCCGCGCCGGCTTGCGCGCGCTGGAGCGCGACGACCGCCAGACCAGGCTGATGGCCACCGCCGCCCAACATGTGAACAAGGGCGAGTACGAGCTGGCCAAGCAAAAGCTCAACGCCATGCTGACCGAGAATCCGGCCAACGAAAAAGCGCGCCTGATGCTGCGCGAGGTCATCGACAAGATCGCGCCGCCGGTGGCGGAAGCCGGCCTGGCGAAAGCCTACAAGCAGCCGATCTCGATCGAGTTCCGCGACGCGCCGCTGAAGCAGGTGTTCGAGGTGATCTCGCGCCGCGCCGGCCTGAACTTCGTGTTCGACAAGGATGTCAAGACCGACCAGCGCACCACCGTGCTGCTGAAGAACAGCACCGTCGAATCGGCGATCTACTTCCTGCTGCTGACCAACCAGCTGGAGCAGCAGGTGATGGACGCCAACACCATCCTGATCTACCCGAACGTGGCGGCCAAGCTGAAGGAATACCAGGAGATGACGGTCAAGACCTTCTTCCTGGCCAATGCCGAGGCCAAGCTGGTGGCCAACACCCTCAAGACCATCCTCAAATCGCGCGACGTGGTGGTCGATGAAAAACTCAACCTGCTGATCGTGCGCGACAGCCCGGAAGCGATCCGCCTGGCCGAGAAGCTGGTGGCCTTGCAGGACGCGCCGGAAGCGGAAGTGATGCTGGAAGTGGAGGTGCTGGAAGTGAAGCGGGGCAGCGTGATGGACCTGGGCGTGGTGTGGCCGACCGGTGTCGGCTTGACGCCGTTGTCGACCTCGGGCGGCACCGGCATCACCATCCGCGACTTGAATAACCTGAACCAGCGTACCATCGGCGTGACCGGCGTTGCGCTCGGCATCAACGCCAACAAGAACGATACGGATTCCAACCTGCTGGCCAATCCGCGCATCCGCGTGCGCAACAAGGAAAAAGCCAAGATCGTCATCGGCGACAAACTGCCGGTGATTACCACCACCGTGTCGTCCGGCGTGGGCGGCTTCGCCAGCGACAACGTGACCTACGTCGATGTCGGCCTGACGCTCAACGTCGAGCCGACGGTCTACCTGAACAACGAGGTGGCGATCCGCGTGCAGCTGGAGGTGAGCAACCTGACCGGCACCATCACCACCAAGAGCGGCGGCACCGCCTACCAGATCGGCACGCGCCAGGCCACCACCATGCTGCAGTTGAAGGATGGCGAGAACCAGGTGCTGGCGGGACTGATCAACAACGAAGAACGCGGCACCGCCAACCACGTGCCGGGCGCGGGCGACCTGCCCATCATCGGCCGCCTGTTCGGCAGCAAGCGTGACGACAGCCAGAAGACCGAGATCGTGCTGTCGATCACGCCGCACCTGATCCGCAACGTGCAGCGGCCGGAAGCCTCTGCGTCGGAATTCTCGGCCGGCACGGAGGCCAGCTTCCGCCGCCGCCCCGACCTGAGCGCGCGTCCCAACGTGGCGATGCCGCCGTCGCCGGGCGCCTTGCCGCCGCCAGTGGGCGCCTTGCCTCCGCCGGCTGGCGCCATGCCGCCTCCGGCGCCGTTGCGTCCGCCGCTGCCGGTCCATTCCATGCCGATCTCGCAGGGCCAGCCGGCGCCGCTGCCGCCTAGCCAGGGGCAGCAACCGCAGCCGGTGCTGCCGCCGCCGGAGCCGGAACCGGCGCAGCCGCTGCCGTTGCCGCAGCAACAGCCGCTGCAACAACCGGTGCAGTAAGCCCATGATGCAACGCGGCCGCGGGTTCACGCTGATCGAGCTGCTGGTGACGCTGGCCATCCTCGGCCTGCTCAGCGCGCTGGTGGTGCCGACCGCGCAAGTGGTGGTGCAGCGTCGCCAGGAGCAGGAGCTGCGCGAGGGGCTGCACCAGATCCGCGCCGCGCTGGACGCCTACAAGCTGGCCTACGACCAGGGCCGGGTCGCCAAGACGCTGGCTTCGACCGGCTATCCGAAGACGCTGGATTTGCTGGTGGAGGGCGTGCCGGATTTGCAGAACCCCAAGCACATCAAGATGTATTTCCTGCGCCGGGTGCCGCGCGATCCGTTCAATCCGGACGCCACGCTGAGCGAGTCGCAGACCTGGGGCAAGCGCAGCTACGCCAGCGATGCCGACCAGCCTAAGGAGGGCGAGGATGTCTACGACGTCTACAGCTTGAGCGACAAGACTGGCCTGAACGGCGTACCCTATAAAAAATGGTGAATATGAAGACCAAAGGATTCACGCTGATCGAGTTGCTGGTGGTGCTGGGCATCGTCGCGCTGATGCTGACGCTGGCCGTACCGCGCTACTTCCCCAGCATCGACAAGTCGAAGGAGGTCGTGCTGGCCGATAACCTGCGCAACGTGCGGCAGGTGCTGGACCAGTACTACGGCGACACCGGCCGCTATCCCGATTCGCTGGAACAGCTGGTGGACAAGAAGTACCTGCGCGCGATGCCGGTCGATCCGATCACCGACAGCGATACCACGTGGATCGTGGTGGCGCCGGAAGACACCGGCAAGGGCGGCGTCTACAACATCAAGAGCGGCGCCCCTGGAAACGACCGCAGCGGCAAACCCTACTCCGACTGGTGATGAGTGCGCGACGCCGGAGCCGCAGCGGCGGCTTTACCTATCTGAGCCTGATCATCCTGGTGGCGATCATCGGGCTGGTGACGGCGTCGGCGCTGAAGTTGGGCTCGGTGATACAACGGAGCCGGGCGGAGCAGGAATTGCTCGACATCGGCGCCGCCTTCAGCGACGCCCTGAAAAGCTACGCCGACGCAACGCCAGCCGGGCAACCGCCGCAGCCGCCGTCGCTGAAGGAATTGTTGAAGGATCCGCGCTTTCCCGGCACCCGCCGGCATCTGCGTAAATTGTTCGTCGACCCCATGACCGGCAAAGCGGAGTGGGGCATCGTCTACCTCGGCGACAAGGTTGGCGTGTTGGCGGTGTACAGCCTGTCCTCGGCCAAGCCTGTGAAGATAGGGAACTTTCCC
Source organism: Duganella sp. GW822-FHT06D06 (assembly GCF_058799615.1). Lineage (NCBI taxonomy): Bacteria > Pseudomonadati > Pseudomonadota > Betaproteobacteria > Burkholderiales > Oxalobacteraceae > Duganella > Duganella sp. GW822-FHT06D06. The sequence continues at coordinate 41,921 of NZ_JBXALQ010000023.1, forward strand.
GCGCGCTATTCTGGATTTGAAAGTAAGAACTATATCTCCGACTGGAAATTTGCGATGGCCTTGTCGGGGCCGGAGCCGACCTTGATGACCGGGCCGCCGCCGCAAATCTCGTCGAAGGTGGTAGAACCACGGCAAACCGCCAAGCCGCCGGCGCCGGTAGTACCTAATCCTCCTGCGCCGCCCGTGCCGCCCGCTGAAATGCCGCCCCCGGCGGAAGAGCCGCCGCTTCCCAAGGAGCTGGAAACGCCCGAACCGCCTCCGGTGCCGCAGGAATAGTGGTTCGACTCGGACGGTCGGCGGAGCAACTGTGTCAAGCGGACAACAGAATATTATTGCACCTGCACCGGAAGAATGATGATCTGTGCTGTGGAGGCAATAGAGGTGGTAAAAAGTTGCGTCGCTTGCATAAAGCAAGCACAAAATCTGTTGCGCCACAGCATAATTTTTACACTATGAAATAAGTTGCACAGAAGGAAATAAAAATAGAATATTTACAATGACAAACGGTGCTGTTATGCTATTATTTGTCCCGTAGCACTTCTACACTCCCATTAACACTAAAGTGGTTGGCGAAAGCGCAGCCACAATTCGTTTGATTAAGGAAAATCACATGAAATTGAAATCTTTCGTTGCTGGCGCGCTGCTGGCCGCCGCTTCGGTTAGCGCATTTGCTGGCGATCAAGGCATCGTTGTTATCGCTGACGGCAATTCGCACAACTTCGACGCAGTCGTAGGCGATGGCGTCCTGTCCGGCGGTCACGACCTGATCTCCCTGCTGGGCCTGGGCGCTGGCAAATACAACATCGGCCTGACCGTTTCCGGTCAGAAACTGAGCTTCGACGCTGTTACGTCTAACCTGAACGGCACCACCGGTTCGGCATTCGCTGCCGGCGGCCTGAAGTTCTTCGGCGTTGAAACCACCGGCTTTGGTCCATTCGTTCTGGATCTGGCTGGCACCGCTCAAGTTGGCGCAAGCTACACCGGCACCTACACCGTGACCGCCGTACCAGAACCAGAAACCTACGGCATGCTGCTGGGTGGCCTGGCTCTGATGGGTGTTGTTGCTCGTCGCAAAGCAAAAAAAGCAGCTTAAGTTTTAGCCGCTATTAAAAAACCCGCCTAGGCGGGTTTTTTTTGCTTTAGCGTGTCGTTCGCTTCACGTCGCGCAGGCGGAAGCCCATCGCAAACAGTGCGGCGAAGTACACCGCGCCGCACACGCCGATCAACAGCAGCAGCGCGCCGATCCGCAGCAGCGTCTGGTGTTGCATGCCCAGCCAGTCCACCTGCTGCCCGCCGAACCACGCGGCCGCTCCCATCAGCACGCACGCCACAGCCAGCTTGGCGCAAAACAGCGGCCAGCCCGGCTTGGGCGTGTAGATGCCGCGCTTGCGCAGCCCTGCATACAGGAAGCCGGCGTTGATGCAGGCGCCCAGGCCGATCGACAGCGCCAGGCCGGACACCTTCAGATACGGCACGAATATCCAGTTCATCAACTGCGTCGCGATCAGCACGCCGATGGCGATCCTGACCGGGGTGCGGATGTCCTGGCGCGCGTAGAACGCCGGCGCCAGCGTCTTGACCAGGATGATGCCCAGCAAGCCCGCGCTATAGGCGATCAGCGGGTAGGACGACTGCGTGGCCGCCTCGTCGGTGAATTTACCGTAGTGGAAGAGGGTGGCGATCAGCGGCTTGGCCAGCGCCGCCATGCCCACCGCCGCCGGCAGAGCCAGCAGGAAGGTCAGGCGCAGGCCCCAGTCCAGCAGATCGGAATATTCCTGGCTATCGTCGTCGGCCTTGGCCTTCGACAGGCTGGGCAGCAAAATCGTGCCCAGCGCCACGCCCAGCAGCGCCGTCGGGAACTCCATCAGGCGGTCGGCATAGGATAGCCAGGAAATGCTGCCCTCGGCCAGGCGCGAGGCGATGCTGGTGTTGATCATCAGGCTAATCTGCGCGGCCGAGACGGCGAACACGGCCGGTCCCATCTTCTTCAGCACGCGCCGCACGCCCGGATCGCCGAGGCCGGCGGCCGGATTCCACGACAGGCGCGGCAGCATGCCAATCTTGATCAGCGCCGGGATCTGTATCGCCACCTGCAGGATGCCGCCGACGAACACGGCGATCGCCATCGCATAGATCGGCTGCTCCAGGTGCGACTGCAGGAACAGCGAGGCGGCGATGAAGGACACATTCAGCAGCACCGGCGTGAAAGCCGGGATCTTGAACTCGCGCCAGGTGTTGAGCACGCCCCCGGCCATCGCCACGAAGGCCATGAAACTAATATAAGGGAACATCAGCCGCGTCATCCAGACGGCGGCGTCGAAGGCGCCCGGCTGCTTGTCCAGGCCGGTGGCGATGAGGTAAACAAACAACGGCGCGCCTATAATGCCGAGCGCGCTGACGAACAAGGTGGCCCACACCAGCGTGTTGGCCACATGGTCGGCCAGCGTCTTGCTGGCTTCCTGGCCGTGCTGGTTCTTGTACTCCGATAGTATCGGCACGAACGCTTGCGAGAAGGCGCCCTCGGCAAACAGGCGGCGCAGCAGGTTGGGAATGCGGAACGCGACGATGAAAGCGTCCGTGTAGGCGCCGGCGCCGAAGGCCCGGGCAAACAAGGTTTCACGCAATAATCCGGTTACGCGGGACAGCATGGTCATGCTGGAGATGGCGGCTAGAGTTTTAAGCAAGTTCATGGGCAGTGATTATAGTTGCTCCTGACAGAAAACATCGCTATAATCGCAGGCTGTACAGAATTCTGTTACGCAGACACTAATGTTTGGCAGGCAGTAGTTTGACTCACATGGTTCGGCAGACGCACTGAACGCACCTGTTTGGCAAACAATAATGTTTGCAAACGCACCTTTACCCTGTTTTAGGAAATTCCATGGCAAATACCGCACAAGCGCGCAAGCGCGCTCGTCAAGCAGTTAAGCAAAACGCACACAACTCGTCCCAGCGTTCGACCTTGCGCACCGCTATCAAAGCAGTTCGCAAAGCGATTCAAGGCGGCGACAAAGCTGCTGCGACGGCAATCTTCCAATCGTCCGTGTCGACCATCGACAGCATTGCGGACAAGAAGATCATCCACAAAAACAAGGCAGCTCGCCATAAGAGCCGTCTGGCAGCTGCCCTGAAGGCACTGTCCGCTTAATTCCCCTCGTGGGATTTAAAGCAAGAACCCGCCTGGCCGCTGGCCAGCGCGGGTTTTTTCGCGTGCGTGGACGTAAAAAAGCCGGCCCGAGGCCGGCTTGCTGGCGCTGCAGCGCTTACTTGGCTGGCATCGAAGCCGAGGCCGAGGCCGAAGCTTCTGCCGATGCTTTCTTGCCTTTGGATTTCTTGGCTTTTGGTGTGGATGCCGAGGCGGAGGCCGATGCCGATGCGGCAGGGGCCGATGCCATCGGGGCCGAAGCCGCGGCCGAAGCGGATGCCGAAGCCGATGGGGCGGCGGCAAACGCGGAGGCGGCAAACAGGGAGGCAACCAGGGCAGCGATGATCTTGGACATGATGAGTTCCTTTGGCAGTTGATAGAACTGGCTAAAAAAAACGAAGATTCGTATGAATCTATCTCATTAACGCCGCCCGAAAATTTCCAGTTGACACAAAAAAGCGTGAAAAGCGGAATTTTATTTGCTGCGACGCATCAATCTAACCGGCCAGGTCCTTGGCCGTCACCGCCATCCATTCGCCCGGCATCAGCGGGTGGGTCGCCAGCGAAATGGCGCCGATGGCGCTGCGCACCAGCCGCAAGGTCGGCAGGCCGACCGCCGCCGTCATGCGCCGCACTTGCCGGTTCTTGCCTTCCTGTAGCGTGATCGCCAGCCAGCTGGTTGGCTGCCCGGCCCGGCTGCGGATGGGCGGATTGCGCGGCCACAGCCACGCGGGCTCGGCGATTTGCACCGCCTTGCACGGCTTGGTGACGAAGTCGCCCAGGTCAAGCGGCGCTTGCAGCCTGGCCAGGCTGTCCGCGTCCGGCACGCCGTCGACCTGCACCAGGTAGATCTTCGCCTCCTTGTGGTCGGGATGGGCGATGGTGTGTTGCAGCTTGCCGTCGTCGGTCAGCAGCATCAAGCCTTCGCTGTCGGCGTCGAGGCGGCCGGCGGGGTAGATGTTGGGGATCTTCAGGTGGTCGGCCAGGGTGGCGCGGCCGTCCTGCGGCGAGAACTGGCACAGCACCTGGAAAGGTTTGTTAAATAGAATGAGGGACATACTTCTCTAAAGTTGATTTTGGTGTAGGCTTGACGGCCGGTGAAGGAAAACCGTGGCGCCCACTAAAATACTGGTGCATAATGTGAAACAGAGTCTTATGTCTTATAGAAGACCTAGGATAAATGTACTAAACCGGCAACGCCCATTTCGGAGATCACGATGTATCAGCATATCAAAGTACCTGCCGACGGCCAAAAAATCACCGTCAACGCCGATTTTTCCCTGAATGTACCAGATAACCCGATCATTCCCTACATCGAGGGCGACGGCACCGGCGTCGATATCAGCCCGGTCATGATCAAGGTGATCGACGCTGCGGTGGCCAAGTCCTACGGCGGCAAGCGCAAAATCAGCTGGATGGAAATTTTCGCCGGCGAAAAATCGACCACCGTGTACGGCCCCGACGTGTGGCTGCCGGAAGAAACCCTGACCGTGCTGAAGGACTACGTGGTCTCGATCAAGGGCCCGTTGACCACCCCGGTCGGCGGCGGCATCCGTTCGTTGAACGTGGCCCTGCGCCAGCAGCTGGACCTGTACGTCTGCCTGCGTCCGGTGCGCTACTTCACCGGCGTGCCCTCGCCGGTCAAAGAGCCGGAGAAGACCGACATGGTGATCTTCCGCGAGAACTCGGAAGACATCTACGCCGGTATCGAATACCAGCAGGGTTCGGAAGGCGCCAAGAAACTGATGGACTTCCTGATCAAGGAAATGGGCGTCACCAAGATCCGCTTCCCGGAAACCTCGGGCCTGGGCATCAAGCCGGTGTCGATCGAAGGCACGCAGCGCCTGGTGCGCAAGGCGATCCAGTACGCCATCGACAACGACAAGCCATCGGTGACCATCGTCCACAAGGGCAACATCATGAAGTACACCGAAGGTGGCTTCCGCGACTGGGCCTACGAACTGGCGCAAAAGGAATTCGGCGCCGAGCTGATCGACGGCGGCCCATGGTGCAAGTTCAAGAATCCAAGGACCGGCCGCGACATCGTCATCAAGGATTCGATCGCCGACGCCTTCCTGCAACAGATCCTGCTGCGTCCTATCGAGTACAGCGTGATCGCCACGCTGAACCTGAACGGCGACTACATTTCCGACGCGCTGGCGGCGCAAGTGGGCGGCATCGGCATCGCGCCGGGCGCCAACCTGTCGGACTCGGTGGCGATGTTCGAAGCCACCCACGGTACCGCGCCGAAGTACGCCGGCAAGGATTATGTGAACCCGGGTTCGCTGATCCTGTCCGCCGAAATGATGCTGCGCCACATGGGCTGGATCGAAGCGGCCGACCTGATCATCAAATCGATGGAGAAAGCTATCGATTCGAAGAAGGTCACCTACGACTTCGCCCGCCTGATGGAAGGCGCGACCCAGGTGTCGTGCTCCGGCTTCGGCGACGTGATGATCGACCAGATGTAAGCTGGCCACCGCACACATCGGCCCCGCTTCTGGAATGGAGCGGGGCTTTTTTTTGACAGGAATCCCACGATGACGCCGTCCGACGCGCCGCCGGCGCCCACCCTCTGGCAAGCCTTCCGCTTCTGGCTCAAGCTGGGCTGCATCAGCTTTGGCGGACCGGCGGGCCAGATCGCCATCATGCACCAGGAGCTGGTCGAGCGCCGGCGCTGGATTTCCGAGCGCCGCTTCCTGCACGCGCTGAACTACTGCATGCTGCTGCCCGGTCCCGAGGCGCAACAACTGGCCACCTACATCGGCTGGCTGCTGCATCGCACGCGTGGCGGCATCATCGCCGGCGCCTTGTTCGTGCTGCCGTCGCTGCTGTTGCTGGTGCTGTTGTCGTGGGTCTACATGGCGTTCGGCCAGCAGCCGCTGGTGGCCGGCCTGTTCTACGGCATCAAGCCGGCGGTGACGGCGATCGTGTTGCAGGCCGCGCACCGGATCGGCACGCGCGCCTTGCGCAACGGCTGGCTGTGGGGCATCGCCGGCGCCGCCTTCGTGGCGATCTTCGCCGTGCAGCTGCCGTTCCCGCTGATCGTCGCCGGCGCCGCGCTGGCCGGTTATGCCGGCGGCCGCTTTTTGCCGCAGGCGTTCAGGACCGGCGGCGGACATGGCGCCGCCAAGGCGTCGTATGGCCCCGCCGTGATCGATGACGCAACGCCGCCACCGCCGCACGCCCGGTTCCGCTGGAGTCGCCTGACGCTGGTGTGCGGCTGCGGCGCGCTGCTGTGGCTGGCGCCGATAACGTTGCTGGTGCTGACCGCCGGCTGGCAGCACAGCTACACCCAGATGGCCTGGTTCTTCACCAAGGCCGCCTTGCTGACCTTCGGCGGCGCCTACGCGGTGCTGCCGTATGTGTACCAGGGGGCGGTGGTCAACTTCGGTTGGCTGACGCCGCCGCAGATGATGGACGGCCTGGCGCTGGGCGAGACCACGCCGGGCCCGTTGATCATGGTGGTGGCGTTTGTCGGCTTTGTCGGCGGCTGGGGGCAGGCGCCGTTCGGCGCGGAACATGTCGCGCTGGCCGGCGCCATGGCGGCGGTGCTGGTGACGTGGTTCACCTTCCTGCCGTCGTTCGTGTTCATCCTGGCCGGCGGTCCGCTGGTCGAGGCCACGCGCGACGATATCAGCTTCACCGCGCCGCTGACCGGCATCACGGCGGCCGTGGTCGGCGTCATCCTCAACCTGGCGCTGTTCTTCGCATGGCACGTCATCTGGCCGGCCGGGTTCGACGCTTCGCCGGACTGGGCGGCGGCGTTGATCGCGCTGGGGGCGGCGCTGGCGCTGCTGCGCTACGGGCAAAAGGTGCCGCGTGTGATTGCTGTCTGCGCCGGGATAGGGTTGCTGCTCAAGCTGCTGGCGCCGGCACTCTGATTGACGGGCAACAGCTGCCCGTCAATACAGGCCAGGCTTAGCCGCCGCAGGCTTCTTCGCAGGCGTCGCGCTCGGCGTCGCATTCGGCGGCCGGCTGGTATTTCATGCAAGCCCGATATTCAACGACGCAGTAGTAGTTGCAGCTGGCCAGTACCGGTGCCGATGCGGCGCCGATGCCGATTGCGAACAAAAACAGTTTCAGTTTCTTATTCATATTGTGCTCCTCCAAGTGGCTGGACGTAGACAAGGCCTGCAACCGTGCCGTCCATATACACGGCCCCCAAAAACGGGTGGGGTCAGCGGTTGGCGGCCGGCTTCAACTGTGCGAGCGCGGCTTCGATGACGGGTAGTTTGTAGCCGGTGATGCGGCGGTTGCCGATCAGGATCACCGGCACGGCGGTTTCGCCGAAGCTGCGATAGTCCTGCTGGCCTTTGCCGGCCTCGTTGACGTCGATATCGGCGTAGGGGATGTGATGCTCGCCCAGGTAGGCGCGCACCTGCTGGCAGAAGGGGCAGCTCTTGGTGCCGTATAGCACCACCTTGGTGGCGGCGTCGGGATAGTAGGCCTTGAAGTCGCCTTCGACATAGGCCGGCGCCAGCCATTGCGGCACCTTGGAGGCCACCCGGCCCACACCCAGGCCCAGCGCGAGGATGGCGGCGTAGACCAGGACGGTTTTGATTTTCTTGACGTGCATGCTATTCATAGGACCCTTGGTAAGAGACGAACGGCGGCGGCACATGCCTGATAGGCATTATTACCTTAACGCATAAGATTATGCATTTTTCAATTTTGGCGATTCTATTGAATTGTCACAAGGGGAGGCGGGAGGCGCGGGTTGTCGGAGTTCTGCAACAGGCGCGCTGGGGTCGGGACGAAAAAAAACCCCGCGTCGCGAGGTTTTTCACATCTGTTGCTTAAAAAATTAAGCGGACTGGATGTTGGAAGCTTGCTTGCCTTTAGGGCCTTGCGTGACTTCGAATTGAACTTTTTGACCTTCTTTGAGGGTCTTGAAACCGTTCATGTTGATTGCGGAGAAGTGAGCGAACAAATCCTCGCCGCCGTCATCTGGAGTGATGAAGCCAAAACCTTTGGAATCATTGAACCACTTAACTGTACCTGTTGCCATAAAAAGAACTTTCAAAATTAAAACGGATCACACGAGCCATAAAAGCAAGAAGCTTCTTGCCCCCTCCTCACGCCTCACTTCTTATCACCTTGTACATTTCTGCACGCAGTCGATAACGCATTGTTAGCGGACCAAATTCTAAAGTCAAGCAGATTTGTATGCATTTTGCTACTTTTAAGCCAATTGGCGGAAAAGCAACTCTTGATTTTAGCGAATGGGGCGCCATCTGCGTCAAGTTCAGAAAACGCGTAAGATGGAAAACAATTGAATGTGTATAGTGAAATGCACATTGCATCAACCCCGAAAGCATTAGAATATAAGCGTATGGCAACCAAGCATGACACCGAAACCCTCTTGGAGCGGCAAACGCTGAAGCCGCCACCCCTGTACCAGGTGGCGCTGCTCAATGATGACTACACACCGATGGAGTTTGTGGTCGCCATCATCCAGGAGTATTTCAACAAAGACCGTGAAACGGCCACGCAGATAATGCTCAGTGTTCATCGCTACGGCAAAGGAGTGTGCGGCGTGTTCTCAAAAGATATAGCCTGTACCAAAGTGGAGTTCGTTTTAACGCATGCGCGCAAGGCGGGGCACCCCCTGCAATGCGTGATGGAGGAAGTATGATTGCGCAGGAATTAGAAGTAAGTTTGCACATGGCGTTTGTCGAAGCTCGGCAGGCACGGCACGAATTCATCACGGTGGAGCACTTGCTGCTGGCCTTGCTTGACAATCCTTCGGCTGCCGAAGTGTTGCGTGCTTGCGCCGTCAACATCGAAGACCTGCGTAAAACGCTGACCAACTTCATCGGCGACAACACGCCGACCGTGCCCGGCACGGGCGAAGTCGACACCCAGCCTACGCTCGGTTTCCAGCGGGTGATCCAGCGCGCCATCATGCACGTGCAGTCCGCCTCCAACGGCAAGAAGGAAGTCACCGGCGCCAACGTGCTGGTGGCCATCTTCGGCGAGAAGGACTCGCACGCGGTCTACTACCTGCATCAGCAGGGCGTGACCCGCCTGGACGTGGTCAACTTCATTTCGCACGGCGTGCGCAAGGACCAGCAGACCGATGCCGCCAAGGCCTCGGAAGGCGTGGAAGAGGGCGCACCGGGCGGCGAAGGCCAGACCAAGGAAAGCCCGCTCGACCAGTTCACGCAAAACCTGAACAAGGCCGCCGCCGAAGGCAAGATCGATCCGCTGATCGGCCGCGAGGACGAAGTGGATCGCGTGATCCAGATCCTGTGCCGCCGCCGCAAGAACAATCCGCTGCTGGTGGGCGAAGCCGGCGTCGGCAAGACCGCCATCGCCGAAGGCCTGGCCTACCGCATCACCCAGAACGACGTGCCGGAAATCCTGTCGAGTGCCGTCGTGTATTCGCTGGACATGGGCGCGCTGCTGGCCGGCACCAAGTACCGCGGCGATTTCGAGCAGCGCCTGAAGGCCGTCCTCAAGCAGTTGAAGGACAATCCGAACGGCATCCTGTTCATCGACGAGATCCATACCATCATCGGCGCCGGTTCGGCCTCGGGCGGCACCCTGGACGCGTCCAACCTGCTCAAGCCGGCCCTGGCCAACGGCCAGCTGAAGTGCATCGGTGCGACCACCTACACCGAGTTCCGCGGCGTGTTTGAAAAAGACCACGCGCTGAGCCGCCGCTTCCAGAAAGTGGACGTCAACGAGCCTACCGTCGAACAGACCGTGCAGATCCTGCGCGGCCTGAAGTCGCGCTTCGAGGAACACCACGGCGTCAAGTACTCGTCGTCGGCGCTGTCGACCGCGGCGGAACTGGCGGCCCGCTTCATCAACGACCGCCACCTGCCGGACAAGGCCATCGACGTCATCGACGAAGCCGGTGCGGCCCAGCGCATCCTGCCGAAATCGAAGCAGAAGAAAACCATCGGCAAGACCGAGATCGAGGACATCATCGCCAAGATCGCGCGCATCCCGCCGCAGACCGTCAACCAGGACGACCGCAGCAAGCTGCAGACCATCGACCGCGACCTGCGCAACGTGGTGTTCGGCCAGGACCCGGCGATCGAAGCGCTGGCATCGGCGATCAAGATGGCGCGCGCCGGCCTGGGCAAGACCGACAAGCCGATCGGCTCCTTCCTGTTCTCCGGTCCTACCGGCGTCGGCAAGACCGAGGTGGCGAAGCAGCTGGCCTTCATCCTGGGCATCGAGCTGATTCGTTTCGACATGTCCGAGTATATGGAGCGTCACGCCGTGTCGCGCCTGATCGGCGCGCCGCCGGGCTACGTTGGTTTCGACCAGGGCGGCCTGCTGACCGAGGCCATCACCAAGAAACCGCACGCGGTGCTGCTGCTGGACGAGATTGAAAAAGCCCATCCGGACATTTTCAACATCCTGCTGCAGGTGATGGACCACGGCACGCTGACCGACAACAACGGACGCAAGGCCGACTTCCGCAACGTGATCATCATCATGACCACCAACGCGGGCGCCGAGAGCTTGCAGAAAACTTCGATCGGCTTCACCAATTCCAAGCAGGCAGGCGACGAGATGGCCGACATCAAGCGCATGTTCACGCCGGAGTTCCGCAACCGTATCGACGCCACCATCAGCTTCCGCGCGCTGGACGAGGACATCATTCTGCGCGTGGTCGACAAGTTCCTGATGCAACTGGAAGAGCAGCTGCACGAGAAGAAAGTCGAATCTATCTTCAGCGAGAAACTGCGCAAGTTCCTGGCGAAGAAAGGTTTCGATCCGCTGATGGGCGCACGTCCGATGGCGCGCTTGATCCAGGACATGATCCGCAAGGCGCTGGCCGACGAGCTGCTGTTCGGCCGCCTGGTCACCGGTGGCCGCGTGACGGTCGACCTGGACGAGAAAGACCAGGTCAAGCTGGAGTTCCCGGAACCGCCGGACGCCGCACCGACGACACCACCGGAAACCGTCGAAGTCGAATAAGCCTTTCAGGCCTCATAAAGGACCCGCCCACGCAAGTGGAGCGGGTTTTTTTCTTTTAGACCTAAAGCTGTGCCAGAATTGTCGTTCCATTTGACAAACATTGAAACTGTCCCATGATCCTGCCACGTCCTCTCGCCCTGATGTTCCTGTCCGCCGGCCTGCTGTCCGGCACCGCCTCCGCCGCCGACGCCTACTACCGATACCCCGCCATCCGTGGCGACGTCGTGGTCTTCACCGCCGAGGGCGACCTGTGGAAGACCGGTGTCCACGGCGGCGCCGCACAGCGCCTGACCACCCACCCGGGCGCCGAAACCAACGCCGCCATCTCGCACGACGGCAAATGGATCGCCTTCTCGGCCTCCTACGAAGGCGGGCAGGAAGCCTACGTGATGCCGGTGACGGGCGGCCTGCCCAAGCGCATCACCTTTGAAAACAGCGCGGTGAATGTGCTGGGCTGGAGCGCGCAGGGCGAGGTGCTGGTCACCACGCTCGATAGCAAAGGCCCGTCGCGCAACAACGTCATCGCCGCCGTCAAGCCGGGCGACCTGCAACGCCGCGTGTTCGCCGTGGCCGACGCCAACGACGCCGTGCTCGACGACGCCGGCAAGACGCTGTACTTCACCCGCAACGGTCTGGCGCTGACCAACGACAACGTCAAGCGCTATCGCGGCGGCGCGCACGCCCAGCTGTGGCGCTACGACTTGAGTGGCGCCTCGGAAGCCGCGCCGTTGCTGGCCACCGACGCCGGCAACAACAAGCGCCCCATGTGGTGGCAGGGCCGCGTCTACTTCATCAGCGACCGTGGCGGCTCCGACAACCTGTGGTCGATGGCGGCCGACGGCGGCGATCCGCGCCAGCTGACCAGGCACACCGACTGGGACGTGCGCAACGCCGCGCTGGGCGACGGCCGCATCGTCTACCAACTGGGCGCCGACCTGCACGTGCTGGACCTGGCCGCGGCCAGGGATGAACAGTTGGCGATCGGCCTGGTCTCCGACTTCGACCAGCAGCGCGCGCGCCAGATCCGCTCGCCGCTGGAGAACCTGACCAACGTGCAAATCTCCGGCAAGGACGAACGCCTGGTGCTGACCGCGCGCGGCCGCGTCAGCGTGGCCGGCACCGGTTCGCAGCGGCGCGTCGAGATCGCGGTGCCGGAAGGTGCGCGCGCCCGCGAGGCGGTGTTCAGCCACGACGACAAATGGGTCTACGCCATCGTCGACAGCACCGGCGAAAACGAAATCTGGAAATTCGCCGCCGACGGTTCCGGCAAGGGCGAGCAGCTGACCAAGGATGGCAACAACCACCGCTGGCAGCTGTACCCGTCGCCGGACGGCCGCTGGCTGGCCCACACCGACAAGAAGGGCCGCCTGTGGATGCTGGACCTGGCCAGCAAAACCAACACCGTCATCGACGACGGCAGCAAGGTCGGCTCGGACCGGCATGACGAAATCCTGTGGTCCGGCGACAGCAAGAACCTGGTGCTGGTGCGCGCCGCCAGCACCGAGCAGCGCAACCAGATCGGCCTGTACAACCTCGAGTCGAAGCAGCTGGCCTTCGTCACCGGCGACCGCTACAACTCGCGCTCGCCGGTGTTTTCGCCGGACGGCAAATGGCTGTACTTCCTCTCGGCCCGCAACTTCCAGCTGGCGAATGGCTCGCCTTGGGGCGACCGCAATATGGGACCGGTGTTCGACAAGCGCACCGGCGTGTACGCGCTGGCGCTCCAGCCGGGCAACCGCTTCCCCTTCAAGCCGGACGATGAGCTGAACAAGCCGGCCGACAAGCCGGCCGAAGGCGCGGCCGAGAAGGCCGTCGAGCAGGCCGCCGAGAAGGCGGTGGAAAAAGCCGTGGCCAAGGCCGTGCCGGAGAAAAAATCCGGCAAGGCGTTGCCGGCCATCGTCTACGCCGGCCTGGCGGACCGCCTGTTCGAAGTGCCGCTGGCGGCCGGTAACTACCGCAACCTGCAAATCGACGACAAGCGCCTGTACTTCCTCGACGCCGACGGCAGCGACGGCAAGGCCAACCTGAAAACGCTGGCGATCGCCGCCAACGGCCCGCAGCCGGAAGTCTTCGCCAGCGGCGTGCGCGAATACGACCTGGCCTTCGACAAGAAGCACCTGTACTACCGCGGCTTCGTCGCCAGCGGTCCGGGCGACATGCTGGTGGTGGAGGCGGGCGCCAAGGCGCCGACGGACGTCTCCAAGGCCAAGGTCAAGGTGGACGACTGGACCTTCACCTCCAATCCGCGCCTTGAGTGGACGCAGATGTTCAACGACGCCTGGCGCATGCACCGCGACTTCCTGTACGACGCCAAGATGCGCGGCGTGAACTGGACCGGCGTGCGCGCCAAGTACGCGCCGCTGGTCGAGCGCGTGACCGACCGCGCGGAGCTGAACGACGTGCTGGCCATGATGGTCAGCGAGGTCGGCGCGCTGCACTCGCAGATCGCGCCGGGCGAGTTGCGCCGTCCAGCGCCGGAGGGTTCGCCGGCCGGCCTGGGCGCGCTGCTCACGCGCGCCGCCGACGGCTACCGCGTCGACCACATCTACCGCAGCGAACCGGAGCTGCCGTCCGAACGCGGCCCGCTGCTGCAACCGGACGTGGACGTGAAGGAGGGCGACGTCATCACCGCCGTCAACGGCAAGCCGGTGCTGGAGGCGCGCGACATCGCCGACCTGCTGCTGAACCAGGCGGACAAGCAGATGCTGCTGCAAGTGAAGCGCAAGGAGGGGGGCATGCGTTCGGTGATCGTCACGCCGGTCAACATGATGAAGCAGGCAGGTCTGCGCTACGGCGACTGGGAACAGAGCCGCGCGCGCCAGGTGGAGGCCGCATCCAAGGGCCGCATCGGCTACCTGCACCTGCGCGCCATGGGCCCGCGCGACATCGCCTCGTTCGCGCGCGATTTCTACGCCAACGTCAACCGCGAAGGATTGATCATCGACGTGCGCCGCAACAACGGCGGCAACATCGACAGCTGGGTGATCGAGAAGCTGCTGCGCAAGGCCTGGGCCTTCTGGTCGTCGCCGGGCGCGCTGCCCGCGCCGAATATGCAGAACACCTTCCGCGGCCACCTGGTGGTGCTGGTGGACGAATACACCTACTCGGACGGCGAGACCTTCGCGGCCGGCGTCAAGGCGCTGGGACTGGCGCCGCTGGTCGGCAAGCGCACGGCGGGCGCCGGCGTCTGGCTCAGCGATAACAACCGCCTGAGCGACAACGGCATGGCGCGCGTGGCCGAAAACGGCCAGTTCAACACGGCCGACGGCCAGTGGCTGATCGAAGGCGTGGGCGTGTCGCCGGATGTGGAAGTGGACAACCCGCCGCACGCCACGTATCAAGGCCAGGACCGCCAGCTGGAAGTGGCGCTGGACCTGCTGGACAAGAAGCTGAAGGCGCAGCCGATCAAGGCCTATCAGCCGCAAGCCATCCCCGCGCTTAAATAAGGAGAGACAATGAAGCAGAAGTTATCCGCAGCGTTATCCGCAGCCGTTGCCGCAGCCTTGCTGACGATGAGCCACGGCGCGCTGGCGCTGCCCAGCACCAGCGACACCCGCATGCTGACCGAGCCGGCATTGTCGGCGCAGCACCTGGCCTTCATCTACGCGGGCGACGTCTGGCTTGCGAACCGCGACGGCTCGTCGCCGCGCCGCCTGACGTCCGATCCGGGCGAGAAATCGAACCCGGTGTTTTCGCCGGACGGCAAATCGATCGCCTACAGCGCCCAGGTCGACGGCAATACCGATGTCTACCTGCTGCCGGTTGAAGGCGGCGTGCCGAAGCGACTGACCTACCATCCCGGCGCGGACGTGGCGCAAGGCTTCACGCCGGACGGCAAGGCGGTGATGTTCACGTCGCCGCGCGCGGCGTTCAACAACCGCTATCGCAAGCTGTTCACGGTGCCGGTTGCCGGCGGCGTGGAGACCGAGTTGGAAGTGCCGAACGCCGCGCGCGCGGGCTGGTCGCCGGACGGCAAGCAGATCGCCTACAACCCGTTCTCGCCGGCCTTCATGCAGTGGAAGCACTATCGCGGCGGCACCAACTCCATCCTGTGGCTGTTCAACCGCGCCGATAAATCGGTGCAGCGGATCCCGCAGCCGGCCACGCACTCGAACGATGTCGATCCGGTGTGGATAGGCGACACCGTCTACTTCCGCTCCGACCGCGACGGCGAATTCAATCTGTACGCCTACGACGTCAAGACCAAGGCGGTGCGCGCATTGACCCGGCATACCGACTTCCCGGTGCTGAACATCGCGGCCAACGGCGGCGGTATCGTCTACGAACAGGCCGGCTATCTGCATGCGCTGGACCTGGCCAGCGGACAGTCGCGCAAGCTGACCATCGGCGTCAACAGCGACCTGGGCGCGTCGCGCCCGCGCTGGGTCAGCGGCGCCAAGTACATCCGCAATGCGTCGATCTCGCCGTCCGGCGCGCGCGTGGCGTATGAGTTCCGCGGCGAGATCGTCACCATCCCGGCCGACAAGGGCGATGTGCGCAACCTGACGCAAACGCCTGCCGCGCATGAACGTTCGCCGGCGTGGTCGCCTGACGGCCGCTCCGTCGCCTACTTCTCCGACGAATCGGGCGAATACGCGCTGCACATCCGCGCGCAGGACGGCAAGGGCGAAGCGCGCAAATTCAAGCTCACCGGCGCCGGCTTCTACGACAACCCGGTCTGGTCGCCCGACAGCAAAAAGATCGCCTACACCGACAACGCGTGGACGCTGTATGTGCTGGACATCGCCTCGGGTACGACCAGGAAGATCGCCAGCGAACCGCTGTATGGCGTGAACAAGACGCTGCGCGCCGCGTGGGCGCCGGATTCGCGCTGGATCGCCTACGCGCTCAATTCGATGACCTACACCCGCAGCGCCTACATCTATTCGCTGGAGCAGAACAAATCATGGCCGGTGACGGATGGCTTGTCCGACGTCGTCGATCCGGTATTCGACAAGAGCGGCAAGTATCTGTACTCCTTCGCCTCGACCAACGCCGGGCCTAGCAACAACTGGTTCTCGCAGCAGAACGAAGACAACCGCGTGACCCGCACCGTCTGGATGGCGGTGCTGCGGCGCGACCTGCCGTCGCCGCTGATCAAGGAGAGCGACGAGGAGAAGAGCGCGGCGGCCTCCGCACCGGCCACCGCCAAGGACACGGCCAAGCCGGAGCCGGCCAAGGTCGACCCGAAAACCGGCCGCGACGATCCGAAAGTGACGGTCGCACCGGTGGCGCCGATCTCGATCGACTTCGACGGCATCGAAACCCGCATCGTCGACCTGCCCATCCCTGCCGCCGCGCTGTCCGAACTGGGAACCGGCGAAGCAGGGCAGATCTTCTTCCTGCGCGAGAACGACGGCAAGAAAGCCATCCAGCGCTTCGACCTGAAAGACCGCAAGGCCGAAACCCTGCTGGCCGAAGCCGACGAATTTGAGGTTTCTGCCGACGGCAAGAAGATCCTGTACCGTGCCAAGGAAGCCTGGGCCATGGGCAGCGCCACCGCCAAGACGCTGACGCCGGGCGAGGGCAAGGTCAAGGTCGAAGCGATCGAGGTGCACGCCGAACCGCGCGCGGAGTGGACGCAGATCTTCAACGAAGCCTGGCGCATCAACCGCGACTTCTTCTACGACCCCGGCATGCACGGCGCCGACTGGAACAAGATGCGCGCCAAGTACGCGCAGTTCCTGCCCGAGCTGTCCAGCCGAGGCGACCTGAATCGCCTGATCCAGTGGCTGTGCAGCGAGATCGGCGTAGGGCACCATCGCGGTGGCGGAGGCGACTTCTTCACCGACGCCAAGGCGGTGCCGGGCGGCCTGCTGGGCGCGGACTACGAGGTCAGCGACGGCCACTATCGCTTCAGGAAAGTCTACGGCGGCTTGAACTGGAACCCGGCGTTGCGCGCGCCGCTCACCGAGCCTGGCCTGAACGTCAAGGCCGGCGAATACCTGCTGGCGGTGGAGGGCCGTCCGCTGCTGGCGCCGACGAACCTGTACAGCGCCTTCGAGAACACCGCCAACAAGGCCATCGACATCACCGTCGGCCCGAACGCGGACGGCAGCAAATCGCGCACCATCACCGTGGTGCCGGTAGCGACCGAGGACGCCTTGCGCAACCGCGACTGGATCGAAGGGAATATCCGCAAGGTGAACGCGGCCACCGGCGGCAAGGTCGCGTATGTGTACGTGCCGAACACCGCGACCCTGGGCCACACCTACTTCAAGCGCTACTTCTTCCCGCAGGCCGACAAGGACGCCGTCATCATCGACGAACGCTTCAACGGCGGCGGCAGCGTGGCCGACTACTACCTGGAGATTTTGCAGAAGAAGGAAATCGCCTGGTGGACCATGCGCTACGGCGCCGACATGAAAACCCCGTCGGCCTCGATCCAGGGGCCGCGCGCGATGCTGATCGACGAAACGGCCGGCTCGGGCGGCGACCTGCTGCCGTGGATGTTCCGCAAAAACCAAATGGGACCGTTGATCGGCAAGCGGACCTGGGGCGGCCTGGTGGGCGTGCTCGGTTTCCCGACGTTGATGGACGGCGGCGGCATCACCGCGCCCAACCTGGCCTTCTGGACCCGCGATGGCGGCTGGAGCGTGGAAAACGAAGGCGTCGCGCCGGATATCGAAATCGACCAGAATCCGGCCGACGTCATCGCCGGCCGCGACCCTCAGCTGGAAAAGGCGATTGAGGTCATCAAGGCCGAACTGGCGAAGAATCCGCCGGCGCGGCCGCTGCGCCCGGCCTTCCCGATCAAGGCCAAGTAAGGCGAAGTGTTCGGAAGTGAACAGCGATAACGTTCACTTCCGAACATCGGCCGCCCGAAGGCGGCCGCAGAAGCGCCTGAACCACCGTGGCATGGATGTTGCAAACGCTATGGGTTTTCCAACCACGGATTTTCAATCACATGAAGCTAAGAGATTTTCGCATCGGCTGGCGCGCGCTGGTACAGGAGCCGGCCTACACGCTGGCGGTGGTGCTGGGGCTGGGCATCGGCCTGGCCGCGTGCCTGCTGCTGCTTGGCTTTGTGCGCTACTCGATGGAGTACGACGCCCATTTCCCGGATGTGGACAGGGTCTATGTCGTCAAACAGCATTTCAACGTCGACCCGGCTTCGCCCCTGCATGAAGTGGCGCCGATGTTCCTGCTCGAACCCGCGCTGAAGACGCCAGGCGTGGCCGGCGCCGTGCTCTACATCCCGGCACGGCCGGAGATCACGCCGCTGACGGTACGGATCAATCGCAACATCTTTGCGGTGCGCGGCTTGACCGTCATGCCAGGTTTTACCGAGATGCTTGGACTGCGCGCGGTGCAGGGCAACCTGGCCGATGCGCTGGATAAACCTGATCGCTTTGTCGTCACCGAGGCCGGCGCGCTGCGGCTGTTCGGTACCACCAACGCGGTGGGCCGCACGATGCTGGCGGAAGGGAACACGGTGCAGGTAGGCGCCGTGGTGCCGACACCGC
The DNA here is from genome assembly GCF_058799615.1 of Duganella sp. GW822-FHT06D06. NCBI lineage: Bacteria > Pseudomonadati > Pseudomonadota > Betaproteobacteria > Burkholderiales > Oxalobacteraceae > Duganella > Duganella sp. GW822-FHT06D06. The sequence continues at coordinate 60,473 of NZ_JBXALQ010000023.1, forward strand.
CGGCCAATACGACGATACCGTTCGAACTGCTTTTCGGCGTCAACTCGCTGGTGGCGGGACCGGATATCCGGCATGAGATGATGACCGGCGAGCATGGCTGGATGGGCAAGATGCTGATACGCGTGCAGCCCGGCGCCTCGCCGCCGGCCATCATCGACAGCCTGCAGAAGGTGGTGGACACCGCGCCGAGCATGCAGAACTTCCCGCCGGAGACGCGCGCCCGCCTTGGCAAACGCAAGGCGATCGAGCTCACCATGTCGCCGCTGCGCGATGCCTACTTCGACTACAAGATGCAGAACAGTTTCGTGTCGGCTCCCGGCGACCGCGCCAACCCTGTGCTGGTCGCCGGCCTGGCGGGGCTTGCGCTGCTGATCCTGGTCATGGCCGCGATCAACTACGTCAACCTGAGCATGGTGCGCGTGCTGCGCCGCCAGCGCGAAGTAGCGATGCGCAAAGTGCTGGGCGCGGGCGTGGGGCAGCTGATGCTGTTGTTCCTGCTCGAATCGCTGCTGGTGGCGATCACCGCCACCGCGCTTGGCCTGATGCTGGCGTGGCTGGCGCTGCCGGTCTTCTCGCAGCTGGTCAATCGCCAGCTGGAAGGCTTGTTCTCATTGCAGAATATCGTCGCCGCGTTTGGCCTGGGCGGCGTGCTGGGCGTGCTGACGGCGATCTACCCGGCCTGGGTCGCGCTGCGCGTGCATCCGACGCAGGTGCTGGCCGGCCGGCCCGACACGGAGTCCCGCGCCAGCATGCAATGGCGGCGCGCGCTGACGGTGCTGCAGGTGTCGGTCGCGATGGGTTTTGCCAGCGTGACGATCGCGGTGGTGTGGCAAACCTACTATGCGATACACGCCTCGCCGGGCTTCGACCCGACGCCGCTCGTCATCGTCGATATGCCTGAGCGGGTCAAGGACAGCGAGAAGGCGCGGCGCTTCTATTCGACCCTGGCGGCGCAGCCGGGCGTGGCCGGCGTGGCGATATCGGAAGATCCGGTGGGCCGGCTCGACTGGTTATGGACCCGTGAGCTGAAGCGTCCCGGCGGCCAGGGGGCGACCATGGAGATGAAATCGGTCAGCGCGAATTTCTTCGAGCTTTACGGCATAGCGCCGCTTGCCGGCCGGCTGTTCCAGGCTGCGGTGGACAAGGAGGACGACCGGGTGCCGGTGGTGCTGAATGCGGTAGCAGTGCGCGAGCTGGGATTCGCCAATGTCGAAGCGGCGATAGGCGAGACCGTGTTGTTCACTGGTTTCGACAACAAGGTGATCTCCAAGCGCATCGTCGGCATCGCTCCTGATTTGCGGTTCCATTCGCTGCGCGACAAACCGATCGCGACCGCCTACGAGCTGTGGACGGCGGGGACGGTGTTGAGCGTGCGCGCGTCGAGCGATCCGGCGGCCGTCGAGCGCAGCGTGCAGGCGTTGTGGCCCAGCTTCTTCCCGGATGCGATCCCCAAGATCGTCCGCGCCAGCGATGTACTGGCTGCCAATTACGCCGACGATGAACGCCTGGCCAAGTTGATGTCGGTCGCCACCGGCATCGCGTTGGCGATCGCCGCCTTCGGCACCTATGTGCTGTCGGCGAACACGGTGCAGCGGCGGGCCAGGGAGATCGTCATGCGCAAGCTGCACGGCGCGCGCGGCGCCGACATCGGCCTGCTGGTGGTGCGGGAGATCGGCGTGCTGGTGCTGGCGGCGGCGGTGATCGCCTTGCCGGTGGCGGTGATCGCGATCCGCCGCTACCTGTCGGGCTATGTCGAACACGCGCCGATCGGCTATTGGACCTTGCTGTTCGCGCTGTCGCTAACGCTGGTCATCGCCCTCATCGCCATCGCCCGCCACACCTGGATCGCCATGCGCATGGTGCCGGCCGAGGCGTTGCGAACGTAATCACAACGGGGTCAAGTCTGACATTCGGACACGAACTCAACCGTAGCGGTCGCAAGGGCTGAGCTCGTGTCCGAATGTCAGACTTGACCCCGTTTTTGAATGTCAGACTTGACCCCGTTTTTAGGGTTGAGCTCGTGTCCGAATGTCAGACTTGACCCCGTTTTTTGACCCCGTTTTTAGAGGCTGGTCAGGCTTTTGAATTGGGCGGCACGGCGGCGGGAGACTTCTACTTCGAGGTCGTCGCGCAGCAGCAGATCGAGGCCGCCGGCGTCGTTGGGCGTGACCTGGTCGACGTAGTCCAGGTTGACGATGTGGCGGCGGCTGGCGCGGAAAAAGCGTTGTGGGTCCAGCCGCTCTTCCAGCTGGTTCAGGGAACGCAGCATCAGCGGCTTGTGGTCGTCGAAATAGACGCGGGTGTAATTGCCGTCCGATTCGAATAGCCGCACATCCTGCAAGCCGACAAACCAGCAACGCTCGCCGTCCTTGATGAACAGTTTTTTGGCTGCCGTCGGCGCCACGGCCGGTACACCCGCCGCGGCATACGCCAGCGCGCGGCTGTGGCGCAATGAACAGCGCTGCAGGGCCGCCGCCATGCGCGCCGCCTGGATCGGCTTTTGCAGATAGTCCAGCGCGTTGACTTCGAACGCCTGCAACGCGTATTGGTCGAACGCCGTGGTGAAGATCACCTCCGGCGCTTCCTCCAGCGCGGCCAGCATATCGAAGCCGCTGCCGCCGGGCATCTGCACGTCGAGGAACACCAGATCCGGCTTGAGCGCGGTGATCTGCTGGATGCCGTCGGCCGCGTTGACGGCCTCGCCGACGATCTCCACTTCGGGGTGCGCCGCCAGCAGACGGCGCAGCTCTGCGCGCGCCAGGCGTTCGTCGTCGATCAGCAATGCGCGCATCAGGCGGCCTCCGGTAAAGTCATCGTGGCGCGTACCCAGCCGCTGTTTTCAGTCAGGTCCAGGCTGGCGTTGGCGCCCAGCGCCAGCGCCAAACGCTTGCGGGTGTTGACCAGGCCAACCTTGGTGGAATTTGCGAACGGCAGAATCGCGCCCAGGTTGGCGATCTCGATATGGATCTTGCCGTCGTCCAGGCGCCGCGCCTGGATGCGGATCTCGCTGCCGGTGGGGCTGGTCTCGACGCCGTACTTGACGGCGTTTTCCACCAGCGTCTGCAAGGCCATCGGCGGTATGCGAACCTGCTCCAGCCCCAGTCCGATTTCCACGCTGACCAGCATGCGTTCTTCGAAGCGGATTTTTTCAATCGCCAGGTAGGCTTGCACGGCTTCGATTTCCGCCGCCAGCGGCACCGTGTCGTGCTGGCCCGATTGCAGCGCGTAGCGCATCACGCTGGCCAACTGGTCGATCATCTGCGCGGCGGAGTCCGGGTCTTCGTAAATCAGGGCGCGTACGCTGTTCATGCTGTTGAAGAAAAAATGCGGATTGACTTGCGCCTGCAAGGCGCGCAGCTCGGCGTCCTTGGCGCTGATCTCCAGCCGCAGCGCCTCCTGCTCGAAGCGGTTGGCGCGGCGCAGCGACAGCACCGCCATGTAGAAGATGTTCCACACCAGATAAACGCCCCACCAGAACATCAGCGCGCCAGGCACCCAGTACGCGTTGCGCACTTCGCCGAACGGTTTGATGACCAGGTAGCCGACCGTCTGCACGCCGGTATGGATGACGCCCAGCACCAGGATGGCGACCATCATGATCTTCCAGCTGACCCGCACGCCGTTGCGGATCTGGCGCTTGAGCAGCCGGTGCCAGGTGTCCGAAATGACCAGCCCGGCCGCCACGCCCCAGAACGAGATGGCCAGCATGCGCGCAGTGTGGCGGTCGCCCGGGGTCATGGCGATCAGCAGCAGCGGCAGGAACAGCCAGCCCGCCAGCTGGAACAGCCAGTACCAGTTCAGGCGCGCGAGCAGTGGACGGTCGTTGGTCATGATGGGTTTACTTCAAAAAGTTATCGATGCGATCATACATCCAAGCCGGATCGTCGTACATGATGAAGTGGCGGGCGTTGTCGGCCAGCTCCACTTTGACGTTGGGCAGCAGCTGGTATTGGGTCTTGTACAACTGCTCGAACATCGGCTTGGTGCCGTAGTCCTTGTAGGCGATCCATGCGCCCAGCACCAGCGTCGGCGCCTTGATGCGGCTCACTTCAGGACGCAGATCCTCGCTCATCATCTCGGTCATGGCATTGACGACCGTGGCGTGGTCGGACAGCTTGCCCCAACCAGTGGCGCGGTCGATGTCTTCCTGTTTGGTGATCATGCTGCGCAGTGTTCTCAGCTGGTTGGCGCGGTAGGATTCGGCATCCATGGACTCCATGCGGGCGCGCATGCCGGCGGCCATCTCCCTCATCTGGGCGCTGGTAATGCTGGGCATCTGGATGGCTGCCAGCGCCGGCAGCGTGTCGACGATTACCAGGCGGCCCACCTGGTCGGGATGGTCCGCGGCCAGCTTCAGACCGAGGAAGCCGCCCAGGCTATGGCCGATGACGATGGGGTGGTCGAATTTGTTGGCGGCGATGTAGTCGCTCAGTTGCTGCTCCACGGCCGGCAGCAGTGGGCCTTCGATGGCGGGCACGCCGGCGAATCCGGCCAGCGTGACGACGTGGCACTGGCGGCTGCCGCAGTAGTGGGCGACGGTGCCGTTCCATACCTCGCCGGACGAGGCCAGGCCCGGTATCAGGATCACGGGCTCGCCCTTGCCGGTCACTTCGACCTTGAAGGCTGGATGTGCGGCGGCCGCGGTGGCGCCGGCGGCGCCGGCCGGTGCGGCGGCGTAAGCCAGCGCCAGGCCGGCGACAATGGTGGCGATGCGTTGGATGAGCGAGCGTGGCATGGTGACCTCCTTGGTTGTGACGTGTGTCGAATCAGTGAGGCCATGCTATCGAACCGGCATCGCGCCGGCGACGGCTACTGGATGAACGGTTTTTTCAAGGGATGAGCGGTAGTCAGGCGGTACCGCTTGCCTGGCCGGCTTCGGCGCGCAGCTTGCGCCACAGTGTGGTGCGGCTGATGCCGAGGTACTCGGCGGCGGCGTCGCGACGGCCGCCGAAGCGGGCCAGCACGGCGGTGACGCTTTCGCCGGCGAGACGGGAGGCCGGCGAAGCCAGCGCCGGGGCGCCGATGGCCGGGCTGGCGCTGGAGGAGTACGCGACCGCAAGCGTAGCCAGTTCCGGCGCCACGCTGATCACGAAGGCCGGCGTCAATGCCTGCAACGGCTCGGCGGCCAGGAACAGCGCCAGGCGCTCGGTCAGGTTGCGCAGCTCGCGCACGTTGCCGGGCCAGTCGTAGCGTTGCAGCAGCGGCGCGCAGGTCGCCATCTCGGCGTGCAGGTTGGGATGTGGACGCGCGCCCAGCGAGGCCAGCGCGTTCTTCAGCGACCATTCGGCCAGCGTCATGACGTCATCCTGCCGCGAGCGCAATGGCGGCAGCGACAGGCGCAGCACCGCCAGCCGGTAGAACAGGTCGGCGCGGAAGCGGCCTTCGCGCACGCGCTGCTCAAGATCGCAGTGGGTGGCGCTGATGATGCGCACGTTGACGGCGATCGGCCGCGTGCCGCCCACCCGCACCACCTCGCGTTCCTCCAGCACGCGCAGCAGGCGGGTTTGCAGCGTCAGCGGCATTTCACCTATCTCGTCGAGGAACAGCGTGCCGCGGTTGGCCGCTTCGAACAGGCCCGCATGTCCGCCGCGCCGGGCGCCGGTGAAGGCGCCTTCTTCGTGGCCGAACAGTTCGGATTCCAGCAGCGATTCCGCGATCGCGCCGCAATTGACGGCGACGAAAGGCCGGTTCTGGCCCAGCGTGCGCGGGCTCTCGCGGTGGATGGCCTGCGCCACCAGCTCCTTGCCGCAGCCGGTTTCGCCTTGTATCAGCACGGTCGCCGGGGATTTTGCATACAGCACCACCGTCTGGCGCAGCGCCTCCATCGCGTCGGAGTCGCCGCGCAGGTCGTTGATGCCATGCTTGGCGCGCAGCGTGTCCGCCACCACGGCGCCACGCGCGCGGCTGCGGTTCGATTCGAGCTGCGTCAACCGCGCCATCTCCAGCGCGTCGTCGAAGGCCTGGCGGATCGAGGCGGCGGAGTAGACGAATACACCGGTCAGTCCCGCTTCCTCGGCCAGGTCGGTAATCAGGCCGGCGCCGACAATGGCCTTGATGCCGGCCGCTTTCAGGTCGTTGATCTGGGCGCGCGCGTCTTCCTCCGTCGCGTAGGTGCGCTGCTCGACGTCGAAGCCGAAGGTGCCGGCGAATTCGGCCAGCTCCGGCAGCCGCTCCTGGTAGGTGACGATGCCGATGCGGTCCGATATGCGGCGCGCCCGCGCCAGCGCCTGCATCACGTCGAAGCCGCTGAACTTGGCGATCACCACCGGCACCGACAACCGGCCTTTCAGGTAGGCCGCGTTGGAACCGGCGGCGATGACGGCGTCGCAACGCTCGGTGGCCATGCGTTCGCGGATGTGGCGCGCCGCTTCGTCGAAGCCGAGGTTGATCGGTTCGATGGTGGCCAGGTCGTCGTATTCCAGCGTGATGTCGCGGAACAGGTCGTACAAACGCGAGACGGAGACCGTCCAGATCACCGGTTTGTCGTTGGCATCGAAGGGCAGGGGAGTGGAGTGGCGCATGTTTCAATTGTAGTTCATATGTTTCGTTGTTTCAAATTGAAACAACAGTGAAACGTCAAAAATGCGTAAGTGTTTGATTTATATAGGGTGGTTGTCTGGCACGCCCCTTGCACTAGATACCCCAACTTCACTGCAACATTGAAAGGTCATAATATGAGTCAATACTCCGCAGGCGCCGCGTTCCGCAAAGCCGTACAAGAAGAGTCCCCATTGCAGGTGGTGGGCGCGATCAACGCCAATCACGCCCTGCTGGCCAAGCGCGCCGGCTTCAAGGCGATCTACCTGTCGGGTGGCGGCGTGGCGGCGGGTTCGCTCGGCCTGCCGGACCTGGGCATCTCCAGCCTGGACGACGTGCTGACCGACGTGCGCCGCATCACCGACGTGTGCGACCTGCCGCTGCTGGTCGACGTCGATACCGGCTTCGGCGCCTCCGCCTTCAACGTGGCGCGCACCGTCAAGTCGATGATCAAGTTCGGCGCCGCCGCGATGCACATCGAAGACCAGGTCGGCGCCAAGCGCTGCGGCCATCGCCCGGGCAAGGAGATCGTCACCAAGCAGGAGATGGTCGACCGCATCGCCGCCGCCGTCGATGCGCGCACCGACGAGAACTTCGTCATCATGGCCCGCACCGATGCGCTGGCCGTCGAAGGCCTGGACGCCGCGATCGAACGCGCCGTGGCCTGCGTGGAAGCCGGCGCCGACATGATCTTCCCGGAAGCGATGATCAGCCTTGAGATGTACAAAAAATTCGCCGCCGCCGTCAAGGTGCCGGTGCTGGCCAACATCACCGAATTCGGCGCGACGCCGCTGTTCACCGTGGACGAACTGCGCAGCGCCGATGTGGGCCTGGTGCTGTACCCGCTGTCCGCCTTCCGCGCCATGAACAAGGCCGCGGAAAACGTCTACGGCGCGATCCGCCGCGACGGCACCCAACAGAACGTGGTCGACACCATGCAAACCCGCGCCGAACTGTATGAGCGTATCAATTACCACAGCTTCGAGCAGAAGCTCGACGCACTGTTTGCCGCACAGAAGAAATAATCAGGAGACCTATAAAATGACCGAAGCTACTTTCAAACCAAAAAAATCCGTCGCCCTGTCCGGCGTCACCGCTGGTAATACCGCACTGTGCTCCGTCGGCAAAACCGGCAACGACCTGCACTATCGCGGCTACGACATCCTGGACGTCGCCAGCACCTGCGAGTTCGAGGAAATCGCCTACCTGCTGGTGCACGGCAAACTGCCGACCGCCGCCGAGCTGAAAGGCTACAAAACCAGACTGCGCTCGCTGCGCGGCCTGCCGCAAGCGCTGAAGTCCGCGCTGGAAGCATTGCCTGCATCGGCGCACCCGATGGACGTGATGCGCACCGGCGTCTCGGTACTGGGCTGCACGCTGCCGGAAAAGGACGACCACAACGTACCGGGCGCGCGCGACATCGCCGACCGCCTGATGGCTTCCTTCGGCTCGATGCTGCTGTACTGGTACCACTTCAGCCACAACGGCAAGCGCATCGACGTGGAAACCGACGACGACTCCATCGGCGGCCACTTCCTGCACCTGCTGCACGGCGAGAAGCCGTCCGAGAGCTGGGTCCAGGCGATGCACACCTCGCTGATCCTGTACGCGGAACACGAGTTCAACGCCTCCACCTTCACCAGCCGCGTCATCGCCGGCACGGGTTCGGACATGCACTCCGCCATCACCGGCGCGATCGGCGCGCTGCGCGGCCCCAAGCACGGCGGCGCCAACGAATTCGCCTTCGAGATCCAGAAGCGCTACGAGAACGCCGACGAAGCCGAAGCGGACATCCGCAACCGCGTCGCCAACAAGGAAGTGGTGATCGGCTTCGGCCATCCGGTGTACACCATCTCCGACCCGCGCAACGTCGTCATCAAGGAAGTGGCGCGCAAGCTGTCGCAGGAAGCCGGCTCGATGAAGATGTTCGACATCGCCGAACGCCTGGAAACCGTCATGTGGGACATCAAGAAGATGTTCCCGAACCTGGACTGGTTCTCGGCCGTGTCGTACCACATGATGGGCGTGCCGACCGCGATGTTCACGCCGCTGTTCGTCATCTCGCGCACCTCCGGCTGGGCCGCGCACATCATCGAACAGCGCATCGACAACAAGATCATTCGTCCAAGCGCGAACTACGTCGGTCCTGAAGACCTGAAGTTCGTTCCAATCAAGGACCGCAAATAATGAACACCCAATTCCGCAAACCCCTGCCGGGCACCAAGCTCGATTACTTCGACGCGCGCGCCGCTGTCGACGCAATCCAGGCTGGCGCCTGGGCCAAGCTGCCGTACACCTCGCGCGTACTGGCCGAAAACCTGGTGCGCCGCTGCGATCCGGCGACGCTCAACGCCTCGCTGTCGCAGCTGATCGAGCGCAAGCGCGACCTGGACTTCCCATGGTTCCCTGCGCGCGTGGTGTGCCACGACATTCTCGGCCAGACCGCGCTGGTCGACCTGGCCGGCCTGCGCGACGCCATCGCGCTGCAAGGCGGCGACCCTGCGCTGGTCAATCCGGTGGTGCCGACCCAACTGGTGGTCGACCACTCGCTGGCGGTCGAATGCGGCGGCTTCGATCCCGACGCCTTCGACAAGAACCGCGCCATCGAAGACCGCCGCAACGAAGACCGCTTCGACTTCATCAACTGGACCAAGAAGGCGTTCAAGAACGTCGATGTGATCCCGCCGGGTAACGGCATCCTGCACCAGATCAATCTGGAGCGCATGTCGCCGGTGATTCAGACGGTGGACGGCGTGGCCTTCCCGGATACGCTGGTCGGCACCGACTCGCACACTCCGATGGTCGATGCGCTGGGCGTGATCGCCATCGGCGTCGGCGGCCTGGAAGCGGAGAGCGTGATGCTGGGCCGCGCATCGTGGATGCGCCTGCCGGACATCATCGGCGTCGAGCTGACCGGCAAGCCGCAAGCCGGCATCACCGCCACCGACACCGTGCTGGCGTTGACCGAATTCCTGCGCAAGCAGAAGGTCGTATCGTCCTACCTGGAGTTCTTCGGCGAAGGCGCTTCGCACCTGACCCTGGGCGACCGCGCGACCATCTCCAACATGGCGCCGGAATACGGCTCCACCGCCGCGATGTTCTACATCGACGAGCAAACCATCAAGTACCTCAAGCTGACCGGCCGCGATGATGAACTGGTCAAACTGGTCGAGACCTACGCCAGGCAAACCGGCCTGTGGGGCGAAGCCCTGAAGACCGCCGAGTACGAGCGCGTGCTGAAGTTCGACCTGTCTTCGGTGGTGCGCACCATCGCCGGACCGTCGAATCCGCACAACCGGGTGCCGACCTCCGAGCTGGCCGCGCGCGGCATCAGCGGCGTGGTGGAGAACGAGCCTGGACTGATGCCCGACGGCGCCGTCATCATCGCCGCCATCACCAGCTGCACCAACACCAACAACCCGCGCAACATGATCGCCGCCGGTCTGCTGGCCCGCAACGCCAACGCGCGCGGCCTGACCCGCAAGCCGTGGGTGAAAAGCTCGCTGGCGCCCGGCTCCAAGACCGTGACGCTGTACCTGGAAGAAGCGGGCCTGATGCCCGAGCTGGAGCAGCTGGGCTTTGGCGTGGTCGCCTATGCCTGCACCACCTGCAACGGCATGTCCGGCGCGCTCGATCCGGTGATCCAGAAGGAAGTGATCGACCGCGACCTGTACGCCACCGCCGTGTTGTCGGGTAACCGCAACTTCGACGGCCGCATCCACCCGTACGCCAAGCAGGCCTTCCTGGCCTCGCCGCCGTTGGTGGTGGCCTACGCCATCGCCGGCACGATCCGCTTCGATATCGAGAAGGATGTACTGGGCATCGACAGCAACGGCCAGCCGGTCACGCTGAAGGATATCTGGCCGACCGACGAAGAGATCGACGCGCTGGTCGCGTCCAGCGTCAAGCCGGCGCAGTTCAACAAGGTCTACATCCCGATGTTCGCCAAGCAGGAAGACGACGGCATCAAAGTGAAGCCGCTGTACGACTGGCGTCCGCAGACCACCTACATCCGCCGTCCGCCGTACTGGGAAGGCGCGCTGGCCGGCGCTCGTCCGCTGAAGGGCATGCTGCCGCTGGCGGTCCTGGGCGATAACATCACCACCGACCACCTGTCGCCGTCGAACGCGATCATGTTGAACAGCGCCGCCGGCGAGTACCTGGCGAAAATGGGCCTGCCGGAAGAGGACTTCAATTCCTACGCCACCCATCGCGGCGACCACCTGACCGCGCAACGCGCCACCTTCGCCAATCCGACGTTGAAGAACGAGATGGTGCGCGACGCCGACGGCAAGGTCAAAGCCGGTTCGCTGGCGCGAGTGGAGCCGGAAGGCAAAGTCACCCGCATGTGGGAAGCCATCGAGACCTACATGGAGCGCAAGCAGTCGCTGATCGTGATCGCCGGCGCCGACTACGGCCAGGGCTCGTCGCGTGACTGGGCGGCCAAGGGCGTGCGTCTGGCGGGCGTGGAGGCGATCGTGGCCGAAGGCTTCGAGCGTATCCACCGCACCAACCTGGTCGGCATGGGCGTGTTGCCGCTGGAATTCCAGCCTGGCGTGAACCGCCTGACGCTGGCGCTGGACGGCACCGAAAGCTACGACGTGATCGGCGAGCGCACCCCGCGTTCGACACTGACGTTGGTGGTCAACCGCCGCAACGGCGAGCGCGTCGAAGTGCCGGTGATCTGCCGCCTGGATACGGCGGAAGAAGTGTCGATCTACGAAGCGGGCGGCGTGCTGCAGCGCTTCGCCCAGGATTTCCTTGAATCCGTGAAGGCTGCCTGATCATGGCTCATACTCCGCAAATCAAGATTGCCGCCACGTATATGCGTGGCGGCACCAGCAAGGGCGTGTTCTTCCGCTTGCAGGATCTGCCGGCAGCGGCGCAGCAACCGGGCGCCGCGCGCGACGCCATGCTGCTGCGCGTGATCGGCAGCCCGGACCCCTACGGCAAGCAGATCGACGGCATGGGCGGCGCCACCTCCAGCACCAGCAAGTCGGTGATCCTGTCCAAGAGCAGCAAGCCGGATCACGATGTCGACTACCTGTTCGGCCAGGTCTCGATCGACAAGGCCTTCGTCGACTGGAGCGGCAACTGCGGCAACCTGTCCGCCGCGGTTGGCGCCTTCGCCATCAGCGGCGGCCTGGTGGACGCCGACCGCGTTCCGCGCGACGGCATGGCCGTGGTGCGCGTATGGCAGGCCAATATCGGCAAGACCATCATCGCCCACGTGCCGATCACCAACGGCGAAGTGCAGGAGACCGGCGACTTTGAACTCGACGGCGTCACCTTCCCCGCAGCCGAGGTCCAGCTGGAGTTCATGGACCCGGCGGCGGAAGTAGAGGGCGCCGGAGGCTCGATGTTCCCGACCGGGCAACTGGTCGACGAGCTGGAAGTGCCCGGCGTCGGCACCATGAAGGCGACCATGATCAACGCCGGCATCCCGACCATCTTCGTCAACGCGGAAGATATCGGCTACCTCGGCACCGAGCTGCAGGACGCGATCAACAGCGATCCGAAAGCGCTGGCGCGCTTCGAACTGATACGCGCCCACGGTGCGCTGCGCATGGGTCTCATCAAGCATATCGATGATGCGGCCACGCGCCAACACACGCCCAAGGTGGCCTTCGTCGCCAAGCCGGCGCCGTACACCTCGTCCAGCGGCAAGCAGATCGCCGCCACCGACGTCGACCTGCTGGTGCGGGCCATGTCGATGGGGAAGCTGCATCACGCGATGATGGGGACGGCGGCCGTGGCCATCGGCACCGCTGCGGCGATACCGGGCACGCTGGTGAGTCTCGCGGCGGGCGGCGGCGCGCGCGATGCGGTGCGCTTCGGCCACCCGTCCGGCACCTTGCGGGTCGGCGCGGAAGCGACGCAGCAGAACGGCGAGTGGAGCGTGACCAAGGCGGTCATGAGTCGCAGCGCCCGCGTGTTGATGGAAGGTTGGGTACGCATCCCCGGCGACACGTTCTAAGCTGAACACACCATAACGGAGGAGACATGAATTACGCTGAATTTTATCAGCGCTCTATCGTCACGCCTGAACAATTCTGGCAGGACGAATCAGCGCTCATCGACTGGAACGCCCCATGCACGCAGGTGCTGGATTATTCCCAACCTCCGTTCGCCAAGTGGTTCGTCGGCGGACAGACCAACCTGTGCCACAACGCCGTGGACCGCTGGTGTGCCAGCCAGGGCGACCAGCCCGCGCTGATCGCCATCTCCACCGAAACCAATACCGAGCGCAGCTACTCGTTCAACGAACTGCGCACCGAGGTCGAACGCTGCGCCGCCATGATGCAGGCGCTGGGCGTCGGCCGCGGCGACCGCGTGTTGATCTACATGCCGATGATCGCCGAAGCGGCGTTTGCGATGCTGGCCTGCGCTCGCATCGGCGCGATTCACTCGGTGGTGTTCGGCGGCTTCGCCGCCAACAGCCTGGCCAGCCGCATCGACGATGCCCAGCCGGTGCTGATCATCTCCGCCGATGCCGGTTCGCGCAACGGCAAGGCCATCCCCTACAAGCATCTGCTGGACGAGGCGATCGAACTGTCGTCCGCCAAGCCGGCCAAGGTGCTGCTGGTGGACCGCAAGCTGGCGCCGATGGACTTGGTGCCTGGCCGCGACGAGGACTGGGCCACTCTGCGCGCCGCACACATGGATGCGCGCGTGCCCGTGACCTGGCTGGAATCGAACGAGCCGTCCTACATCCTCTACACCTCGGGCACCACCGGCAAGCCGAAAGGCGTGCAGCGCGACGTCGGCGGCTATGCGGTGGCGTTGGCGTCGTCGATGAAGTACAACTTCTGCGGCAACGCCGGCGAGACCTTCTTCGCCACCTCCGACATCGGCTGGGTGGTGGGCCACTCCTACATCGTATACGGCCCGCTGATCGCCGGCATGGCGACCATCATGTACGAAGGCTTGCCGGTCTGTCCGGACGCCGGCATCTGGTGGAGCATCGTCGAGAAGTACAAGGTCACGCGCATGTTCTCGGCGCCGACGGCGATCCGCGTTCTGCGCAAGCAGCCGCCGGAGTTCATGCGCAAGTACGACCTGTCGTCGCTGCGCGCGCTGTACCTGGCCGGCGAACCGCTGGACGAGACCACGTCCCAATGGATACACGATGAACTGGGCGTGCCCATCATCGACAACTACTGGCAGACCGAAACCGGCTGGCCCATCCTGTCGATCGCCAAGGGCGTCGAGGACAATCCAACGCGTCTGGGCAGCCCCGGCGTGGCGATGTACGGCTACAAGGTCAAGCTGCTCAACGAATCGACCGGCGAGGAATGCGCCGCCAACGAGAAGGGCGTGGTGGTGATCGACGGCCCGCTGCCGCCGGGTTGCATGCAGACCGTGTACGGCGACGACCAGCGATTTGTCGATACCTACTGGTCTACCTTCGATGGCCAACAGGTGTATTCGACCTTCGACTGGGGCGTGCGCGACGCCGATGGCTACTACTTCATCCTCGGTCGCACCGACGACGTGATCAACGTCGCCGGCCATCGCCTCGGCACGCGCGAGATCGAGGAATCCATCTCCAGCCATGCCAACGTTTCCGAGGTGGCGGTGGTGGGCGTGGAGGACAAGCTCAAAGGCCAGGTGGCGGTTGCCTTCGTCATCGTCAAGGATGCAACGCGTGTCGCCAGCGAAGAAGGCCGCGCGGCGCAGGAGCGCGAGATCCTCGGCGTGGTCGATCATCAACTGGGCGCGGTGGCGCGGCCGTCGCGCGTGTACTTCGTGCCGCAGTTGCCGAAGACTCGTTCGGGAAAATTGTTGCGTCGTTCGATCCAGGCCATCTGCGAAGGCCGCAATCCCGGCGACCTGACGGCAATCGAGGATCCTGCTTCGCTCCAGCAGATACAACGTGTTCTTCAAGCCGGTGTGGTGAAATAGTCGGCGCGTAAGGGGGCGGTAAGTCTCGCGGTTTATTGTGGTCACAAGCTCGAAAAGAAAAGAGTACTGGCCACATATAAATCACAGGAGACACGCGATGCATGACGATCTGGTTCAAAAAATAAAGCGGGACCCCAACTACCATCAACTGGTGAGGGCCCGCTCCCGTTTCGGTTGGGCGCTGACGGCGGCAATGATGTTGGTTTATTACGGCTACATCCTGCTGATCGCCTTCGACAAGGAGCTGCTGGCGGCGAAAACCGGCGCCGGCGTGATGACCTGGGGGATGCCGCTCGGCCTGTTCGTCATCGTGTTCACGGTGCTGGTCACCGGCGTGTATGTGCGCCGCGCCAACAAGCAGTTCGATGACCTGACCCACGCTATCCAAGTACGGGTGCGGGCATGAACGCCGCCAAACGCATGCTGTGCGGGCTCGCCGCATTGGCGCTGCTGGGCGCCACCGGCGCGGCGCTCGCGGCCGGAGCCGATCTGGGTCAGGCGGTCAAGCAGCCGACCAACTGGACCGCGATCGCCATGTTCGGCGCGTTCGTCATCTTCACGCTGTTCGTCACCAAGTGGGCGGCCGCCAAGACCAAATCGGCATCCGACTTCTACACCGCCGGCGGCGGCATCACCGGTTTCCAGAACGGCCTGGCCATCGCCGGCGACTACATGTCGGCGGCGTCCTTCCTCGGCATCTCGGCAGCGGTCTTCCTCAACGGTTACGATGGCCTGATCTACGCCATCGGCTTCCTGGTCGGCTGGCCGGTGATCACCTTCCTGATGGCGGAGCGCCTGCGCAACCTGGGCCGCTTTACCTTTGCCGACGTCGCCGCCTACCGCTTCAAGCAGGCGCCGATCCGCATCTTCTCCGCCTCCGGCACGCTGGTGGTGGTGGCCTTCTACCTGATCGCGCAGATGGTCGGCGCCGGGCAGCTGATCAAACTGCTGTTCGGTCTCGAATACTGGATCGCGGTGGTGCTGGTCGGTTCGCTGATGATGATCTACGTGCTGTTCGGCGGCATGACCGCCACCACCTGGGTGCAGATCATCAAGGCGGTGATGCTGCTGGGCGGCGCCACCTTCATGGCCTTCGTGGTGATGGCGCAGTTTAACTTCAGCCCCGAGGCGCTGTTCGCCAAGTCGGTCGAGATCCACGCCAAGAAGGACGCCATCATGGGTCCCGGCACCTTCATCAAGGACCCGGTGTCGGCGATCTCGTTCGGCATGGCGCTGATGTTCGGCACCGCCGGCCTGCCGCACATCCTGATGCGCTTCTTCACCGTGCCTAGCGCCAAGGAAGCCCGCAAGTCGGTGTTCTGGGCCACCAGCTGGATCGCCTACTTCTACGTACTGACCTTCATCATCGGTTTCGGCGCCATCGTTTTGGTGAGCACCAATCCCGAATTCAAGGACGCCGCCGGCAAACTGCTGGGCGGGAACAACATGGCCGCGATCCACCTGGCCAAGGCAGTGGGCGGCAATGTCTTCCTCGGCTTTATCTCGGCCGTGGCTTTCGCCACCATCCTGGCGGTGGTGGCCGGCCTGACGCTGTCCGGCGCCTCGGCGGTATCGCACGATCTGTACGCCACCGTGATCATGAAGGGCAAGGCCAGCAGCGCCAAGGAACTGCACATGTCGCGCCTGACCACCGTTGCGCTGGGCGTGGTCGCCGTCGTGCTGGGCATCGTGTTCGAGAAGCAGAACATCGCGTTCATGGTGTCGCTGGCGTTCGCCATCGCCGCTTCGGCCAACTTCCCGGTGCTGTTCATGTCGGTGTTGTGGAAGAACTGCACCACCCGCGGCGCCACCGTGGGCGGCTTCATCGGCCTGACCACCGCCGTGGTGCTGACCGTGGTGTCGAAATCGGTGTGGGTCGATGTGCTGGGCCATGCCGACGCGCTGTTCCCTTACGCGTCGCCGGCCATCTTCTCGATACCGGCGGCCTTCGCCAGCATCTGGCTGTTCTCGGTGCTCGACAAGAGCCCGCGTGCGCGCATCGACCGCGCCGGCTACGAGGCGCAGGAGATGCGCTCCGAGACCGGTATCGGCGCCGCCGGAGCCGCCGCCCACTGATGTAATTGACAAGTGTTCGGATGACGACAATGCCCGGCTCGCCGGGCATTGTCGTTTTTAGGGGCGCCGCTCGGTACGCGCGATGGCTAATGCGCCCAATGTGGTTTATGATCTGCCAACTATGCTGCCGGAAAGTAACGGGCAAGGTGGCATTTTTTTTGGGTGCCATTGGTGTACATGAATCGAGTTTCGACCAATCCTGATTTCGTAGCAGATGCGCTGGCGCTGATCGGCGTTCCCGCGTGCGCCTATGGCACCGACGGCGTGGTGCTGGCCGCCAATCCGGAGCTGGTGGACTTGCTGGGTTTGGACCCCGCCGGGCGGCCGCTGGCCGACCTGTTCGCGCGCCACGTGCGCGGCGCCGGCGTCAAGGCGCTCGCCGCGGCGCTGGAGGCCTCCGATGCGGGCCAGCGCTGGGATAGCTGCCTGACCTGCGCCAACGGCCAATACCTGTCGGTGCAAGCCTGGAGCAAGCCGCTGCCGGCCAGTTCGGCGGTGCGGGGCGCCACCATCGTCTTCCACGACATCAGCGCGGCGGAGCGCGACCAGCGCTCCCTGCGCAAGACGCTGCTGGAGCAGCAGGCCATCCTGGAGAACGCCGCCGTCGGCATCCTGTTCACCAGGGACGGGGTGATCCAGGAGTGCAATATCCGCTGCGCCGAAATGCTGGGCTACAGCCGCCAGGAGCTGGAGGGCCTGGCCAGCGTGACCGTGTATCCGAGCGAAGCGGACTTCATCGACCTGGGCCGCAAGGCCAGCCCGCCGCTGTCGCAGGGCTTGTCCTTCATGCAGGAGGCGCAGCTGCGCCGCAAGGACGGCTCGCTGTTCTGGGCGCGCCTGTTCGGCCGCGCCATCGATCCTATCCACACCGCCGACGGCACGGTGTGGATCATGGAAGACATCAACGAGCACCGCATCGACGAAGAGAAGCTGCGCCGCGCGCTGCTGGAGATGCAGGCCATCATGGACAGCGCGCCGCTGGCGATCGGCTTCCAGCGCGACAACCGCATCCTGCGCTACAACCACCGCTTCGCCGAATTCTTCGGCTTCAACGACGACGGCGGCGTCGGCCAGCTGACGTCGACCTTGTATCCATCGCAGGAAGCGTTCGACGCGGTGGTGCGCAAGGCGCGGCCGCTGCTGGCGCGCGGCAAGCCGTACCAGGCCGAGATGGAGATGCGCCGCCAGGACGGCTCGACCTTCTGGGCGCACGCCTTCGGCTACGTGATCAATCCGGGCCGCACGCAGCAGGACACCATCTGGATCTTCGACGACCGCAGCGCGCAGAAGCGGCATGAAGAGGCGACCCGGCAGCTGCTGCTGGAGCAGAAGGCGATCCTGGACAACGCCTCGGTCGGCATCCTGTTCAGCAAGGCGCAGGTCATGTTGAGCTGTAATCCGCGCATGGCGGAGATGTTCGGCTACGACATCGACGAGATGGTGGGGCAGCCGTCGGCGATGGTGTTCCCGTCGCAGCAACGCTACGAGGAATTCGGCCGCGAGGCCGCGCCCCTGCTGGGCACCGGCAAGCCGTTCGAGAAAAAGGAATACGAGTTCAAACGCAAGGACGGCAGCGTGTTCTGGTGCCGCGTGCGCGCCAAGGCGGTGGACGACGCGCATAGCGAGGGCGGCACCATCTGGATCCTGGAGGACGTGACCAGCACGCGCCAGACGCAGATGGAGGTCGAGGCCATCATGACCAATGCCTCGATGAGCATCCTGTTCACCAAGAACCGCGTCATCACGCGTTACAACCGCGGCTTCGCCGAGATGTTCCGCTACGAGGGCGACGCCGGCCTGGGCCTGCCCGGCCGCGCGCTGTATCCGTCGCAGGAGTCCTACGACAAGCTGGGCGCGCAAGCCTATCCCTTCCTGTCGATCGGCAAGCCGTTCCAGATCGAGATGGAAATGCGCCGCTCCGACGATACCTTGATGTGGGCGCAGCTGATCGGCTACGTGGTCAATCCCGACGACCCGACCCAGGGCACGATCTGGGTGATCGAGGACCGCACCGAGCAGAAAAGCGCCGAGGAATCGCTGCGCAACGCGCTGCTGGAAAACCAGGCCATCCTGGACAGCGCGGTGCTGGGCATCTCGGTGGTGGAGCAGGGCCGCAACCTGCGCTGCAACACCAAGATGGAGGAGCTGTTCGGCTATGCGCCCGGCGAGATGAACCAGTTGAGCGTGCAGGCCTTCTACGCCGACAAGGACGCGTGGGAAGCGGCGCGCGCCGCCACCGCCGACGACTTCCACGCCGGCCGCGTGCACGCCTCCGAATACCAGCTGGTGCGCAAGGACGGCAGCACCTTCTGGGGCCGGCTGTCCGGCCGTCCGTTCGACCTGGCGCAGGCCACCGGGCGTTCGGTGTGGCTGGTGGACGACATCACCGAGCGGCGCGAGGCGGCCGAAGCGGTCAGCCGCGCGCGCGACGATCTGGAGGTGCGGGTGCTGGAGCGCACCGCCGAACTGGCCGGCGCCAACGCGCTGCTGCAGGGCGAGATCGTCGAGCGCCGCCAGGCCGAGGCGCGCGTGCACCACATGGCCTACCACGACAGCCTGACCGGCCTGCCGAACCGCGCGCTGCTGTCGGACCGGCTGGACCGCGCGATGCTGGCGGCGCAGCGTTCCGAGCGCCGGCTGGCGGTGATGTTCATCGACCTGGACCGCTTCAAGACCATCAACGATTCGCTGGGCCACATGACCGGCGACCAGCTGCTGAAGGAAGTGGCGAGCCGGCTGTGCCGCGCGGTGCGCGCCAGCGACACCGTGGCCCGCCTGGGCGGCGACGAATTCGTGGTGCTGGTGCCGGGCATCCGCTCGTCCGAAGAGGCCAGCCACGTGGCGGAAAAGATCATCGAGGCCTTGTCGGACAGCTTCCCGCTCGAAGGCCGCAACCTGCACATCACGCCGTCGATCGGCATCTGCGTGTATCCGGACGACGGCGGCGACGTCGAGACCCTGATGCGCCACGCCGACGCCGCCATGTACCACGCCAAGGCCAGCGGCAGGAACAATTACCAGTACTTCAAAGAGGCGATGAACCAGACGGCGGCGGCGCACTTCGAGCTGGAGTCCAGCCTGCGCGGCGCGCTGGCGCAGGACGAGTTCGAGCTGCACTTCCAGCCCATCATGGACATCGGCACGCGCCGCCTGCACACGATGGAGGTGCTGCTGCGCTGGCGTCGCGGGGACGGCGAGCTGGTGCTGCCGGACCACTTCATCCCCATCATCGAGGAGAACGGCCTGATCGTGCCGATCGGCGAGTGGGTGATACGCCAGGCCTGCAAGCAAAGCATGGCGTGGCAGCGCGCCGGCCTGGCGCCGGTGCCGCTGGCGGTCAACCTGTCGCCGCGCCAGTTCATGCATCGCGGGCTGATCGAGTCGATCCGCGCCATCCTCGACGAAACCGGCATCGATCCTTCGCTGATCGAGTTCGAGATCACCGAGACGGCGCTGATGCAGCACGGCGAGCAGACGCTCGACATCCTGGGGCAGATCAACGCCATGGGCATCCGCTTGTCGATCGACGATTTCGGCACCGGCTATTCCAGCCTGGCCTACCTGAAGCGCTTCCCGGTCAAGAAGATCAAGATCGACCGCGCCTTCATCAAGGAGTTGGAGGAGAGCGCGGAAGACCGCGCGATTGTGGCGGCGATCATCGCGCTGTCGGACAGCCTGCAGCTGTCGGTGGTGGCGGAGGGCGTGGAGACCGAAGGGCAGTACGCGCTATTGCAGCGCAACGGCTGCCAGTATGCGCAGGGCTATCTGTTCTCGCAGCCGGTGCCGCACGCGACCGCCCAGCTGCTGCTGCCCAGGCTCTAGTTAATCCAGCGTGGCGATCACCGGAGCGTGGTCGGACGGCTGTTCCCATTTGCGCGGCGCGCGGTCGATCACGCAGGCGCTGCAACGGGCCACCAGCGCCGGCGACAGCAGGATGTGGTCGATGCGCAGGCCTTTGTTGAGGCGGAAGCCCAGCGCCCGGTAGTCCCACCAGCTGAACGATTTTTCCGGCTGCTCGAACAGGCGGTAGGAATCGGTCAGGCCGATGTCGAGCAAGCGGGTGAGGGCGGCGCGCTCCTTGTCCGACACCAGCACCTGGCCGGCCCACGCGGCCGGATCGTGGACGTCGCGGTCTTCCGGCGCGATGTTGTAGTCGCCCAGCACCGCCAGTTGCGGATGCAGCGCGGCTTCTTCCTTGATCCAGTCGTGGAAGGACGACAGCCAGCCCAGCTTGTATTCGTATTTGTCGGAGTCGACGCTTTGGCCGTTGGGCACGTAGGCGCACACCACCCGCACGCCGGCTATGGTGGCGGCCAGGATGCGCTGCTGCGGGTCTTCGTAGCGCGGATTGTTCTTGATCACGTCGGCGATCGGCAGCTTGGACAGGATGGCGACACCGTTGTAGGTCTTCTGGCCGCTGTAGGCGACGTGGTAGCCGGCGGCCTCGATGGCGGCCACCGGAAACTTGTCATCTGTTAATTTTGTTTCTTGAATGCAGAGGACATCGATGGGGTTCTCCTCCAGCCATTTCAAGACGTGCGTCAGGCGAACGTTGAGTGAGTTAACATTCCATGTGGCTATTTTCATCTGAGTCAGTGTCCTTGCGGGTTTTCGGGGAGGCGTTAGCCTATATCACCGAATCTTACAGCATCTTGATTTAACACATAGGATTGTTAATTTGACGATTTTTATAAAAAAACATGAAAAAGTCTTTCGTGCGGGCACTGTCAGAGCCTAAAATGTTGCAAAATGTGTGAAATTAAAAAAAAATTGCTAGGAATGTCTCCTTGTTGTCAAAATAGAACGGTAAATAAAGACAAAATAAGCAAAAGAGAAATATACTGATACAAATTGGGTGGAAAACTTGTATTTCCGTCGAGCAATCAAAAATAGTAGTGTCCGGGGTTCATTTTTGTGTTGTAACTTAACAAGAAATGGTACTATAGGGAAATTACTTGTGGTTTTAACAGTGAATTGCGCGTAGCGCATTTACAAAGGAATTAAAATGCGAGCTGCATTCGAGACGTGGGCGCAGAAAGACGGTCACATCGTCCGACGCCGGGAAGACAAACCAGAAGAGTATCTGGTTTTTGAAACGCAACGCCGCTGGGTCATCTGGCAGGCAGCGCTGGAGCACGGCAAAACGCCGGGCGGCCGCAAGACGGCCGCACAAAAGGAAGCCGCCGCGCTGGAGAAGGCCAAGGCCGCCGTTCAACGTCCGCCGGCCATCAATTCCGACGAGGCCGCGGTGCGCAACCAGGTGCTGAACGAAGTGCTGGATGCGTTCTCCTCCCTGGGCGGCGAAGGCGGCATGGACGATATCCTGAAAGTGGTGCAGGGGCTGAAGAAGAAGCAGCTGGAGCAGGCGGAAGAGCGCATCGCGGCGGCTGAGCCGGTACGGCATAACGCCTGACCCGGATGCGCTTCAGGCACTACAAAGGGGGGCTCTACGAGCTGGTATGCGAGGCCACCCTGGAATCCGATCTGAGCACCATGATCGTTTATCGCGCCGCGAACGGATCCATCTGGGCCCGGCCGAAACACGTGTTTTTTGAAATCATCGAAGTCGATGGCGTAAAAGTGCAACGCTTTACGCCTCTTGATTGAGCATATAGAACCGCTCGCGGGCTGCTACACTGGTCTGACCCACTAACCCTGAGGCAGACCATGTATTTCCGCCCCGTTGCAGCGGCATTTGTACTGCCGGCCCTGATGGCCGGCTGTGCTTCCCTGACCGAATCCACCCAACAAAACGTGCTGGTGCAAACCGTGCTCGATCATCGCGAGATCGCCGGCGTCGGCTGCGTGCTGTACAACGATGTCGGCAAATGGTTCGTGACCACGCCGGCGCGCGTTACGCTGCGCAAGAGCGCCGGTGCGCTGCGCATCGATTGCCAGAAAGAGGGCACGGGCTGGGCCTACGAAAAGGTCGATTCCAAGGTGGACGGGAATCTGTGGGGGAATCTGGCGCTGACGGCGGGTGTCGGCTACTTCATCGACAAGAATACCGGCGCGGCCTATGACTATCCAGCCACGCTGACGGTGGTGATGCGGCCGGCGGCGGAGCGCGATGCGCTGCCGCCGCCGGCTGCGGGTGTTACCTTGTACTGATTACGCGCGGCCGATCAGGAAGTTCGACAGCAGCGGTACCGGACGGCCGGTCGCGCCTTTTGCGCCGCCCGATTTCCATGCGGTGCCGGCGATGTCCAGGTGGGCCCAGGTGTACTTGCGGGTGAAGTTCTCCAGGAAGGCCGCGGCGGTGCACGAGGCGCCGCCCGGCGTGCCGATGTTGGCCAGGTCGGCGAAGTTGGACTTGAGCTGTTCGTTGTACTCTTCGCCGATCGGCAGGCGCCACGCGGTGTCGCCGGCGGCTTTGCCGGCGGCCATGATCTCGTCGGCCAGCTTGTTGTGGGCGTCGTCGTCGCGCGTGAACAGGCCGCTCTTGTGGTGGCCCAGGGCGACGATGCAGGCGCCGGTCAGCGTGGCGATGTCGATCACGGCGGCCGGGTTGAAGCGCTCGGCGTAGGCCAGCGCATCGCACAGCACCAGGCGGCCTTCGGCGTCGGTGTTCAGGATCTCGATGGTCAGGCCGTTCATCGAGGTGACGATGTCGCCCGGCTTGGTGGCGCGGCCGGAAGGCATGTTCTCGCAGGCGGCGATCACGCCGATCACGTTCAGCTTCAGGTTCATCTCGCCGATGGCGCGGAAGGTACCGAGGACAGACGCCGCCCCACCCATATCGTACTTCATCTCGTCCATGCCAGGACCGGCCTTCAGCGAAATGCCGCCGGTGTCGAAGGTGATGCCTTTACCGACCAGCACCACCGGCGCATCCTTGGGCTTGCCGCCCATGTGCTTGAGGATGATGAACTTCGGCGGCTGTTCGCTGCCGTTGGTCACCGACAGGAAGCTGTTCATCTTCAGCGCTTCCAGCTGTTTGCGGTCCAGCACTTCAACCTCGAACTTGTAGTCCTTGCCCAGCTTTTTGGCGGTGTTGGCCAGGTAGGTCGGGGTGCAGATGTTGGCCGACAGGTTGCCCAGTTCCTTGGTCAGGTCCATGCCGTTGGCGATCGCCTCGGCCTGGGCCAGCGCCAGCTTGGTGGCGGCGGTGTTCGGCACGGCCAGCGCGACTTTCTTCACGCCGCTCGGCGCCGGATCCTTCTTGCTCTTCTGGCCGTCGGTGCGGAACACGCTTTCGTGCGCGCTTTGCACCACGCAGCGGATCGCCCAATTGACGTCGCGCTCTTTCACTTCGGTCATCGGCAGTGCGATAATAGCGTCGCTCGCGCCCAGGGCGGAGAAAGCCTTCAGCACCGCGGACACGCCGCTGGCGAAATTCTTCTCGCTGACGCCATCGTCGCTGCCCAGGCCGACCAGCAGCACGCGTTCGGCGCTCGCGCCTTTCACGCCGCGCAGCAGCAGGGTGGTGCCGGCTTTGCCGGAGATGTCGCCGGACTTCAGCGCAGCCGTGATTTCACCGGAACCGTCCAGCGCCTTGGCGGCCTGCGACAGCTTCTTGTTCTCAAAGACCGCGACGGCGACAACGCCGGCTTTGGCCGAAGCGATGGTGTTTTTTGTGTCGAATGCTTTTATGCTAAAGTCCATTTGATTCTCCGTGTCGTGTACGAATTGCCAGCCTGTTTGACGGGCTGTTATTTAACTTGTGGCCCTGTGAGGCCCTTAACTACCGAATTATAACTTTCGAATGATCTTTCAACGCGCCCTACGACGTGAAATGGCAAGTGCCGCCGGCGCCACCTTCACTGTGCTGTTCAGCATATGCGTTACCTGGACCCTGATCGCCGTGTTGGGCCGGGCCGCAGGCGGCAAGGTCGCCTCCAGTGACGTCATCGCGCTGATCGCATTCGCAACGCTGAATTATCTGCCAACTATCCTCATCCTCACCAGCTTTATTTCAGTGCTGATGGTGGTCACGCGCAGCTACCGCGATTCCGAGATGGTGGTGTGGTTCGCTTCGGGCCTGAGCCTGACCAAATGGATCGTGCCGGTACTGAGCTTCGGCCTGCCGATGGTGCTGCTGACGGGCGCCCTGAGTTTCGTCGCCACGCCGTGGGCCAAGCAGAAAAGCACGGAGTATGTGGATCGCTTTGAAAAACGCGAAGACCTGCAGAAGGTCTCGCCGGGCCAGTTCAAGGAATCGGCGTCGGCCAACCGCATCTTCTTCGTCGAAGGCGTGGCCGGCAAGACGGCCGTGGTGCAGAACGTGTTCGTCAACACGGTCGACGAACATGGCACCGCCGTCATCGTCGCGCGCGAGGGCGTGATCAACACCGGCGCCAAGGGCGAGCGCTATCTGGTGCTGAAGAACGGCCGCCGCTACCAGGGCACGCCGGGCCAGTCGGACTTCCAGACCATGGAATTCGAAAGCTACAGCATGCGCGTGACCAGCCAGGCCCAGGACATGGAGTCCGAACGCAACACCGACGCCGAGCCTATCATGGCGCTGCTGTCCGACACCACGGCCTTCGGCCGCGCCGAGCTGTTGTGGCGCATCTCGTCGCCGGCCACCTGTTTGATCCTGATCCTGCTGGCGGTGCCGCTGGGCTTTGTCAATCCGCGCGCCGGCAGTTCGGCCAACCTGATCATCGCGGTGCTGATCTTCTTCAGCTACAGCAACGTGGTCAAGCTGGTCGAGGCCAGCGTCAAGCAGGGCAAATCGTCGTTCGCGCTGTCCTGGTGGCCGCTGCACGTGGTCGCGATGCTGCTGGTGTTCGCGCTGTTTGCCTGGCGCCTGAACCTCAACCATCGCTACCATCCGCTGGCATTGCTGGCGGCGCTGAAGCGCTCGCGCGCAGCCGGCAAGAAAGCTGTCACGCCATGAAAATCCTGCAACGCTATTTCGCCGTCTCGATCCTGCAGGCGGTGGCCTTCGTGCTGGTCGCCTTCCTTGGGCTGCAAGCCTTCATGGACCTGACGGGCGAGCTGCCGTCGGTCGGCAAGAACGGCTACGCCATCCAGTACGCCTTCCTGTATGTGCTGGTGCAGCTGCCGGCCCACGTGTACGAGGTGATGCCGCTGGCGGCGCTGATCGGCACCATCTACACGATGGCGCAGTTCGCGGCGACGTCCGAGTTCACCATCATGCGCGCGTCCAGCATGTCGACCGCGATGGTGGCGGGGATGCTGGCCAAAGTCGGCTTGGTGCTGGTGATCGTCACCTTCATCTTCGGCGAGCTGATTGCGCCGCGCACCGCGCCGCTGGCCGCGAAGATCAAGCTGAGCGCGCGTGGCGCCGCGATCTCGTCGGAGTTCCGCTCCGGCCTGTGGACCAAGGACATCGTCAAGTCGGACGGCATGAGCGGCACCGTGACCGGCTCGCGCTTCTTCAACGTGCGCCAGGTGAAGCCGGACGGCACGCTGGTCGACGTCAAGCTGTACGAGTTCGACACCAGCTTCCGCCTGCGCTCGATCACCCTGGCCAAGATCGGCACCTTCAAGGGCAACAACAACTGGCAGCTGTCGGATGTGACGGAGAATATCTTCACCAATCCGGCGCTGCTCAAGCCGGGCAGCGAGGCCAACCTGGCCAACAACTTCGCCCAGGACACCAGCCTGATCGAAACCCGCCACAGCGCCACCAAGGACCTGCTGTCCGAAGTGACGCCGAAGATCCTGTCGGTGGCCGGCTCCGATCCGGATCGCATGTCGGCCAACGAACTGGCGGTCTACACCCGCCACCTGCAGGAGAACAAGCAGGAGACCGAACGCTTCAAGATCGCCTTCTGGAAGAAGCTGTTCGACCCGTTGGCGATCTTCGTGCTGATGGCGCTGGCGCTGCCGTTCGGCTACCTGCACACCCGTAGCGGCGGCGTGAGTCTGAAGATTTTTGTCGGTATCATGATCGGTGTCAGCTTCCAGTTGGTGAACACGCTGTTCTCGCATCTGGGCCTGCTGAGCACCTGGCCGGCGGTGGTCACGGCGATCGCCCCGAGCCTGTTATTCCTGCTGCTGGCGCTGGGCGCCTTGTGGTGGGTGGAGCGACATTAGATGAGCAAGCAAGCACTGGTTCTCTTTGCGCACGGCGCCCGAGCCGCCTCGTGGGCGGCGCCGTTCGAGCGGCTGCGCGACCTGACGCAGGCGCGCATGCCGGAAGTGCGCGTGTCGCTGGCCTTCCTGGAGCTGATGACGCCGCGCCTGCCGGAGCTGGTGGCCGAGCTGAGCGCCGACGGCGTCACGCGGATCACCGTGGTGCCGGTATTCCTCGGGCAGGGCGGCCATGTGCTGCGCGACCTGCCGCTGATGGTCGAGCAGTTGCGCATCGATCATCCGCAGGCGACCATCAACGTGGTCGAAGCGGCCGGCGAGAACGCGGCCGTGCTGAACGCCCTGACCGACTACTGCGTCGCCTCGCTGCCGGCGTAAGCGGCGGCAGCGCCATTTACTTCCTCGGTACGATCTTGATCTCGTACAGCTTGGGCCACAGCTTGCCGGTGACGAACAGGCGCTTTTTCTCGGCGTCCCAGGCGATGCCATTCATGACGTTCTCGCCGTTGAGGCCTTTGCCGGCGCCGGGATACAGCTTGCCCAGGTCGATCCAGCCGGTGATCTTGCCGTTGGCCGGGTCGATGCGGGCGATGGTGTTGGTGTGCCACAGGTTGGCGAAGATCTCGTCGCCCACCACTTCCAGCTCGTTGACCTGGTCGACCGGGATGCCGTCCGCCGTCACCTTCACGCGGCGCACTTCGAGGAAGGTCTTGGGATCGAGGAAGCGCAGCGTGGCGGTGCCGTCGCTCATGATCAGTTCCTTGCCGTTCTGCGCCAGTCCCCAGCCTTCGCCTGGGTAGGCGAACTGGCCGCGCATCTCGAAGGTGGCGAGGTCGAACACGAAGCCGGTCTGCGTCTGCCAGGTCAGGCCGACCAGCGTGTCCTTCCATACCGTCAGGCCTTCGCCGAAGTACTGCGGCGGGATGTCCTTGCTCTTCAAGACCTTGCCGGTCTCCAGCTCCACCTTGCGGATCGACGATTTGCCATTCAGGCCGGTGCTCTCGTACAGGAAGCCATCGCGGTACAGCAGGCCTTCGGTGAAGGCTTGCGGGTCGTGCGGGTAGGCGTGGACGACCTTGAAATCGTAGGTCGGGATGGCGGCGGCAGCGTTGGCGGCGGCCGACAGCAGCAGTATTGCGGGAAGCAGCAGGGTCTTGGCGTAGTTTGTTTTCACTATTCGGTCGCTGATGAGTTTTCGAGTTCGATCATGGCGTCGAGCGTCGTGCCGGGGGCGTCGAGTTCGGCCTGGACGCAGGCGCGCGCTTCCGGCGACTGCACCAGCGTCACCGCCTGGTCGCGCGCCGCATCCGCCGCCGCAGTATCGCCGCAGCCGTTCAGCAAGTCCAGCACCAGCGCCAGTTCGTTGACGTAGTTGTACACCTCGGCCAGCAGGGCGGACATGCCGGCGGTGGTCAGCACGTTGAAGTCGGCGCGCCGGTCGTTGAGCAGGGCCGCCGCCTGCGCCAGATGCTGCATCGGCTGCGGCAGGTGGCGGCTGGCCAGCGCGTAGTCGCCGCAGGCCATGATCGACGGCAGAGCCGAGCGGGCGCATTGCCGCGCCAGCGCTGCCGGCAGCTGCTGGAACAGATGGTAGGTGTTTTGCAGGTCGCCCAGCTTGTCGTTGATGGCGCGGATGTCGTTGAACAGGGCCTCGGCGGCGTCGCCGTCGGCCTGGGCCAGCAGGCGCTGGCTGTCGCGGTCGCGCAGCTCGACCAGCGCGCGGCGCGCCGGCAGGTGTTCTTCGGCCAGCTTGGCCCAGGCGCTCAGCACATAGGACAGGCGCAGCGGCGCGGTTTCCGCGTCGGCGGCGCTGGCGTCGAACAGCCAGATGTAGTCATTGAGCGCGCTGTCGAAGGCGCCCTCGGAGTGGGCCTTCCATGCGCGTTCCAGCACTTCGTGAACAGTGTCCATTGCTACCTCGTTTGGTATGAATGGACATTCTATTACGGATCAGGCGCTCAGTTGCTGTACTGCTGAAGGGAGTTGTGCATCATCGCTGTGCTGGTGGGCGCGGGTTTTCATCGCGTCGCCCAGCATCACCAGCACCGGGCCGTGGGCGGCGCCCAAGCCTTGCGCCAGCGAGGCGATGGTCAGGCGGCGGATACGCTGGTCCGGGCGGCTGCAATTTTCGATCACGACCACCGGCGTGTCCGGACGGCGGCCCTGCGCCAGCAGGCGTTCCGCCGTGGCGATGGCCTCGCGGCCGCCCATGTACTGCACCAGGGTGTCGGTGTCGGGGATGGCGTCGTGCCCGGTGTGTTCCGGCGCGGTGGAGGAGGTGAAGAAGGCGACGCTGCGCGCCACGCCGCGCTTGGTCAGCGGCTGCTTGCTGGCGGCCGCCGCGGCCAGCGCGGTGGTGATGCCGGGCACGACTTCCACCTCGATGCCAACTTCTTCCAGCGCGCGCAGTTCCTCGTCGGCGCGGCCGAACAGCATCGGGTCGCCGCCCTTGAGACGCACCACCAGCGGGAACTTGTGGGCGTTGTCTATCATCTGCTTGTTGATGAACTGCTGCGCCGTCGACAGCTGGCCGCAGCGCTTGCCGACCAGGATTTTCTCGGCCTGAGGGCACAGCTCCAGCATCTCGTCGGTCACCAGGGCGTCGTGCAGCACCACGTCGGCTTGCGCTAGCAGGCGCGCGCCGCGCAGGGTGATCAGGTCCTGGGCGCCGGGGCCGGCGCCGATCAGATAGACTTTTCCGCGAGTCGCCATGGCCGTTTCCCCTTATTCGCCGAGGCGGATCATGCCCGCTGCGACGGTCTGGTGCGTGACTTCGTCGATCAGGATGAAGGCGCCGGTGGCGCGGATGTCGCCGTAGGCGTCGGCCGCCAGCGGCTGCTGCACGGTCAGGCCGATACGGGCGATATCGTTCAGCTTCAAGCCTTCGGCGCTGTGGCGCTGCTGGGTGTTGATGTCCAACAGCGATTCAATGCCGGTGATCTTGGCCGAGGTCTGCTTGGTGCCGTGCTTGATCCAGTACTTGCGGCGCTGGTCCAGCGGCTCGTCGGACATCCAGCAGACGTCCGCCTTCAATTGCTTGAGCAGGGTCGCCGGCTGGCTGGCGCCGGCCAGCAGGTCGCCGCGCGAGATGTCCAGGTATTCGTTCAGCAGCAGCGTGATCGATTGACCGACCACCGCCGATTGATGCGAACCTTCCAGCGTGACGATGTCCTTGACGGTCGCGCTCTGGCCGGATGGCTGCACCACCAGCTTGTCGCCGACCGAGACCTTGCCGGCTTCGATGCGGCCCATGTAGCCGCGGAAGTCGTTGGCTTCGTGGCCGTTGTGGCGCGCCACCAGCTGCACCGGAAAGCGGAACGGCGCGTTGTGCGATTCGTCGTACACCGACAGCGATTCCAGCAGCTCGATCAGCGTCGGGCCCTGGTACCAGCTCAGTTTTTCGCTGGCGCCGACGACGTTGTCGCCGGTCAGGGCGGACAGCGGGATCGGCGTGATGTCCTTCAGGCCCAGCGTCTCGGCGAACTCGCGGTAGGCCTTGACGATGCGGTCGTAGATCGCCTGGTCGTAGTTCACCAGGTCCATCTTGTTGACGGCGACCACCACGTGCTCGATCTGCAGCAGGTGGGCGATGGTCGAGTGGCGCTTGGTCTGGATCAGCAGGTCCACGCCGCCGTCGTCATGCAGCTTCACTTTCGAGACGTCGATCAGGATGATGACGGCATCGGCGGTCGAAGCACCGGTCACCATGTTGCGGGTGTACTGCTCGTGGCCCGGGGTGTCGGCGATGATGAACTTGCGCTTGGGCGTGGCGAAGTAGCGGTAGGCGACGTCGATGGTGATGCCTTGTTCGCGTTCGGCTTCCAGGCCGTCGGTCAGCAGCGACAGGTCGACGGCGTCGCCGA
The DNA here is from genome assembly GCF_058799615.1 of Duganella sp. GW822-FHT06D06. Classification (NCBI taxonomy): domain Bacteria; kingdom Pseudomonadati; phylum Pseudomonadota; class Betaproteobacteria; order Burkholderiales; family Oxalobacteraceae; genus Duganella; species Duganella sp. GW822-FHT06D06. The sequence goes on from NZ_JBXALQ010000023.1 coordinate 90,859, forward strand.
CGGTGCGCTTGTGCTTGGAGCGCGACATGGCGTCCAGCTGGTCGGCGAAGATGCCTTTGCTGTCGAACAGCAGGCGGCCGATCAGGGTGGACTTGCCGTCGTCGACGGAGCCGGCGGTGATGAAGCGCAGCAGGCCGCGCTCGGTTTTTTGTTCGTGGTTGTCGGTGCGTGCGTTCATCAGAAGTATCCTGCTTTTTTACGTTTTTCCATCGAAGCCTCGGAGGTCTGGTCGTCCATCCGGGTGGCGCCGCGTTCGGTGATTTGCGTGACTGCGGTTTCGGCGATGATCTGGTCCACCGTGGCCGCATCCGACGACACCGGGCAGGTGCAGGAGATGTCGCCGACGGTGCGGAAGCGCACCACCTGGGTTTCGACGGTCTCGCCTTCGCGCGCCGGGGTCAGGTCGGTCAGCGGCACCAGCAGGCCGTTGCGCGGAATGACCTGGCGTTCGTGGGCGAAGTAGATCGGCGGCAGTTCCAGTTTTTCGCGGGCGATGTACATCCACACATCGAGCTCGGTCCAGTTCGAGATCGGGAACACGCGCATGTTCTCGCCCGGGTGGACGCGGGTGTTATACAGGTCCCACAGTTCCGGGCGCTGCGATTTCGGATCCCATTGGCCGAATTCGTCGCGGAAGGAGAAGATGCGCTCCTTGGCGCGGGCCTTCTCTTCGTCGCGGCGGGCGCCGCCGATGCAGGCGTCGAAGCCGTGTGCGGCGATGGTTTCCAGCAGCGTGACCGCCTGCGCGGCGTTGCGCGAATCGGTCAGCGGATTGCGCAGGCGCACCGTGCCTTTTTTGATCGACTCCTCGACCGAGCCGACGATCAGGCGTTCGCCCAGTTCGGCCACGCGCTTGTCGCGGAAGGTGATCACTTCGGCGAAGTTGTGGCCGGTGTCGACGTGCACCAGCGGGAACGGGAATTTGCCGGGACGGAAAGCCTTCTCCGCGATGCGCAGCAAGACCACCGAGTCTTTACCGCCCGAGAACAGCAGCGCGGGATTGCTGCATTCGGCCGCGACTTCGCGCATGATGTGGATCGCTTCCGATTCCAAAGCGTCGAGGTGGCGCGAATTCACGTGCGCGGCGTGGTTTTCAACTAAAGCGTTCATGGACTATGCCTATTCTTTTGTGTGGGGCGCTTACGCCGCCACGGATTTAATGCGTATCAGTTTGCCGTCGACCATGTGCAGGCCGCACTCTTTTGAATCGGGATTCTCCCACCACCAGCGGCCGGCGCGGACGTCTTCACCCGGTTCGATGGCGCGCGTGCAGGGTGCGCAGCCGATCGATGGATAGCCCTGGTCGTGCAGCGCGTTGTAGGGCACGCCGTGGTCGCGGATGTAGTTCCAGATGTCGGCCTCCGACCAGTCGGCCAGTGGATTGAACTTGGTCATGAGGTGGGCCGGATCGTCTTCTTCCACCATCAGCGAGGTGCGGGTGGCCGACTGTGCGCGGCGCTGGCCGGTGACCCAGGCCTTGTTGCCGGACAGGGCGCGGCCCAGCGGCTCGACCTTGCGGATGCGGCAGCACTCGCGGCGCATCTCGACGCTGTCGTAGAACGCGTTCAGGCCGTTCTGCGCGACGTAGGCGTCGACCGCTTCGGTCTGCGGCTTGTACAGCGCGATCTGGTAACCGTCGTAGTGCTCCTTGACGCGCTCCAGCATGGCCAGCGTTTCAGGATGCAGGCGCCCGGTTTCGAGCGAGAAGATGCCGATATCCAGTTTGCTCTTCAGGATCAAGTCGGTCAGCACCATGTCTTCGGCCGCCAGGCTGGAGGCGAACACCGCCGGGCTGTGGTCTTTGACGATGCGGGCCAGCGTGGCGTTGGTGTCGGCAATCAGCTTATTGAGGTCACTCATGGCTGCTCCGATCAGATGCCGTAGCCGGCGTCGCCGGGGTTGACGCCGACATTGCGGGCGTGGCGACGGAACAGCGGCGCCTTCTGGTCCACCGATGCCTGGTAGGTCTCCGAGAAATCGGACAGGCCTTTCAGCGCATCGTGGATGTTGCGGTCCGGGCGCGTAGCGTAGGCGTCGAAGCCGACGCGCTGCATCGAGAACAACTGGTCGCGCAGCACGTCGCCGATGGCGCGCAGTTCACCGGTCCAGCCCAGGCGGGTGCGCAGGTTGTAGGCGATCGAGTAGCCGCGGCCATCGGTGAACTTAGGGAAGTCGACGGCGACCAGGGCGAACCTGGACAGGTCGTCCTTCAGCGTTTCCGGGCGTTCGTCGCTGGCGATCCAGACGCCGATCTCGCCGGCGGCGGCGCGTGCCGACAGCAGCTCGCGCTGCACCAGCCAGAGGCTCAGCGGCACGATGAATTTTCCCGCCGGGACGGCGACGGTGGCCGGGTCGTGCTTGGGCGCGCCGTCGACCGGCTCGGCCAGGCGCAACACCTGCCAGTCGTCCTCGACGACTTCACGGCCCTTGATGATCAGGTTTTTCACGGCTTCAGACATATTCATCCTCTCCAACCAGGCGACCGGCTTCGACGATCGGCGTGGCGTACACAAATTCCTTGAACGGCGCGACACCCAGGCGCTGCGCGCAGTCGGCGAATGATTCGTCTTCGTAGCGGTCGCGCACATACACTTGCAGCAGGCGGCCTATCACTTCCGGCATTTGCAGCGCGGAGAACGATGGTCCGATGATCTTGCCGATGGCGGCGTTGTTGCCCTGCGAGCCGCCGATCGACACCTGGTACCATTCGCTGCCGTCCTTGTCGACGCCGAGCACGCCGATGCTGCCGACGTGGTGGTGGCCGCAGGCGTTGATGCAGCCGGAGATATTCAGTTCGATCTCGCCGATGTCGTGCTGGAAGTCGATATTGTCGAAGCGCTCCGCGATGGCGGCGGCGATCGGCAGCGACTTGGCGTTGGCCAGCGAGCAGAAGTCGCCGCCCGGGCAGCAGATCATGTCGGTCAGCAGGCCGATGTTGGGCGTCGCCAGGCCCTTGGCCTTGACTTGTTCCCACAGCGTGAACAACTGCGATTGCTCGACGTCGGCCAGCACGATGTTCTGCTCGTGCGTGACGCGCAGTTCGCCGAAGCTGTAGCGGTCCGACAGGTCGGCCATGAAGTCGATCTGCTCGGCGGTGGCGTCGCCCGGCGGCACGCCGGTCTTCTTCAGCGACAGCACCACGGCGGCGTAGCCAGGCTGCTTGTGCGGCTTGACGTTGCGGTTGACCCAGTTGGCGAAGGCCTTGTTGCCGGCATGGGCGGCGACCACGTCGCTGTCGTCGAGCTGCTTGTAGGCCGGCGGCTGGAAGTAGTCGATCACGCGCTGCATCTCTTCGACGGTCAGCGTTTCCGGGCCGTCTTTCAGGTCCACCCATTCGGCTTCGACCTGGCGGGTGAATTCTTCGACGCCGATGGCCTTCAGCAGGATCTTGATGCGGGCCTTGTACTTGTTGTCGCGGCGGCCGTACTGGTTATACACGCGCATCACGGCTTCGGTGTAGGTCAGCAGGTGCTGCCACGGCAGGAAGTCGCGGATCACGCTGCCCAGGATCGGGGTGCGGCCCATGCCGCCGCCGGCCATGAACTTGAAGCCGATCTCGCCGGCGTCGTTGCGCACCACGGTCAGGCCGATGTCATGCACGGCGATGGCGGCGCGGTCTTCGACGGCGCCGTTGATGGCGACCTTGAACTTGCGCGGCAGGGCGATGAATTCAGGGTGGAAGGTGGACCACTGGCGCAGCACCTCGGCGTACGGACGCGGATCGATGATCTCGTCGGCGGCGACGCCGGCATACGGATCGGAGGTGGTGTTGCGGATGCAGTTGCCCGAGGTCTGGATGGCGTGCATCTCCACCGAGGCCAGGTCGGCCAGGATGTCCGGGGTCTGCTCCAGCTCGATCCAGTTGAACTGGATGTTCTGGCGGGTGGTGAAGTGGCCATAGCCGCGGTCGTACTTGCGGGCGATGTGCGCGAACATGCGCATTTGCTTCGATGCCAGCAAGCCGTACGGGACGGCGATGCGCAGCATGTAGGCGTGACGCTGCATATACAGGCCATTTTGCAGGCGCAGCGGCAGGAATTCGGCTTCGGTCAGCTCATCGGACAGGCGACGGCGCACTTGATCCCGGTATTGGGCGATGCGTTCGCGGACGATGAGATGGTCATATTGGTCGTATTGATACATATTCTTCCTAGATAGTCGCTTGCTAGAACCCCCAAACTAGCGCTAATAGTAATAAACTTCGTCTTTATTCCATACGACTTAGTCTTTATTTGCTTATATACGTATCGGGTATAAGCAAGCTTAATAATTTTTGATGGGCCTGGATCTGCAATGAACCTTCACCAACTGCGCTTCGTGCGCGAAGCTGTACGCCAGAACTACAACCTGACCGATGCCGCCAAGGCATTGTTTACGTCGCAGCCGGGCGTGTCCAAGGCGATCATCGAGCTGGAGGAGGAGCTGGGCGTCGATATCTTCACCCGGCACGGCAAGCGTATCCGTGGCCTGACCGAGCCCGGGCGGCTGGTGCTGGAATCGGTGGAGTTAATTATGCAGGAAATTGACAGCCTCAAGCGCATCGGCAAGGAATATGCGGCCCAGGACAGCGGCAGTTTTACCATCGCCACCACACACACGCAGGCCCGCTACACGCTGCCGAAGGTGGTGCAGGCCTTCATGCTGAAGTTCCCCAAGGTGCGCTTGTCTTTATTGCAAGGCAATCCGCAGCAGATCGCCGAAATGGTCCAGCGCGACCAGGCCGACCTGGCCATCGCCACCGAATCCATCGCCGGCGTGACCGGTTTGATAACTTTGCCATGTTATCAATGGGAACACGTGGTGGTGGTGGCGCCGGACCATCCATTGCTGAAATCTAAGCAGATTACGCTGGAAGAAATTGCCGCTTTCCCGATTATCACTTACGATGCTGCCTTTGCCGGCCGCAGCAAGATCGACCATGCCTTCTCCCTGCGCGGGCTGAAGCTGGACGTGTTGCTGGAAGCCATAGACGCCGACGTGATCAAGACTTATGTGGAGTTGGGCATGGGGATTGGTATCATAGCGGGCATGGCCTTCGACGCCGAGCGCGACAAATCGCTGCGCGCCATTCCTGCGGGCCACCTGTTCGGCATGAATGTGTCGCGGGTGGCGGTCAAGCAGGGGGCCTATCTGCGCAGCTATATCTACACCTTTATCGAACTGCTGGCGCCTACGCTCAACCGTAAATTGATCGAGCAGGCCATGAGCGGTGCAAAAGAACACTACGAACTGTAAATTAGAAAGTAAGACATGATTACCAACCAGTTGGCACAATTTTATGCCGTCAACGCCGATAACTATGACCAGGTCTACGCGCGGGAAGAGCGCTTCGACGATCTGGACGACTTGCAGGAAATGGTCGCCGAACTGTTCCAGGGCCACAAGGTGCTGGAACTGGCCTGCGGCACCGCGTACTGGACCGACCTGATCGCCGAAGTGGCGGAATCGGTGCACGCCACCGACCTGGTGCCGGAAATGATCGCGCTGGCCGAAACCCGCGGCCTGGACGAGGATGTCGTGAGCTTCGGCGTGATGGATGCCTTCAACCTGCCGGACGACCTGGAAGGCAAGTACACGGCGGTGTTCGCTGCCGGCCTGTGGACCCACGTCAAGCGCGAAGACCAGGAAAAATACCTGAAGACCCTGCGCGCCAAGCTGGGCAAGGACGTGCTGCTGGTGCTGCTGGACGAGACGTATGTCGATGGCGACAGCATGGTGTTCGCCCGCACCGATTTGGAAGGCAATACTTTCCAGATCCTGACCGCCGACGACGACCAGCGCTACGAAGTGATGAGGAACTACCTGACCGACAGCACGCTGCGCAAGCGTTTCGCGACGTCCGCGCGGCAGATCCGCATCGAGCGGCTGGAGTACTACTACCTGCTCAACTGCCGTTTAAAGTAAATAAATTCACTCAAAGCCCCATTGGCCTGAACGCGCTCAAGATCGCGCCCAGTGCGATGGGGTTTTTTCATTCTGATGCCGATTTACAACAAATGGTTGATGTCACATTGTTGAAGTAATTGATAGGCATGATACGCCCCGTAGATTGATTACATGCAGTTACTTCTTCCAACCTTAAGTAGAGAACATCAAGTGAAAAAACTTACTCTGGTAGCAATGATCATCGGCGGTTTCGCAGCTCAAGCTCAAGCTCAATCGAATGTCACGATCTATGGCCTGGTCGACGCAGGTCTGGTCGGCGAGCGCGGCGGCGCTGCGGGCAGCGTGACCAAAGTCACCAGCGGTATCGGCGGCCAGTCGCGTCTGGGCTTCCGCGGCACCGAAGACCTGGGCAACGGCCTGTCGGCCATCTTCACCCTGGAAACCGGCGTGAAAGTGGACGATGGCGCGCTGGATAATTCCAGCGGCGCCCTGTTCAACCGCCAGTCGTTCGTCGGCCTGAAAAGCAAGGAAGCCGGCACCCTGACCATCGGTCGCCAATACACCATGCTGTACAACGCCATGAGCCAGGTCGCCGACCCGTTCGGCGCCGGTTACGCAGGCAGCATCAAGAATTTGTTCCCGACCGCCGGCGCCAACACCCGCGCCAGCAACGCGCTGGTCTACTCGACGCCCGTGATGGAAGGCTTCAGCGCCGACGGCCTGTACTCGCTGGGCGAGCAGGCTGGCAGCTCGACCGCCGGCCGCCAGTTCGGCTTCGGCCTGAACTTCACCAACGGCCCGCTGAACGCGCGCCTGGTGTACAACAACCGCAACAACGACACCGTTGCGGTTGGCGCCACCCCGGCCAAGCTGCAGGACAGCGGCCGCAACACCCTGTTCGCGATCAACTACGATTTCAAGGTTGTCAAAGCCTACTTCGCCTATGGCGCGGACAAGGGCGTGAACAGCGCGGCCCTGCCGGTGGCGAATGCTTACGGCTACGCCGTGGCGCCTAAGGCCAGCCTGAACAGCAACGACCTGTTGATCGGCGTGCAAGTGCCAGTCGCTCCTAGCGGCACCATCATGGCTTCGTACGTCCGCAAGAACGACAAGACCGTCAACAACCAGGACGCCGACCAGTGGGCGCTGGGTTACCTGTACTCGGTGTCGAAGCGTACCGGCATGTATGTCGCCTACGCCAAGATCAAGAACAAGAACGGTGCCGGCTACACCGTTGGTAACAACAACGAAGCTGGTAGCGGCGACAAAGCCTTCAACGTCGGCATCCGCCACGCGTTCTAAGCAGCATCAGGCGACGTTTTCCTGAGGCCGCAGCGGCAGCCGGATCATGATCCGGGTGCCGCCGTCGCTGACGATGGCGATGTCGCCATGCAGCGCCCAGACGCGTTCGCGCATCCCGATCAGGCCGAAGGACGACGCTTTGTCCATGTCTTTTTCGGCGATGCCGCGACCGTCGTCATGGATGGTGATTTGCAGCAGACCATCGGTGCGGTACAGCGACAGCAAGACCTTGCGCGCTTCGGCGTGGCGGGTGATGTTGGTCAGCGCTTCCTGCGCAATGCGGAAGATGGCGGTGCTGTAGGCGTCGTCCAGTATCAAATCCTCTTCATTCGCGTCCAGCGTGCAGGCGATGCCGTAGCGCGAGACGAATTCCTGGCGCAAGCTCTCCAGCGCAAAATACAAACCTCCCTCATCGAGCGCGCGCGGCCGCAGGTTGCTGGCGATGCGCCGCAAGGAAGTGATCGCCGACATCAGCAGTTCATCCATGCCGGCCTGTAGCTTGCGGGCGGCCACGTCGTTGCTGTGCTGTTGTTGCAGCAGCGCCAGGTCCACGCGCAACGTCGCCAGCAACTGGCCGAGGTCGTCGTGCAGCTCGCGGGCGATGTGCTTGCGTTCCTCTTCCCGTATCGTTTGCAGCGCGGCCGACAGTTCTCGCAGCTGGGAGTAAGACTGTTCCAGCTGTTCCTGCACCTGCTTGCGTTCGGTAATGTCGCGCAGGATGATGGTGTAGATGCGGTGGCCGTTTTCCGCCAGCGACGAGATCGATCCTTCCAGTGGAAAGTGCTGGCCGTTGGCCTTCAGGCCGGTCACGGCATAGTCGCTGGCGCGCCGGCCTTTCATGCGCAGGCGGATGCCGGTGTTGCCGAAGTAGCGGGTGCTGGCCGGTTCGTTGCTCAGGCGCTGGTCGCGCGGGATGAATTGCTGCAAGGGAGAGCCTTCCATGGCCTGCACCGTGGTGCCGAACATGGTGGCGGCCGAGGGATTGGCTTGCAGGATGATCTGGCGTTCGTCGGTGGAGATGATGGCGTCGCTGGCATGCTGGATGATGCCGCGGCTGCGCTTGTGCGCGGTGGCGGTGCGCGCGCATTGCCAGCCCATGCGCCAGGACAGGCGAGCGGCCAGCGCGACGGCGCCGCTGAGCAACAATAGTGATCGGATACGGCTCATGCGCTTCCCCATGCGGCAGGGGCCGCGTGGGTACACACTAAAGTATGCGCAGGGCAGGGGTTTGATTTGCCTCAGACGCGCTCGGCGTCTGTGGCGGAATTACATCTGTTTGAACAGGTGCAGGAAGCTGCGGCTTACTTCGAGCTTGTCCGGCTTGCCCTTGATCATGACCAGGTGGCGGCCGCGGATGTCACGCGTCACGCCTTCGATGGCGTTGACGTTGACCAGCGTGGCGCGGTGGATCTGCCAGAACAGCGCCGGATCGAGCTCCTCGGCCAGGTCGCGCACCGGCTTGCGGATCAGCGCTTCGTAGCGTTCGGTCTGCACGCAGGTGTATTTTTCGTCCGAGCGGAAGAACAGGATTTCCTCGACCGGGATCATGCGCAGGTCCTGGCCGATGCTGGCCTGTATCCATTGCAGGTAGGCGGGTTTCGGCGTCGCGATCTTTTCCGCCAGTTGCGACAGCATCGCCGTCACGCTGGCGTTGACGTCGGCCGCCGCGGCCGGTTTGCTCATGCGGGTCTTGAGGCGATCGACCGTGATTTGCAGGCGTTCCTGCTCGGGCGGTTTGAGCACGTAGTCGACCGCGCCGCGCTCGAAGGCTTCCACCGCGTAGGCGTCGTAGGCGGTCACGAACACGATGTGGCTCTTGTTGCCGATCACTGAAGCGGCTTCCATGCCGGTTTTGCCGGGCATGCGGATATCGAGGAAGGTGAAGTCCGGCTTGAGCTGGTCGACCAGTTCGATCGCTTCGTCGCCGTTCTTGGCTTCGCCAATAATTTCCAGCTCGGGCCAGACCTGGCCCAGGCGCATGCGCAGTTGGTCGCGCATCAGTCTTTCGTCGTCGGCAATAATCGCAGTAGGCATCGTGGTAGGGGGTGTAGTGTTAATTATTTAGTTAGTTATTCAAGGGATTATTCAACGAATCGCCGTAATAATCAATCGTTCTTATTTGGACAGCTGGTATGGAACTTCGATCGTGGCGATCACGCCGCTCGGACTGTTGGCGGCGATCAGCAACTGGCCTTGCTCGCCATGCAGCAGTTTCAGGCGTTCGCGGATGGTCATCAGGCCCAGTCCGGTGCCATCGCTGGGGACGGCGCCGAAGCCGAGGCCGTCGTCGGTGACGATCACGCGCAGCTTGTTGTGGGCCACATCGGCGCGCACTTTCAGCGTGCCGCCTTCGGGTTTTGCTTCCAGGCCGTGCTTGATGGCGTTCTCCACCATCGATTGCAGCATCATCGGCGGGAAGGCGGCGGTGCGCAGCCCGTCGGGGATGTCGAAGTCCACGATCAGGCGTTCTTCCATGCGCATTTTCAGCAGGTTCAGGTAGGCCACCACCATGTCGGCCTCGCGGCCCAGGTTGGTGATCAGGGCGTTGTCGCGCATTTGCGGCAGTACCGCACGCAGGTATTTGATCAGGCTGCGCTGCATGGCGGAAGCGCGCGGCGGGTCGGTCTCGATCAGGTGCTCGACCGAGGCCAGGGTGTTGAACAGGAAGTGCGGCTCGACCTGGGCCTGCATCATCTGCATCTTCGCTTCGCTGAGCTGGCGCTGCATGGATTCGCGTTCGACGGCGGCGTTGGCGGTCAGGGTTTCGGCTTCGGCGCGCTTTTTGCCGCCCATCAGGGCCTTGGTGCCGAACAGCGCGAGCACCAGCAGCGAGACGAAGCTCTTGAACCAGGTCGACGCCTGGCGGTGGTAACGGGTGACCTTTTGCTCGGCGGCGTCGTCGACGGCTTCTTCAATCGCGTTCGACAGTTCTTCGCCGATTTGCGGTGGCAGGTCGATATGGACTTCTTCGCCCGGCAGGGTGGGGAGGGCGGGAATGGATGCGGCCGACGGTTTGGCGGGTTTGCCGGTTTTGCCTACCGGCTCTTCCGGTTCGGCGGGCTGCGCAGGCTCGGCGGGTTGCGCCGGTTCTGCTGGCTGGGCCGGCGGCGCGACGGGAACGCCCTTGTTGTCATCGCTGCTGGAATCGGACGAGTCGCTTTTATCTGTTTTGTCGGCATCCTTGTTGCGGATCTTGCCGCGCGGGTTGAAATGGATGCCGCTGTCGTCGATCAGGATATTGGTGTCGCCGTTTTTGCGCTTGGAGTGTTTGTCGTTCTTGATCACCACTTCTTCGTCCGGGCTGGATGAAAACAGCTCGTCCTGCAAGATGGAGCCGGCGATCAGTGTCAACACCGCGAAGACCAGGAACTTCCACCACGACAGTTGAGTGACCCAGGTGGCGGTCGCGTCGAAGCCCCGGTGCAACCAGGCGCCGGCGGTTTTCAGGGTGTCTTGCGTTTTAGGCATAGGAAACATGTAAGACTTTCACTCTTGTGTACGAAGCAAGTGTAACTAATTTTTTGATGGTGCAACTGTACCTATTGGTGCGGCCAAGCGCCAAGCTATTGCGACAGTCTGCAAGAAACGGGGATTGGACGGTGCGAGACAGGGAACGGAAAATAGGCCTTGCCAATGCCGCTGGCGCTTTGCTATAGTTCGCCCCCTCGCAGAACGACACACGCAAATGTGAAGTGAGCGAGAAAAAGTAGGGGTTGACGAAACGATCTAAACGCTTCATACTCTTTCTTCTTCGCTGACGGACACAACGCTCCGCAG
>NZ_JBXALQ010000024.1:0-92434 GCF_058799615.1 Duganella sp. GW822-FHT06D06
GGCGCCGGCGACCGTCAGCGTGGCGTCGCCACTGGCCAGCACGCTGCCGCCCTGGTTGCTCATGCTCTGGCTGGCGATGACGATGCTGGCGCCGCTGTCCTTCAGCGTGGCGATCTGGCCGCCATCGTTGTTCAGGCTGCCGGCGGCGATGCTCGCCTGTCCGGCCGAGACGATCTGGCCACTGTTGTTGACCACGGCCGTGGTCTTGCTGAACTCGAGCGTGCCGCCGCTGGCGATCGTGCCCTGGTTGTCCAATTGCTGCGTAACGGCCAAGTCCAGCGCCAGACCGGACGACACCGCGCCTGCGGTCTGGTTCTGCAGGCTGCCAGCCGCCAGGTCCAGGCTGCCATTGCCGGCGATCAGGCCGCTGTTGATGATGGCCCCTTGCGCCGAGACAATCGCCGCCGCGCTGCCGACGTTGACGATGCGGCCTGCCGTGTTATCGATGGAAGCAGCCTGCACGCGCAATGCGCTGGTGGCGCCGATCGCCTCCATGACGCCGCTGTTGTTGTTCAGGACCGCGCCCGCCGCGAATTGCAGATCCCGCCTGGCCTGGATGGAACCGTGCGTATTGTCCGCCGCGTAGGCAACGCCCACCGTCACATTGCGGTCGGACTGGATCACGCCGCCGCGGTTGCTCAGGCTCTGCGCGTGGAGCGCGATGTTGGAACCGGAGCCGCGCACCGTGGCCAGTTGGCCGCCGTCATTGTTGAAAACGCCGGCCTTGACCGTCGCCGTGCTGCCGGCGACGATACTGCCGCCGTTACGCACCGCGACCGTGGTCTGTGTAAAGTCCAGCTTGCCGATGCTGCTGATGGCGCCCAGGTTATCCAGCTGCTGGGTTACGCCCAGCGCCAGGTTCTTGCCTGCGGTGATGGTGGCGCTGGCGTTGTTCTGCAAGGTCCTCGCCGCTACTGCCAGATCGCCATTGCCGGCGATCTGGCCACCGTTCAGTATCACGCCCTGCGCGACTACGCCGCTGGCGCCGGTGCCGACGTTGACGATGCGGCCGTCCGTGTTATCGATGGAAGCGGCCAGCACTTTCACCGCGCTGGCCGCGCCGACCGCTTCCATCACGCCGTGGGTGTTGTTCAGCGCGGCGCCGGCCGTGGCCTGCAAATCCTTGCCGGCCTGGATGCTGCCTAAAGTATTGTTCAGCGCGCCGTCGACGGTCAGCGTGGCGTTGCGGTCGGCTACGATGGCGCCGCCCTGGTTACTGGCGCTGCCGGCGGTAATGTCGAGGTCCGACTGCGACTGCCTGACCGTCGAAATCAGTCCTTTATCGTTGTTCAACACGCCTGCGGCCAGATTGATGCCGCCGTTGGAAACGATCCACGCATCGTTGTTGACCACGGCCGTGGTCAAGCCGAAGTTCATCAGTCCGTTGCTGCTGACCGTGCCGTGGTTGTCCAACAGGTCGCGCACCGACAGGCCGAGGCCCGCGCCCGCCAGCATGCTGGCGCCAGCGCTGTTGCTGACCGATAGCGCGCTCAAGTCCAGCTTGTCGCTGGCGGCGATGCGGCCGCCGTTCAAGACGTAGCTGGCGCTGCCGATGCTGGCGCCGTTGCGGCCCGCGCCGACGATGCTGCCATCGGTGTTGTCGATGCCGTTGGCTTGCACCGACAACCGGCCCTCGGTGCCCAGCGCCTCGGCGGCGCCGTTACCGTTGTTGAACGCGCCGCCGGCGCTCAGCGTCAAATTCCGCCCGCCCTGGATCACGCCGAACCGGTTGTCCACCGCGCCGCCAACCTGGAGATCGGCGCTGCCGGCGGCAAGAATGCGGCCGTTGTGGTTGCCCAGCTGCTGGCTTTCGATGTCGATATCGCCGCCGCTCGCAAGGGTGGTGGCGATCTGGCCGCTATCATTGACCAGCTTGCCTGCCTTGATGAGCAAGCCGCCGTTGGCGATGATGGAACCGCTGTTGCCGACGTCGCCTGTGGTCTTGCTGAACACCAGCGAGGCGCCGCTCTGGATCGTGCCGTCATTCCGCAGCAGTTGCTCCACCGCCAGCGTCATGTCCTTGCCCGACGTGAGCGCGCCGCCCTGGCCGTTGTGCACGGTATCAGCCCTTACCTTGACGTCGCCATTGCCTGCGATCAGGCCGGTATTCTGGAGATCAGCTTCCGCCGTGATGCCGGTATCGCCGCTACCAACGTTGGCGATGCGGCCGCCGGCATTGACGATGGATCCGGCATTGAGTTGCATGCGGCTGGCACTGCCCATCGCCTCGATAACGCCGGCGCTGTTGTTCAACGTGTCCGTGGCGGCGATGGTCAGGTCCCGGCCGGCCTGCACGGTGCCGCTGCTGTTGTTGAGCGCACCGTCCAGCTGGATATCGACGGCGCCGCCGGCGACGATGCCGCCACCACGGTTATCCAACGCCGTGCCGTGCAGGATGATGCCGCTGCCGGAACCGGCCGATGTGGCGATCTGGCCGGCATTGGCGACCTTGTGCGCCTGCACATTGATGTCGCCCGCCGCGACCATCTGGCCGGTGTTGCGCATGTCGGCCTTGGCGTTGCCCAGGGTCAGCGCGCCGGCGCTGCTGATCAGGCCGGCGTTGTCGAGCTGCTGGCTGACGGCCAGGTTGAATCCCCCGCCACTGGACAGTGTGCCGCCGTTGCTCACGGTGGCGGCCGTCATCGCGAGCTTGCCGTTGCCGCCGATCAGTCCGTCGCTGACGATGGCGCCGGCGGCGACGACCAAGCTGTCGCCGCCACCGGCGTTGACGATGCGGCCGCTCTGGTTCTGGATGGCGCCGGTGTCAAGGCTGAGTTTGCTGCCGGCGCCGACCGTTTCGATCACGCCGCCCTGGTTGAGCAAGGTTTGCGCGGCATTGATGGTGGCATCGCGCTGGCCGTGGATCAAGCCTTTACTGTTGTCCAGGTCGCCTTTCGAGGCGGTGATGCCGAGGTCGCGGTCGGCCAACAGGCTGCCGCCGCGATTGCTGATATCGGCCGCGCTGAGCGCCAGGCTGGCGCCGGAAGCGGCTGCGGTGCCGATCTGGCCACCGTCATTGCCAGCATGCAGCACGGCGATGTGGATGTCGCCGCCGGCCGCCATCTGGCCGCCATTGTTCAACGTCGCGGCGCCTTCGTTGAAATCGAGCGCGGCGCCGCTGGTGATGCCGCCCAGGTTGTCCAGTTGTTTGCTGACGGCCAGCACCAGACTGCCTGCTGCCCGGACGGTGCCGCCGCTTTGGTTCTGCATGGTCTGCGCGGCAACCGTCAACGCGCCGTTCGCGCCGATGACGCCGGTGTTCAGCAGATTGCCGGCGGCGCCGATGTCGCTGGCGCCGTTGCCGGCATTGACGATGCGGCCTTGGGTGCTGTCGATCTCGCCGGCGCGCACATGCAGGGCGCCGGTAGCACCGATGGCTTCGATGGCGCCGGACTGGTTGTCCAGTTTTCCGCCGGCGTCGAGCGCCAGGCCGCGCACGGCCTGGATCTGGCCGTTGTGGTTGTCCACCGCGCCAGTGGCGACGATGCTTGCGCGCGCGCTTGAGACCAGCTTGCCGTCGCGGTTGACGATGGCGCCGCTGCTCAGTGCCAGGTCGCCGCCTGCCGTCAACAAGCCGCTGCCATTGTCCACGCCCTGGACCTGGAGCTCGGCGTTGCCGCCGATGACCAGTTGGCCCGCATGATTGTCGAGGGTGGTGCCGCGGATGCTGGCGCCGCGCTGCACGTTCAGTTGCCCGGCGCGGTTGTTGAGCGCACCGCCACGGACCGTCAGCGACGACAGGTTCATCTGGCTGGCTATGTTGTCGAGCGCGCTGGCCGTCAGCGCGATGCCGCTGCCGGAGAGGATCTGGCCGCCATCGTTGTTGATCGCGCCGGCCACATGGACGAAGCCCGGCGCGACGGGCACGGGCGGCGTGGTGCCGGTGTTGGCGCCGCCGCCATCGGTGCCGGCGCCACTCCCGGTGCCGCCTGCGTTGCCGCTGCCTGCGCCGCTGTCGCCGCCCGTGCCCGTACCCGTGCCGGCGCCCGCACCACCGTTGCTGATGCCGCCGTTGTCCGTGCCATCCGCGCCTGCGGCGGCCGGCGCAGCGCCGACCTGCCCGCCGCCCACATTATGCAGGCTGGCCGCCACCACATCCAGCGCCACCGCTCCACTCTGCAGTATCTTGCCCGACTGGTTATTGATGCCGCCGCCGGTGCTGCTCAGCGCCAGGCTTTGCGCCTGGATCACGCCGTGGCCGTTCTCGACATCCCCCTGCACCGCCAGCACCGCGCGGCCGGCGCTGCTGATCAGATTGCTGTTGCCCAGGCTGGCGGCCGCCAACTGCAGGCCGGCCGCGCCGCTGATGGTGCCGCTGTTCGCCACCCCCGCCGGCGTGTTCAGCGCCAGCGCGCCGCCAGCGGAGATGGCGCCGTTGTTGGCCACGCCATCCCGCGCCGTGGCCGACAAAGCCAGGCTGGCCGCCAGGCTGCCGGTATTTTCCAGCCTGCCCTCGGTGGTGACGACCAGCTCGCCCGCCGCCGCGCCCAGCGCGCCGGCATTGCGCACGCCGACGCCGGCCTCAGTGCCGACCAGCGTGATCTTGTTGGCATACATGCCGCCCAGCTGCGAGACATCGATGCCGTAACGGGGCGCCTCCCCGCCGGCCACCGCCGGGGTCGCCGCGCCGCCGGCGGTCAGGGCGACGTCGTTGACGCCGGTCGTCACCTCCAGCTGTTGCGCCCACAAGCCGGCGTTCAGCTGCACCGAGCGCGCGATCAGGGCCGTGTAGTCGGTCTGCCGCGCGTCCAGGCCCGCGCCGCCGATGCTGATCATGCCGCCCCGCACCGCGTAGCCGCGCAGCGCGCCATCGGTGTCGTCCAGCAAGGGCTTGCCGGTGGTCAGCGTGGCGCGGCTGACGTTGATGAATCCGGCGCCGTCGACCACGATGCCGGCCGGATTGGCGATCACCATTTCCGCGCGCGATCCGGCCACCTCGATATAGCCGCGCAACTGGCTCGGATCGTTGGAGTTCACTTCGTTCAGGATCACCCGCGCACTGCCTCGCTCCATCCACGGATTGGCGTCGATCCAGCCGCCCAGTTGGCTCTGCACGGCGGTGCGCGAGTTGTTCAGCACGGCGCCCGTCTTGGGCACATCGAAGCGGCTGTAGACGTTGCGCGACACGCCCGCCGCGCTCGGCGTCTGCACGTTGACCTGCAATACGCCGTTGGCCGCGTTGAGCACCGTGGCCTGCTGGCGCCCTGCCGCGTTCGGATCGGCAATGATCTGCGCCGAGGCCAGTCCGGCCAGCAAGGCCGTCCCGCCAAACGCACCGAGCAGCGCGCGGGCCAGGCTGCGCAAGCGCGTCGCCATGCCGCCTTGCCGGCCGCCCACCGCCGCAGTCCCCGCCGGGCCCGCCTGCCCCGCGCCCTTGCCGCTGCTGCGGGCGGTTTCCTGTACGGCCATGCAGAGGCCTCGGGCTTGGTTGAAGACGATACGGTAGCAGAGCTTGTTCATTGGGGTCCTTCCGCCGGCGGGGTTGAGGCCGGCAAAAAAATTTAATACTGATAGTTGACGTTGAAACCGCCGGCATTGGGGGCGGTACGGAAATGCTCGGGCTTGCGGATCGGCCGCCCGATGAAGAGATCGATCTGGGCGCCGCCGAACTGGCCGCGCCAGCCGAGCGCGCCGCCGGCCAGGCTGGTGCCTGCCAGCGCGGCGGCGTGCGGGCCCGCGACCTGGCCATAGTCCAGGCCCAGGTACAACTGGGTTCGCTCGTTGACCGACCAGCCGAGGTCATTCCGCAGCAGCCAGCCGCGCTCGGCCGACAGGCTGGCCTCGCCGTCGAATCCGCGCACCGTGTAGCGCCCGCCGATGGCGAAGCGGTCCTGCGGGATCAGCGTCGAGCGGTTCCATTGCGCGCGCCAGTTGGCCTGGTATTGCAGCCTGGCCGAACGCAGCGCGAACGGCAACGTCAGCGTGGCGTCGGCATTGACGATGGTGGGCCGCGCGGTGCCGTCGCCGAACGGCTCCTCGGGCGCCGGCAAGGTGCCGAACAGATGGGAACCGCGCTTGTAGAGCAGGTTGGCGTCCAGCGTGGCGTCGCCGAGGAATTCCTTGTGCGACAGGCCCAGCTCGTGGCCGCCCATCTGGCGGCGCTGCACCTGCACTTCGGTATCGTCGATGAAGTTGTTGCTGCGGCGGCGGTACAGGCGCAGCGAGGCGCTGGTCTTGCGGGTGGCGTCACGGTACAGCACGCGCGCGGCCTTGAACTCCAGGTTGCCGCTGGTGCCGCTGTACACATAGGTCTGGTTGGCGCCGGCGATGCCCTGGTAGTAGCGGTAGCGGCTGGCGTTGAGCGAGAACAGCCAATACCCGGCCGGCATCGAATAGTGCAGCGCGTAGTTGCGGGTGCCGTGGTCGCGGCCCGAGCCGGCGCCGGACAGGTCGCGGGTGACGCTGACATAGGCCAGCTCCTGCCAGCCCAGCAGATTGTCCAGCGACAGCGTGGCGCCGCCCTGGTATTTGCCGGTGGAGTCGCTGCCGCTGTCGTCGGCGGACAGGCTCAGGCGCACCGGCAGCGCCTGGCGCCATTTGATCAGCAGGTCGCTTTCGCCGGGTTGCTCGCCGGGCACGATTTCGATATCGGCCTCGGCGGTCGGCACGCGCTTGAGGTTTTCCAGCCCCTGCTCGATGTCGCGCAGGCTGAGCAGGTCGCCGGGCCGGGCCGGCAGCGCGGTGCGCCAGGAGGCGCGATCGTTGCTGGCGCCGGCCGCCGGCGCGGCGTAACGGATCGCGCGGATGCGGCCCGGCACCAGCACCAGTTGCAGCTCGCCGCCGCGCAGGTCCTGCGGCGCGGCCAGCACGCGAGTGGTGACGTAGCCGGCCGCGATCAGCGCGTTCTGCACCTTGCCGATCACGGCGTTCACGCCGCTGCTGCCCAGGCACCGGCCGGCGGCATCGGCGGCCGCGTCCAGCGCCCAGGCGAACCGCGCCGCCTGGTCGCCCTGCAGGGCAATGTGGCGGATCGGGAAACACGGGGTCTCGTTCAGAGGATAGCCGGCCGCGGCCTGGACCGGCTCGCGCGGCAGCCGCACGGCGGGCCGCTGCTCCTCGGCCTGCTCGTTCTGTGCCCGCTCCTTTTGTTGCTGACGCTGGATTTGTTGCGCCGCGATCTCGGCCTGGCTCTGGCCGTGCGCGCCGTGGTGGACCAGGCTGCACAGCAGTACCGCGCCGCGCAACCGACTGCTTTTTTGTTGCATTTATTGCCTTACAGAAACTCAATAGTTGCAAATTATATCTATTGAGTTTCTATGTGGCAATTAATTTATTTTAAAATATATAACTTTTATTCTGATAGTTGCTTAGTGCCCTTGCCCGCCGAGGTAGGCGGCGATCACTTTCGGGTCGGTCTTCAGGCTCTCGGCCGGGCCGTGCACCGAGATCGTGCCATTTTCCAGCACGTAGCCATAATCGGCCACGTTGAGCGCGGCGGCGGCGAACTGCTCCACCAGCAGCATCGTCACGCCTTCGGATTTCAGGCGCTGGATGATGCGGAATACCTCTTCCACCAGGATGGGCGCCAGGCCCATCGACGGCTCGTCGAGCAGGATCACTTCCGGGTTGAGCATGACGGCGCGCGCCATCGCCAGCATCTGCTGCTCGCCGCCGGACAGCGTGCCGGCCAGCTGGTGCTGGCGTTCCTTCAGGCGCGGGAACAGTTCCAGCGCCTTTTCCAGGTCGTGCTTGATGTCGCCCTTGGGCCGTGCGCGCGTGAAGCGCGGGAAGGCGCCCAGCAGCAGGTTGTCCGTGACCGTCATCGAGGCGAACACGCGCCGCCCTTCCGGCGAATGCGCCAGGCCGGCGCGCGCGATCATGTGCGAATCGGCGCCGGTGATGTCCTTGCCGCCCAGCGTGACCTTGCCTTCCTTGGGCTTGATCATGCCGGAGATGGCGCGCATGGTGGTGGTCTTGCCGGCGCCGTTGGAGCCGATCAGCGTGACCAACTTGCCCTTCGGGACCTCCAGCGAGATGCCGTGCAGGACTTCGACTTTGCCGTACGACGCGTGCAGATTGGTAATCGATAGCATGTGCTGTCCTCGTTAATGCGCCGCAGGCGCTTTGGTGCCACCGTGTTCTTCGCCGCTGCCGCCCAGGTAGGCTTCGATCACCTTGGGATCGCTCTGCACCGCGGCCGGTTTGCCTTCGGCGATCTTCTGGCCGAAGTCCAGCACCGTCACCGTGTCGGACAAGGACATCACCACGTCCATATGGTGCTCGATCAGGATGATGGTGATGCCGTGGTCGCGGATCTTGCGGATGATCGCCATCAGCTCCTTGATGTCGGGCGCGGTCAGGCCGGCCGCCGGTTCGTCGAGCAGCAGCAGGCGCGGACTGAGGCCCAGCGCGCGCCCGATCTCCAGCAGGCGCTGTTTGCCGTACGGCAGATTGCGCGCTTCCTCGTCGGCCATGTCCGACAGGCCGACAAACTCCAGGATGCTGGCGGCGCGCTCGCGCGCGGCGCTTTCCTCGCGCTTGTAGCGCGGCGTTTGCAGCATCACATCCAGCACGTTGGATGCGAAGGTGTTGTGCAGGCCAACCAGCACGTTCTCGGTCGCCGTCATCTCGCCGAACAGCTGCACGTTCTGGAAGGTGCGCGCCACGCCGCCCAGCGCGATCTCGGACGGCGTGCGGCCGGAGATCACCGCGCCGCTGAACGACACCTTGCCGGCGGTCGGCTTGTAGATCCCGGTCAGCACATTCATCATGGTGCTCTTGCCCGAGCCGTTGGGGCCGATCAGGCCGTGCACGGAGCCCTGCAGCACGTTCAGGTCCACCTGGTTGAGGGCTTTCAGGCCGCCGAACTGCATCAGGATCTGGTCGACGCTGAGCAGCGTGTCGCCGGCATTGCCCCCCTTGGCCCGCGAGAACGGTTCAACGCCGCTGGCCGCCACCGCCTTCGCATGCACGGCGCCTTTGCCGACCAGGCTGAACAGGAAACCAACGATGCCGTCCTGCAGATAGTAGACCACGAACAGCGTCATCAGGCCGAACACCGTCAGGCGCCAGTCGACGATGTTTTCCAGCTTGTACGAGAACGCCGCCATGCCGATGGTGGCAACCAGCGGCACCAGCACGTCGCGCGGCGTCGAGCGTTTTTTCGCCAGCATGTAGGCCGAACCGATCACACCCAACACCGCGGCGGCGGTGGCGATCTGGCGGAACAGCTCAATATCGGCCAACAGGCTAGGCAGCATCACCACGATCATCGCGCCGATCAGCGCGCCGGAACGGGTCTTGCGGCCGCCCATGATCACCGCCAGCAGGAACAGGATGGTCAGCTCGAAGTTGTAGGTGTTGGGCGAGATGTACTCTTCCGAATACGCATACAGGCTGCCGGCCAGGCCGGCAAAGCCGGCGCTGATGATGAAGGCGTAGACCTTGTAGCGATACACCGAAACGCCCATGCAATCGGAGGCGATCGGGCTGTCGCGCAGCGCCTCGAAGGCGCGGCCCAGGTTCGATTTCAATATCCGGTGCACGACGATCAGCGACACCACCATCAGCGCCGCCACCATGTAGTAGTAGCCGACTTCGCCGAGCTTCTGGCCGATGATGGTGGGCTTGCCGATCTTGATGCCCATCGGGCCTTCGGTGAGGAAGGTCATCTCGTTGATCAGGATCTGGATGATGGTGCCGAAGGCCAGCGTCACCATCGCCAGGTACGGGCCGGTGACGCGCAGGGCCGGCAGCGCGAGGATGGCGCCGAACACCGCGGCGCCGGCCACGCTGGCCGGGATCGCGATCCAGAACGGTGCGCCCAGCTTGAACACCATCACGCCGGTGGCGTAGGAGCCGATGCCGAACAGGCCCGCGTGGCCCAGCGATACCTGACCGGTATAGCCGACCACGATGTCCAGCCCGAACAGCAGGATCGCGTAGATCAAAATCGTTTCGAACAGATGGATGTAGTACGGATTCGGGATCAGCACCGGATACAGCACCAGCACCGCCAGGCCCAACACGCTCGCCGCGAGGAGTTTCTTATTCATGGATCAGACCTTTTTGATGGCGGCTTTGCCGAACAGGCCGGACGGCTTGATCGCCAGTACCAGCAGGAGCAGCAGCAATCCCGGTACTTCCTTGTAGCCGGTCGAGATGTAGTAGCCGGTGGTGGTCTCGGCGATGCCCAGTATCAGGCCACCGACGATGGCGCCGACGCCGGAGGTCAAGCCGCCGATGATGGCCACCGCGAACGCCTTCAGGCCGAGCGAGGCGCCCATGGTGGCGCCGGTCAGCGTCAGCGGCGCCACCAGCACGCCGGCGAAGGCCGCCGTGGCCGACGACAGCGCATACGAGAAGGTGATCACCATGCGGGTGTTAATGCCCATCAGGCCGGCCGCGTCGCGGTCGTTGGCGGTGGCCACCACGGCCTTGCCGTAGATCGATTTGCGGTTGAAGATCTCCACCGCCGCCATGATCGCCAGCGCGCCGACGATCACCGCCACCTGCATCGGTTGCACGTTCGCGCCCAGCACCTGGATTGGCGCGGAGCTCAGCGGCGACGGGAAGGTCAGGTCGTCCTTGCCCCAGATATTCTCGGCCACGTTCTTGAAGATGATGGCCAGCGCGATGGTCGACATGATCCAGCCGAATTCCGACTTGATCTTGATCGCCGGCCGCACGCCTATCCATTCGACGAACATGCCTTGCAGCGCGCCGAACACGATCACCAGCGGGATCATCAGCAGGTAGCTCATGTAAGGCCCGCCGTGGATGGTGCCAACCAGGCTAAGCCCGACCAGTGCGCCCAGCATCAGCGACTCCCCCTGGCCGAAGTTAAGCGTGCCGGAGGTGGCGAAGGTGAGCTGATAGCCGAAGGCGATGACGGCGTAGATCATGCCGAGCGCGATGCCGCTGAATGCCAGTTGCAGGAAGATTTCCATGATGACCACCACTGTAGGACGACAAGAAAAAGGCCAGGCTTGAATCCTCAAGACTGGCCGGTACCAATGCGGCGCGAGCTTACTTGACCGGCAATACTTTGCCGTCCTTGACTTCACCGAAGACCGTGATGTCGGCGGTGATCGCTTCGTGGTTGTCTTTGCTGAACGGCTTGCTGTAGGTGGTGACGACGCCTTCAACCTTCTCGTTCAGGCTTTCCAGCGCGGCCTTGACCTTCGGACCTTCGGTGGAACCGGCCTGCTTGATGGCGGCCGCCAGCAGGTAGATCGAATCGTAGCCCTGCGCTGCCGACACCGGCGACGGCATGCGGTCGCCAGGCGGATGGTAGGCCTTCACGTAAGCGTCGATGAAGGCTTTGCGCTTGGGCGTGGACGGCTCCTGGATGAAGGTCTGCGGCATGCGGGTGCCGTTGCCGTTCTTGCCGGCGTTGTCGATGAAGTTCGCCATCGACAGCGTCCAGCTGCCGATCAGCGGTACTTTCCAGCCCAGTTTTTCCATGCCGTTGGCGATCTGCGCCAGCTCCGGGCCGATACCGTAGGTCAGCACCACGTCGGCGCCGGCCTGCTTGGCCTTGAGCAGCTGGGCCGTCATGTCGACGTCCTTCAGATTGTATTTTTCGATGGCGACGGCCTTGACGCCTTTTTTATCCAGCGCTTTTTCCAGGTCCTCGCGACCGAGCTGGCCGTAGTTGGTGGAATCGGCCAGAATGGCGACCTTCTTGAACTTGCGCGTATCGATCGCTTCCTGCACGATCATGTGCGACTGGATCGTATCGTTGGCCGAGTTGCGGAAGATGTAGTTCTCCGGCTGGTCGGCGAACTGCTTGGTGACGATGGAGCCGGTGGCGACGTTGTTCATGACCGGGATCTTGGCTTCCTGGTAGAAGCGCTGCGAGGCCAGTGCCACGCCGGTGTTGATGTAGCCGACGGTGGCGGTGACTTTTTCCTTGTTGATCAGTTCCTGGGCGATCTGCACGCCGCGTTCGTTCTTGGCTTCGTCGTCGCGTTCGATCAGCTGGATCTGACGGCCCAGCAGGCCGCCCTTGGCGTTGATCTCCGCCACGGCCAGCTTGACGCCGTCGCGCATCGACACGCCCATCGGCGCGGAACCGCCGGTGAAAGGACCGGCCACGCCGATCTTGATGGGTTCAGCCGCCATCGAGGAAGCCGAGAAACCGAGTGCCATGCCTGCGACCAGCATTTTCAACTTGAAATTCATCTGTCATCTCCTGTTTACAACGTTTTTATAGTAGCTGCTTACGTGCGAAACTCGGCTGGATAGCTGCACCATCGATGGAGCATTGTAGGTTAGTAGATCGACAGCAGCAACAGATAGATGTGCGGCGTCGCAGCAAGGCCCCAAGGGGGCGCCGCGTGTAAGCTGGCTGTAAGAATTGGGCGGGAATTTAGCCGGCGTTGACCGGCGTTTGCCGACTTCACATGCCGGAGGTGCGCTGCGCCAGCGCGCGATTGGCGAAGCGCATCTGCGTCTCGGACAGCGCTTCGTTACGGTCGAAGCCCATGGAGCCGTCGCGCAGGCCGATGGCCATCGCCATCACCGCTTCAGGATACTCCAGGTCGGCCGCCTTTTCTATCAGGCGGCGCGCGGCCTGCTCATCGCGCTTGACGCCGTCGCCGCTCAGGTACAGGTTCGCCAGCGCGAACATCGCGGCCGGCATCTGGCGCCCCGCCGCGAACTGCAACCAGTGCGCCGCGGCCTTGGTGTCGCGCGCGACGGCCATGCCGTTCCGGTACATCATGCCCAGATAGTAGGCGGCCAGCGGATCGCCAGCCTTGGCGGCGGTGCTGAAGATCGAAAATGCCTTCGGCAGGTTGGCAGCCACTCCGGCGCCACCGCGCAGGTACTGGCGCGCTTCGTCAACCGGCCCGGCCGCGACCAAGCCTGCCGCGCCCGCAGCCAGCAACATCGTCATCAATCTCACCACCAGCACTTGCTTCATGCGCCCTCCACTCATAACGACAAATCGATGGCATACAGGGCCAGGCCCTTGCCGCCGCCATCGTCCGCTTTAATTTGCGAAACTGCCTTCAAGCCCGCCTCCTTCGCCAGTTCCACCATGTTGGGGGCGGAGCGAAACACCACCGCGCCCCTGGTAGCCACCGGTGCGAAACGCCAGCTGCGGCTCGAGCCGTTGCCGGCGCGGGTGACGTTCTTGCGCTGCTGGATGTAGGCGATCAGCACATCTCGGCTGGCGTCCGGCGAGGCCAGGATGGTCTTGCTGCCGTCCAGCCCAGGGAAAGCGCCGCCACCGCTGGCGCGGTAGTTATTGGTCGCGACCAGGAATTCCTGCGTCGGCGCCACGGCCGCGCCCTTGTACTGCAAGGCCGCGATGCGCTGGCCGAGCGGCTTGGTGACGTCGATCTGGTAGCTGACGTCCGCACTGCTCAGCATATCGAAGTTGAATCCGGGCGTGGCGGTGTTGACCAGTTCCTGCTGCGCGCTGCTGGCCGGATCGATGCGGTTGAAACGTTCCGCCGCTTTTTCCAGCCAGGCTTTCAGGCCGGCGCCGTCCACCTTCACCACGTGCAGCGCGTTCGGGTACAGGTACAGATCGGCCACGTTGTTCAGCGCCAGGCCGCCGGCCTTGACGTCGGTGTAGTCGCCGGCGCCGGCAGCGCCGGCCTTGAACGGCGACGCCATCGACAGCACCGGCAACGCCGCGTACCGCGGCAGGTTGGCCTTGACGTAGTTCTGCACGTAGGCGGTCTGCGCCTGGTTCACCACCTCGATGGCGCTGATGTCGCCGATGTCGGCGAAATAGGTCGTCATGCGGAAGTCGCTGGTGCCGACCGGTGTTTTCACGTAGCGGATGGTGGCCTCGTGCTCGGCCGCCACCAGCGGCGCGACGGCCGGATCGGCGGCGATGTAGCTGCCGTCGGCGTTCCGGGTCGCGCGTAATTCGACCGTGGTGCGGCTCTGGTCCACCACCCAGGCCTTGCCGTCGTACTTCAGGCGCAGGCCGATCACACCGAGGTGCTTGCCCCACAGGTTGGCCATCACGGCGGGCACGCCATGGACCGTGCCCCTGGCCTTGTCCACGTTTGGCAGGCCGAATTCCGGCGCCTTGCCGGCCGCATCCGGGAACGGCTGGTGCGAATGGCCGATCATCATCGCGTCCACGCCCGGCACTTGCGCCAGGTAGTAGTTGGCGTTTTCCATCTCCGGCGAGTACGGCGCGCCATCGAGGCCGCCGTGCGAGATTGCCACCACCAGGTCCGCGCCCTGCGCGCGCATCTGCGGAATGTACTTCTGCGCCGTTTCGCGCACGCCTTCGGCGTAGACTTTACCTTCCAGCCAGTGCTGGTCCCAGGACATGACCACCGTCGGCGCGAAGCCGATGATGCCGACCTTGATCGTCGCCGTCACCGGCTTGCCATCCGGTCCGGTGGCGCCGATCCGGCGCGTGAGGATGCGGTATGGCTCGAACAAGGGCTGTTTGGTCCGGGCGCTGTAGATATTCGCCAGCACGATGGGGAAGTTGGGCCCGGCGCAGCGCGGCGCGTCGGCAGGCACGCCGTCCACGTCGAAATGGCTGGCGGTGACCTGGTTCAGGTAGGCCAGACCGTAATTGAATTCGTGATTGCCGATGCCGCCGCCGTCCACGCCCAACAAGTTCATGGCCTTGTAGATGGCCAGCGCGTCGCCGCAAGCCACCGGCGCGACCAGCGCCTGGTAGTCGGCCAGCGCCGTACCCTGGATGGCGTCGCCGTTGTCGAGCAGCAGGTTGTTGGGAAATTCGGCGCGGGCCTGCTTGATCAGCGTCGCGGTGCGCTCGAAGCCGATCGACGGATCGGCCTTCAGCTTGTAGTAGTCGTAGCTGAGCACCGTCGCGTGCAGGTCGGTGGTTTCCAGCAGCGCCAGCGTGGCCTCGGCGCCCACGGGCGTCGGGGTACCCTGCGGCAGACCGGCACAGCCGAGCAACAAGGAGGGCAACGCGATGGTGAGGCGGCAAACTGCTGGGCGCATGAATGAACTATATTTGAGGTTGCGATTTTTAGGCAACGGAGCTATGCGCGACATCATACGCAGCGGATTTCCTTGCATCAAGCAACTTAAGGTGGAGACGGCGCATTTTATGCTTTTTGTGGCATAAATGTCAGCTTTCCGTTTCAATCGGAACGCGGTCCCCGCCTGCCCGGGCCGCCGCCGGGGCGGCGCCGGCTATTTAGCTGGGAGGGAGCGCCCCGGCTAGGGTATAATCGTAGGTTTGATTTCAGCCTTAGAAAAGAAGAAAACATGGAAGCCGAACGCATCAACGCCCTCTCCGCCCTGCTCGCCGATATGACCTCGCGCGAAGCCGAACTACGGAGGTATCTTTGACTTCGATAAAAAGTCAGAGAAACTCGAACAAGTAAACGAAGAACTGGAAGACCCGACGGTCTGGAACGACCCGAAAAAGGCCCAGGATCTCGGCAAGGAAAAGAAATCGCTCGAAGCCATCGTCTTCGCGCTGACCAAGGCCGACACCGACCTCAAAGACATGAGCGACCTGTTCGCCATGGCCAGGGAGGAAGGCGACGACGACACGCTCGAAGCGCTGATCGTCGATGCCGAGAACGTGCGCCTGGTCATCGAAGGCATGGAGTTCCGCCGGATGTTCAACAATCCGATGGACCCGAACAACTGCTTCGTCGACATCCAGGCCGGCGCCGGCGGCACCGAGGCCCAGGACTGGGCGTCGATGCTGCTGCGCCAGTACGTGCGCTACGCCGAACGCAAAGGCTTCAAGGTCGAAGTCATGGAACAATCCGACGGCGAGGTGGCCGGCATCAAGACCGCCACCATCAAGGTCGAAGGCGACTACGCTTACGGCTACCTGCGCACCGAGACCGGCGTGCACCGCCTGGTGCGCAAGTCGCCGTTCGACTCGGCCAACGGCCGCCACACCTCGTTCACGTCGCTGTTCGTGTACCCGGAAGTGGATGACTCGATCGACATCGAGATCAACCCTGCCGACCTGCGCATCGATACCTACCGCGCGTCCGGCGCCGGTGGTCAGCACATCAACAAAACCGACTCCGCGGTGCGTCTGACGCACGGCCCGTCCGGCATCGTGGTCCAGTGCCAGAACGACCGCTCGCAGCACCGCAACAAGGCCGAGGCGATGGAAATGCTGAAGGCGAAGCTGTACGAGATGGAACTGCGCAAGCGCATGAGCGAGCAGCAGAAGCTGGAAGACTCCAAGACCGACGTTGGCTGGGGCCACCAGATCCGCTCCTATGTGCTGGACCAGTCCCGCATCAAGGACTTGCGCACCAACTTCGAGACCGGCAACACCAAGGGCGTGCTGGACGGCGACCTGGACGACTTCATCTCGGCATCGCTGAAGCAAGGCGTCTGATGAGCTCCTCGAATTCGCAGCGCGCGTTCATCTTCGACATGGACGGCACCATCGTCGACAACATGGCCTTCCACACCAAATCGTGGCTGGCCTTCTTCGCCCGTCGCGGCCACGACCTCGACGCGGAGGAATTCTTCCGCGCCACGGCCGGCCGCCAGGGCCATGAAATCATGAGCACCTATCTTGGCCAGCAGATGAGCAAGGAAGAAAGCGCCGCGCTCGATTTCGAGAAAGAGTCGCTGTACCGCGAGCTGTACGCACCGCACCTGGCGACCGTGGCCGGTTTCGAGGCCTTCATCGCCCGCGCCAAAAGCGCGGGCGTCAAGCTGGCCGTGGCCACCGCCGCGC
This sequence comes from Duganella sp. GW822-FHT06D06, assembly GCF_058799615.1. Classification (NCBI taxonomy): domain Bacteria; kingdom Pseudomonadati; phylum Pseudomonadota; class Betaproteobacteria; order Burkholderiales; family Oxalobacteraceae; genus Duganella; species Duganella sp. GW822-FHT06D06. The sequence continues at coordinate 16,619 of NZ_JBXALQ010000024.1, forward strand.
CGAACGAAAACATCGATTTCACGCTGGACGGCCTGGATCTGCGCAAGCAGTTCGACGCCATCGCCGGCGCCGCCGACGTCGCCCGCGGCAAGCCGGCGCCGGACGTGTTCCTGCTGGCGGCCGAGCGCAGCGGCGCCCTGCCCGTCAACAGCATCGTGTTCGAAGACGCGCCGCTGGGCGTGGAAGCGGCACGCCGCGCCGGCATGCGCGCGGTGGTGCTGACCACCACCCTGCCGGCCGAAGCGTTCGCCGAATTCGACAACGTCATCGCGGTCGTGCGCGACTTCAGCGAGCTCGATGTCGACGAGCTCTTCGCCGCCGCAATTAATTAATCATCACCTCAACAAAAGAACAGACCATGACTACGGATCTTCAAGAACAAGCAGCAGCGCCCGACGAAAACAAGATCATCGCCGAGCGCCGCGCCAAGCTGGCCGCCATCCGCGAGCAAGGCATCGCCTTCCCGAACGACTTCAAGCCGCAACACAAAGCCGCCGACCTGCACATGCAGTACGGCGAGAAGTCGCGTGAAGAGCTGGAAGCCGCTCCCGTGACCGTGGTGCTGGCCGGCCGCATGATGCTCAAGCGCGAAGCCGGCAAGAAGGCCGCTTTCGCCACGCTGCAGGATGCGTCGGGCCCGAAGGCCGATGGCCGCATCCAGATCTACGCCACGCTGGACCTGACCGGCGAAGCCGCGATGGCCGCGCTGCACCACTACGACCTGGGCGACATCCTGGGCGTGGTTGGCACGCTGTTCAAGACCAAGACCGACGAACTGACGATCAAGGTGTCGGAACTGCGCCTGATCACCAAGTCGCTGCGCCCGCTGCCGGACAAATTCCACGGCCTGGCCGACCAGGAGACCAAGTACCGCCAGCGCTACGTGGACCTGATCATGAACGAAGAGACGCGCCGCACCTTCAAGGCGCGTACCGCGGCGATTTCGTCGATGCGCCGCTTCATGGAAAAGAACGAGTTCATGGAAGTGGAAACGCCGATGCTGCACGCCATCCCTGGCGGCGCCGCGGCCAAGCCTTTCATCACCCACCACAACGCGCTGGACATGCAGATGTTCCTGCGTATCGCGCCAGAGCTGTACCTGAAGCGCCTGGTGGTCGGCGGCTTCGATCGCGTGTTCGAGATCAACCGCAACTTCCGCAACGAAGGCGTGTCGGTCCGTCACAATCCCGAATTCACGATGATGGAATTCTACGCGGCCTACACCGATTACCACTGGCTGATGGACTTCACCGAAGCGATCATCCGCCAGGCCGCGATCGACGCGCACGGCACCGCGACGCTGACCTACGGCGGCCGCGAGCTGGATCTGGCCAAGCCATTCCACCGCTTGACCATCGTCGACGCGATCAACAAGTACGCGCCAGGCTACACGCCGGAGCAGCTGAACGACGCTGAGTTCATCAAGACGGAACTGCTGAAGTTCGGCGTCAAGCCGTTCGCCACCGCCGGCCTGGGCGCGCTGCAACTGGCGCTGTTCGAGGAAACCGCCGAAGCGCAGCTGTGGGAACCGACCTACATCATCGACTATCCGGTCGAAGTGTCGCCGCTGGCCCGCGCTTCGGACACCCGCGAAGGCATCACCGAGCGCTTCGAGCTGTTCATGGTCGGCCGCGAGATCGCCAACGGCTTCTCCGAGTTGAACGATGCGGAAGACCAGTCGGCCCGCTTCCTGTCGCAGGTGGCGGCCAAGGACGCAGGCGATGAAGAGGCAATGTTCTACGACGCCGACTACATCCGCGCGCTGGAATACGGCATGCCGCCAGCCGGCGGTTGCGGCATCGGCATCGATCGCCTGATGATGATCATCACCGACTCGCCGAACATCCGCGACGTGCTGCTGTTCCCGCACTTGCGCCGCGAAGAGTAATCAAGCCAAAGCCGCTCGTTGAGCGGCTTTTTTTTCAGCCGGGATGAGAGGAGGCGCCGGGAAAGCGCAGCCAAACAAAGCGCCAAGCATTTCGCCCCGTTGCATGACGATTGGCGAATAAGGACGGAGTCAAGGATTCGCCATGATTGGCTCCTTTCAAATTAGGTCTAAAAATTGGACCTCTGAAAGGAAATATGGTTCGTTCTAGACTTTCGGCTTGAAGGTCGGGACCAAATTAGACTTTGCCCTGGATTTCATGGATTGCTTTAGACTCTGAAGGGGGAGTTCTAGACCAATTTAGCCTCAACCGGCCCTGATTGGACGGATTTAGACCAAGTTGCGATTTAAGATACCCAGCCCCCCCCCGCCCTCGGCCCCCACTGGCGCCCCCGGTAATTCTCGACCGCCCCCAGGAAAGCGAGTAATCTCCGAAGAAGTCTCTACTTCAAAGAAAGGAAGCGGCATGGCTGGTCGCAATACGCTGCTCTACCTGCACGCAGCGCTGCTATTCGTCGCGTGTGCATCTGCGCGGGCGACCGACACCATCACGCTTTACACCGAAGAATACCCACCCTTCAATTGGGCCGACAAGAAGACCGGCGCTGCCACCGGACTGTCCACCGACATCATCCTGGAGCTGATGCGGCGAGCCGAATTGTCCGTCACCGCGCCAGCCTTGATGCCGTGGGCGCGGGCCATGGCGCTGACCACCAAAAACGCCAACAGCTGCCTGTTCTCGATGGCGCGCACGCCGGAACGCGAGACCAGCTTCGCCTGGGTAGGCCCGGTGGGCCGCAACGAATGGGTGATGTACGCGCGCGCCGAAGACCATATCCATCTCAACAGCCTGGAGGACGCCAGACCCTACACCGTCGGCACCATCATCGGCGATGCGATGGTGCCGCTGCTGCGCGCGAACCAGCTGAACCTCAACATGGTCCCCTACAACCGCACCAACGCGCCCAAGCTGAAGATGCAGCGCATTCAATTGTGGTCGGAGGGACGCCTGCCCGGCCTCTACATCATGGATGAAATGGGCATCACAGGAATGGAAGCGGTGCTGACGTTCGCCCACTACGACATGTACCTGGCCTGTAACAAAGGCATGGACGCCAACGAGGTGGCCCGTCTCAACACCCTGCTGCGCGCCATGTACCGCGACGGCTCGGTCAAGCGCATCTACGGCAGCTACGGCTTCGACAACTACGCGCCACGCGCCGAACAGGTCGCGAAGTGAATCTCAACGCGTCACAGTCGGTGCGCTTGTTATCCTCGCGGCGCGGACATTGATCGACCCGCACGAAGGCGTTCTTGCGCTGCTGCAGGCGCTTCACCGCTGATGCAGCCTGCATGGGCGGCGACAAAGCAATTGCGGTATTGACCTTCAGATCGGGCCCGCCCGGCAGGCTGACGGTCGGGATAGGCAGGACATCGCGCGATTCGCCATTGTCATCCGCCACCAGCACCAGCGAAGGCGCATCCAGGTTGATCTGAATCGGAGCACACGAAAAACGCCGGGCGATTCTGCATATCGCTGGTTTCGCAGCCGACCAGCAGGTAGAGGGCCATCATGAAAATCAGGTGGCCGGATTTGGCTGGGCGGATGGCGGTCATAGTGTTCAACCCCATCAGGAGGCGTAGACAAACACTGCTCCGGACAAAAAATCGTGCGGCAAACAATGTTCGGAAACACACAGACGCCCTAGATCATAATGCGCAACACTGGGTCTTGCGTCTAGCTCTTGGCGCCCACCCCGCCCGCAGCGGCGCTCCGCGCGGGTGCCTTCGTTTGGGCATAGGTTCACCTGCGAGAATAGACATGATGCATGATTTCTTGGTATCAAACCGGACTGAACTTGAGCGACGCTGCCGCGACAAGGTTTCCGGCCGCCTCGATAGACTTCCGAACCAGCTGCAGTTGGAACATGGCATCCCCATGTTCCTTGATCAGCTTATTCGCACGCTCAAAGCCGAAGACCAAGGCGAGGCATGCGACGCCCAGACTATCTCGGGTCTCGCGTCCGGCGATCCCGAGCGCCACGCCGAGGTCGGTGTGTCGGCCGCTATCCACGGTGCCGATCTCTTGACGCTGGGATATTCGATCAATGAGGTGGTGCATGACTACGGCGACCTTTGCCAGGCCGTGTCCGACCTTTCGATTGACCTGAATGAAACCTTCACCATCGACGAGTTCCGGACGCTCAATCGTTGCCTGGACAACGGAATAGCCGACGCCGTGATTGGAGAAGTTAAGTACGCGGCTTCGTTGGAAGCTAAACTGTTGAAGTGCAGCCTGCGTGTCGAAGAGATTTCTTCCAAGCTGATGGTCGATGCGGACAAAGACCTGCTTTTCTCCGCGCTCGGAAACCTGCTGCAAAACGCGTTCAAATTCAGCGGCAGGGACGGCATCGTCACGCTTAGCGCCGACGCCAGCGCAGACCGCATACGACTCAAAGTTAAAGACAGCGGACCAGGGCTTAGTCCGGATGCTGCGCGCGACATGTTCTTGCCATTCACGCAGAGCGGGGCCAACAAGAGCGGCCTGGGGCTCGGATTGTCGATTGCGCGACGTAGCGTCGAAGCGAATGGCGGCTCACTCACGGTCGAAAGCGAGCTCGGTCACGGCTGCCTGTTCATAATCGAGCTGCTTGGTCAAACCAGACTAATCGAGTGAGAACTCCGGGCCGTCCCAGCCGTCCAGATACTTGGTCAGCGCGTCGGCGACATCGATGACGCGATGGCGGTAGAAGAGATGCATGGTCGGACTCAGGTCAACCGGCAGCGCGCCGCCTGCGGCGCGCGCCACCAGGCCGTTGGGCACCACCCGCATATCCAGACGATTTGTGCCGAACAGGGTTTCACCGCAGCCGGCGCAAAATGCGCGCGACAATTGTTTGCTCGGGTGTGCGAAGATGGCGGCTTCGCCCTTCGTCATACGGACGGACGCTTCGGGCCACGCCGTCGCCGACAGCATCGGCGTTCCGTAGAAATCGCGGCATGAGCCGCAATGGCAGTTCGCCCGCGCGGCTGGCTCGCCGCCCAATTCAATATGCACGGCGCCACACAGGCACTGTATGGAAATCGGATCTGTCATCGTCACTTGAATTTGTCCGGCGTCCGCGCCAGCTGCGCGCGGACGCCGGTTGGTATTACTGGATCACGCGATAGCAAGGCGTGTACTGCTTGCCCGCCAGCTTCATGCGATGCTGCGCCACGAAAGACGCCAGCAGCGCATCCATCGGCCCCATGATCTCCTTGTCGCCATGGATTTCAAAGTGGCCGAACTTCTCGATCGCGCGTATGCCCTCGTCCTTGACGTTGCCCGCCACCACACCCGAAAACGCCCGGCGCAGATTGGCCGCCAGCAGGTGCACTTCCTGGTTCTTGTGCAGGCTCAGGTTGCGCATGTTCTCGTGCGTCGGCGCGAACGGATGCTGGAACTCAGGGTCGATCTTCAGGCCCCAATTGTAGTAGTAGGCATCGCTGCGGGATTTGCGGAACTCGCGCACCTGCTTGATCCCCGCCTGCATCTCGCGCGCCACCAGCTCAGGATCGTCGATGATGATCTTGTAGCGCTGCTGCGCCTCGGGACCGAGCGTATCGTGGATGAACTGGTTGATCTGCACGAAGTACTCGCGCGAGGTCTCCGGTCCGGTGAACACCAGCGGGAACGGAATATCGGCGTTATCGGGATGCAGCAGGATGCCCAGGATATAGAGGATCTCCTCCGCCGTGCCGGCGCCGCCAGGGAACACCACGATGCCGTGCCCCGAGCGCACGAACGCTTCCAGGCGCTTCTCGATGTCCGGCATGATCACCAGTTCATTGACGATCGGATTCGGCGACTCGGCCGCGATGATGCCCGGCTCCGAGATGCCCAGGTAGCGCCCCTTGTGCAAACGCTGCTTGGCGTGGCCGATGGTGGCGCCCTTCATCGGGCCCTTCATCGCGCCGGGGCCGCAGCCGGTGCAGATATCCAGGTCGCGCAAACCCATTTGATAACCGACTTCCTTCGAGTAGTTGTACTCGGCGCGGTTGATCGAATGCCCGCCCCAGCACACCACCAGGTTGGGATTGAGCATGGGCTTGAGCACCCCGGCGTTGCGCAGGATATGGAACACCGAATCGGTGATGCCTTCGGTGCTGCCCATGTCGAACTTCGGATTGTCCGTCACCTCGTTGCTGACGAAGACAATATCGCGCAGCACCGCGAACAGGTGTTCGTGGATGCCCTTGATCATTTTGCCGTCGACGAAGGCGATCGCCGGCGCGCCCTTGATATCGAGCTTGATGCCGCGTTCGCGCTGCACAATGCTGATCTCAAATGACTTGTATCGTTCCAGCAGTTCCTTTCCATCGTCGATAGTGCTGCCGCAATTGAGCACGGCCAGTGCGCAATTGCGGAAGATGTTATAGAGACCGCCCTGGCTAGTGTCGAGCAGCTTGTTTACTTCCGCCTTCGAAAGCACTTCCAACTGGCCTTCGGGCGAAATCAGGGTATCGACAACGTCATGTTCCATGATGCGAAAATCCTTATTCAAATTCGATGCATTTCGATGCATAACAGGTAAGCCTGCAGTGCCAATATACGACAAACCGGCACATTGCGGGGTGGAGATTGCCATAGCAGGATTGTGCATATTTATTAGCACAAAAGACATATCTTTGCAGACCGGCCATCAAAATGTACGGCTGGGGCGATTTGTAGATTAAAATGGCGCCCAATTTGGCTCCCCACAAGGGAACCTGAGACACTTTTCATAGATCATAAAATTAGGAGAAGCCGCATGAGCGGTGCTACCACCACCAATACGGAAGTCGTTATTCCCGAATTCAAGCAGATCATGGGTCACCCTGCTCCGCTGTGGATGTTGTTCATGACCGAGTTCTGGGAGCGTTTCGCGTTCTACGGCATACGTTGGGCCCTGGTGCTCTACGTCGTAGCGCAGTTCTACAATGGCGACCCTACCGGTGAGTCCTCGGCCAACCTGATTTACGGCTCCTACCTGGCGCTGGTCTATGCCGCCGCGCTGTTCGGCGGCTACGTGGCCGATCGTGTCCTCGGCTACCAGCGCTCGATCCTGATCGGCGCCACCTTCATGTCGGCAGGCCTGTTCATGATCGCCTTCCCCGACCAGGTGGTGTTCCAATTCGGCCTGGCCACCATCATCGTCGGCAACGGCATGTTCAAGCCGAACATCTCGACCATGGTCGGCAAGCTGTATAGCGCCGCCGATACCCGCCGCGATTCCGGCTTCACCATCTTCTACATGGGTATCAACTCCGGCGCGCTGGTCGCACCGGTGCTGACCGAATGGCTGGCCACCGCCATCTTCGGCGCCCATGGCATGCCCGCTTACAAAGTGGTGTTCATGTCCGCCGGCGTCGGCATGCTGATCTCCCTGGTGTGGTTCTTCATCGGCCGCCGCAATCTGCAAGGCATCGGCGCGCCAGACGCATCGAACGCCGATCCGAAGCGCATGATCTACGTGGCACTGGGCTCGCTGTGCGTGATCCCGGTCGTGTACTTCCTGCTGGCCGCCGGCGCGCAAAACCTGCAAGTGGTGCTGTCCGTGCTGTTCGTCCTGCTGTCGGTGATGCTGCTGATCGAAGGTGTCAAGAACGGCAAGGTCGCCCGCGACAAGGTCATCGCCATGCTGCTGATCTTCTTCTTCAACATCATGTTCTGGATGTTCTTCGAACAGGCGGGCAGCTCGTTCACCTTCCTGGCCGATAAGATCGTCGACCGCCAGATGTTCAACTGGACCTTCCCTGTGGCCTGGTTCCAGATCTTTAACTCGCTGGCCATCATCGGCTTCGCGCCTATCATCGCCTTCATCTGGGTCGCCATGCGCAACAAGAATCCATCGATTCCGCGCAAGTTCGGCCTGGGCCTGCTGTTCAACGGCGCCGCCTTCGCGCTGCTGATGTTCGCGCTGTCGATGCTGGTCAACGCCGACAACAAGATCCCGTTCTGGCCTCTGGTCATGGTCTACGCGCTGCAATCGGTCGGTGAGCTGTGCCTGTCGCCGATCGGCCTGTCGATGGTGACCAAGCTGGCGCCTACCCGCCTGGTCGGCCTGGGCATGGGCGGCTGGTTCCTGTCGACCGGCATCGGCAACAACCTGTCGGGCATCTTCGCTTCGGCAGTCAGCGGCGAAACCGGCATGTCGGTGTCGTCCGCGCTGGTCGGCTACAGCTACGGCTTCTACGCCCTGGCCGCCGCCGGCGTGCTGCTGTTCCTGATCGCACCGCTGATCCAGAAGCTGATGCACGGCGTGAAGTAAGCGCCTTACACGTCAAAATAGATACCACCGGCACAGAGCGCGATCTTTAGCGCGTTCTGGGCGGTGGTATTTTTTTTATGCCGCTTGCTTGTGCTGGAACGGGTGTGCCGCCAGCCACGCCTGCAGCTTGTCGCCGGTGTCCGGCGGCAGGTGCAGGCCAAGCTTGGAGCGCCGCCACAGGATGTCCTGCGCGCTGCGCGCCCATTCGTAGCGGCGCAGGTAATCCACTTCCGTCGCGTACAGACCCGGCGCGATCTCCTCGCCCATCGCGGCGACGCTGTCCTTCTCGCCGAGCAGCGTGTGGATCCGGGTGCCATAGGCGCGGGCGTAGCGCGCCACCAGCAGCGGCGGCAGCCAGCTGTAGCGGCCCTGCACGTTGCGCACCCAGGTGTCGAATTCCAGCACCGAACGGTTTTGCGGCTCGGCGCCATGCAGGTCGCCGCCCGGCAGGCAGGCGTTGTGGGTCCAGGCGCCGTGGCGGTTGCCCAGCGCCTTGGCGATCAGGTCGACCGCCTCCTCCGCCAGCTTGCGGAAGGTGGTGATCTTGCCGCCGAAAACGCTCAACAGCGGCGGGCCGTCGCTGTCGACCTCCAGCCGGTAGTCGCGGGTGACGGCCTTGGCGTCGGCGCCGTCTTCCACCAGCGGCCGCACGCCCGAGTAGGTCCACACCACATCGGCCGGCGCTATGGGCTTGACGAAATACTGGCTGGCCAGCTCGCACAGGTAGCTGATCTCGTCCTCGCTGATGGCGACCTGGTTGGTGTCGCCGCGGTAGTCCAGATCGGTGGTGCCGATCAGCGTGAAGTCGCGCTCATAGGGAATCGCGAACACGATGCGGCCGTCCCGGTGCTGGAAGATGTAGGCATTGTCATGCTCGAAGATGCGCTTGACGACGATGTGGCTGCCCTTGATCAGCCGCAGAGTCCTGCCGTCCTCTTTCGGCAGCGTCGAGTGCAGCAGGCTGGCGGTCCACGGCCCCGCCGCGTTGACCACGTAGCGCGCGTTGACGCGCACATCGCCGCAGCCGCTCTTGTGCAGCGCCGCTTCCCAGCCGTCGGCCTTGCGCGTCAAGCGCTTGCACTCGGTCTGGGTCAGGATGGTGGCGCCTTTTTCGCAGGCGTCGATGGCGTTCAGCACCACCAGCCGGGCGTCGTCGACCCAGCCGTCGGAATAGATGAAGCCGCGCTTGAACTCAGGCTTGAGCGGCTGGCCCGCCGCGTGCGCGCGCAGGTTGATGCCGGCCGATGCCGGCAACAGCTCGCGCTTGGCCAGCAGGTCGTACAGCATCAGGCCGGCCCGTATCATCAGCGCCGGGCGCTGGCCGGGCGCGTGCGGCATCACGAAGCGCAGCGGCCACATGATGTGCGGCGCGGCGCGCAGCAGCACCTCGCGCTCGATCAAGGCCTTGCGCACCAGGTTGAACTCGTAATACTCCAGATAGCGCAGGCCGCCGTGGATCAGCTTGGTGGAGGCCGACGAGGTGTGCGAGGCCAGGTCGTCCTTCTCGCACAGCACCACCGATAAGCCCCGCCCTGCCGCGTCGCGTGCAATGCCGGCGCCGTTGATGCCGCCTCCTACGATCAGGATGTCGCAATCGAGAGTGTGCTGCGGTTCTGCCATGTCTTCCCCGGTTGTAGAGCCAAAATTATTCAGAAGCTGTTACGTTACGACAAAATCACCAATAGTCATAGGGGCGCGCGACCATATTTGCATAAAAAGCCATTTTTCATTTAAGGATGGCCGAATTTTGTTGGTCTATAATCGCGCCTACCGCTGCTACCGTGAGACTACGCCTTGACTGCTTCCCCCATCAATCTGTCCAAATGGCTGAACCGCCGCAACGCCATCCGCGGCTTTATTGTGGCCGGCGTCGCCGCGCTGGTCGCCGGCGGCCTGCTGCTGGGCTACCTGCTGCTGTACGTGGCGCCCAACCTGCCGTCGCTGGAGGTGATCACCGATTACCGGCCCAAGATCCCGCTGCGCATCTACACCGCCGACAACGCCCTGATCGGCGAATTCGGCGAGGAACACCGCGACTTCGTGCCGATCAAGGACATCCCGGAGATGATGAAGAAGTCCGTGCTGGCGATCGAGGACAAGCGCTTCTACGAACATAACGGCATCGACTGGCGGCGCGCGCTGGGCGCGGCGCGCGCCAACCTGGGCGGCGCCATGCGCCAGGGCGGCTCCACCATCACGATGCAGGTGGCGCGTAACTTCTTCCTCACCCGCGAGAAATTCTACGGCCGCAAGCTCAATGAGGTCATGCTGGCCTTTAAGATCGAGGCGGCGCTCAGCAAGGAGCAGATCCTCGAACTGTATATGAACCAGATCTACCTCGGCCAGCGCTCCTTCGGCTTCGGCGCGGCCGCGCAGGTCTATTTCGGCAAGCCGCTGAAGAACCTGGACATCGCCGAGATGGCGATGCTGGCCGGCCTGCCGCAGAATCCGGCCCGCCACAACCCGGCCGTCAATCCCAAGCGCGCCAAGCAACGCCAGCACGTGGTGCTGCGCTCGATGCGCGAGCTGGACTACATCAGCGAAGAGCAGTACCAGAAGGCGCTGCACCAAACGCTGCACGTCAGCCATCGCGGCCAGGGCTTCGACACCCACGCCGAGTACGTGGCCGAACTGGCGCGCCAGGTGGTGTACGCCCAATTCAAGGAAGACTCTTACACCAAGGGCATCAGCGTCTACACCACGATCCTCAAGGCCGACCAGAACGCGGCCTACGAATCGGTGCGCCGCAATGTGCTGAACTACGACCAGCGCCACGGCTACCGCGGCCCGGAGACCTTCATCACGCTGCCGGCCGGCGAAGAAGAACGCGACGACGCCATCGAGGAAGCGCTGCAGCGCCGCCCGAGCAGCGACCGCCTGATCGCGGCCGTGGTGCTGGAGGCCGGCGCCAAGTCGGTCAAGGTGCAGAACCCGTCCGGCGAAGAGATCACCATCAGCGGCGACGGCCTGCGCCTGGCCGCCAACGCCTTGACCGACAAGGCCAAGGAGACTGTGCGCCTGCGTCCCGGCGCGGTGATCCGCATCATGCAGGACAAGAACGGCTGGAGCATCACGCAGGTGCCGCAGGTGGCGGCGGCGTTCGTGTCCATCGATTCGGTCAGCGGCGGCTATCACGCCATGGTCGGCGGCTTCGACTACAACCTGCAGAAGTTCAACCACGTCACGCAGGCCTGGCGCCAGCCGGGTTCCTCGATCAAGCCCTTCGTGTATTCGGCGGCGCTGGAAAAAGGCTTTTCGCCGGCGACCCTGATCAACGACGTGCCGCTGGACCTGACCGGCGCCGAAACCGGCAACGAAGCGTGGAGCCCGAAAAACGACGACGGCAAGTTCGACGGCCCGATCACCATGCGCACCGCGCTGGCCGAGTCGAAGAACGTGGCCTCGGTGCGCATCCTGCGCTCGATCACGGTGCCGTACGCGCACAACTACCTGGGCAAGTTCGGCTTCGACCTGGCCAAGCATCCGAAGAACCTGACCATGGCGCTGGGCACCGGCTCGGTGACGCCGGCGCAGCTGGTGGGCGCGTACTCGGTGTTCGCCAACGGCGGCTACGCCGTCGAACCCTACCTGATCGCCAGGATCGTCGATGGCACGGGCAAGATCATTTCCGAGGCCAAGCCGCGCACCACGCTGCCGGACGACGCCCGCGTGATCGACCCGCGCAACGCCTTCGTCACCGACGGCATGCTGCGCCAGGTCACACGCACCGGCACCGGCGCCGCCGTGGCCCGCCTGGGCCGCCCCGACCTGGCCGGCAAGACCGGCACCTCCAGCGACGCGGTCGACGGCTGGTTCGCCGGCTACGGCGGCGGCATCGTGGCGGTATCGTGGATGGGTTACGACGATTCGAAATCCCTGGGCGGCAAGGAGTTCGGCTCCAGCGTGGCGCTGCCGATCTGGATCGACTACATGAAGGTGGCGCTGCAGAACCGGCCGGCGCATGAACGCCAGGTGCCGGCCGGCTTGACGCAGGTGGACGGCGAGTGGCTGTTCGACGAGTTCATCGGCGACGCCGCGCGCCATACGCTGGACATGGACGACCCGGCGCCGGGCGCGGAGAATGTGGCGCCGCAGCCGGCCGGCACGGCGCCGCAGCCGACGCCGCCGAACAACTAAATCAGGACGCCAGGTAGCCGCGCATCATGCGCACGGCGCTATCTGCAAACTGGTCCGGGCCGACATCGGCGGCCCGGTACTTCCAGCGCTTCACATACCAGTCCTGGAACATCGCCATGATGTGCGCGGCCTGCAGCTCCGGGCTGCCGGCGGGACGCTGCGGCAGCTGCGCGATCACGCCGGCGAACAAAGCCTGCACGTGCAGCTCCGATTCCTTGGCCGTGGTGCGCTGCGCCGATTGCAGCACGCGCGAATCCATGAACACAAAATAAAACCACGGCTGCAAAATCTCGGACACATAGATCGAGGCGCGCATCAGCGCTTCCAGCTTGTCGAGCGGCTCGGTGACGTCGTCGAACAGGCGCGGCATCTCCTGGGTGGCGTAGCGCACCACGTCCTCGATCATCTCCGCCAGTTGATCCTTGTTGCTGATGTAGCCGTACAAGCCGCCCATCGACAGGCCGGTCTCCTGGCACAGGTCACGCAGGTTCATGGCGCGGAAGCCGACGTCGTTGGCCAGCTTGAAGGTGGCGCGAAAGATCCGTTCCAGGTTTTCCAGCGCCGGCTTGCGGCGCTTGACGGTGATGCGTTCCGCGTTGTGGTCGAGCAGATATGCCCAGATATTGACGCCGTCCAGCGGCGTCATCGCCTGAAATTGTTGGAAGTCGAATCGCGACGGCAAGGTAGTCTCTTTATTTGAGTTTTGGTCTTGATTATAGCCCAGGAAAACAACTGGGATCAGAGCTCCATCAGATTGGCTCCCCAGGCCTGACGTGCGGACTGCACGGCCAACGGCTCGGTGCTACATTTTGCTGACCGGGGAAATACCCGGACCTCAAAAAATACACTCGGAGACTTCAATGAAAACACGCTTCTGGAAGTACCTCGCGGTCTGCCTGATCGCCCTGACCTCCCTGCCCGCGCCGTCCTGGGCGGCCGGCTACACGCAAACCAAGTATCCGATCGTGCTGGTGCACGGCCTGTTCGGCTTCGACAACATCGGCCCGGTCGACTACTTCTACGGCATCGCGTCGGCGCTGCGCAGCGGCGGCGCCAATGTGCATGTGACCTCGGTGTCGGCCGCCAACAGCACCGAGGTGCGCGGCGAGCAGCTGCTGGTGCAGGTCAAGCAGATCCTGGCCGCGACCGGCGCCACCAAGGTCAACCTGATCGGCCATAGCCACGGCGGCCCCACCTCGCGCTATGTGGCGTCGGTGCGGCCGGACCTGGTGGCTTCGGTCAGCAGCGTCGGCGGCGTCAACAAGGGCTCCAAAGTGGCCGATGTGCTGATCGGCGCGGTGCCGGACGTGAGCTACAGCCTGGCCAACGCGATCTCCGGCTTGATCAGCTTCCTGTCCGGCAGCCCGGCCTTGCCGCAGAACGCGCGCGCGGCGGCCGCCTCCTTGAGCACCGCCGGCACGCTGGCGTTCAACAGCCGCCATCCGCAAGGCGTGCCGACCTCGGCCTGCGGCGAAGGCGACTACCAGGTGCGCGGCGTGCACTACTTCTCGTGGAGCGGCGCGCAGCCTTACACCAATCTGCTCGACATCAGCGATCCGGTGCTGGCCCTGACGGCGATCGCCTTCAACGGCGCCAAGAACGATGGCTTGGTCAGCAGCTGCTCCAGCCACCTGGGCCGCGTGATCCGCGACGATTACGCGATGAACCACCTGGACGAGGTCAATCAGCTGGTGGGCATCACCAATCTGTTCGAGACCAGCCCGGTGACCATCTTCCGCCAGCAGGCCAATCGCCTGCAGGGACTGGGACTGTAAGGAGCGCACGATGAGCACAAACGCAAAACTGCTGCGCTTCGGCGCGCTGGCCGCCGTGGTCGGCGTCGGCCTGTATCTGGCGCTGCCGCGCAACGAGGCGCCGCGGGCCAGCGCCGCCGATCCGAACTATTTTGCGTTTGTGCCGTCGATGATCGGCACGCGGCCCGACGGCGCGGTGCGCCAGGTGGCCGACAAGCTGACCGTCAACGCGGAGCTGGCCTACCTGTTCGACTACTATCTGGCGGGACTGGGCGAGAAGCCGCTGGAGGCGATACGCGTGGAGATCGGCCGCGAGCTGGATCGCCGCCTGAGCCCCGCGCCGGCGGCGCAAGCCAAGCGCCTGCTGGATGCCTACCTGGCCTACAAGCGGGAGCTGGTCGATGTGGACCGCGGCCTGCCGGCCACGCAGGACCTGGCGCAGGGTGCGCGTCAGCGGCTGGAGGCCATGCAGCGCCTGCGCCGCTCGTACTTCAGCGACGCCGAAGCCGAGGGGCTGTTCAGCGCCAGCGACGCTTACGACCTGGACGCGGTGGCCCGGCTGGAGATCAACGCCGACCAGGGCTTGACCGATGCGCAGCGCAAGGAGCGCATCGCGGCGCTGGACGCGCGCCTGTCGCCGCAGGCGCGCGACGAACGCGATGCGCCGACCAAAGTGCTGAAGCTTGAGGAAGCCGTGGCGAAGGCCCGCGGGCAAGGCATGGGCGACAACGAGATCTACCGCATGCGCGCCGCCGCGTTATCGCCCGCAGCGGCGGCCCGCCTGGCCGATGTCGACCGCGAAGAAGCCGACTGGCATCGGCGCATCGCCAGCTATCAGGCGCAGCGCCAGCAGCTGGCTCCGGGCGCGGATCCGGCCTCGCTGCAGAAACTGCGCGACGCCATGTTCTCCGCCGAAGAGCAGAAGCGCCTCGCCGCCTACGAGTGAATTCAGTGCACGTAGCGCGCGATGAAATAGACGCCGCCAAGTAGCACGATGACAAGGCCGTACACCCTCCAGAGGTGACTCATCAACGTCTTACGAAGTTCAACGCGATGCTCCTTCAGGGCCATGTTGAATTCTTCATGTTGGCGATCCAGTGCAGCGCTGAATTCCGCGCGATGTTCGGCCACGTCATTCTTGGTGGCAAAACTGGTTCGTATTACAGCCACATCAACCTCCACGGCTGCGAGGCGTGTTTCCATCGCAGCGAAGCGCACTTCCGCTCTTCCATCATAGGCGGAGCGGGAGACATTTTCAATTGGATCGGTATTGTCAACGGAAGGCATATTCGCTCCTCACGGCAGCATGGTCGCGCTGCCACCGTAGCACCGGTAAGCGCCGCGACGATTGAGCCATGTCAAAGTAAAAAAAAGCGGCCCGAAGGCCGCTTGACTTTGCTGCTGCGCCAGATAGTGGCTTACTTTATTGTTAGAACTCTTCCCAGTCGTCGCCCGCCACGCTGGCCGTCTGCCGCGCCGGCGCCTTGGCCGCAACGGCCTTCAACGCCGGACGCGCGGCCGGCGCCGCAACAGCCACCCGCGCAGGCGCCGCGGCCAGGCGGGTCTGCCGCTGCGCCATCGCCTGCGGGCGCGGCGCCACGACCTGGTCCAGCTTGAACACGCTGACCACTTCCGCCAGCGCCGCCGCCTGCTCCTGCAACGAGGCCGCCGCCGCTGCCGCCTCTTCCACCAGCGCCGCGTTCTGCTGCGTCACCGTGTCCATCTGCCCCACCGCCATGTTGATCTGGTCGATGCCCACGCTCTGCTCCTGCGTCGCCAGGGTGATCTCGCCCATGATGTCGGTCACGCGCTGCACGCTGGAGACGATTTCACCCATCGTCGCCCCGGCCTCCGCCACCAGCTTGCTGCCGGCGCCGACCTTGTCGACCGAATCGCCGATCAATTCCTTGATCTCCTTGGCCGCCGTGGCCGAACGCTGCGCCAGATTGCGCACTTCCGACGCCACCACCGCGAAGCCGCGCCCCTGCTCGCCCGCGCGCGCCGCTTCCACCGCCGCGTTCAGCGCCAGGATATTGGTCTGGAACGCAATCCCGTCGATCACGCTGATGATGTCGACGATCTTGGACGACGACGCGTTGATCGACTCCATCGTATCCACCACGCGCGCCACCACATCGCCGCCGCGCAGCGCCACGCCGGACGCCGACGCCGCCAGCTGGTTGGCCTGGCGCGCGTTGTCCGCATTCTGCCGCACGGTTGAGGTCAGCTCCTCCATCGACGACGCGGTTTCCTCCAGCGAACTGGCCTGCTCCTCGGTGCGCGAGGACAGGTCCAGGTTGCCGCTGGCGATCTGGGTCGACGCCGTCGCTATCGTCTCGGTCCCGCCGCGCACCTGGCCGACGATGCGTATCAAGCTGCCGTTCATGTCCTTGAGCGCTTGCAGCAGCTGTCCGGTCTCCTCGGTGGTCTTGACCTCGATCCGGCTGGTCAAGTCGCCCGCCGCCACTGTCTGCGCCACGCGCACCGCCTCATTGATCGGCGTGGTGATCGCCGCCGTGATGTAGGCCGCGCAGCCGATCGCCACCAGTGCCGCGATCACGCCCGACGCCACCATCGCCCATTCCGCGCGGGTGATCGCCGCCGCGCCCTCCTCCACGCTGGTGGCCGCGATGTCCTCGTTGAGTTTTTCTATCTTCATCAGCGTCGTCTCGGCCTTCAGGAACAAGGGGCGCGACAACTGGTACTGCGCGAAGAATTCGACAAACAAATCCTTCTGTTTCTGTTCGTCCTTGTTGGCGGCCAAGGCGCCGACGATGGAGCCGATCTTGTCGTCCACCGCTTTCCACGCGGCCCATTCGCCGGTGAACTGCTTCCACAGCACCGCTTCCTCGGCCGTTTGCGGCAGCGGCTCGTAGCGCTTCCAGCCGCGATCGATGCTGGCCCAGGCTTTCTTGCGCAACTCCTGCGCTTCGCTGAATTTGTCCTGCGATTGGTAGTCGTTCTCGTAGACCGCCGTGTACAGCGTGGCGGCGGCCACCGCCGTCTGACCCTCGCTCATCGCCAGCAAACCCTGGATCGACGGCAGCCGCACCACGCCGATTTCGTTGACGGCGCCGCCCACCTTGACGATGCCCGCGTAGCCCGCCGCGCCCACCACCAGCAGCGCAAGCATCATGATCGCCACCAGCACGGCGAGCTTCCACTTGATGAGTAAGTTCTTGAACATCCGGTACCTCTTGAAGTGGTTAGGTCGGTGAGAGAATGTGTGACAATTCCCTCAAAGCACAATATGCTGCCCAGTCAGGGCAGCGTCAACCAGATTCGTCCGGTGTGTGGCGCTGTGCTCACAATTACGGGATAGGGGTGCGGCCGGCGGCCGGCGCTCAACCGCCGATTACGCGGTTGCGGCCGCTGCGCTTGGCTTCATACATGGCGGCGTCGCCGGCGGAGATCAGGCGTATCAGGTCATAGCCGTGCTCGTCCGACGAGACTACGCCGACGCTGGCCGTGTAGCGCACCGACAGCGCGTCGATCTCCACCAGCTCCAGCTCGATGCGCGCGCGCAGGCGCTCGGCCACCTTGGTCGCGGACGGCAGGTCCGAACCGTCCAGCACCAGCACGAACTCCTCG
Source organism: Duganella sp. GW822-FHT06D06 (assembly GCF_058799615.1). Classification (NCBI taxonomy): domain Bacteria; kingdom Pseudomonadati; phylum Pseudomonadota; class Betaproteobacteria; order Burkholderiales; family Oxalobacteraceae; genus Duganella; species Duganella sp. GW822-FHT06D06. The sequence goes on from NZ_JBXALQ010000024.1 coordinate 34,276, forward strand.
CCGCCGAAGCGCGCCAGCAGGTCGTAGGGCCGCAACTCCAGCTTCAGTATCCCCGCCAGATGGCGCAGCACCTCGTCGCCGACAGGATGGCCGTAGGTATCGTTGATGGTTTTGAAGAAGTCGACGTCGATCATGATCACGGCCAGGCTGCGGCGGCCGCGCTGGGCGCGCAGGGCGATCCGCTTGCCGTGGATTTCCAGGCCGGCCCGGTTCAGCGCCCCGGTCAGCGCATCGAGCGTCGACAGGCGCCGCAGCCGTTCGGCGTAGCGCCACATCACCATCAGGATCAGGCCGAACGCGATGCAGACCTGGGCCAGCGGTATCACCAGCATGCTCGCGCCCATCACCAGTGAACTGGGCACGTCGGCCGGATCGCCATGGAACAGCATGTGCACGCCGCGCCCGAACAAGGCCAGCCCCAGCACCGAAAAGCCGACCACGCTGATGATGATGCCGCGCCAGCCGCCGTGGCGCGCGATGGTGACGGCGCACAGCCAGTTCAGCAGCGCGAAATAGAAGCCGCTGAAGCACAGCCGCGCCCGCAGGCTGGGCACGACCAGGCTGAAGTAGGCGGAGATCAGCAGCGCCAGCACGGTGATGATGGCCACGCCGCGCCAGCTCAGCGTGTCGGAACAGTGCACGCGCAGGCCGCGCAGCACCAGCGCCAGGCCGAACGCCATGACGCCGTAGCCGACCACCATATTCAGGACGGCGGGCAGGCCATCCAGGTTGGTCATGGCCAGCCCGATCGATACCAGCAGATTGCCCAGCGCCCACCAGCGCAATTCGGGCGGGCTGCCGGAGTAGCAGGCGGAAGCGACCAGCAGCGCCGTCGTCAACAATGTGACGCAGACCTGTACCAACAATAGAGTGTCGAGATTGAGCACGCCGGATTCCGCCTGGTGGATGCCCCAATGTATCCCAGCGCACGGCCAGTGGCAATCACACATGCAAAAAAGAAACAAAAAAAGCTGCCGAGGCAGCTTTTTTCGCGACGCCGGCCGAAATCAGGCCTTGCGGCGGCGTGCAACCACGCCCACCAGCGCCAAGCCGCCCAGCAGCATGGCATAGGTTTCCGGCTCAGGCACCGGGGTGGCGACGTAGCCCTTGAACGGCTCGTAGCCGATCTCGACCGCGCTGACCAGGGCCCGCGCCACAACGCTGCCCTCCAGGTGGCCGGCGCCGGACAGCACGCCGTTGTTGGCCAGCACCGAACCCCAGACAAAGGTATTGATCTTGACGTCCGTGGCGTCGTTCAGGTTGAACAGCACATTGGCGCGCAGGTGCTCCAGCTGGCCGTCCTGGCCGCCGCCGAAGACCACGTCGCCGGTGCCGGTCACGTTGATGACCACGGTGGCGCCGTCTTTCACATTGCTCAGCGTCAGGTTGCTCAGGTTGCGGGTGTTGACGTTGAACACTTGCAGGCCGGCGCTGTTGTTGCCCACCAGCTCGATGCCGCCGTTGGCGAAGTTGACCGTGCCGTTGCTGGCCTGGCTGTTCAGCGTGGTCGACAGGCCGGTCAGCTGGGTCTTGGCCGCGCCGAAGTCGGTGTAGGTCGAAATATCGGCCTGGTTCAGCGTCAGGTAGGACGACGAGGTGTTGGTGCCGCCGTACACGCCATAGCCGTTGTAATTCTTGGTGTATTCGGTGATCGGGCCGATCGAGGCGTTGGTGTTGACGTTGGCCAGCGGCGCGGCGTAGATGTCGCCGCCACTCAGTCGGACGTTGCCGCCGACCACCAGGCTGGGCGCGGTCACGCCGTACGGGGTGCGGTAGCCGATCGATGCGCCCGAGGTGATGGCGGAGCCGCCGACGGCCATGCGGCCTTCGATATCGGTGAAGTTGCTGGCGTTGCCGTAGAAATAGGCGCTGAAGTCCGACGCCGGACCCAGGTTGAAACTTGGCGCTGCGGCCTGGGCGCTGCACAGGGCAGCCGCGCCCAACACCAGCGGCAAAATGCGATGCATCAGAGTGGAAATAGTCATGGTATGTAATTGGTATGTTCGTTAGGAAACAGGGGAAACCCGCAAGCAAGGGCTGAATTATATCTCATTAACAACAATAATAATATTCTTGGCAAGAAAAATATTCACACCGTATGACCAATCAAATACCAATATATGCCGCACGCTATGCGGGCGTATCGGTTAAAGTGATGCATATAGCAACCTATGCAACCCACCGACTAGACCATGGCCTACCCTATCGAGCACAAACTGGTGATCGGCATCGCCTCCAGCGCGCTGTTTGACCTGACCGAATCGCACAAGATCTACCTGGAAGGCGGGGCCGAGGAGTACCGCAAGTACCAGGAACAGCATATCGACGTCATCCTGGGCAAGGGCGTGGCCTTCCCCTTCATCCGCCGCTTCCTCAACATCAACAAGCACTACGCGCAGTCGGCGCCGGTGGAAGTGGTGCTGATGTCGCGCAATTCGCCGGAAACCGGGCTGCGGGTGATGAATTCCATCGCCCACTACGGGCTGGACATCTCGCGCGCCTGCTTCGTCACGGGCAAATCGCCGTACAGCTACCTGCCGGCCTTCAATACCTCTTTGTTCCTGAGCGCCAATGAGGAAGATGTCCGCAATGCATTGGAGGCCAATTATCCGGCCGGCCTGGTGCTGCCCTCGCGCACCGAGGACGATGACGACGAGGAATTGCGGGTCGCCTTCGACTTCGACGGCGTGATCGCCGACGACGAATCGGAGACCGTCTTCAAGCGCAACAACGATGTCGACGAGTTCCATGCGCACGAGCGGGAGCGGGTCGCCATCCCCCACCAGCCCGGCCCGCTGGCCGACCTGTTCCAGAAGCTGTCGCTGATGCAGCGCCTGGAGGAGCGGGCCCAGCGCCGCGATCCGTCGTACCAGCGCATCCTGCGCATCGCCATCATCACCGCCCGCAGCGCGCCGTCGCACGAGCGGGTGGTCACCACGCTGAAGAGCTGGGGCGTGTCCGCCAACGAGACGTTTTTCCTGGGCGGCATGGAAAAAGCCCGGGTGCTGGGCATCTTCAAGCCGCACATCTTCTTCGACGACCAGCTCAGCCACCTGAAGTCGGCCGGCGGCAACATACCGATGGTCCATGTGCCGTTCGGCATCGCCAACCGGCCGCACAAGCCGGAGTGAGCGGACTTAAGCGACGGGCGGCGGGAGGGCGGGGCTTCGTCTATAATGTCGGCAGCGGCATTGCCCCTCTGGCGGTGCATTGAGGTCTCATTAACCGTTGAATGTGTGTTGTGTCCCTGGTCTTAAAAAACTCCCTACCAAAACCCGGCACCCGCTTCGCCCTGCCTGCGCTGCACGGCTCGTCGGACGCCTACGCATTGGCGCTTGCCGCGCTCGAACTCAAATCCCAGGGCCAGATGCTGGCCGTGATCGTCGCCAACGCCAGCGACGGCCAACGCCTGCTGGACGAGATCCCATGGTTCGGCGGCGACCAGCTGCGCTGCCACCTGCTGCCGGACTGGGAAACCCTGCCCTACGACGCCTTCTCGCCGCACCAGGACCTGGTGTCCGAGCGCCTGGCCACGCTGCACGAGATCTCCAGCGGCCAGTGCGACGTGATGCTGGTGCCGGCCACCACGGCGCTGGTGCGCATGGCGCCGCCGTCCTTCCTGGCGGCCTACACCTTCTTCTTCAAAAAAGGCGAGTCGCTCGATGAAGCGCGCCTGAAGGCGCAGCTGACGCTGGCCGGCTACACCCACGTGGCGCAGGTGATGTCGCCCGGCGAATACTCGGTGCGCGGCGGTTTGATCGACCTGTTCCCGATGGGCTCCGCCCTGCCCTACCGGCTCGACCTGTTCGGCGACACCATCGAAACCATCCGCACCTTCGACGCCGACACCCAGCGCTCGCTGTACCCGGTCAACGAGGTGCGGCTGCTGCCGGGCCGCGAGTTCCCGATGGACGAGGCGGCGCGCACCACCTTCCGCAACCGCTGGCGCGAGCAGTTCGAGGGCGATCCGTCGCGCTCGGTGGTGTACAAGGACATCAAGAGCGGCATCGCCTCGGCCGGTATCGAGTACTACCTGCCGCTGTTCTTCGAAGAGACGGCCACGCTGTTCGACTACCTGCCGCGGGGCGCGGCGCTGGCCCTGGTGGGCGACATCGACGCCGCCATCAAGCGCTTCTGGACCGACACCGGCTCGCGCTACCGCTTCCTGAAATCCGACCGCGACCGCCCCATCATGGCGCCGGAAGCCTTGTTCCTGTCGGACGAGCAGTTCTTCACGCTGGCCAAGCCCTACGGCCGGCTGGTCATCTCGAAAGACGCCGACAGCGGCGCCTCCGAGCTGTCGGCGCCGGTGCCCAACATCGCCGTCAACCGCCACAGCGAAGACCCGCTGACCAATCTGCGCGCCTACCTGCTGCCGGCCGGGCGCCGCGTGATGATCTGCGCCGAATCGAACGGCCGCCGCGAAACGCTGCAACAGTACTTCACCGAATACGGCCTGGCGCTGACGCCGGCCGAGGGTTACGAAGGCTTCGCCACCTCCGGCGCCAGGCTGATGCTGGGCGTGGCCCCGCTGCACGCCGGCTTCGAGCTGTCGACGCCCAACGAGAACCTGATTTTCATCACCGAGACCGAGCTGTATGCCGGCTCCGGCCGCCGCGTCGGCAAGAAGAAGCAGGAAGCCGTCACCCAGGTCGAATCGATGGTGCGCGACCTGTCGGAGCTGAAGATCGGCGATCCGGTGGTGCACATCAACCACGGCATCGGGCGCTACATGGGCCTGACCAGCATGGACCTGGGCGAAGGCGAGACCGAATTCCTGCACCTGGAATACGCCAAGGACACCAAGCTGTATGTGCCGGTATCGCAGCTGCACGTGATCTCGCGCTACTCCGGCGCCTCGCCGGAAGACGCGCCGCTGCATGCGCTGGGTTCCGGCGCGTGGGAAAAAGCCAAGCGCCGCGCCGCCGAACAGGTGCGCGACACCGCCGCCGAGCTGCTCAACCTGTACGCCCGCCGCGCGCTGCGCCAGGGCCACGCGTTCGAATACTCGGCGCACGACTACGAGCGCTTCGCCGACAGCTTCGGCTTCGACGAGACGCCGGACCAGCAGGAAGCGATCAACAACGTCATCAAGGATATGACCTCGGGCAAGCCGATGGACCGCCTGGTGTGCGGCGACGTCGGCTTCGGCAAGACCGAAGTGGCGCTGCGCGCGGCCTTCATCGCCGTCATGGGCGGCAAGCAGGTGGCGATCCTGGCGCCGACCACGCTGCTGGCCGAACAGCATGCGCAAACCTTCGCCGACCGCTTCGCCGACTGGCCGGTGCGCATCGCCGAAATGTCGCGCTTCCGCACCGGCAAGGAGATCACGCAGGCGATCAAGGGCATGGCCGACGGCACGCTGGACATCGTCATCGGCACCCACAAGCTGCTGTCGGACGACGTCAAGTTCACCCGCCTCGGCCTGGTCATCATCGACGAGGAGCACCGCTTCGGCGTGCGCCAGAAGGAAACCCTGAAATCGCTGCGCGCCGAAGTCGACGTGCTGACGCTGACCGCCACGCCGATCCCGCGCACGCTGGGCATGGCGCTGGAAGGCTTGCGCGACTTCTCGGTGATCGCCACCGCGCCGCAGAAGCGCCTGGCGATCAAGACCTTCGTGCGCAGCGAAGGCGAATCGATCATCCGCGAAGCCTGCCTGCGCGAGTTGAAGCGCGGCGGCCAGGTCTACTTCCTGCACAACGAGGTCGAGACCATCCAGAACCGCATGGCGATGCTGACCGAGCTGCTGCCGGAGGCGCGCATCGCCGTGGCCCACGGCCAGATGCACGAACGCGACCTGGAAAAGGTGATGCGCGACTTCGTGGCGCAGCGCTACAACATCCTGCTGTGCACCACGATTATCGAAACCGGCATCGACGTGCCGACCGCGAACACCATCATCATGCACCGCGCCGACAAGTTCGGCCTGGCGCAGCTGCACCAGCTGCGCGGCCGGGTCGGTCGTTCGCACCACCAGGCCTACGCCTACCTGCTGGTGACCGACGTGCAGTCGCTGACCAAGCAGGCGCAGCGCCGCCTGGACGCGATCCAGCAGATGGAGGAACTGGGCAGCGGCTTCTATCTGGCGATGCACGACCTGGAGATCCGCGGCGCCGGCGAAGTCCTGGGCGACAACCAGTCCGGCGAGATGACCGAGATCGGCTTCCAGCTGTACTCGGACATGCTGAACGAGGCGGTGCGCTCGCTCAAGGCCGGCAAGGAGCCGGACCTGGCGGCGCCATTGGCCACCACCACCGAGATCAACCTGCACGTGCCGGCGCTGCTGCCGGCAGATTTCTGCGGCGACGTGCACGAACGGCTATCTATTTACAAGCGCATGGCCAACTGCAACGTCCTGGACAAGATCGACGACATGCAGGAAGAGATGATCGACCGTTTCGGCAAGCTGCCCGACCCCGTCAGGGCCCTGATCGAGACCCACCGCCTGCGGATCGCCGCCAAGACCGTGGGCATCGTCAAGATCGACGCCCATGGCGAAGCGGCCACCCTGCAGTTCATGGCCAAGCCGCCGATCGACCCGATGCGCATCATCGAGCTGATACAGAAAAACCGCCAGATCAAGCTCAATGGCCAGGACAAACTGAAGATCACCGCCTCCATGCCCGACCTGGCGGCACGTGTCGCCCAGATCAAAGGTGCGATCAAACAGTTGACCGCTTGAGCCTAAACACGTAACTTGGGCGCTTAGCCCAAAAAACGCTATACGCATTTATGAAGACTGCAAAAAATACTATGAATCTTGTGCTGCAAGGGTTGGACGACTGCAAGGCCAGACTGGAACGCATCGCGGCGCTGACGGCGCCGAAAAACATCACCTGGTTGAACGAACGGGCGCTGCGCTGCGAAGGCATCAGCTTCTCGCCGGCGCTGCGCCAGACCATCGAAGTGGCGGCCCAGGCTGCCCAACTGGACGCCACCTATTCCATCGGCATCCACAAGATGAGCGAATTCAAGCTCGTCGCGATGGACATGGACTCGACGCTGATCACCATCGAATGCATCGACGAGATCGCCGACATGCAGGGCCTCAAGCCGCAAGTGTCCGAGATCACCGAGGCGGCGATGCGCGGCGAGCTCGATTTCGCCGAGAGCCTGAAGCGCCGCGTGGCGCTGCTGGAAGGCCTGGAGGCGTCAGCGCTGGAGCGCGTGTATGAGGAGCGCCTGCAACTGTCGTCGGGCGCGGAAACCATGCTCAAGGCGGTGCAGCAGGCCGGCCTGAAAACGCTGCTGGTGTCGGGCGGCTTCACCTTCTTCACCTCGCGTTTGAAAGAGCGCCTGGGCCTGGACTACACCCACGCCAACGAACTGGAAATCGTCGACGGCCGCCTGACCGGCCGCGTGGTGGGCGGCATCGTCGATGCGCAAGAAAAGCAGCGCACCGTCGAACGCGTGTGCGCGGAGCTGGGCATCGAACCATCGCAGGCGATCGTCATGGGCGACGGCGCCAACGATCTGAAGATGATGAGCATCTCCGGCATGTCGGTGGCGTTCCGCGCCAAGCCGGTGGTGCGCGAGCAGGCCAACGTGGCGCTCAACTTCGTCGGCCTGGACGGCATCCTGCCGTTGCTGACCTAAGAAGCGGGCGCCGGCTCAATCCTGCCGGCGCGCCACCTGCTCCGGTCCCAACAGGCGAACCCCGGCCACGTTGCCGTTGTCGCGCTGGTCGAACTCCACGCGCAAGCCGCCCCAACGGGTGACGAACACGCTCTTGCCCGCCGGCTCCAGTTCGACCTCCGGGCCGTTGTTCATCTGCACAAACAGTTTCTTGCGATGCTGGGTGACCGTCAAGGTCCGGCCGTCGGCCAGATCGTACTGGCCCTTAAACTCTTGCAAGTCGGTCTCCTGCAACGGCTTCTCGGCCGCGCCTGCGGCGCCTGAAATGCAGCAGCCCAGCAGCAATGCCCACACCAATGTACGCATGATATTTCCCATCCAGGTAGATATCGCCATCGCTCACAATGTGGATGGCAATGGCTACACTTTAGACAAAAAACCACCATTTGCACGGAACATCCGACGGACGGCGGCTGCCGCCGGACGAACGGTAGTTATGCGGGTGCGGACGTTATGCCCGGCGCATCTCTGCCGTCAACCCGCACGATCTCGATGCCACGGCGCGTCGATGAATAAATGACCTTGCCGATTCTTTCGTAGAACGGCGTCCCGTCATCCGGCTCGTCGTCGGCCACGGTCCTCAGCTCGATGCGCTCGATCTTGTGCTCGGCCAGGAACGCCAGCAGCTGGTCGGCGGTTTGCATGCGCGCCCCCAGGACTTCGATCACCTGCGGCCCCACAACTACCAGCGTTGCGGGTGCCGGCGAGGCCGGACCTGCCATATCATTTTTAATCATATCGTCGATGTTAAGCACAAAAGTTAGCCAAAATGATAACATCAATGTCTGCCAACAGCTTACTTGATCCATGATCCGCTTCCTGCTTTGCATGCCATTGTTGCTGACCGCCGTCGCCAGCCAAGCCGCCACCGAATGCCGCTATACCGAATTGGCTGCGCTGGACATCGGCGTGGACGAACGCTTTTCCGACACGCCCTACCTGGACGCGCAAATCAACGGCAAGTCTGTGCACATGCTGATCGACACCGGCGCCTTCAAGACCCTGCTGACGCGCGCAGAACTCGACCGCCAGCAAGTAACCCTCATCCGCAGCCGCGAGGTTGTGCTTGGCGTGGGAGGACGCGCCGCGATCTTTTCGGCGCGTCCGAAAGAAGTGATCATCGGCCCTGCGCGGGTGCGCCGGACCTGGTTCCCCGTAGTCGAGGGCTACGACTTTCCCGGCTACGGCGGCATCATCGGCGCCGACTACCTGCTGCAAGCCGACCTGGAAATCGCGCTGGCGGACAAGCAGCTCAGGTTCTTCCGTGGCGCCGGCTGCGACGACAAGTCGCTGGCCTACTGGGACCCCAAAGCGCTGGACGTGCCGCTGGACATTCCCGCCCACGACAGCCGCGCCATGGTGCCGGTGGAGATCAACGGCAGCAAGCTGATGGCCCTGATCGACACCGGCGCCACCATTTCGCTGGTAGACCAACGCACCGCCGAGCGCCTGGGCTTTGATCCCGCGGCCGCCGGCACCCGCAAGGGCAGCAAGCTGCGCGGTCTCAACGGACAAACCCGGCAATCATGGATCACCACCTTCGACAGCTTCGCCATCGGCGAGGAACAGATCAACCATCCGCGCATCACGGTCCTGGAGTCGGCGGACGGCGACATCGCCCCCAGGAATCACCAGATGGTATTGGGCCGCGACTTCCTGCGCGCTCACCGCGTGCTGCTATCGACCGCTCAGCAACGCTTCTATTTTTCGTATCTGGGCGGCCCGGTATTCGCCGCGTCGCATGGTGCGGAGCGGCCATGAACAGATTTGAAGTTCATGCCGTCTCCTTATTGAGCGGCAGCCGGGCTGTCATCGGCGGGCGCCGCTTCGTCCACGCGCGGCAGGCGCAGATTGCGGCCGCCTTGCAGCAACGTTACCGCCTCCACCTTGCCGGCCGCGTCGCGATGCAGCGCCAGCTGCGCATCGACCTTGCGCAGGAATAGCTTGTCCGCCGACTCGGCATAAATCGGCAGCGACGCCTGGCCTTGCAGCTGGGTCGTCAGGCCGCCGTTGCTGGTGCGCAGCCACAGGCGGCGGCCGTCCGCCATCTTGTAGGTGCCGGCGATGGCGGCCATCTGTTCGGCCGACAAGGCAATCTCCTTGCGCTCCGCCGGCATCAGATAGTGGCCGCCGTGCGCGGTGGCGGTCAGCCCGGCGGTCAGCGCGTCGAGCTGGCTGCCTTCGACGTTGCTGAGCACGATCACGCTGACCTTGTCGGCCATGCGGTAGCGCACCTCGGTGGCGAAGCCTTCGATGCCGCCGCCGTGGCCCACTTCCTTGCCGCCGTCCTTCTGCTGGATGGCCAGGCCGAAACCGTAGCCGGAGTGGTAAGGCGTGGTCATCGCCTCCAGCGACGCCGGCGACAGCAGCTTGCCTTCATACAGGCCGCGCTGCCAGCGCAGCAGGTCGCCGGTGGTGGAGTACAGCGCGCCGGCGGCGTGCGGGACGCTCATGTTGATAAAGCCGGCGTTGTTCATGCCCTTCTTGCCGCGCGCATAGCCGGCGGCGCGGTTCGGCAGCACGTTGGCGTTCCAGTCGTAGCCGCTGTCCTTCATGCCGAGCGGCTCGAAGATGTTCTGGCGCACGAAGGCGTCGTAGGTCTGGCCGCTGACCTTCTCGATCAAGGCGCCCAGCAGCACATAGCCGGTATTGCTGTAGTTGAAGCGGGAGCCGGATTCAAACTCCAGCGGCTTGTCGCGCACCAGCGCCACCGATTCCTCCGGCTTCTTGGTGAACGGCTCTATCGCCTGGTATTCCTTGGTCGCGGTGAAATTGGCGATGCCCGAGGTGTGGTTCAGCAGCTGGAAGATCGTTACCTTGCTCCACGCGGCAGGCAGGCCGCCGAGGTATTTGCTGACCGGGTCGGAGACGGCGAGCTTGCCGCGCTCCTGCAACAGCAGCACGCTGGCGGCCGTGAACTGCTTGGTCACTGAGCCCAGGCGGAACTTGGTGCTCGGCGAATTGGGGATGTTCCATTCCAGGTTGGCGGAGCCGTAGCCCTTGTCCAGCAAGACCTGGTCGCCTTTGGCCACCAGCACCGCGCCGGAAAAATGATCCTGGGTGACGGCCTTGTCGACCAGCGTTTCGAGACGTTTCAGATCCTGCGCCTGCACAGCGCCACCCAGCAGCACGGCCGTAGCCAAGCCCATGGACAGCATCCACTTGCGATGTTGCGACATATTTTATCTCCCGGTGCGGATCGCTCTCAATTGGCGATCAACCGCCGTATGCTGCCACCAACTTATTTTTTTCGCAATCCCTTTATTTCTCGCTCAGCGCGGCGATCAGGCCATCGGACGCGTCTTCGATATAGTCGAGCACCAGGTCGAAACCGCGGCCGCCGCCGTAGTAGGGATCGGGCACCACATCGGATGGACTGCGGCGCGCGTGCGCCATGAACAGCCCCAGTTTGTGCCGGTGCTGCGACGGGCACGCCGCCTCCAGCAGGCGCAGGTTATCGTGGTCCATCGCCAGCACATGGTCGAAGGTTTCGAAGTCGCTGGCCGCCACCTTGCGCGCGCGCTGCGCCGACAAATCATAGCCGCGGTTGGCGGCATGCTCCATCGAGCGCGCATCGGGCGGTTCGCCGACGTGATAGCCGTGGGTGCCGGCGGAATCGATAAGGAAGCGCTCGGCCAGGCCGGCCGCTTCGACGCGATGGCGGAACACGCCCTCCGCCGTTGGCGAGCGGCAGATATTCCCCATGCAGACAAACAGCACCGAAGTTTTCGCAGCCACGGTCGCTCCTTATATAATCATCATTGTTGTATTTTATAGATTTTAGTCCAAATGAGCCTCCCCAACGACCAGTCTCCGCGCGCCGAATATGCGCGGCGCATGAACCGCGTGCTGAACCACATCGACGCCCATCTGGACCAGCCCTTGGAACTGGCCCAGCTGGCCGACGTCGCCAACTTCTCGCGCTTCCACTTTCACCGCATTTTCCAGTCGTGGATGGGCGAAACCCTGGGCGACTACGCGCGCCGCCGCCGGCTGGAAAAAGCCGCGTTCCGCCTGAGCTGCAAGCCGGCCGAATCGGTGCTGGAAACGGCGTTGGCCAGCGGCTTCGGCTCCGGCGAGGCGTTCGCGCGCGCCTTCAAGCTGCGGTTCGGCTGCACGCCCACCGAGTGGCGGCGCGACACCCAGCAGCGGCTGGCTTCGCAAGCGCTGGGCGGCGGCCGCCGCGCGCAGAGCAATCTGGATCAGGTGTTGAGCAACTACGATCAGACGCCGCAAACCGGCATCGGCGACGATGACATCTCCAACCACGAATCAGGAGATTTCAATATGGACGTTAAAGTGATCGATTTGCCCGCCGCGCGGGTCGCCTATCACCGCCACATCGGCCCTTACGGTCCCGGCATCGGCGCCTTCTGGCGCGGCACGGTGTCGCCGTGGATACAGTCGCACGGCCTGGAGCAGCAGGTCTGCTACGGCGTCGGCTACGACGACCCGAGCATCACGCCGCCCGACAAGTGCCGCTACGATGCCTGCGTCACCGTGCCGGATGGCTTCACCGCCACCGGCTCGGCCGACATCGCCACCCTGCCCGGCGGCCGTTACGCCGTCGGTCATTTCGAAGGACAGCCTGCGGAGATCGCCGACGCCTGGACCTGGATGACCCGCAACTGGCTGCCCTCCAGCGGCTTGCAGTGCGACGACCGCCCTTGCTTCGAAATGTTCAGGTCCGACCGGGCGATGGATCCGAAGACCGGTGCGATGATACTGGACATCTGCATCCCGGTTCGACCGCTGTAAGGAGCAAGGCATGGTTTAGCTATGAGGCTGCGCCTGGTCGACATCGATAGCGCGGCCTGCTCGCTGCGGACACTGGCAGGCTGCGGCCAAAGATGATACTTTGCCACGTGCGCCGCAGATCCCGCTCTGTGGCTATACTAAAAACCACCACTCAAGCAAAGGACTGATCATGTCGCAAGAACTGATACTGGACGGCCGCATCGAATCGGCCAAGACCACCGCCTGGTGGCTCTACATCCTGCATGCGGTGAGCTTCCTCTTTTCACTGGGCCTGTTTTCCGTCATTCCGCTGGCGCTCAACTACCTGCAGCGCCCTTCCACCGAGGGCACCTTCGTCTACAGCCATCACAGCTGGATGATCCGCTCGTTCTGGTGGTATGTGGCGTGGGTCGTCGTTGGCGCGCTGCTGTTTGTCACCATCATCGGCATCCCCCTGGCCTACCTGGTCTGGCTGGGCGCATGGCTGTGGAAGGCCTATCGCCTGATCGTCGGGATACAACGCATCAACCGCAACGAGCCTGCCGACATCCGCGCTTAAACCAGCGTCACTCCGCCGGCAATATCGCTTTCAACGCGTCGACCAGTTTCGCGCACTCTTCGTCCGTGCCGATGGAGATGCGCAGGAACTGATCGATGCGCGCCTGCTTGAAGTGGCGCACCAGGATCGCCCGCTCGCGCAAGCCCGCCGCCAGCTGCGCCGCGTCGTGACCGGGATGGCGGGCGAAGATGAAGTTGGCCGCCGACGGCAGCACCTCGAAGCCCAGCGCCTGCATCTGCGCGGCCAGCCATGCGCGCGTGGCGATGATGGCTTGCGACGTCTGCTCCATGTAGGCCAGGTCGTCGAGCGCGGCCGCCGCGCCGGCCTGCGCCACCTGGCCCAGGGGATAGCAGTTAAAGCTGTTCTTCACACGCTCCAGGCCCGCGATCAGTTCCGGATGGCCGACGGCATAGCCGACCCGCAGCCCGGCCAGCGAGCGCGATTTGGACAGCGTCTGGATCACCAGCAGATTATCGTAGCGCCCCAGCAGCGCAATCGCGCTTTGCCCGCCGAAGTCCACGTAGGCTTCATCGATCACCACCACCTGCTCGGGATGGTCGGCCAGCAGCGCTTCGATCCGTTCCAGCGGCAGCGCGATGCCGGTCGGCGCGTTCGGATTGGCGATGATGATGGCGCCGCACGGCTGGCGATAGTCCTCGACGTCGATCTCGAAACGCTGGTTCAGCGGCACCTGCACCGCCTCGATGCCATACAAGCTGCAATAGGTTGGATAGAAACTGTAGCTGATGTCCGGGCAAAGCAACGGCAGCTCGTGCTTGAGCAAGGCATGGAAGGTATGCGCCAGTACCTCGTCCGAGCTGTTGCCGATGAAGACCTGCTCGCGCCCCAGGCCAAAGCGGCGCGCCACGGCGTCCTTCACCACGGCGTTGCCGGGATCGGAGTACTTGCGCAGCTGGTCGCCGACGGCCGCCTGCATCGCCGCTATCGCCCTGGGCGACGGGCCGTAAGGATTCTCGTTGGTGTTCAGTTTGACCAGGCCGGGCATCTGCACCTGTTCGCCCGGCGTGTACGGCGTCAGGCCGTGGACCACATCGCTCCAGAAGCGGCTCATTGCAGCGCTCCCAGCGCGCGCTCGATGTCCGCGATCAAATCGTTGACATCCTCCAGGCCCACGTTGAAGCGCACCAGCACGCCCTTGTCCTGCCAGCCCTTGCGCATGTGCTGGATACGGTAAGGCATCACCAGGCTGTTGGCGCCGCCCCAGCTGTAGCCGATCTTGAAGAACTTGAGCGCATCGATGAAGCGGTCGGTCTGCGCCTCGGTATAGCGGGCGTCGAACAGCACCGAGAACAAGCCGCCGGCGCCGCTGAAGTCGCGCTTCCAGATTTCGTGGCCGGGGCAATCGGTAAAGGCCGGATGCAGCACCCTGGTGATTTCCGGGCGCGCCTGCAGCCACGCGGCCAGCTTGCGCGCCGCCGCGTCGTGCGCATCGAAGCGCAGACGCATGGTCGGCAGGCCGCGCGAAACCAGGTAGGCGTCGTCCGCGCCGACGCCCATGCCGAGCCGCATATGCGAAAGACTGAGCCGCTCGTGCAGCGCGGCGTCGCGCATGATGACGGCGCCCATCAGCACATCCGAACCGCCGGACTGATACTTGGTCAACGCCTGCATGATGATGTCGACCCCAAGCTCGAAGCCGCGCAGCGCCAGGCCGGCCGACCAGGTGTTGTCCAGCGCCACCACCACGCCGCGCTCGTGCGCCGCCTTGCAGATGGCCGGCAGGTCCGGCACTTCCATCGACACCGAGCCTGGCGCCTCGGTCCAGATCAGCTTGGTGTTCGGCTGGATCAGCGCCGCGATGCCCTCGCCGATCAGCGGATCGTAGTAGCGCGCGCTGATGCCGAAATCGGCCGACAGCCAGTGTCCCAGCTCGCGGTTGGGGTTGTAGACGTTGTCCGGCAACAGCACGTCGTCGCCGGATTTGAGCAGCGCGAAGTCGACCATCGCAATCGCCGCCAGGCCGCTGGGCGCCAGCAGGCAGTACTTGCCGTCCTCGATCTCGGCCAGGCGCGCTTCCAGCGTGAAGGTGGTCGGCGTGCCGTGCAGGCCGTAGGTATAGGCGTTCTTCTCTTTCCAGTCGCCCGAGCGCATGGCCGCCACGTTCTTGAACAGCACCGTCGAGGCATGATGGATGGCGCCAGGGAAAGCGGCAAAGCCTTCCGGCGCCTGGTAGTCGGTATGGACGAGTGTGGTCTGCGGCGATTTTTTGATAGTCATGGCCTGATTATAAACGCTTTGCACGATCGGGTTTCGCGCTGGCCACGGCGACCCGCCGCTCCCGATCTCAAGCGTTACAAAGTGCGTATTTCTAGTGGCAGCCAGCGACTATAGTTCATTTTAGGCATGCCAGACACCTTTGATAATACTCAAACTCCAATTGAGCATTCATCGCTAAGTTAGTACTCATGCCAGCAATCGAATTCGTGTCAACGCTTACTTTCTGCAAGGAGAACGCCATGTCGAAACCGACCCCGTATCAAGATCAGGAATTAAAACTGCACCTCACCGACGAACAGCGCAAGGAATTAACGCAGTTTATCGCCAGCAACGGACGCATCAAGCTGGATATCGACCTGCTGTTCGAAGCAGATGTTTCGGCCAAGGCCGTCGCCCCCGTTGCAGTGTTGGTCGGCAACGCCATCTGAGCCGCAGCGAGACGCTCATGGTCCCCGACGTCCGCATTCGCCAGGAAGACTTCGGTTTCATCCTGGCATTCGGTACTGGCGAAATCGGACTGTACAGCCATGCAGCCGCGCCCGCGCTACTCGATGGCACGTCGCGCGAGGCGCTGGAAGCGTACCGCCTGCCCTCGATTCCCGTCAGGGACGAGTTTCACCTGAGCGCGCCGCTCATCGTCTGGTTCGAGATTACCCGCGCCTGCAACCTGACTTGCCGTCACTGCTATATCGAGGCCGGCAAGCCGCGGGAGCAGGAATTGTCGACACCCGAAATCTTCGACGCCCTCGAACAGATGAAAGCGGCGGGCGTGTTTGCCCTGGTGCTGGTCGGAGGCGAACCGATGATGCATCCGGATTTCCTGGCCATCGTCAATCACGCCCACCAGCTCGGTTTCGTCATCTCGATCGCAACCAATGGCGCCTACATCACGCAAGACCTGATCGACCGCCTGCCGCGCGAGGAATGCGTGGTCAGCGTCAGCGTCGACGGCACCTCGAACCACAAGGAGTTGCGGATCCGCTCCACCTGGGACGATGTGCGCGAACGCATACTGCTGCTGCGCAGGAATGGCGTCCCGACCGCGATCATGTCGACCCAGACGGCAGGCAATGTGCACGAGTTGCAAGTGCTGCTGGACTTCGCCCGCGAGCACCAATGCTTTTTCGGATCGACGCCGATGAGCCCTATCGGGCGCGGCAGGTTTTTCCCGCAGTATCAGCCGCAGGCGAATATTGTCGAGGAAAGCGCCCGCCTGTATCTCGCCGACAAGCTGCACGACCAGACCATGAACGATACCGTCGGGCTGTGCGTGGCCAAGTTCCTCGACGAGTGCCATAACATCGCCAAGGCCACCGGCCGCGAATTCTGCGGCGTGGCGATGGCCTACCTGATGAGCGACGGCTCGCTGTATCCATGCTCGATTTGCGCGTCGAACGGGAAGTTCATCGCCGGCAAGCTGCGCGAGCATTCGTTCCAAACGCTCTGGCGGGATTCGTTCAAGGAAATCCGTCAGTTCACCTACGACAAGTTCAAGGAATGCCCCAGCTGCGAGCTATCGCGCGATCCCTACTATTGCACCTCGCGCTGCGCCGTGATGGCCGAACGCTATACCGGCGACCCGCTCGGCTGCGGCTCCACGCCCTTCGTGAAGGCCAGCCTCAAACGGCGCACCGAACTGCTGCTGACCGAGTTCCCCGGCGCGCCAGGTGTCACATGAGCGGCGACGGCGCGCGGCGGGCCATCCCCGTCATTGCCGGAATCGGCCACGGGCGGACCGAGCTGTCCGCCTACGACGACGCGCTGTGGAAAACCGGCATCGGCAATTTCAACGTGATAGCGCTCTCCAGCGTGATCCCGCCGGGATGGGAGCCGGTCCCGCAGGCGGAGCCGGAGCTGCGCCGGATCTGGGGCAACCGCCTGTACGTGGTGCAGGCGCATGCCTCGTCCAGTGGCGAGCAGGAAACCGGCCTGGCGGCGGGCATAGGCTGGGCCATCTTCGACCATGGCGGCGGCGTATTCGTGGAGCATCACGCGGCGGCGGCCGATGCCGCCAGCGCGCTGCGGGCGGTCGAGCGCGACGTCGAACTGTCGATCGCCGACCTGTGCCAACGCCGCGGCGCGGCGCCGGCCAGGCAGGGCAAGGCAACGATCTCCGCCACCGCCTGCCGGCCATGCTGCGTCCTGGTGGTGGCCGTATTCCAGCAGGAAGACTGGTGAAAGGAAGACTCATGTCCAGCGCGCCTTTCCGCAATCAAGCGATCGCCTACGATGACCACGGCAACATTCCGCTCGACCTAGCCTTTCGCCAGCTGCGGCCCACGGACATCAGCCTCTATCTGCAACTCGACACCACCGTCGGCCGGAAAACCTGCCGCCAGGCCTGCGCCCACTGTTTTTACATCAACCAGCCGGCGGCCGCCAAGCGCTCGATCGACCTGCTCGAAGGCCGCCGCATCATGGACGGACTGACGGCGCAGGGCTACCACGTGTTCCCCATGATTTCCGACAGTTTTGGCCGGGACGGCCAGTTCCTGCGCCTGTTCGGCGACTCGCACAACCGGGACTTTCATCAGGAAGACAATCGCAGGCCGACCAAAACCATGCAACGCGGCGACATGTGGACCAGCGGCGCGCCGCTACTCGATGCGCAATGGAAGGAGTATTTGTGGACCGGCATAGAAAACGGCTTCGGCAATGTCACCATCACTTTTCACGGCATTCTGGACGACAATCTGGAGCTGTTGCCGGCGGAGGACTATCCGATCAAGGGCGTGTTCGCCGGTCGCGACTGCGAACGCGTGATTGCGCGCATCCACGCCTTCAACGACGAGCTGCGGGACGGCGCGGCGCGGGTTCCGGCGCGGCTGCTGGCGCCGCTTGATATCAATATCGGCGTGACGATCGGCAAGCATAACCATAGCCGGGAACACCTGCTGCGTTACACCGCCTACTTCGCCAGGCAGGGCATTTCAGTGCTGCGGTTCAATGCCTTCCACGATCATGGCGGCCGCTTGCCGCAGCTGCCGCTGACGCCGGCTGAACGAGCGCACTGGTACCGTGATTTGAAATGGGTGCATGAAAACGTCCCGCTCGACTTCCAGCTCGGCGTCGACGAGGATTTCGGCAGCAGCGGGGTCGAAGCCATGGGCTTCCCACCCCATGTGGGATGGTGCCGCGCCGGCCAGCAGCTGTTCGCCATCGTCCCCGATCCGCCGGCCATCATCGCTGCCGGAGACTACGGCCGCACCGAACACATCGGATCGATAGCGGCCTGCGTGGACGCCTTCCACCCCATCGTCGGCAAACTGATACGGGAGACGCCGGCGGCCGGCGGCCAGCCGGACTACAAGCTCGAGTTCTACCACGATGTGATCGAGGAACTGCAACGCAAGCGCCTGGACGGCACCTACCGTGACGGCTGCTACGCGCCGGAGATGTTATCGAACAAAGCCGTGTTCATCGCCGTCGCGCGTTAAACCGGCGAGGCTTATTGCGCCTCGCCCCACAGGTCGTGGGCGTCGGAGGTGGTGATCTTGACGTCGAAGAACTGACCGACCGCCAGCTTCTTGTGCGGCTCGTACGGCGGCTTGACGTACACCACGCCGTCGATTTCCGGCGCGTCGGCGCTGGAGCGGCCTACGCCGCCGCTGCGGTTGACTTCATCGATCAGCACGCGCACGGTGGTGCCGACCTTGGCCTTCAGGCGCGCTTTCGAGATTTCTTCCTGCAGCAGCATCACACGGCCGCGGCGCTCTTCGCGCAGCTCTTCCGGCACCGGATTGGCCAGTTCGTTGGCGGTGGCGCCTTCGACCGGCGAGTAGGCGAAGCAACCCAGGCGGTCGATCTGCGCTTCCTTCAGGAAGTCCAGCAGGTATTCGAATTCGGCCTCGGTCTCGCCAGGGAAGCCGGCGATGAAGGTCGAGCGGATGGTCAGGTTCGGATTCATCGCGCGCCAGGCCAGGATGCGGTCCAGGTTCTTCTCGCCGCTGGCCGGACGCTTCATGCGCTTGAGCACATCGGGATGCGCGTGCTGCATCGGGATGTCCAGGTAAGGCAGGATATGCTCGCCCATCATCGGGATGACCTGGTCGACGTGCGGGTATGGATAGACGTAGTGCATGCGCACCCAGGCGCCGTACGACTTGGCCAGCTCGCCCAGCGCTTCCATCAGCTGCGTCATGTGGGTCTTGATCGGGCGGCCGTTCCAGAAACCGGTGCGGAACTTGACGTCGACGCCGTAGGCCGAGGTGTCCTGCGAAATCACCAGCAGTTCCTTGACGCCGGACTTGAACAGGTTCTCCGCTTCCAGCATCAGCTCACCGATAGGACGCGAGACCAGGTCGCCGCGCATCGACGGGATGATGCAGAACGAGCAGCGGTGGTTGCAGCCTTCGGAGATCTTCAGGTAGGCGTAGTGCTTCGGCGTCAGCTTCACGCCCTGCGGCGGGATCAGGTCGAGGAAAGGCTCGTGCGGCTTGGGCAGGTGCAGGTGGACCGAGTCCATCACTTCGGCCAGCGCGTGCGGGCCGGTCACGGCCAGCACCTTCGGGTGCACCTTCATGATGATGTCGTCGCCGGCGGCGTCTTTTTTCGCGCCCAGGCAACCGGTCACGATCACGCGGCCGTTTTCGGCCAGCGCTTCGCCGATGGCGTCCAGCGATTCCTGCACCGCGGCGTCGATGAAGCCGCAGGTGTTGACGATGACCAGATCGGCGCCGTCGTAGGACTTGGCAGTCTCGTAGCCTTCGGCACGCAGCTGGGTCAGGATCTGTTCGGAGTCGACCAGCGCTTTAGGGCAGCCGAGCGAGACGAAGCCGACTTTAGGCGCAGGTGCGCCGGTTGCGGGCTTGGGGAGACGGGAGAGTGGTTGCGATTGCATGATAGGTTGCTTTATACGCCATGAAAATTACGAGCAATCGAACATTATACCCCATTCGCCATAGGGAGATCATGCTAGGATAGAGGCTAACCCAGTGGCCCGCATCGGCGCCGCTTCCATCACCCAGTTCAGGAGAATTCGTGGCAACGCTGAAAGATGTCGCAGTGCTCGCCGGTGTAGGCATGTCGACAGCATCGCGCGCCATTTCAGGCGCCGGTCCGGTATCGGCCGAGGCGATGAAAAAAGTCCAGGCCGCGATCGAACAACTCAACTTCCGTCCCTCGTCCATCGGCCGCTCGCTGTCGGCGCAGTCGCTGGGCATGATTGGAATATTTACACCCTCGTTCTTCGGCGCCTACTATGGCACCATCCTCAAACAGACCGACGTTGAATTGCGCGCCATGCGCCGGCACGTGGTCGTGGCCACCGGCTGCGGCGACGGCTCGCCGCGCGACGAGGCGGTGGAAGCGGTGAAGTTCCTGATCGGCCGCGATTGCGACGGCATCGTGGTGCTGGGCCATGACCTGTACGACGAGGACCTGATCTCGCTGCAAAAAATGCATCCGAAGATGGCCTTCCTGAATCGCCGCAGCCCGCAGCTGCCGGACGCCTCGTTCTGCCCCGACCATTTTCACGGCGGCGAACTGGCGGCGCAAACCTTGCTGCAAGCGGGCCACCGCGAACTGGCGGTGATCTCCGGCCCGGCCACCACGTCGGATAACCAGGAGCGGCTCGATGGCTTCTTCGCCGAGCTGCAACGCAGCGGCATCGAGCGTTCGGCGGTGACGCTGATCGAATCGGACTTCTCGCGCGAGGGCGGCTTCGGCGCCACCCAGCGGTTGATCAACGAGGGCCTCAAGTTCACCGGGCTGTTCTGCGCCAACGATGAAATGGCGGTCGGCGCCCTGTCCTGCTTCCACCGCGCCGGCGTCGGCGTGCCGGGCCAGGTCTCCGTGATCGGCTATGACGATGACTACTCGGCCGAGTACTCGTCGCCGGGACTGACGTCGGTGCACATCCCGATGCAGCAGTTGACGCAGAACGCCGTGCGCTGGCTGCTCAACCTGTGCTACGGCACCCAGCACGAGATCGTCCGCGACTTCCCGGTCACGGTGACGATGCGCGGCTCGGTGGCCCGGCGCGGCTAACGGCTACGGCTCGCCCCTGCGCTTGGGCTCCGGGATGTGCGGCGCCAGCACGAACGCGCAGCTGAGCAGCTGATCCCGTTCGCTGGTGCGCGGACGGCTCATCAACTCGCACAGCCGTTCGAGCAATGCATTGGTCTCCGCCAGTTCATCCCGGCTCAGCCAGGCCTTGTTACGGGCCGCCCATAACTGCCGCGACGGCCCCGCGGTAACCACGCCGTCGATCTCCAGCGCCCCCGCAAAATCCTTTTCCGCGACCTGTAGCAAACCATGGGCAAATTTACGCAATGCCGTCACATGGCGTTCGCTGTCGATCCGATACGCAAGGCGCAAAGGCCCCGCCGGCTTGCCGGCGAGCCGGTAGTGGCGTTGGTCATCGCCCTGCCCGTCCAGCTCGACGATCAGGCTGGCCTTGCACAGCACTTTCAGGTGGTAGTACAAACCATCGGCATGGCGACCAAGTTGCAGCGCGATCTCCGCCACGCTGGCGCCACCGCCAAACATGCTGGCCCTGCTGGCGTTCACCCTGTTCGCGCCTGCAGCGCCTGCGGCCACGGAACCGCGCATCAGCGCGGCACAGCTGCGGGACGATCTGGCCTTCGTCCGGCGGACGATCGACAGCGCGCATCCCAACCCAGGCTTCTCGGCCAACCCGGAGTCGGTGGAGCGGGCATTGCGCGCGCTGGCCATGGACACGACAGCGGACTTGACCCGCGACGAGACATGGCGGCGCCTGTCGACGCTGAATCCCATATTCGCCGATGCCCATTTTTTCGTCGGCTACTCGGATTGGCTCGCGGACAGCACGGCCCATCTTGCGTCCGGCGGCGCCTTCTTCCCTTTCGAGGTCGATATCGATGGCGCGGGAAAGCTGTACATCCGCGCCGCGCTGGGCGCGGGGTCAACCGAATTGGCAAGCGCGCGCATCCTCTCGATCAACGGCGTACCGGCGGAGCTGGCGACGACCGAACTACTCAATCGGATGCACGGCGACACGCCCCTGTTCCGGTCGACGCTATTGGCCAAGCGCTGGTGGCTCTATCATTGGAAGATGTATGGCGCAGCCGCGCAGTATCGGCTTGAGCTGTCGCGCGGAGGCCGGCGATGGTCGGTCAACGTTCCGGCAAGCGCAAGCAAGCCCGCGGTGCTGCAAGCGGCAACAAGCTTTGAGCGCCAGTTCGATTTCGAGCTCAAACCCGGAGGCAAGGCCGTACTCAAGGCCGGCTCCTTCAGCCACGAATTCCTGGACCGATTCCTTGGCCTGGCGCAGACCTCGTTCGCTCGCATGCGCCAGGAGGAGACAGGCACTCTGCTCATTGATATCAGCGACAACGGCGGCGGCGACGACCAGCTGTGGCTCGAAGGCTTGATGCCGTATATCGCCACGCGTCCATACCGCACCGGCTCGACCTACACCAAAAGAGTAGCCGAAGCGAACCCGCAACGGGGAGAAACCGCAGGCCAGATCGTCGACGGCGAGATCCAGACGTGGCATGAGCCGCAGACCGGCCTGCCCCAGCTCTTCAAGGGCAAGGTGGAAGTGCTTATCGGCCCCTCCACCTACTCGTCAGCGGTGCTGTTCGCAAACGTGGTCCAGGATTTCGGCTTCGGCACCCTGACCGGCGCGGGCGGAGCCGCCCGGCGCGCACAGTCCGGCGGCGTCAGGAAATTCGTGCTGCCCAATAGCGGACTGGTTTTGTGGGTACCGCGCTTTGTGCTGGCGCCCCCGGCAGGCGCGCCGGCGGGTGCACTGCTCGCCCCAGCGCCGGAATAAGAAAACAGCGCTGGTGTCAGAGCCGCTGTTCGCTGGCGCCGTCGAAAAGTGAAATGCGCCTGGTGCGGATCGAGAAGCTGATGTCTTTCTCGGTTTCGAGATGCTGCTGGTCCTGCACGATGCCCGCGACCTGGGTGCCGTGGAAGTCCAGCCACAACACGCGGTGCGCGCCCATCGCCTCGATCAGCGAGACCGATGCGCACACCACGTTTTCAGCGCCGTCGCAATTGCCGACGTCGATGTCTTCAGGCCGCACGCCCAACACGCATTCCTGCTTGCCGGCAGGCCGCTGCTGGTAGGGATAATCCGTCACGTCGACCGACATGTGGTC
This sequence comes from Duganella sp. GW822-FHT06D06, assembly GCF_058799615.1. Taxonomy (NCBI): domain Bacteria; kingdom Pseudomonadati; phylum Pseudomonadota; class Betaproteobacteria; order Burkholderiales; family Oxalobacteraceae; genus Duganella; species Duganella sp. GW822-FHT06D06. The sequence goes on from NZ_JBXALQ010000024.1 coordinate 57,538, forward strand.
GTTGCGGAACAGGATGCGGCCGCCCTCCTGTTCCAACCTGCCCTTGAACAGGTTCATGCCCGGCGAACCGAGGAAGGTCGCCACGAACAGGTTGGCCGGCTCGTTGTAGATGTTGGCCGGCGTGTCGAACTGCTGCACCGCGCCGCCCTTCATCACCGCCATGCGCTGCGCCAGCGTCATCGCCTCGACCTGGTCGTGGGTCACGTAGATCATGGTGGCGCCCAGCTGCTTGTGCAGCTGCTTCAGTTCGCGCCGCAGTTCGGTGCGCAGCTTGGCGTCCAGGTTAGACAGCGGCTCGTCGAACAGCATCACGTCCGCTTCGCGCACGATGGCGCGGCCGATCGCCACGCGCTGGCGCTGGCCGCCGGACAGGTTGGCCGGCTTGCGCTTCAACAGCGGCCCCAGTTGCAGCATGTCCGAAGCGCGCGCCACGCGGCGGGCGATTTCCGCTTTCGGCGTGCCGTTGATGCGCAGGCCGAAGGACATATTGGCTTCCACGTTCATGGTCGGATACAGCGCATACGACTGGAACACCAGCGCGATGCCGCGGTCCTTGGGATCGGCCCAGGTCATGTCCTTGCCGCCGATTTCGATCTGGCCGGAGGTGGTGTCGATCAGGCCCGCGATGGAATGCAGCAGGGTCGACTTGCCGCAGCCCGATGGGCCCAGCAGCACCACGAACTCCCCTGCTTTCACATCCAGGTTCAACGACTCGATGACCTTGTTGCCGCCCAGCTGAATCTGCAAATTACGAATAGCTACGTTAGACATGTTAACCCTTCACTGCGCCGGAGGCGATGCCGCGCACGAACCAGCGGCCGGAAATGAAATAGAGAGCCAAGGGCACGACCGACGTCAGGATGGTCGCTGCCATGTTGACGTTGTACAGGCGCTCGCCGGTGGTGGTGTTGATGATGTTGTTCAGTTGGACCGTCATCGGCAGATGCTCGGAACCGGCGAACACCAGCCCAAGCAGGAAGTCGTTCCAGATGCCGGTGACCTGCATGATGACGGCGACCACGATCACCGGCGTCGACATCGGCAGCATCAGCTGCAGGAAGATGCGCCAGAAACCGCCGCCGTCGATACGGGCGGCCTTGAACAGCTCCATCGGCAGCGACGCGTAGTAGTTACGGAACAGCAGCGTCATCACCGGCATGCCGAAGATGGTGTGGATCAGCACAATGCCGGGCAAGGAGCTGAACAGGTTCAGCGCAGCCAGCACGCGCACCAGCGGATACACCATCACCTGCACCGGAATGAAGGCGCCCATCATCAGGATCGCGAACAGCAGGCCGGCGCCGCGCGGCCGCCAGAACGACAGCGCGTAGCCGTTCACCGCGCCGATGGCGATCGACAGCACGGTGCTGGGCACCACGATGGCGACCGAGTTCCAGAAGCCGCCGCGGATGCCGTTGCACTCCAGTCCCGTGCAGGCGGACTGCCACGCTTGCAGCCAGGGCTCCAGGGTGGCGTGCATCGGCAGCGCGAACAGCGTGCCGAGGCGGATCTCTTCCATCGGCTTGACCGACGTCACCAGCATCACGTACAGCGGCAGCAGGAAGAACAGCGCCGCCACGATCAGGAAGCCGTAGACGCCGATGCGGGCCGGCGTCCACGCCAGCTTGCGGCGCGGCCGGATGGCCGGCGGCGCGCCGACGGTGCTGTCGTTGGCGGCGGCGCCCGGCGCCAGCCCTGCTGCTTTTTCCATTCCTGCCTTGTCGAGTTTGACGACCTGCCCCATCATGCCCCCTTCGCAGCGCGGCGGTTGCGCACATAGTACAGCGGCGCGACGATGGCCAGCACCGTGGACAGCAGCACGATCGACGCCGCCGAAGCGAGGCCGATGTTGGCGCGGCCGAACAGGTAGTCCATGATGAACTTGGCCGGCACTTCGCTGGCCGTGCCCGGGCCGCCCTGCGTCATCGCCACCACCGAGTCGAATACCTTCACCACCATCACGAACAGCAGCACGAAGGCGGTCGACACCGAAGCGCCCAGCATCGGCAGCACAATGCTGACGTAGACGCGCCAGCGCGGAATGCCGTCGATGCGGGCGGCCTTCCACAATTCCTCGTCCACGCCGCGCAGGCCGGACAGCATCAACGCCATCACCAGGCCGGAAGCCTGCCACACGGTGGCGATGACGATGGTGTAGATCGCCATGTCCTGGTCGACGATCCAGTCGAACTTGGCGTCGGCGAAGCCCAGCTTGTGCAGCACTTCCTGGATGCCCAGTTCGGGATTCAATATCCACTGCCAGATCAGGCCCGTGGCTACGAACGACATCGCATACGGATACAGGAAGATGGTGCGCAGCGCGCCTTCGGCCATCACCTTCTGGTCGATGAACACCGCCAGCAGGAAGCCGATGAGCAGGCAGGCGGCGATGAACAGCACGCCGTACACGGCGACGTTTTGCAGCGACAGCAGCCAGCGCTCGTTGTTAAACAAACGGATGTACTGCGAGGCGCCGACAAAGTCGCTGGCCGGGAAGGTGCGCGAGCTGCTGACCGACACGCGGGCCGTCCACAGCATCGTGCCCAGGTAGGCCAGCAGCACCGTCAAGGCCATCGGGATCATGGCGATGTAGGCGGCGATGGAAACGCTTTGACGCTTCTTGGCCATGGCTTATTCGTCCTTCAGCGCGCGGGCAAAGGCCTTTTGCGCGTCGTCCGCCGACTGGTTCTTGTTCCAGTAGCTGGTCAACACGTCCTGCAAGGCGCCGGTGGTGTCCGGGGTCGCCAGCATTTCGGCGTTCGGCAACTGGCGGCTCTTGTCCTTGATGATGGCCAGGCCCTGCCTGGCGCAGATGTCCAGCGTCGATTCATCGACGTCGCCACGAATCGGGATCGCGCCCTTGCGCGAGTTGAAGGCCACCTGCGCGGCCGGCGAAGTGACCACCGTCGCCAGCAGCTTCTGCGCCTTGATGGCGTTGGCGTCGGTGGTTTTCGGGAACACGAAGGCGTCGCCGGCGACGATATACGGCGCCTTCGGTCCAAAGCCGGGGAAGCAGCCGAAGTCCTTGCCCGCCACCTGCTTGGCCGACGAGAACTCGCCCTTGGCCCAGTCGCCCATGATCTGCACGCCGGCCTTGCCGCTGACGACCATCGCCGTCGCGTCGTTCCAGTTGCGGCCCGGCGAGCCGGCATCCACAAAGGCTTTCAACTTTTTGAAATCGACCAGCACCTGCTTGAAGGCCGGCGACATCACGGCTTTCTGGTCGCGGTCGCGGTACACCTTGAGGTACAAGTCGGCGCCGCCGACCATCGCGAAGATGGCGTCGAAGGTGATCTTCTCCTGCCATACCTGCCCGCCGAAGGCCAGCGGCACCAGGCCTGCGGCCTTCAGCTTGGCCAGCTGCGCCAGGAACTCGTCCCAGGTTTGCGGCTCGTTGGCGATGCCGGCTTTTTTATACGCGGCCTTGGAGTAGAAGAACCAGGCCGGCATATGGATGTCCACCGGCGCGGCGTAGAAGTGGCCGTTGATCTTGATCGCGGACAGTATCGACGGCGGCATGATCTGGTCCCACTTGCCGGCGGCCGCCACGTCGTCGACGTTGTTCAGCAAGCCCTGCTCGACGAAATCGCGGAACTGCTTGGAGGTGTTGAACTGCGCGGCGGTCGGCGCATTGCCGCCGACGATGCGGTTGATGGTGGTGGCGCGCGACTGGTCGGCGCCGGCGATGGCGTTGTCGATCCACAGGCCGCCGGCCTTGTTGTATGCGTCCGCGAACTGCTTGACCGCCTGGGATTCGCCGCCCGAGGTCCACCAATGGATCACGGTTGCCTTCAGGGGCGCCTGCGCCTGCGCAGTCGTGGACAACCCCGCGCATGCGGCCAGGGCCAGCGCGATGGCGCTTCCCCGTTTTGTAGCCTTAATCATTCTGTCTCCTGTGGGCGTCGAGCGCCCATTTTATTCGGATGCCTGCCGGAAGTTCAATTATTTGAAGTTCCGTTTAGCGAGGAAATCCGCCACCAGCCTGGCGCTGCGCTTCAAGGTGCGCTTCTGGGTCGCATAGTCCACATGGATGATACCGAAACGGCGTTCGTATCCGAAGGCCCACTCGAAATTGTCCATCAGCGACCAGATAAAGTAGCCGCGCACATCGACGCCTGCCTTCACCGCCTGGTTCACCGCTTCCAGGTGCCGGTTCAGGAAGGAGATGCGCTGGCGGTCGTCGACTTCGCCGGCGATCACCTCGTCGTCGGTGGCCATGCCGTTCTCGGTGATGTAGATCGGCGGCAGGTTCGGGTAGTCGCGATGGAAGCCGACCAGCAGGTGGCGCAGGCCGTCCGGATGGACTTCCCAGCCCATCTGGGTGCGCTCCACGCCTTCCAGCTCCACTTCCAGGTATCCGTGCTTGCCGTCGCTGACGACGTTGGTGCGGAAGTAGTAATTGATGCCGAGGAAATCGAGCCTGGCGCCGATGATGTCCATGTCGCCGGCCAGCATCGCCGGCTCGGCGCCCGGCCACAGCTCCCACAACGCCGACGGATAGGACTTCTTCAGCAGCGGATCGAGGATCCAGTTATTGTGCTGGAGCTCGAACAGCCAGGCCGCGTGCTGGTCGGCATCAGCGCTGCCGGTGCTGGTGCCGCGGCCGACGTTGGTGACGATGCCCACCTGCGCCGCCGGATCGTTGACGCGCAGGTGCGCCACCGCCAGCCCGTGGCCCAGCAGCAGATGGTGCATGGCCTGCGTGGCAAGCGCCACGTCCTGCCTGCCCGGCGCGTGGTGGCCGGTGCCGTAGCCGTGCATGGCCGAGCACCACGGCTCGTTCAGCGTGGCCCACGCGTCCACCAGGCCGGCCAGCTCCCGGCTGATCATGTCGGCGTATTCGGCAAAACGGTGGGCGGTGTCGCGCTTGACCCAGCCGCCCTTGTCTTCCAGGTGCTGCGGCAGGTCCCAGTGGTACAGCGTGACGTAGGTCTTCAACCCTTTAGCGCGCAGCGCCGTCAGCAGCTTGCGGTAGAAGGCGATGCCCTGTTGATTCGGTTGGCCGTCCGCGGTCATCACGCGCGGCCACGAGATCGACAGGCGATAGGCGCCGACGTTCAGGCTGGCCAACAGTTCGATATCCTCGGGCCAGCGGTGGTAATGATCGCAGGCGACGGCGCCGGTGTCGCCGGCCAGCGTCTTGCCCGGCGTGGCCGAGAAGGTGTCCCAGATCGAGGGAATGCGGCCATCCTCGGCGACGGCGCCTTCGATCTGGTAGGCCGCCGTGGCGGCGCCCAGCAGAAAATCCTTGTTCCACAGGACCGAATCGGCCGGCGGCGAGAACGTCTCTTCCAGTGCAACTGATGCATCAACTACCACAGCAACTCCTTCGTCTACTCGTGAAGTGGAAACGCTTCCACCGATGGTGTCGATAGTACTACTGAAGAAATTCTGGGGTCAACGAAATTCTGGTTTTTTTGTAACTTGGCTACAAAAAACGGCACAGCGACCGAAGTGGCTGTGCCGTTTTCAAGGCGACGGAGCGTGAAGGATTACTTCTTGTCGGTCGGTGGCACACCCGGAACGAAGGGGAAGGTGCCGAAGATGTTCTTGCTCTGGCTTTGCATCTGCTCCTGCATCTGCACGAACAGGCTCTTGCTCTGGTCGATGTAGTTGTTCATCATGCCCTGCATCATCGGGCCCTGGACGTTCATGAACTGGGTCCACATTTCCGGGCTGAATGGCTTGCCCTCCAGGCCGCCGGCCGTGGTGCCGGTGAACTTGCGCTGGATGTCGGTAAAGGCCTGCACGTTCTTTTCCAGGTAGGAGCCCATCATGCCCTGCATGGCGTGGCCGTAGAAGCGGATGATCTGCGCCAGCACGTCGCTGGAGAACATCGGCGCACCGCTGGCCTCTTCCTCCAGGATGATCTGCAGCAGGATGCTGCGGCTCAGGTCTTCATTGCTCTTGGCGTCGACCACGGTGAATTCTTCGTTGTCCAGCACCAGCTGCTTGACGTCCGTCAGCGTGATGTAGGAACTGGTCTGCGTATCGTACAGACGGCGATTCGGGTATTTTTTGATCAGACGTTCAGCATTTTTTTTCGCACTACTCATCACAAGTCCACTTATTGCGCCGCAGCGCATACTCTAACAATTCGAAAAAAAAGCGAACTTCGGTCCGCTTTCCCACTAGCCTACTTTTTCTATTATAGAGGGGAAAAAGCATGTCTTGCACAATCTGATATAACTTTTGGGTTTTATTGCAACGCAACCAAATTTACAGATCGACAATAATGTGCTTTTTCCCTGCCGAAATTAATCTGCACGTACCTTCACGTAGCGGCCAGGGGCCGGTTCGATGGCCTGGTAACGGGCATTGCCGGGCTTGGCCTTGGGCTTGACCTTCTTGCCGCCATGCTCGGCCAGGAAGTTGGCCCATTCCGGCCACCAGCTGCCGGGGTTTTCCGTCGCGCCCGCCATCCACGCCTCGCCATCCTGCGGCTTGGCGACGGCGCGGCCCAAAGGCTTGTCGTTGGTCCAGTAGCTGCGCTTGTTCTTGGCGACCGAGTTGATCACGCCCGCGATGTGGCCGGACGCGCCAAGCACGAAGCGATTCGCCTTGACCTTGCCCGGATTGAGGATGTTCATCGAGCTGAAGGCCGACATCCACGGCACGATGTGGTCTTCGCGCGAGCCGTAGATGAAGGCCGGCGCTTCGATGCTGCCCAGGTCGACCTTCTGGCCCGCCACCTTCAGCTTGCCGGTCTTGAGCTTGTTCTCCAGGTAGGTGTTGCGCAGATACCAGCAGAACATCGGGCCCGGCAGATTGGTGCTGTCCGAGTTCCAGTACAGCAGGTCGAACGGCGGCGGTTCGTTGCCCTTCAGGTAGTTGGACTGCACGTAGTTCCACACCAGGTCGTTCGGACGCAGGCTGGAGAAGGTGCTGGCCAGGTCGCGGCCGGGCATCAGGCCGCCGGCCTTCAGCTGCTGCTCGCGCATCGCCACCTGGGCTTCGTCGACAAACACGTCCAGCACGCCGGTATCGCTGAAATCGAGGAAGGTGGTCAGCAGGGTCAGGCTGGAGGCCGGCTTCTCGCCGCGCGCCGCCAGCACCGCCAGCGCGGTCGAGACCAGCGTGCCGCCGACGCAGAAGCCCAGCATGTTCATCTGCTCCTGGCCGCTGATGTCCTGCACCACGTGGATCGCTTCGATCACGCCCTGGTCGACATAGTCGTCCCAGGTGGTGCCGGCCAGCGACTGGTCGGGATTGCTCCACGAGACCAGGAACACGCTGTTGCCCTGCTCCACCGCGTAGCGCACCAGCGAGTTTTCCGGTTGCAAATCAAGGATGTAGAACTTGTTGATACATGGCGGCACCATCAGCAGCGGGCGCTGGTGCACCGTGGCCGTGAGCGGCTTGTACTGGATCAGCTGGAACAGCGGATTTTCATACACCACCGTGCCTTCGGTGGTGGCCAGGTTGCGGCCGACTTCGAACGCCGATTCGTCGGACAGCGAGATATGGCCCTTGTTCATGTCGGCCAGCATATTGGCCAGGCCCTTGGTCAGGCTCTCGCCCTTGGTGTCGATCAGCTTTTGCTGGGCCTCGGGATTGGTGGCCAGGAAGTTGGCCGGCGACATGGCGTCGATGATCTGCTGCACGGCGAAGCGGATCTTTTGCTTTTGCTGGCTCGAGGTGTCGACCGTGTCGACCATCGCATTCAGGAATTTGGCGTTGAGCAGGTATGATGCCGCATTGAACGACGACATGGGATTGCCCTGCCAGGCGGACGACGTGAAGCGGCGGTCGGCCACGTCGGGCGATTTGCCGGACAAAAACTCCTGCCACAAATCGCCGAAATCTTGCAGATACTGGTTTTTCAGCTGCTCCATGGCCTCTGGTTTCACCGAGGCGCCCACATCCTGCATCATGGCGGCCAGCGGATTGGCGTCCGTGGTGGGCGCCATGTTGAACCAGGATTGCCACTGTCCGGGGTCGCTCATCTGCGACATCCAGGCGTTGGCAATGGCTTGAGGATCTGGCAAATTCATGTTTGATTCCCTAAAAATAGTTTAAATATCTTTAACTGGGCTGCTGATGCTGATTGTTGCTATTGCTTGGATCTACGTGGTCGGACTGATGGCTCTGACCGAGCCCACCGTCGTTGCGGGAATTGTAACGTTTTTGTTCTACTGCGTGCTGCCCTTGGGCACTTTGATCTACATCTCGGGCACCGGCAAGCGCAAAGCCCGCCGCCGCGCGGCCGAATTGGCGGCGCACCAGGCCCGCCAGGCCGCGGCCCAAACCGAAGCCGAAGACTAAGCCAGCGCCGGCTTGATTCATTTGATCCAGATCAGGGCCGCCTGCCGGCCGGTGACGCCGTCGCGCCGGTAGGAATAAAAACGGCTGGAGTTGGACACGGTGCAGAACTCGCCGCCATGCACCTGCATCACCCCCGCCCGGTGCAGCAGGTAGCGCGCCAGGCCATAGATATCGGCCAGGAACTTGGCCGGCTTGCCCTCGATGGGCGAAAACGCCGCTTCCACGTGGCGCACGCCGGACGCGTCGGTCGCGCCGCTCAGGAAAGCCTGCTTCACTTCATTGCCGACCTCGAACTGGTAGGCGCCGATTGCCGGGCCCATCCAGGCCATAACCTCGCCGGCGCCGGCCGCGCGCATCGATTCCACGGTATTTTCCAGCACCCCGGCGGCCAGGCCGCGCCAGCCCGCATGCGCGGCCGCCACGGTCTTGCCTTCGACGTCGCAGAACAATACCGGCAGGCAGTCGGCCGTCATGATGACGCAGGGCTTGCCCGGCGCGGCGGAGAAGCTGGCGTCCGCCTCCGGCACGTCCTGCGGCCCGATCCGGGCCACATCGACCACCGCCGTGCCGTGCACCTGCGACAGCCAGGCCGGCGTTCCCGGCAGCAAGGCGCGCAGGATGTCGCGGTTGCGCGCCACATTGTGCGGCTGGTCGCCGACGTGGGTGCCCAGGTTCAGGCCGCCGCCGCCCATGCCGTCGTCATACGGCGCCGGGCTGACGCCGCCCCGCCGCGTGGTCGACAACGCGCCCACCTTGTCTGGCAAGCCAGGCCAGTGCGGGATCAGCCAATGTGACGGGGTAGACATCAAATTCCTTCCGGTACCTCGATGCTGGCGCGAGCCAGCAACTCGGCAAAATCGTCGGCCAGCGGCACGGTCCATTCGCATTGCTCGCCGGTGGCCGGATGAACCAGACCCAGGCGACGCGCCTGCAGCGCCTGGCGCGGGAAATAATCGGCCAGATGCTGCTTGCCGTAGGTGGTGTCGCCCACCAGCGGGAAGCCGATCGACATCATGTGGACGCGAATCTGGTGGGTGCGGCCAGTTTCCAGGCGGCACTGCACCAAGGTCACGGGACGGCCTTCGCCCAGCTTGCCGCCGCCCAGCACCTGATAGTGGGTGATGGCCGGCTTGGAGCCCATGCCGGTCGACACCGCCATCTTGATGCGATCCTTCGGGTGGCGGCCCATCGACGAATCGATCGTACCGCTAATCCGCGGCATGCCCCACACGATTGCGAAATACTCGCGCTTGACGGTGCGCGCGGCCAGCTGGCGCACCAGGTCGGTCTGGGCCGGCAGCGTCTTGCCGACCACCATCAGGCCGCTGGTGTCCTTGTCCAGGCGGTGGACGATGCCGGCGCGCGGCACGCCCGACAGCTGCGGGCAGTGGTGCAGCAGGCCGTTCAACAGCGTGCCGGACCAGTTGCCGGCGCCCGGGTGGACCACCAGGCCGGCCGGTTTATTGATCACCATCAGGTGCTCGTCTTCGTAAACGATGTTAAGTTCCATCGCTTCCGGCTTAAAAGCCTCGTCTTCCGGCGCCGGTTGGGGCAGAATGACGATCTTCTCGTCGCCGTAGACGGTGTCCTTGGTGCTTTTGGCCGGTTTGCCATCGACAGTGACGAAGCCGTCGGTGATCCACATTTGCAGGCGGCCGCGTGAAAATTGCGGGACCAGGTGCGAAATGACTTTATCGAGGCGTTGACCGCAGACTTCCGGGGTCAATTCCAGTTGGATCGGAGCCAGCCCGTCGTCTTCGCCGAAATCGCCGTCCTGCTCGACCAGCAGGTCGGCATCGGATTCATGATCGGAGGAAGATTCGGCCAAATTCGGCTTTGGAGTTAATATCACAGCATTCCCATCGGCTATAATCAGCCTATTGTAAAACTTTGGTTAAACAGCTTCTTGCAAAACATATGCAAAAAAAATTGAAAGTAGTCGCAGCAACGTTGGTTCTGCTTAGTTTGTCCGCTTGCGGTTTGTTCTCGGAGAAAATCGACGAGACTAAAGGTTGGAGCGCTACGAAATTATACTCGGAGGCGAGCGAAGAGCTGGAAGGCCAGCACTACGAACGCGCAATTCAGTTGTACGAGAAGCTGGAATCGAGCTATCCGTTCGGCACTTACGCCCAACAGGCGCAGATGCAGATCGCTTACGCCTACTACAAATCCCAGGACCAGGCGCAGGCGCTGGCGGCCGTGGAGCGCTTCATCAAGCTGCACCCCAACCACGCCAACGTCGACTACATGTACTACCTGCGCGGCCTGATCAACTTCAACGACCAGATCGGCTTCCTGAATTTCATCTACGAGCAGGACGCCACCGAACGCGACCCGAAGGCCACGCGCGAAGCCTACGCGGCCTTCAAACAGCTGGTGGACAAGTTCCCAAACAGCAAGTATACGCCGGATTCGCTGGATCGTATGCGTTATCTGATCAATGCGATGGCTTCGTATGAAGTACATGTGGCGCGTTACTACTACCGTCGCGGCGCCTACCTGGCCGCGGCCAACCGCGCCATGGGCATCATGAACGACTACCGCGCCTCGCCGGCGATCGAAGAAGCGCTGTTCATCATGATCCGCAGCTACGACAAGCTGGGCATGACCGAACTGCGCGACGACACCATGCGCGTGTTCAAGCTGAACTACCCTGCCAGCAAGTTCCTGGACGAAGGCAAAAAAGCCGAACGTCACTGGTGGAAACTGTGGAATTAAGCTGAATTTCACTTGAAATCCAGCAAAAACCGGGACCCAGGTCCCGGTTTTTTATTTTTTTACAACGGGGTCAAGTCTGACATTCGGACACGAGCTCTACCGTAAGCATTGCTACGGTAGAGCTCGTGTCCGAATGTCAGACTTGACCCCAGTGGGTTTATTCGACCCGGCGACGGAAGATCCAGGTTTTGTCGTCCGAGTCTTTCTTGTCGAAGGCATAGCCGTCGACGTTGAATTTCTTCAGTTTCTGCGGGTCGGTGATGCCTTTGACGGCGGCGAAACGCGCCATCAGGCCGCGCGCCCGCTTGGCGTAGAACGAAATGATCTTGTATTTGCCGTTTTTCCAGTCCTCGAACTGCGGCGTGATCACCGGCACGTCCAGCAGCTTGGGCTTGACCGACTTGAAGTATTCCTCGGACGCCAGGTTGACCAGTGTCTCGGCGCCCTGCTCGGCCGCGGTCTGGTTCAGCGCCCGGGTGATGGTCTCGCCCCAGAAGGCGTACAGGTCCTTGCCGCGCGGGTTGGCCAGGCGGGTGCCCATTTCCAGCCGGTGCGGATGGATCAGGTCCAGCGGGCGCAACATGCCGTACAGCCCGGACAGGATGCGGATGCGCGCCTGCGCATAGTCCAGCTGGCCCGGCTTGAGGCTGCGCGCGTCCAGGCCGCCGTAGACGTCGCCGTTGAAAGCCATCACGGCCTGGCGGCCTTCGGCGGTGTCATGGGTCCAGCTGGCGTAGCGGGCAACGTTGAGCGCCGACAGATTGTCGGACAGGTCCATCAACTCGCCGATCTGCACCGGCGAAAACTCGCGCAGGCGGGTGATCAGCTGGGCCGAGTGGTCGAGAAAATCAGGTTGGGAGTGCAACTTGGTGGTCGGAGGGGTCTCCAGGTCGAGACTTTTTGCAGGCGAAAGCACTATCAGCATAAGATTCCAGATAAACATTTTTACGAACTAAGCACATGATACCTGTTCCAGAGAAACTCACACCGACGCGCATCGTTATCGATACCAACGTCTGCCTCGACCTGTTCGTGTTCAAGGACCCGCGCTGGGCCGCGCTGCTGGCCGCGCTGGAAAACGGCACGGTCGAAGCCATCACCCGCGCCGACTGCCGCGACGAGTACAACATCGTGCTGCACTACAAGCACCTGCCGCTGGACGACGACACCCGCCCGCTGGCCGCCGCCCGCTTTGACCAGCTGATCACGGTGGTCGCCCCGCCCGAGTCCGGCATCCGCCTGCCGGTCTGCACCGACAAGGACGACCAGAAGTTCCTCGAGGTGGCGCGCGACGCCAACGCCGCCATCCTCATCACCAAGGACAAGGCGCTGCTGAAACTGGCGCGCCGGCTGGCCAAGGCCGGCATGTTCAAGGTCATGGTGCCAGAGGCGTGGAGCCCGGAAGCCTAAGGTTTTTTTCACCACACCAAACCCGGCGCGCTGAGCTAGAATAGGCTATCTGTCCACTACACGCCCGCCATGAATAGCCGCAACAATCTGCCGAGCAGCACGCCGTCCACGCCCGTCCTGACCAGCCGCCTGCCGGCGGTCGGCACCACCGTGTTCACCCGCATGTCCACGCTGGCCGCGCAAGCGAACGCCGTCAACCTCGGCCAGGGCTTCCCCGATTTCGCCTGCGAGCGCAGCCTGCTGCACGCCGTCAACGACGCCATGCACGCCGATTTCAACCAGTATCCAATGATGAGCGGCGTGCCGCTGCTGCGCCAGGCCATCGTCGCCAAGATCGCCGCCATCTACGGCCACCAGTACGACGTCGACACCGACATCACCGTCACCGCCGGCGCCACCCAGGCGCTGACCACCGCCATCCTGTGCTGCGTGCATCCGGGCGACGAGGTGATCGTCATCGAACCGAGCTACGACAGCTACGTGCCGGCGATTACGCTGGCCGGCGGCGTGCCGGTGCTGGTGCAGATGCGGGCCGGCGCCGACGGCTACACGGTGCCATGGTCCGCCGTCGCCGCCGCGGTCAACGGCAAGACCCGCCTGATCGTCATCAACTCCCCGCACAACCCGACCGGCAGCGTGCTGCGCGCCGCCGACCTGGCAGCGCTGGCCGACATCGTGCGCGGCACCGACGTGCTGATCCTGTCGGACGAGGTCTACGAACACATGGTCTACGACGGCCAGCGCCACGAATCGGTGTGCCGCCATGCGGAACTGGCGGCGCGCGCCTTCGTCGTCTCCAGCTTCGGCAAGACTTACCACGTCACCGGCTGGAAGATCGGCTACGTCGCCGCGCCGGCCGCGCTGTCGGCGGAGTTCCGCAAGGTGCACCAGTACAACGTCTTCAGCATCAACACGCCGATGCAGCACGGCATCGCCAGCTACATGGCCGATCCCAAGCCCTACCTGGAACTGCCGGCCTTCTACCAGCGCAAGCGCGACCTGTTCCGGGAAGGACTGAAGGGCTCGCGCTTCGAACTGCTGCCGGCCGACGGCACGTATTTCCAGTGCGTGCGCTACGACAAAATTTCAACGCAAACGGAAGCGGAGTTTGCGCAGTGGCTGACCACCGAGATCAAGGTGGCGGCGATACCGGTATCGGCGTTTTACCAGCAAGGCAAGGAATCGGGCATCGTCCGTTTCTGCTTTGCCAAAAAAGATGAGACCCTGGCACTCGCGTTGGAGCGACTGGGCAAAGTTTAATTCGGGGACGAGAATCATGGCCGATACCAACCAGGCGGACGCACCGCTGATCGCGGGCGAGTTCGCCGAACAAGAGCCGCCGCCGTCGGTGCTGCACCTGCTCAACCAGTCCAACCGCCAGCTGGAGCGCTTGCTGCAAAACCTGCGCAACGAACACAACGCCGAAAGCGAATTGCGCGACATCGCGCGCGACGTGATCCACGCGGTCGACCTCAATCCGGACATCGCGCTGGCCTGCATCTTCCTGTGCCAGATCGCCGGCAGCTACGCGGTGCGCCATTGCATCGAGACGGCGGTGGTGGTGGTGGTGATCTCACGCAGCCTCAACAAGAGCGCCAGCGAAACCCTGACCGTGACGGCGGCCGCGCTGACCATGAACGTCGGCATGCTGCGCCACAACGACACCTTCCAGAACAAGAACACCCCGCTGAACAACGAGGAAATGTCCATCGTCCGCCGCCATCCGGAGGAAAGCGTGGACATGCTCAAATGCGCCGGCATCCAGGACGACGAGTGGATTTCCTGCGTGCTGCTGCACCACGAGAATGATGAAGGCAGCGGCTATCCGGCCGGCGTCGCCAGTCCGGAGGTGACGCAGAACGCCAAGCTGCTGAGCCTGGCCGATCGCTATTGCGCGCAGGTGTCGGCCCGCAATTACCGCCGTTCCATCCTGCCCAACCTGGCCTTGCGCAACCTGATCGACGACAAGGTGGCGCCGGTCGACACCATGCTGGTGCAGGTGTTCCAGCGCGAGCTGGGCGATTTCCCGCCGGGCTCGCTGGTGCGTTTGCAAAGCGGGGAGATCGGCGTGATCAGTCGTCGTCCGGGTGGCGCCGAAGGGGTGCTGATCCACTGCCTGCGCGACCCGTCGGGCGCGGTGTTATCGCCGGCTCCGCTGCGTAGCGCCACCGACGAGGCCGGCGCGATAGCCGAAGCGCTGAGCGAGGATGAGGCTTCGATCCGCTTCAGCATGAAACAGATCTGGGGCCAGCAGGCCAGTCTCTAACGCGACAGGGAATCGATCTTGCGGTCGATGAAGACTTGCAGCTCCGGCGACAGGCCGTTCGATGCGCGGGCGCGGCGATAGGCTTCGCGCGCTTCCGGCAGGTGCATGTCGGCTTGCAGCGAGATGCCCAGCCCCATCCACCAGACGCCGTTGCGCGGCGCCAGCTTGAGCGCCTCGCGATAATATTGCGCCGCTTCGGTGTGGCGCTGTTCGCGTTGCAGCACGCCGGCCAGGAAGGCCTGGTACTCGGCGCTGCTGCCGGCGTACGGCAAGGTCGTCATCAAGGTTTCCAGCGCCGGACCGCCCTTCTCCAGCTGCAAACGGGCCAGCACCATCGCCAGGCCGGGCTGGCGCGGATCGATGCCCAGCGCCAGGCGCAACTGGCGCACGGCGTCGTCATTGCGTTTCTGTTCCAGCAGCAGGCTGATGTTGGTCTGGCGCGCGGCTTCGTTGCGCGGATCGATTTCCAACGCGCGGTCGAGATCGGCCAGCGCGGCGCTGATGCGGCCTTCCTGCAGGGCCACCAGCGCGCGGCGATAGGTGTTTTCCGCCATCTGCTGCGGGCTGATGTCGTGCGTGATCGTGCCGACGCCGGGCGTCTCGTCGGCGCTGCGCGTGGCCACCTGGCGCGGCGGCTTGCGTTCAGCTGGCGCTGCGGTGGACTTGCGTTCGGCTGGCGCTGCGGTGGACTTGCGTGGCGCGGCTTCGGCCGGCGCTGCTTCCGGCATCGCCGCGACTTTGGCGGCTGGCGGCGCGCGCTCGGCGGCAGGGGCTGGCGCGCTCGCTTCAGCGGGCGCCGCTGCGGGCGCGGGAGCGGGAGTCGCTGCCGGCGGCTTGGCTGGCGCGGCAACCACGACAGCCGGCTGGGCGGCAGCCACGCGATGCGCCTGCCAGTACTCCCAGCCATACCAGCCGCCGCCCACCACCACCACTGCCACCAACACCAGCACGCCGCCGATCACCAACGGCCGCTTGTCGCGCACCTGTCCGCTCACCGCGTGCAATTGCTGCTGGCGCAATGCGCCATCGCTCGCCCCGCCGCGCGCATCCAGGTCCTGCAACATTTTATTAATCAAACTCATTTAGTCAACGCCCAAGTCAGGCCGCATGCGGCGATCAGCAAACTGACGCCGGCCATCAGCCATTGCCACTGCAAGCCCGCCCTCGACGGCACGGTATCGGCCGCCGCCATATCCACATGACGACGCGTCACCTGCTGCTTGCCTTCGCCGAAGCATAGCATCAACGACTTGTTTGCCATAATGTTCACAAGCCGCGGTATGCCGCCGCTGGCCTTGAACAATCGTCCGATCGCGCCGCGGCTGAACAAACGGCTGCCCGTATAGCCCGCCACCCGCAGCCGATGGGCCAGGTAATATTCCAGGTCGTCGCGGGTGAGCGGCCCCAGATGGTAGTGGAAAGTGATGCGCTGCGCCAGCTGGCGAATCGAGTTGGTCTGCAAATGCTGGTTCAGTTCCGGCTGCCCGAACAGCACGATTTGCAGCAGCTTGCGCTTCTCGGTTTCCAGGTTGGTCAGCAGGCGCAGGGCTTCCAGGCTCTCCAATGGGATCGCCTGCGCCTCGTCCAGGCACATCACCACCTGCTTGTCCTCGCGCGCCAGGTCCATCAGGCGCAGGGTCAGCGACTTCAGCAACTGATGCTGGTCGACGTCGCGCTGCAAGGGCAGCTCCAGTTCATCGGCCAGCGCCAGCATCAGCGTGCGCGGCTCCAGGTAGGGATTGGGGATGTAGGCGGTGACAAAACCCGGCCCCAAGGTCGCCATGAATTTGCGGCACAGCAGCGTCTTGCCGGTGCCGACTTCGCCAGTGATCTTGATGAAGCCCTCGCCACTGCGCGCCGCCACCAGCAGCGTGTTGAGCGCCTGCTGCGAATGCGGGCTGGTGAAGAAGAAGCTGGTGTCAGGCGTGATCCCGAACGGCATCTCGCCCAAGCCAAAGTGGGCCTGGTACATTTATTTGCGTCCTCCCGCAGGCGGCGGCGCCAGTTGCTGGACCCGGCGGCTGGCGTCGTCGAGATCCTGCGCATAACTGGCCGCGCCATCGACGATGGTGGGCTTGATCAACACCACCAGCTCGCGTTTCTGCGTGCTGCGTTCGGTGTTACGGAACAAGGCGCCGACCACCGGCATACTCCCGAGGCCCGGCGCCTGGCTGTTGTCGTCGACGCTGGACTGGCGCATCAGGCCGCCGATGGCGACGATGCGCCCGTCCTGGCCGCGCACCATGCTGTCCATTTCCGATGTGCTCGACGCCGCCAGCGGCAGTTGCAGCGAGCCGGCGCTGCCCAGGTTGACGATCTTGTTCACGGTCGACACCTGGCTGACCGACGGATGCACGTGCAGCATGATGTTGCCTTCGTCGTCGATCTGCGGCGTCACGTCCAGCACCACGCCGGAGAAGAACGGCTGCAAGGTCACGTTCGGGCTGGTGGTGTTGCCGCTGACGTTGGAGTTGGTGGTGGTGCTGACCCCGGTCACATAAAACTCGTCGGTGCCGATCTTCAGCACGGCCTTCTGGTTGTTCATGGTCGCGATGCGCGGGCTGGACAGCACGTGCACCGAGCCCTGCGACTCCAGGAAGGAAATCATGGCGGCGAAATTACTGGTCTGGAACGCCAGGCCGAACAGCGAGCCGGCGTTGTTGGCGGCGTTCACCAGCGTGGAACCGGCAATCGCCGAAATGCCCGCCGTGCCGCCGCTGGTGATCACCGCCGGCTGGCCGCCGGCCGCCGGCAGCGGCGCCAGGCCGGTGCCCGGCGCCAGGAAGCCGCCCGACAGGCGATTGCTGCCGCCGCCGCCGAACGAGGCGAAGCTGGCCCAGTTGATGCCGCTCTGGAAGCCGCTGTTGAGCTGCACTTCGAGGATCTTGGCCTCCAGGATCACCTGGCGCTCGACGGCCAGGCGGGTCGCCTTCAGATACTGGTCGACGCTGCGCAGCTGCTCCGGCAAGGCGCGCACCACCACCACGCCCGACTGCGGGCTGATCACCACGCTGCGGCCTTCGCCGACGCCGCCGACCAGGGCCACCAGCGCCTCCTTCAGCTCGGTCCAGAAGTCGGTGGCCGACGAGGTCTTGACGTTGCTCGAGTCCTCCATCGCATACTGCTGGCTGCCCTGCCCCTGGCCCTGCGGCTGATTGCCCTGACTGCCGCCGCTACCGCTATTGCCGCTCTGGCCCGACACCACCGAGCCCACCGTGTTCACCGACGTCGACGACACCCGCACATTGGACGTGCCCTTGCGCGAGGCGCTCAGGTAGTTGACCTGGAAGATGCGGGTCTGCATCGTCAGCGGCCGGATGTAGATGCGCGTGCCTTCCACCTTGTAGTCGTAGCCGTACATCTCGCGCACCGCGTCGAGCGCCTCGAACAGCGTCACGTCTTTCAGGTTGGCGGTCACGGTGCCGCTGACGTCAGGGTGGATCAGCATGTTGTAGCGCGTGCCGGCCGCGATGGAATTGTAGAACTGCTGCACCGGCACCTGGTTGAAGGACACATTGAAACGCTCCTCCATCACCGCGCGCGCCTTGGGCAGTTCGGCCGCCATGGTCGCCGCCGACGGCGGCAGCAGCGCCGCCTCCACCGCCGCCGAACTGGCGGACTGGGCGTGGGCACTGGCGGCGGCGGCGCGCACCTGCTGGTCGATGGTGTCGTAGGTGTCGCGCGGCGCCTGGGTCTGGCACCCCGCCAGCGCGCCGGCCGCGCCTAGCATGCCGGCCCATCGCATCAGTTGGTGCAGGGAGTGATTACGTTTGCTCATTTGTTTTTCCCTGTAGGGTCTGCGGCCTCGGCCGGTTTGGGAAACAGGGTCAGGGTTTCCAGATTCTTGCCGCGGCGGAGGACCACCGAATTGTCGTTGATGCGTTCCAGCAGCGCGTCGCCGACCTTGCCGCCGGTGCGCACGGTGGCGCCGTCGATCACGGCCAGCCGCCGGCCGCCGGGTGCGCGGCCGATCAGGATCGATTGCAGCCGCGGTCCGGCCGCGACGCCATCCGCCGCTGCCGCGCTTTCGGGTGCGGCCATCATGGCCGGAGGGCGGGTCGGGTCGGCCAGCTTTTGCGCGGACGCCGGCAGCGCCAGCATCAGCGGCAGCAGCCATGTCAGCCGGCGGTTCATAGCGCTATCCATTTCGGGTCCAGGCTCAGGGTGTACAGGGTCAGCGTCAGCCGCGCCTGGGGAAATTGTCCGGCATCGAGCGCGGCGGCGCCCCATAGCAGCTGGGTAGGCAGGGCCTCCAGCGCTTCCAGGTAATCGATCATCTCCAGGTAGCTGCCTTGCAGCACCAGTTGCACGCCGTGACGGTACAGCAGCGGCGCGGGCGCGGCCGGTGCCGCGGCTGGCGCGCCGACAGGCGCGGCGGCGGCGGGCTGCTGCTTGACCGACGCGGCGGCCGCCTGCACGATGGCGGCCGGCGTCAGTTGCGGCGCCGCGGCCGGCCGCGCCGGCGCCGGTTCGGCCGCGTCCAGCGCGGCGAACGTGCCGTCCACCGTGCCTTGCGGCGGCAGCGTCTTCAACGACACCAGGCGCAGCTTGCCGTGGCCCTGCACCATTTGCTGCAACAACGCGCCCATGCGGTCCGGTGCGACCAGGCCCTTTTGCGCGCTGCGCAGCTTGGCGCGCAAGTCGGCGCTTTGCTGCTGCAACGCGGCCAGCCGCTCGCGCACTTCGCGGTCGGGGTCGCGGCGGGCGGCCGCATCGAGTTGCGCCAGTTCGGAATCGATGCCGCTGATCTGCACCCGCTGCTGCAGCATGGTCGCGCGCAAGCTGCGCTGGCGCGTGTAGGCCGGGTCCAGCACCAGCTGGAACGCCAGGTACACCAGCATCGCCGCCGTCGCGCCCACCACCATCAGGCGCTCGCGCGGGCTCAGCGCCATCAGCCAGGTATCGAATCTGATCCAATAGGCTTTCATGGACGCTCCACCTTGCCGCGCTCGCCGGCGGCGGCCGACTGCAGGTTGAATTCCACATAGCGCGGCGGCGCGACTGCTCCGGCTGCGGCAGCCTCGGGGGCAGGCTTGGGTTCATTCATTTCCAGCTGGCCGAAGCTCTTGCCGCGCAATACGGCCTCGCTGGCCAGGCCGTTCAGGTAGCCCGGCAGCAGGCTGGCCTTGAGCGCCCGCCCCTGCAAGCCGATCGCATCGCCGCTGCCCTGGATGGTGACGCCGGTCAGCCACAAGCCTTCCACGCCGCGCCGCGCGAAGGCGCGGAAGTAGGCCGAATAGCCGCGCGTCGCGCCCGGCTGTCCCTGCTCCAGTATCGCGGCCACTTGCTGCAGATTGCGGTATTGCGCGCCGGTGTGGTCCAGTTCCTGTTGCAGCGCTTCGCTCTTGCGCGGCGCCACGAAGGCGGCGGTGGCGGCGCTCCGGCGCGCTTCGCCGCGGTCCAGCCCGGCCTTGACCGTGGCGGCCTCGCGCTCCAACGTCGCCAGCTCGGCCTTGGCCATCACCGACATGCCGATCAGGCCGAGCACCAGCACGCCGAGTCCGGCCGCCAGCATCGGTGTACCGGCATAGTTGGTCTTGCGCTGGGTACCGGCGTTGAACAGGTTGATTTGCTGACTCATGCGCTCACCTGCTCGCGCAAGGCCGCGCCCAGGGTGCGCAGGAAGCCGGCCTGCTGCGCAGGATCTTGCAATACCGGCGCCTGCTCCAGGTCCAGCACGCTTGCCAGGTCCAGCTGTTCCACTGGCAGGTAGAGATTGGTGGCCAGGTAGGCGCGCAAGGCGCCCTCGCCCACCGGCGCCAGCATCAGCTTGGCCACGGCGACGGACGAGAACTGCCGCTCGAAGTGGTCCAGCGAACGTTGCAGCTCCAGCGTGATGCGGTCATGCAGATGCTGCAGGCGGTCCGGGTCGGGATCGAGCAGCTGGTTCAACGTGATGTCGATGCGGCGCGCCAGATAGAGTTCGGCTTGATAGCTGATGGTCAGCAGGCCGCCGTCGGCGTCGAAGGCCAGCAGCGCCAGGCCGCGCCCTTCCGGCTCCAGCAGGGCCGAGATATTCCGCTGCGCCATTTCGCCGATGTCGATGGCCGACAGCGCGATCTTGCTGTCGGCGAACAGTTGCTGGTACGGCAGCAGCACGCTGTTGCGGGCCGCCACCGCGAACGCCTGGCGCGCATGGTTGGAGCCGGTGGCCTGCGGCACCATCGCCATGTCCAGCGTGGCTTGCTCCAGCGGGAAATCGATCATGTCCTTGACGCGCCAGCCCAGCGCGGTTTTCATTTCCGCGTCCGGCACATTGGGCGCCTCGACCATCAGCAACTGGTAGCCGCCGGCGCCGAGCAGCGTGGTGCAGCGATAGCGGGCAGCATGCAATTCCTTGCCCAGGCGCGCCAGGCTGGCGCCGGCCTGGTCGGCCTGGCCGGGATAGGAAGCGGCCAGCAACACACGCGGCAAGCCGTCGGCGCGGCGCTCGATCGCCGCCGCCTGCACGCCGTCCGCCGTCAGGCCGATCGCCAGCCAGCCGTTCTTCTTTTCCGCTTTTCCAAATAAACGCATCGATTGTCTCAAATGATTAAGCACGAGATTCACTAATCGCCGCACGTCGTTGATTATATTCAAGTTTCATTGCACAACCGCGCCAATTTCCGGCCCCGCCTCCAGTTTGCCCTCTTATTGCTCGGAACCCAAATAAAGTGACGCGGATTCAATACACTTCCCGCAAGAAAATCACCGGGCTGCGATAAACACCGAAGGTTACCCGCCCCTGGCTGGTCGGCAGCCAGACCGGCCCGTTGATGACGGTGACGTTGGCGCCGCTCTTGCCGGCGGTGCTGCCGGCCTTCAGCGCGGTGGTGGCACTGCCGGTCAACATCGTCAATGACGGCGCCGAATTGGGCGCCAGCGCCGGACAGGCCAGCAGGCAGCTCGCGTATTGAAAGTTCGTCGCCGGCGTCAACACGGTCACGCTGTCGCTGGCGTTGTTGCGCCAGGCCAGCACGGTGGCGCCGCCGACGGTGCTCTGGCCGTAGTACTGCGCGCCCAAGGCCAGCGCCACCGACAGGCTGGACGAGCCGTAGGCGTTCGGCACATACAGGCGCCCCGCCACCACCGCCACGCCGTCTTCGGCCGCGCCGCTGCGCAGCGAAGTGACGCCGTCGTTGGGGGTGCCGGTCTCGCTGGCGCGCACATACATCATGGTCGGCGGCACCCAGTTGTTGGCGTACGGCGCGGTGGCGACAAAGGCGTTGGGCAAGGTGTAGACCGGGCTGGCGCTGGCCACGCCCATGAGAAAATCGGCGGCGGCGATGTTGTTGGCGCTCAGCGCCGAACCGGCCGGCGCGGCCGGCGGATTGGCGGTGGTGGTGCTGCCGGGCGCCGACCAGGCCGACAGCTGCACCGCGCGCGCCAGCGTGCGCCGGTAGTTGAGCGTGACGCCCCCTTGCACGTTACGCGCCGTCACCGTGGTCGCCAGGGGCTGGCGCGAATATGCCATCCCGGTCACTGAAACCGGACAACTCATGCCGGTCGGATCGCAGGCCATCAGGCCAGTCAGCACCGTATCGAAATGGTCCGGCACAAAGCGCCCGACGTTGGCCCCGACTTGCGGCACGTCGCCGGTGCCAAGATAACTCGGCTTGGCAGGGGCTGCCGCGTAGATTGTCGGCGTGATCTCCAACACTCCCACGTCGGCGTAAGAAAACGCATTGCCGCTGGCGCTGCCGCCGCTAAAGGCGCCCAGGCTGCCGCTCAAAATGAGTTCGGCCTCGGGATCGGTGGGGTCGAGCGGGTTGGGCGGATCATCCTGGCCGGCGTGCATGTCGTCCAGCCGGTCGCCGCTCTGGTCCCGGGCGGCCTTGGTGATCAGCTGGATCTGCACCGGCGTGCTCTCCCTGCCGAAATTGGGCGCCGCCGCGCCGCCATACATCAGCGCGCTCACCGTCAGGCCGAACGGCGTGCCGGCACTGACGAACTTGGCGTCGGTGGCGGAAGCCGGGCTGCCGGCGTGGTTGGACGACGGCGCGACCAGCACCAGCCGCTCGGGCCTTTCGACGAACGGCCCGGTGGTGCCAAAGCGGGCCGTGTTGTCGCTGACCAGAAACTCGACGCGGCCCACGTCGGCGTAACGGAAATTGTACTGGCTGGCCGAACTGGCCTTGCCGCCGGTCATGACCACATTGTTCAGGCCGGTCCAGGCGGACGACGTCTGCGCCGGCACCGCGCCGGACCCCGCGCACAGCGGCAAGGTGCTGGTGCCGCCGCCGACCTTGGTGAAAGTGGCGCGCACACCGGCATCCTGGATCGGGTCGTGGCAGGACAAGGCATATTTGACCTGGATCGTGCTGTCCGAGTTCGACAGCGCGGTCGGCACGTTCGACACCACGAAAGTCAGGTACACCGGAATGTCCTTGTTGGCCAGGTATTGCACGGTGGTGAAATCGACCAGCTTGCACGGTTGCCCCGCATCGCCGAACGCCAAACCGTTCTCGCACGCCAGGTCGGTGAAGACATAGCTCGGTGTGAACGCCGCCCCGCCCACCAGCGAACTGACGGTCGAGGTGTCGTTGCCGTCGTAGTAGTCGAACAGCTGGCCGCTGACGGTGGCGCTGTTGGTGACCAGGCCGCTGGCCGCCGCGGCCGTGGTCACCCGCAACGTGATCGGCGGCAGCGTGACGCCGGCCGCCATCGCGCCGCTGTAGGTGCAGGTGAGCGTCTGTCCGGCCATGCCGCAGGTCCAGCCGGTGCCGGTGGCGCTGGAAAAGATCAACGCCGCCGGCAACACATCGACCACCTTGGTCGGGCCGCCCTCGGCCAGCGGGCCGTTGTTGCTGACGCTGATGATGTAGTTGCTGACCTGCGAAGGCTGCAGCGGCGTCTGCAAGGTCATCGAGATGGCGCGGTCGGCCGCCGGCACGTTGGGCGCGGCGATCACCTCGGCGCTCATCAGCACCAGGTCCTGGCCGGACTGGTAATCGCTGCGGGCCGAGGTCTGGCCGGCCTTGATGGTCGGCGACGCGACGGTGTAGGCGTCGAAATCGATGCCGTAGGATTTGGTGTCGCCGTCGATGTTGGAGACCGAGTTGAACTGGTTGCCGGACGGGTTGAGCGCGTCGACCATCTCGACGCTGTTGTAGCGCAGGATTTCGCCGCCGCCCGACAGCGTGGTATCGCCCTCCCAGGTGATGTGGCCGATCTTGCCGGTCAGGCTGCCGATCGGCGTCGGGATCTTGAAGTTGGCCAGCGTCAGCGTCACGGCGGAGCTGCGGATGTACTGGAAGCCTTCGTAGACATTGAGCACCCGGAACGTTTCACCGGGATCGGAGTACACCACCAGCAGCTGGAAGCCGCCCAGCACGCCCTGCACCGCGCAGTAGGGACTGCCGCTGTTGATGGCCAGGTCGTCGATCTTGTAGTTGCCGTTGCCCTTGGCCACCACCTGCGCCGTCACATCCGCCGCGCCGGCAAAAAAGTCATAGCCCACCGTGGCCGAGGTGTAGCGGCGGTTGCTCGGTGCAGACACCGCGTCGCCGTCGAAGCTCACGTCGTAATCCGGGATCGATCTGGAGCCGGCCCAGTACAGCTGGGCGCTGAGGATGGTGGCGCCGTGCGGCACGCCGGACAGCTTCAGCTGCTGCTGGCCGTTTTTAAGATCGCAGGGACCGCTGTCGTTGTCCTTGGCGCGCAAGGTGGTCTGGGCGCCGGTGAAGCTGACGTTGCCGGCAAAGCTCTTGAACAGGGTGATCGGCGAATCGGCGCGCGCCGGCGCGGCCAGCAGGCAGCACAGCAGCGCCAGCAGACAGGCCGGCCAGCGCGGCGCGGGGTTCAGGATTTGGATGGTCGCTCGCATGCCGGCCTCCTCAGAACTGCGCCGTGACCGTGCGCTGGACATAGTCCGGGCTGGTGGGCGCGGGGTTAGGACAGACGCCGGCGGCCGGCTGGTTGCAGGCGATGGCCGTGACGGTGGTCTGGTTCATGCCCGCGCCCATGCCGGGCGTGGCGTTGACCGTGCACAGCACCGTCACGGTGAAGCTCGACAAGGTTCCGCCCAGCGCGAAGCTGCGGTTGGCCACGCAACTGCCGTTGATCTGCTGCTGGTACAAGCCGTACTCTACACCGGCGCGCGACGCCTCGTAGGCGCGCGCGCCCAGCAAATCCAAGGCCGAGCTGGTCTGCTGGGCGGTGGTCAGGCTCATCACCGCCACGCCCAGCGCCGCCAGCACCACCACCAGGAACAGCGCGGTGACGATGGAAAAGCCGGCGGCGATCCGGCGCGGCAGTCGGCGCAGCGGCGTCATGGCGTGTTATCCAGGTGAACCTGGCGCACCAGGCTGATGCTCTCGCCATTGCTGCGCGACAGCGTCAGCGACACGCCGACCAGCGCCGCGTTGGTGTTGGCCAGTACCGAATAGTCGAAGCCGCAGGCGGTGACGAATTTGGCCAGCAAGGCCGGCGCGCCGAACGGCGGCGCGCCCAGCCCGTTCAGGCCGATGATCTGGTTGGTGAAGTTGCGCGTCAGCGTGCCGCCGCCGGCGGCCGGCGCGCACGTGTAAGTCACGGTGCCGCTGACCACCTGGAAGCGATTGCTCGGCGACGGCATCGATGGCGCCTGCGTGGCGAACGGATTGTTGGCCATGGTGATGCGGGTGCCGTTGACCGCCGTCACGCGCGCGATATTGCCGAAGGTGCGGGCGTCGGCCGGCGCCGTGCCGACGTTGAACACGGCGATCCAGTCATTGACCTGGACGCCCAAGCGGCCGCTGGGCGCGACGCCGGCCATATTGAACGACAGGCTGGCGGCCGGGCTGAAATCGAGCGGCAGCAACGCGGCCGGCGGCGAATCGCTGACGTCGATGTAGCGCCCGCCTATCCTGGTCAGCAGGAACTGCAAGGTCCTGCGGTCGGCCGAGACCAGCACGCTGTTGGGCAGCGCCAGCCGCAGCTCGCGCGTCATGCGGCGCAGCGTCAGGTCGGCAACGTCGGTCATCTCGCCGCGCGCGGCGGTGTCGATGTAGCTCTGCACCGGCGTCTTGAGGAACACCGCCACCATGCCGGACAGGATGCCGGTCACCACCATGACGACGATGACTTCCACCAGCGTAAAGCCGCGGGCGCGCTGATTCATAGCGACCTCGGCGCATAACGGGTGCGGTAGCCGTCCAGCACCACGTCGTCGCCACCGCCGCTGTAGTGCACGGTGACGGTGATGCGCAGCACTCTCATATTCTCAGGCACAGCGCCGTCGGAAGCGATCTGCGCGCCCGCCGGACCGAGGTTGCCATCCGCGACGACCGCGACGGTGGCGGTGTAGCCCGCCGGGAAGGAATTGCCGGCGGCGTCGTTGCTATAGATGCCGGCGTAGTCGCTGACGTTGTCGAACGGGCGGCTATTGTTGGGTTCCGGGCCTAGCCCTTCTACGATCGAGCAATCGGCCGTGCTCTGCGTGGCCGGAAGCTCGGCCTTCGGATCATTGCCGTCGCAAAAGGTGAAACGCGCCAGCCGGACTTCTTCCATCATCCCTTCGGCAATGGCCAGCGCCTGCTTGCGCCGCATCGGGTCGGGACTGGCGCGCGCGCCGATGTCGAAGATATGCAGCACCCCCACCACCGCGATACTGACGATGACGATAAACATCACCAGCTCAATCAGGCTCACGCCCGATTGTGCGCGCCGGGAGGGTTTAAAAGACATAGCCGGTTACCGGGGTGACGGTGACGTTGTGGGTAGCGCCGTCGCCGGTGACGGCCAGCGTCAGCGCGACGAAGTTGGAAGTTATCGCTTGCGGCGCGTCATTTCCGGCAAACGGCTGGCCGGTAGGATCGAAAAAGAAGGTGGCGGCGCCCGAGACCGCCAGGCCGTTGGGCACGCCTTCGCAAGCCCAGTTGCCGACGCCGCCGCAATTGGCCAGCGTAACGCTGCTGCCGCTATTGGCGCCGCCCGGCGCCGTCACGCGCGTGCCGCACGCGAGGTCGTAGCACAGCGCCACGCTATTGCCGTTCAAGCGCACAAAGACATTGCGGCTCTGGGCGATGGAGACTTTCTGGCCGTAGCGCAGCATGGCGCGCAACTGGTCGGTGTAGGCCGCGGCGTCAAAGCCCTGGCGCTGGAAGAAGCGCGGCGCGGCAATCCCGCCCAATATGCCAAGCACCACCATGATCGTGATCAACTCGACCAGCGTGAAACCGCCCGGACTCATGGACCGGGGGCATCGCCGCAGCGCCGGCGCCATCACGCCACTCCCTGCCCGGTCATCGCCGGTGGATTAGCAGCTGTCGCCGGTGGGCGCGGCCGACACCGCGCCGGTCGCCTCGGTATAGGTGACGCTGCAGCCGATGTGCCCCGAGTCGGCGCTCAGCACGCCGGTGGTAGCAAACGCCGTGGTGTGGTAATCGGCGAATCCGCCGCCGCCGACCAACATGCCGGCGTTGGTCGGGAAACCGGTCGCGTTCATGACCACAGTCGATTCGAAGGTGATGGAGGCGGGGGAGCCGGCCGCCAGCCAGCGGCCATGGTACATATTGGACGCGCTGATGATGGCGGCGCGCGCGGCGTTCATCTTGGCCGCGCGTGCGTCGCCGCCCAGATTGGCAAATTTTGGCAGCGCGGTGGCGGCCAGGATGCCCAGGATGACGATCACGACAATCAGCTCGATCAGCGTGAAGCCGCCTTGCTGTGACCGGCTACGGAAAACGCTCGCTTGTGGGGTATGCATATAAATCTCCAGACCTGGCTAAGAAAAGTTCATCAACGCCCTTCTGCGGCAGAGAGCGGCAGCGGCAATTATTCGGGGACTTCGTTTAGCGCGATACCAGGATCAGTTCCCGGCTGGCGCCCTGCATTGGCGTTTTTTGAGGGCAAGCGCAGTGATTCTACCTTGAAACAAATATTCTTTGAGGCACCATTTAACAAATTCTCTTGCCCGTCCCTCACGAATATCAGCTTTTGTTGCGCCAGATCAAAATACCAGTTGCCAGCTTTAACACTTTTTGCCGCGTCCGGCGTCAATTCGCCGGCGTAGTTGCTTGGCAAGCGCTCCAGCCAAGCCACCGGATTGGCGCCGGCCAACGCCGCGATATCCTGCTCCTTGCCCTGCGCCTGCAAGGCCATCACCTTGCCGGCCAAGGCACTACGCATATTAATCACCAACGCCTGCACGCCGGCCTCGTCGCCGGCGCGGCGGTAATACGCCACCCGCTCCAGCGCCACCATCATCAACAGGCCGAAAATGCAGGCCACCACGGCGAACTCGAACAGCGTGAAACCCGCAGCCCGCCGTCGTTGTGGCCGCACAACACTGCCGGGTCCCGGGCGCCCCATCAGTGCGGCAACGCCACTTTGCCCAGATCCCAGATCGGCACGAAGATGCCCAGCGCCAGCACCAGCACCAGCATGCCGAGGAAAGTGATCAGGATCGGCTCGATTTGCGCGGCCAGCGTTTTCAACTCGTAGTCGACCTCGCGCTCGTACATCTGGGCGATCTCGTCCATCAGGTCATCGAGCGACCCGGACTCCTCGCCCACCGCGATCATCTGCAGCACCACCGGCGTGAACACCTTGGCCGCCGTCGAGGTGCGCAGGATGCTGTCGCCGCGCTCGACGCCGTCGCGCATCTGCTCGACGCGCGAGCACAGGTAGGCGTTGTCGACCGTCTGCGACACCACCGTCAGCGCCTGCACGATGGGCACGCCGCTGCGGCTCGACAGCGAGAAGCTGCGGGCGAAGCGCGCCATCGTGGCTTTGTGGATGATCTTGCCGGCGATGGGGAACTTCAGCTTGTGGCGATCCCACTGGAAACGGCCGGCGCTGGTATTGACCCAGTAACGGAAGCCGAACACCGCGCCCACGCCGGCCACCAGCAGCTGCGGCCAGTAATCGACGGTGAAGCGGGAACTGCCGATCAGCAGGCGCGTCATCAGCGGCAATTCGGCGTGAAAGCTCTCGAACACCTTGACGAACTGCGGGATCACGAAGATGTTGACGATCACCATCGCGATGATCATGGCGACGATGACGAAGATCGGATAGCGGGTGGCGCTCTTGACGCGGGCGCGCATTTCGCGGTCGAACTCCAGGTGGTCGAACAAGCGCAGGAACACTTCCTCCAGGCGGCCGGTCATCTCGCCCACCCGCACCATCGACAGGTAAAAATCGTTGAACACGGTGGGATGGCGCCGCATCGCCGCCGACAGTTCGCGGCCGGCGTCGAGCGACTCGCGCAGGTCCCTGAGCACCTTGCCGAACGACTTGCTGATCGCCGACTCCTGCAAGCCGGCCAGCCCGCGCATGATGGGCACGCCGGACTTGAGCAGCGTGTACATCTGGCGGCTGAACAACTGCACATCCATCGAGGTCACCTTTTTTTCCAGCAGCGTGCTCCACCAGGCCGCGCCTCCGGCACCGCCGCCCGCGCCGGTGACGGCCTTGTTGGTCAGCGCGATCTCGACCGGAATGGCGCCGGCACTGCTCAGGTGATTGGCCACGGCGTTGCTGTCGGCCGCCTCCAGCACGCCCTGCATCAGCTCGCCGCGCGCGCTGCGCGCCTTGTAGGCATAGAACGGCACGTTACTCCTCCGTCTGGTTGCTGATGCGCATCGCCTCGGCCACCGTGGTGCGGCCCTGTATCACCAGCGCCACCGCATGCCGGCGCAGGGTATCGCCGGCCATCTGCGCCGCCGCCGTGCGCAGGAAATGCGAGGGATCGGGGTCGTTGGCGGCATCGACCACGTCGCGCGTCATTTCCAGCAGCTCGTACACACCGGTACGGCCGCGATAGCCCATGCCATTGCAATGCGAACAACCCTTGCCATGGAAGTAGCGCGCCTTGTCCACCTTGTCGTGCAACTCCATGCGCAGCCACTCGTGCTCGGTCGGCGTCAGCTCGTACGGCGTGGTGCAGCTTTCGCAGATCACCCGCACCAGCCGCTGCGCCAGCACCGCTTGCAGCGAGCTACCCACCATGTAGCGCGGCACGCCCATGTCCATCAGGCGCAGCGGCGTGCTGGCCGCGTCGTTGGTGTGCAGGGTCGATAATACCAAGTGTCCGGTCATGGCGGCGCGCAAACCGATCTGGGCCGTTTCCTGGTCGCGCATCTCGCCCACCAGCACGATGTCCGGGTCTTGCCGCAGCGCCGAGCGCAGCACGCGGGCGAAGCTCAGCTCGATCTTGTCGTTGACCTGCACCTGGTTGATGCCGGGCAGCCGGTACTCGACCGGGTCTTCCACCGTGATCAGCTTTTTCTCCACCGAGTTGAGCTCGGCCAGCGCGCAATACAAGGTGGTGGTCTTGCCGCTGCCGGTCGGCCCGGTCACCAGCACCAGGCCGTTGGGGCGCTGGACGATGGCGCGGAACTTGTCCAGGATGGCCTTGGGCATGCCGATCGCGTCCAGCCGCAGCTGGGTGTTGCTCTGGCTGAGCAGTCGCATCACCACCGATTCGCCGTACTGGGTCGGCATGGTGGAGATCCGCACGTCGATGCGCTGGTTCTTCACCCGCACGGCGAAGCGGCCGTCCTGCGGCAGGCGTTTTTCCGAGATGTCGAGGTCGGACATCAGCTTCAGCCGCAGCGCCAGCGACGGCGCGATCTTGATGTCGGCCTCGGTCTGCAGGTGCAGCACGCCGTCGATGCGGAAGCGGATCTGCAGCCGGCCTTCCTGCGGCTCGATATGGATGTCCGAGGCGCGCACCTGGCTGGCGTCGTCGAACACCGACTGCAGCAGCTTGACGATGGGCGCCTCTTCCAGGTTGGCGTTGGCGGCCGCCAGCGCGCCGAAGTCGACCGAGGCGTCGCCGAGGTCCTGCTCCAGCTCGCGCGCCAGGTCGGAGATGTCCTCGGTGCGGCGGTAGACGCGGTCGATCACGCCCAGCACCTCGGTCTCGTTGACCACCGCCAGCTCGATCGGCTGCTTGACGATGCGCACGATCTCGTCGTAGGCGAACAGGTCGGTCGGATCGGACATGCCGACCAGCAGCGCGCCGCGGCGGTCCTCCAGCACCAGCGCGCGGAAGCGGCGGGCCTGGGTTTCCGGCAGCAGCCGGACGATCTCGGGATTGACGTTGAAGAACTTCAGGTTCAGATACGGCACGTTCAGCTGACGCGCCAGCGCGCCGGCGATCTGTTCCTCGGTAACATAGCCGTTTTCGATGAACACCCGGCCCAGCTTGCGCCCGCTGCGCTTCTGCTCGGCCAGCGCCAGGCCCAGTTGTTCCTCCGACAGCAGCTTTTGCTGCACCAAAATTTCCCCAAGCCGCACTTTCTCTGGCCTTGCCATTCCCGCTCCTTGTGATCTCCGCCGCCCGCCGGCTTGCGGCCATTCTAGTGCAGAATCCGGCGCTTGCGAGACTCCGCGCGACAGGGTGTCGCTTTCTTCGCACGAATGCGCTACAGTGTCGTTCGTTTCCCAGCCCGATAGTACAAAGCAAAGCCGCCGCCGCCCATGACCGTTCCTGCCCTGCGCTTCCAGCAAGTCGTCAAACGCTATGGCCAGGCCAGCGTGCTGCAGGGTGTGGACCTGGAACTGCAAGCGGGGGAATGCTTCGGCCTGGTGGGCGTGAACGGCGCCGGCAAGACCAGCCTGATCAAGTGCCTGCTGGATTTCTGCGCGCTCGACGGCGGCGCCATCGACATCTTCGGCCAGCCGCACAGCCGGCCGGCCAGCCGCCAGCCGCTGGGCTTCCTGCCGGAACGCTACACCCCGCCCTACTACCTGAGCGGCGCCGACGTCATCCGCTACCAGTTGACTTTGCAAGGCATGGCCTACGACCCCGCCGCCGTGCACGCCATGCTGGCCGCGCTGGACCTGGACCAGGACGCCCTCAAGCGCACCGTGCGCCACTATTCCAAAGGCATGACGCAGAAACTCGGCCTGGCCGCCTGCCTGCTGGCGCGCAAGCCGCTGTACGTGCTGGACGAGCCGATGAGCGGGCTCGACCCGAAAGCGCGCGCGCTGCTCAAACAACAGCTGCGCCATCTGCACCAGGCCGGCTGCACCTTGTTCTTGACCTCGCACATGCTGGCCGACGTCGACGAACTGTGCGACCGCATGGCCATCCTGCATGCAGGCCGCATCCGCTACGCCGGCTCGCCGGCCGCCTGCCGCAGCCACTACGGCGCGGCCAACCTGGAGCAAGCCTTCCTGGCTTGCATCGCCTGAACATGTACCAATCGCACTTCGGCCTGCGCGAATCGCCGTTCGGCATCACGCCCAATCCGGCCTTCTTTTACGCCGGCAACACCCGCGGCGAAATCCTGCAGGCCTTGCTGTATGCGGTCTGCCACGGCGAAGGCATCGTCAAGGTGACCGGCGAAGTGGGCGCCGGCAAGACCATGCTGTGCCGCATGCTGGAACGCCAGTTGCCGCCCCATGTCGACGTGATCTACCTGGTCAACCCCAACCTCAATCCGCAGGAAGTGCAGTACGCCATCGCCGCCGAGCTGGGCATCGCCGGCCACGGCCTGCGCGTCGACGAGGTCCAGCGCCGCCTGCAGGCGGACCTGATCGCCCGCCACGCCCAGGGCCGCCAGGTGGTGCTGCTGGTCGAGGAAGCCCAGGCCATGCCGCTCGACACGCTGGAGGCGATCCGCCTGCTGACCAACCTGGAGACGGCGCGCAGCAAGCTGCTGCAGATCGTGCTGTTCGGCCAGCCGGAGCTGGACCAGCACCTGGCGCTGGCCAGCATGCGCCAGCTGAAAGAGCGCATCACCCACAGCTTCGAGGTGCCGGCGCTGGCGCCGGCGCTGATCGGCGAGTTCCTCGCATTCCGCTTGCGCGCGGCCGGCCACGACGGCCCCACCGTGTTCAGCCCGGCCGCCGCCAGGCTGATCGCCGAACGTTCCGAAGGCATCGTCCGCCGCATCAACATCCTGGCCGACAAGGCCCTGCTGGCCGCCTACGCGGCCGACGCCAGCGTCGTCAGCGCCCACCACGCGCGCCAGGCGATCCGCGAATCGGCCTTCCACCGGCGCGGTTGGCGGCAAACTTTCCCTTTGCACGCTGTTGCTGTGGGGGCCCTCGCGGCGCTGCTAATTTGGGCGATTTACGGCGCCATCCTTGCGGTAGCACCGAATTTGTAAGATCATGGTGTCTATATTGCAAATACACAACATCCTGCATTCCCCCTGGGCCGGAAAGAAATAATGAAAAGACTCGCCTCCCCCATCGTCCCCATGGTGTGCAGCGTGTTGCTGAGCGCGTGCGCGACCCACACCCTGCCCGTCTCGCCGACCCACGTCACGGAAGCGCCGCGCGCCGCCGGCTCCATCCCCGAACCGGTGCAGCAGAGCGCGGCGCTGCCGCCGCCGGCCGCCACCGCCAAGGTGGAAACCTATAGCGTGACGGTGCACAAGGTGCCGGTGCAGTCGCTGCTGTTCGCGCTGGCGCGCGACGCCGGCCTGAATATCGACATCCACCCCGGCATCGAGGGCAGCGTCACGCTCAACGCGCTGGACCAGACCTTGCCGCAGCTGTTGAACCGCATCCAGCGCCAGGTCGACATGCGGTATGAAATCAACAGCGGCACGCTGACGGTGTTGCCGGACACGCCGGAATGGCGCAATTACAAGGTCGACTACGTCAACATCGCGCGCAGCACCAGCAGCAGCGTCAACATCGCCACCCAGATCTCGACCGCCGGCGGCGGCGGCAGCGGCGGCGGCGGCGCCGCCAATCCGGTGGCCGCCACCGCCGCCGGCGGCCAGCAGCAAAACCCGAGCGCGCCGCCGGCCAACAACGGCGCCAACGGCGGCGGCAACGGCAGCAACAACTCGACCACCGTGGTCAACAACCGGTCCGACAACAATTTCTGGTTCAGCCTGGAAAAGAACATCCGCGACATGCTGCGCGCCTCCAACCTGGCCGACAACCCGGTCGACCCGCTGGCCGCGCCGGCGGCGGTGGCGGCGCAGTCCAACGGCCCGCCGGCGACGTCGGCCGAGAGCAGCCCCTTCGGCGCCCGCGCGGCCAGCCCCCAGAACGGCGCGTCGGTCATCGTCAACGCCGAGGGCGGCCTGATCGCCGTGCGCGCGACCGGCCGCCAGCATGCCAAGATCCGCGAATTCCTCGACATCGTGCTGGGCGCGGCCAAGCGCCAGGTGCTGATCGAGGCCACCATCATCGAAGTGCGGCTGAGCGACCAGTACCAGCAGGGCATCAACTGGCAATCGCTGGCCAAGGGCGGCCTCAAGCTCGGCCAGGGCGCGGCGGGCCAGGTCACCATCCCCACCGCCACCAATCCCGGCGTGTTCCTGCTGAACTACACCAACCCGACCAGCCGCCTGGGCAATATCGCCGCCACCATCGAGCTGCTTGAATCGTTCGGCAAGGTCAAAGTGCTGTCCAGCCCCAAGATCAGCGTGCTCAACAACCAGACCGCGCTGTTGAAGGTGGTCGACAACAACGTCTTCTTCTCGATCAAGGTCACGCCTGCGGTGCTGGGCTCGACCGGCACGCCGATCTCGCAGGCCACCTACGAGTCGCGCCTGGAGACGGTGCCGGTCGGCTTCGTCATGAGCGTGACGCCGCAGATCTCCGACGCCGACGAGGTCACCCTCAACGTGCGCCCGACCATCACCCGCATCGTCGGCTATGTCAACGATCCGAACCCGGACCTGGCCAAGGCCAACGTGGTCAGCAAGGTGCCGGTGATCCAGGCGCGCGAGCTGGAGTCGCTGATGAAGGTGTCGAGCGGCCAGATCGCCGTCATGGGCGGCCTGATGCAGGACTCGGTCGACAACGCCAAGGACGGCGTGCCCGGCCTGAGCAGCGTGCCGCTGCTGGGCAACCTGTTCGCCCACCGCAACGAGACCGCCACCAAGACCGAGCTGGTGATCTTCATGCGGCCGGTGGTGGTCAAGGACGCCAGCGTCAACGGCGACTACAAGGATTACCGCTACCTGTTGCCGGGCGAAGTGCCCGACAAGGCGCCCTACCCGGTGCCGGCCCCGGCTTCCGCCCCCAACGCCAAGGCGAACGGATCATGAGTCTACTAATGCAGGCGCTCAAGAAGGCCGAACGCGCCAAACAAGGTTCGGCCAGCGAAGACGAGGTCGACAAGCCGTCGGAAGCGTTCGACGCCATCCTGGCGCTGACGCCGGACGCGGCGCAGGCCGCCGCGCAGGCGCCGGCCCGCAGCGAACCGCGGCTCGACCTCGATCCGCTGGCCGGCCTGAGCCTGGAGCCGATGGCGCCGGCCGCCAGCCTGGCGCCGCGCCCGACGCCCGACCCGCTGCCCGCGCCCAGCGACCATCAGCCGGCCGGCCTGACGCTGGACCTGGCGCCCGACCCGGC